>CAZECM010000029.1:0-34958 GCA_964510785.1 uncultured Cellulomonadaceae bacterium | reverse complement strand
CTCTCTCTCTCTCTCTCTCTCTCTCTCTCTCTCTCTCTCTCTCTCTCTCTCTCGAAACCTCACCTTGGATGGACAGGCTCAAGTCGAGACCCCAGGCGAGCAGCACCTGGAACAACAGGTCTTCGTCGGTGCGGTCGGGCTTCACGCTGTCAATTGCCTCCATGAGCAAGGTCTGCACCAGGTCGTCGGCCGCGGCGTCGACCTCAACCATGTTCGTCGTGTCGATGTGAAGCGAACGGAACCCGAAGTCCAGGGATCGCGCGCCCAACCCCGCCTTGTCAGCGACAACCGAGCCTGCGCGACGAACTCGCTCACGAGAGACGTCAGCGATCGAGTTATACCCGGCCTTCGCCGCCGCCGAGCCGGTGTCGAGCCGCTCAGGCATCTGGACAAGCATGAATCTCCTATTGCCCCCGTCCGCAGCGTTGGCGCGCATCACCGCGTGGGCCGTCGTCCCCGACCCCGCGAAGAAGTCAACGACGATGTCCTCAGTGGTGGATCGCGTCGCGAGTTGAACGACTCGCTCGATGAGGCGCACGGGCTTCGGGAAGTCGAAGAACGTCTCACCGTTCCTGTCGAACAGCGCGCGAACCTCGCGCGTCCCCTCCTGGGTATGGCCGACCTCTGAGTTGGGCCACCAAGTCCAGGCGGATTTGCCATTTCGCTCCGCCAAGTATGTCTTGCGCCTAGGAATCCCCGTGCCGTCCGGACCGAACCAAAAGCGGCCTTCCGTCACTTGCTTCTTGTATTCGTCTTCGAGGTTCATCCAACAGCGACCGGGCGGCGGACTCACGACGACTCCGGACGGGGTAGTGATCGCGTACATCTGATTCGGCCTGTACCCGGGTGCGGTGAAGTCGGAGGACACCCAAGGACCACGGGGGTCGTTATCGGGATTCGAGAACGCGGCCCGGTCGCTGTCGTCCAGCGGCAGAGGCGACAGGGCGTCTTCGATCAGGCTGGCGTCTCGGGCGTAGATGAGGACGTACTCGTGCCCTGCTGCCAATCGCTTGCGCGCTTCGGGCGAGGTGCGCTTCTGCCAGATGACAGATGCGACAAAGTTGCGCTCGCCGAAGACCTCGTCGGCAACCTTCCGCAGCGACCCCACTTCGTGATCATCGATGGAGATAGAGATGACACCGTCTGGAGCCAGCATCGTGCGCGCAAGCTTCAGTCTCGGCAGGATCATGCTGAGCCAGTCGGAGTGGAATCGGCCATTGGCTTCGGTGTTGGCTACGAACCGGGTGCCATCAGTGCCCACCTGACCCGACCCGACGAGATAGTCATGAGTGGTCACGCCGAAGTCGTCTTCGTAGACGAAGTCGTTGCCTGTGTTGTAGGGCGGGTCGATGTAGATGAGCTTGACCTTGCCGAGGTACGACTCCTGGATGAGCCTCAGCGCGTCAAGATTGTCACCCTCGATGAAGAGGTTCCTCGTCGTATCGAAGTCGACGGACTCCTCGCGCACCGGTCGCAGGGTCTTGGCGATGGGTGCATTGGCGGCGAAGGCGGCAGCACGCTTGCCGGGCCAGTCGAGTTGGTAGCGCTCCTGCGGCCCCTCGACGACGTGGTCGGAGAGTTCCTGGCGCAGGGCGTCGAAGTCGACGGCGCGGACGGGGTTCCCGTCGGCATCGAGAGTCTCGGTGACGACCGTGGGGAACAGTGCCGCGAGGGCGTCGATGTTGCGCTGGGTCAGATCCGGCGAGTGCATCTTGAGCTTGTCCACGGTCAGTCCTTGTTGCTCAGTGCAGGTTCGGTCAACTCGGAGAGCACTGCGGTGCGTTCCTTGATCTGCCTGCGGAGGTCGAACTTGCGGTTGAGTTGTGGTTCGGTACGCAGTTTGCGCTCCAGTGCAGCGATCTCACGCTGGAGCTTTCGGGCGCGGTCCAGTCTGTCGGTCGCCTCTGACACTGTCTCCCCGGCGCGCGTGTCCATCGGCAACAAGGTGCTGAGGATCGCCTCGTACAGACCCGGAAGGTCAAGTGCGGACGGCAGGGGCCGGCGTTCGGCGTCGGCGGGCAGCCATCCGGTCGAGTAGTAGGCGCCGACGGTGGGGGTCTTGCCGCCGAAGGTCTTCTGGGCGGCGACGGTGCGCACGCGGTCGCCGCCGGTGACCTCGAAGATGAGCGGGTAGTGCACGGTCTTGTCGATGGCGGCGAGCACTTCGTCGGAGACATCCGCGCCCTTGGTCTCGATGGTGAACACCTGGACCTCCGGCACGGCGGTGGTACCGCGCAGGCGGATGGTGTCTTCGGCCAGCTTGTAGCCCCAGATAATGCGCTGGATGTCACCGACGAACTTCTCGCGCAGCGCCGTGCGGACGTTGCCGTGCTCGTAGAACTTCGTCTTCGGGACGACGCGGCCAAACCTCGCGGCAGGGGGCCATCGGTACAGGACGGGCGTCTGGGGAGCGTCGATCATTCGGCGGGCTCCCCGACGATGGCGAGGAAGGCGATCAGCTCGAAGTCGTCGAGCCCCGCGATGGTCTGCACGAGAGCGGTCGTGTGGCCGGGCCTGAACAGGCTGTCAACATCCCGCTCCTCGCTGACATCGATCATCGAACGAATTGCCTCAGTGAGCATGTGGCTGTACTGGCCCATCTCGGCGCCGTCGCGGGTGGCGGCGTTGAAGATGCGGCACACCTCCCAGGCGGGTTCGTCACGATCACGGCACCCTGCTCGGATCAGGTCAAGCACGTGCTTGACCTCGGTGTGGTCGGCGATGACCTCGCCGTCGTCGTCGAGGTAGACGAGGTAGTGCGGGTGCAGGCGATTGCCGCGATTGAGGTGTTCGTCGGCGTTGATGTTGCGTAACACGAACAGCGCACCGGGTTTGAGGCCCTTGTCTGGCTGGGCGGGGACGACAGCGTGCAGGCCCTTGGGGGTGCCAGCCAGGTCGCCGTACTCCTTGATGTAGCCGAGCAGGTCCATGCGGAAGTCGTTGAGGCCTAGGTCGGTGATAGAAACCCCTGTGCGAACGTCCTCGAGCTCGATGACCTCGTCCTGAAGCTTGCGTAACTGCTCCTTGCGGAACGCCGCATCACTGGCCTCCGGAGTGAGCACGTTATCGTCGGCGGTCGCCGCGAGGTCTGCGATGACCATGCGGCTCTCGACGCGCTCTTTGAGGTTGATGTACTCATCCAGGGAGATGTCGGGCCAGAAGTTCACGAGCTGGATGCGCTCGTTGGTCGAGCCGATCCGGTCGATGCGACCGAACCGCTGGATGATCCGTACGGGATTCCAGTGGATGTCGTAGTTGATCAGGAAGTCACAGTCCTGGAGGTTCTGGCCCTCGCTGATGCAGTCCGTGCCGATCAGGACGTCGATCTCAGCGGACTCCCGAGGCATCACGAGATGGCGCTGCTTCGACTGTGGAGAGAACAGTGTCAGCGTCTGCTGAAAGCCGTAACCCTTGCCCGCCGTCGTCTTCGGGTTCCCCTGACCGGTTACGAGAGCCGCGTCGTGTCCCTGTCGCTTCAGAACGGGACTCAACTCGCGGTAGAGATACGCGGCCGTATCGGCAAACGCGGAGAAGATCAGAATCTTGCGGTTGCCGGCGTTGATCGGGTTCGCGAACTTACCCTGGATCAACTCCCGAAGATCCCGGAGCTTCGAGTCATGCTCGCCGGTGATACTGCTGATCGACCGTAAGAGATCCTGGATGACTCGGCCATCGTGCTCGAGGTCACGACTCCATGACTCAACATCCATGTCGGCGAGGTCGATCTGCACCCTCGTGCCGATGGACCCGCTGCCAGGGAACTCGATGTCGTCGTCATCTGCATCCAAGTCGATGAGTGCCGAGACGACGTCCGAGATGCTGGCCGCGTGGTCGTCCACCGCTTCGATCGCTTCGCCCACGGTGTGCTCAAGCCTGCTCAGTGTGAGTCGGAACGCCTCGACACTGCTCTCAAGACGCTTCAGCAAGTTCACGGTCATGAGCTTCCTGATCCCCTGCTCACGGCTCGCCGCACCAAGGTTCGCAGTCTGGCCACCCATGTAGTTCTGGCCCGCACCGGCACCGTACATCGACTCGTACTTCTCGCGCCTGCTCGGGAAGACGTAGGCCAGCGGCGTGTAGGCGGCAAGGGTAAGGAGCTGAAGCTGATCGAAGATCTCGCTGAAGGTTGGCGCATCCGCAAGGTCGGTCAATGCCGGCCGCAGCGAGACCGGCGGAAGTCGCTCGGGGAAGGCGCCAACATCGGTCGTGTCGTAGAACGCCTGGATGTGTTTGCGCGATCGAGCGATCGTCACGGCGTCGAGCAGCTCGAAAAAGTCGAAGTCCAACCGCGCGAGGATCGCATCTGTGGTGCGGCCCTCCGGAGGCAGATCGCTCCACTCGTTGAACACGCGCTGGGCGTGGCGGAAGACCTCTTCAACGGACGTCGAGATGTTGAGCTTGGCCGCGAGTTGCGCCGACTCGCCCTCATACGCGAGCGCAAGCTGGTTGCGGAGGTCGGTGAACTTGTTGTTCACCGGGGTAGCCGAGAGCATCAAGACCTTGGTCTTCACGCCCTCACGGATCACCTTGCGCATGAGTCGCTGGTAGCGCGTCTCCCGCTCCTGAACGTAATCGGCGTTGCGGAAGTTGTGGGACTCGTCGATCACCACGAGGTCGTAGTTGCCCCAGTTCACGAGATCGAGGCGCTTGCCCAGCGACTCGCCCGAGTCTCGCGACAGATCCGTGTGTGCCAGTACGTCGAAGTTGAAGCGGTCTGCCGCGAAGATGTTGGTCGTGTAGTTCGAGTTGTAGTTGGTCCAGTTGTCCGCGAGCTTCTTGGGCGCAAGTACCAACACCGTCTTGTTGCGAAGCTCGTAGTACTTGATCACCGCGAGCGCCGTGAAGGTCTTCCCGAGTCCTACACTGTCCGCGAGGATGCAGCCGTCGTAGGTCTCGAGTTTGTTGATCACCCCCGTGGCCGCGTCCGTCTGGAAGTTGTAGAGCGCCTGCCAGATCGCGGTGTCCTGGTAGCCCGTTCGGTCGTTCGGAAGCACGTCCTCGCTGATCTCCTCGAGGAACTCGCTGAAGAGGTTGTAGAGGATCAGGAAGTAGACCCGCTGCGGGGAGTTCTCCGCGTACACGCTCGCGATGTGCTCACGGACCGTCTCTGTGACGTCCTCGACCTGCTCCGGGTTGTGCCAGATCTGATCGAAGAGCTGCATGTACTGCTCGGTGAACAGGGCGTCGTCGATCCGGTGGACCATGTTGGACAGGGCCGGGCCGCGTTCGTAGCCGAGATCGGCCGTGGTGAAGCCCTGAAGAGGGGCGTATGCGGTCGACCCATCGACGACGGCGAAGGACTGCATCGGTGCGCCCGTGCGATTCGAGCGGAACGTGACCTTCTGCCGCACCCACTCCGCGCACTCGCGTGCGATCGCACGCTGAGTGAGCTTGTTTCGGAGGCGGATCTCGAACTCCGACCCGTACAGGGCCGAGTCCCGGTCCCCACCGTTGGGGATGTAGAACTGCCGCCGCTCCGGCGCGGGCTTGTCGGTGGCCTTCGACGTGGTGAACGACGGGGCCGTGAAGACGAACTCGAGCTCCTTGATCGAGGACAGTTCGTGCTTCAGAGCCTCGAAGGCGTAGATCGAGAACGTGCTCGCTGCGACACGGAGCTTCGAGCCGGGCTTGATCGCCTCCTTGAGGTCGTCCCCGAGGAGGTCGTTCACGTTGTCGATGACGCGCATCGCTAGGACCGCCCCATCACGCCGCGCTTGCTCACTCGTACCCCGCGTCCCCCGTGTCGACTCACCCGGTGCTTGTACCTGGGTGCACCCTACTCACTTCGGCTCGGGGAACCACGGACTTGACCTCACGACTTCTGCATGGACGTCTGGTGCGCCCTCCATCCAGTCCTCGGGGATGACCTCAGCCTTCAAGAGTGTCAGTGGCTAGGTCGATCATCTTGGCAGGACGACGCACGTCGTCTCATCCACCTTCCGAGGAGCACCGTGGCTTCCTTCAAGGACCTAGTAGGTAGGGACGTCCTCGACGCGCTCATTGCCATCGGGTCTCCGGCTCGCCCGACCAAGAGCATGGGTCAAGGGCCCAAGCCCTTCCGCGAACCGCCCGTACGGGCTCCGCGCTCTCTGGAATCTGCAACCCCATCGAGTGCGTCACACCACACAAGCCGAAAGGGGCCCGCGCGTCAGAAGGCTCCTCGCCCCTCGCCAACCGTGCGCGCCATTCGGGCAGTGACGCGGCTCGAACGCTCGACCGAGCAACTACAGAAGGCAGCGCGCCTCTCTGTGGTGCGTGAGCAGACGCGCCGCAAGCTCCTCGAGAGGAAGGACGGTCTCATCAACGAGATCAACAGACTGATCCGTGGGATCGAGAGCGACCCAGAGTTCGATCCTCGGAGCACGTCTCACTCCCAGGCGCTCCGGGAGTTACGCAGGCTCGCTGCGGGCGCGCAGGGCACTTTCATCCCTGCCCCACCAACGACCTCTGGTCCGTCGCAGACGCCGAAGTCCTCGGCTCCGGCGAAGGCTAACGTCCGCGTGTTCGGAAGATCCGCGGAACTTCGATTCGGCCCAGAGAGCGACAACTTCTACACCGACCCCCTCGACAGCAAGTAGCGATCGACACGCCATGACTTCCTCCTTCGGCTGGCTCGACACCGACCCCGCCCAGCGCCGCCGCATGCTCGAGGTGGTCGACCTCTTCAAGGACCAGAGCACCGTGGACGAGTTGGGCATCGGCTCGATCCGCGACGCCCTCTCGGACGCACTGTTCCCCGGCACGTCCGTGCTGCACACCCGCTTGCGCTACGTGCTGTTCATCCCGTGGCTCATGCAGGAAGCCGCGCACGGGGCAACACCGGCGGAGATGGGTGAGCAGTTCCGGAACGGCGAGTACCGACTCATCGAGGCGCTCATCGCGGGCGGAGAGGTGGTGGGCGTGATCGGCAACCGTGCGCGGCGGAAACTCAAGCGGCTGCCGAGCGGGGTGTACTGGTCCGCGTTGGGCGCGTGGGGCATCAGCACCGGCGGCTTCTCCACGGAGACCTACTTCCGCAGGACCGCCGATCTCCGGGCACTGGCGCAGCGCACCACGCGGGTCGACGACGTGGAGTCCCACGACACACTCCCGCCCTCGGGTCTCGACCCGCACCTGCCGCGTCCGCCGGCCCAGTGGCTCACCGCCGTCGACTTCCGGCTCACCGCCGAGGATGAGCAGTACCTGTCCCACCGGATCACCTCCGCAGCTCCGGGCTCGATGCTGGCGTGGCTGGTCCAGAACGAGCCGTCCGAACTCGAGGGCCATGTCTGGGAACTCGGCAACCTCGCCGCCGCTCCAGCGAGGCTCCAAGAACTCGCAGACCACGCCCGCCGCTTCCACACCGCGATCCACGGTGCGGCCGTGCTCTACAACTTGTTGCTCGCCCGACGCATCGACGACGAGACGCTCGTGGACCACTACCTGCATCTAGCCGCACGCTGGCGCGACGAGATCCTCTCCACCGGCGCACTCGCGGGCTGGGACCGTGCCGCGTGGTGGGCCACGATCCGACGCCAGAACCCGAGCATCAGCCTGCAGACCACGAGTTTCGTGAACGCCTGGCTCGACCTCATCGCAGAGAACCCTGACGTGACCACCAACCCCCGCGCCGAGAATCTCATCGCGACCCGCGAGCGCAGGATCAAGGGCGGCCGAGCCCGCCTCGCCAACCAGTCCGCGCTCGACCGTTGGAACCGTGAGAGTGGACTGAGCCGCCTCGACTTCCGGTGGTACGTCGCGAGCAGCCACCTCCAAGACCTGTACGCAGCGAGGAGAGCGGCATGACGCTCCCACCCGAGACCCGCGTGGTGCTCACCGAAGCGCTGCGCCCGCCCGCCGGGTTCCGCGTGGACCTCGCCGTCGGCACCACCTACTCCCTCGACCTGACGGCTCTGCTCCTGGCACCCCTCGCATTCGCACTCTCTGACGAGTGGGACCTCGAGCACACCGACCCCATCCGCCTGCTCGACGCCATGCGCCGCCATGCCGACCACACCACGGTGTTCAGCCAAGCGGGCGGCATCCACGTGCCCGGCAGCTACCGCCGGATCCTGGCCCTCGTCGAGGACGCCGTCATCGAGGTCACCGCACCCACGCCGGACGGGATCTTCCACCCCAAGGTCTGGGCACTGCGGTTCGAGGACAAGGAGGGAGCGCACCTCCACCGTGTTGTAGTCCAGAGCCGCAACCTGACGTTCGACCAGTCCTGGGACACCGCGCTCGTGCTCGACGAGTCCCCCGACGGCACCATCGACGCCGCACCTGCCGCCGAGTTCCTCACCTCACTCCCCCGGCTCGCGCTACGACCACTCTCCCCCGCACGCGCCGCCCAGGTAGCGGAGCTCGCCGGCACCTTGAGCACGGTGAGGCTCGCGCCGCCCGCACCGTTCACGTCCGGAGAACTAGTCCCGATCGGACTGCGCGACGCCCCGACGTGGCCCTTCCCCGAGAGCGGCGAGCGACTCCTCGCGATCAGCCCGTTCCTGACCAAGGGCAGCGTGCGAGAGCTGGCCAAGGTAGCCCAGCAGCGCGTTCTCGTCTCGCGGTCCGAGTCAATCGACGCCGTCGGAGCCGACACCCTCGCCTCGTGGTCCACCTACGTGCTACAGCCCATGGCCGAGACCGATCCAGAGCAGGTGGAATCGGCCGACGACGGCGGAACCGAGGTACTGGGCCGCGACGGATTCCTCGAACGCGGCGACGGGCTGCACGCGAAGACCTTCGTGATCGACGTGGGCGGGCGAGAGTCGGTCACCGTGACGGGCAGCGCGAACCTCACGGGCGCCGCCTGGCGGACCAACATCGAGTTCGACGCCGTGCTGCGCGGGCCCACGAGCGCGTGCGGCGTGGACGCGACCCTCGACGGACCCAAGGAAGCCCCCGGCCTGATGCAGGTGCTCGAGGAGTACGTCCCGACGCAGGACTCCGCGCTCGACGACGAGGAGTACGAGGCCGCGCGAGTGCTCGAGCTGTTCCACCACCGGCTCGCCGCGGGGACCCCGACGTTGGACATCGCCGTCGTCGACGAGGACCGGGTCACCGCAACCCTGACGCTCGAGGTTCCCACCAACGCGCCCGGCACCACGAGGATGTGGCTCGCGTCGTTGCCCGACGGCGCGCACGCCCGCGAGTTCGCCGAGACCGCCCAGTGGACCCTGGCACACGAGCACGTGACGCCGTTCGTGGCCGTCGAGACCACCTCCGGGCCCGTGACCCGGCGCTGCGTGCTCAAGGCCGAGCTGCGCGGCGAGATCGACGAGCGACGCAAGGACGCCGTGATGTCCGTGCTGAAGGACCCACGCGACGTGCTGCGCTACCTCGCGTTCCTGCTGGGCGACCCCACCTACGACACGCTGCTCACGCAGATGACCGGAGACGGCTCAGGCGGTGGCCAGTGGGGTGCGAGCCCCGGCGGCAGCGGCGGAATCGCACTGTTCGAGCCGCTCGTGCGTGCCGCGGGACGCGACCCGGAGGCCTTGGCGCAGGTCGCGAGGCTCGTCGCCGACCTGAAGGCGATGCCGGGCGGTGAGGAACTGGTGCCCGAGGGCTTCGAGGACCTGTGGGATGCCGTCTGGCAAGCGCACGAGGAGCAGAGGCCATGAGCGAGCGACCCCGCGCGGACGAGGTGCTTGGAAGCCTCAAGGACTTCCAGCGCGACACCGTCGAGTACGT
Source organism: uncultured Cellulomonadaceae bacterium (assembly GCA_964510785.1). Lineage (GTDB taxonomy): Bacteria > Actinomycetota > Actinomycetes > Actinomycetales > Cellulomonadaceae > JAAYZM01. The sequence goes on along the minus strand of CAZECM010000029.1, from coordinate 25,286 downwards.
CTTCGAGCGGCTCTACACCGCCGACGATGCAGTGAAACGATTCCTCGTGGCCGACGAGGTGGGGCTCGGCAAGACGATGGTCGCCAAGGGCGTGATCGCCAAGGCCGTGGAGCACCTCTGGGAAGACATCGAGCGGATCGACGTCGTCTACATCTGCTCCAACAACCAGATCGCCCGGCAGAACCTGAGCCGACTCAACGTCGTGGGCGGCGTCGAGGTGCGGCATGCCGACCGGCTCACCCTGCTGCCCACGGTGGTGCGGAGCCTGCAGGGCCAGAAGATCAACTTCGTCTCGTTCACGCCGGGTACCTCTTTCAGCGTGGGCCACTCAGGCGGGGCATTCGCCGAGCGCGTCCTCCTCTACTGGATGCTCACCGCGTGCTGGGGCAGTCAAGTCACGGGTTCCGTCCGGTGGCGCAAGTTCTTCGAAGGCGGGATGAAGCGCGACAACTTCGTGTGGCACCTCAAGCAGTTCGACCGCGATCAGCTCGACCCTGAGCTGTGCGCATCGTTCGGAGAGGCGATCGATCAAGCGGTAGGGCCCGGCGGCGGCAGGTTGCGCGACGAGCTCGAGGCGTGCGCTGAGGAGTTCACCTACCTGCGGGGCAAACCCCACTGGCAGCTGAACGCGCGCCGGAACCGGCTCGTCGGGCTGCTGCGGCACCTGGTGGCCGGTGCCGCCGTCAAGCACCTCGAGCCGGACCTCGTGATCCTCGACGAGTTCCAGGGTTTCGCCGGGTTGCTCGACCCCGAGAACGACGACGACGGCGCCCAGCTCGCCCGAGCCGTGTTCGACCACCCGGACGCGAAGGTGCTGCTGCTCTCCGCGACGCCCTACCGGATGTACACCCTGCCCGACGAGCCGAACGGGGACGACCACTACCGGGACTTCACCAGAACGGTCCGCTTCCTGGCTGGAGAGGAACGAACCGCCGTCGTCGAACAGAACCTGAGAACGTTGCGCGAGGCTCTTGTCGCTGGCGGAGAGCGTGACCAAGCGGACGCCGCGCGCCAGCGCGTCGAGGCCGAGCTGAAGCGGGTCATGTGTCGCACCGAACGGCTGTCCTCCACGCCCGACCGGGACGGGATGCTTCAGGAACGGCGTCTGTCGGGAGTGCGGCTCGCGACTCAAGACCTGCACGCGTGGAGTTCGTTCGACGCAATCGCCCGGCACGTGGACCGTCACGACGTGTTCGAGTACTGGCGTTCCGCACCGTACCCGCTCAACCTCATGGAGAAGAGCAGCTATTCGGTGCGCAAGGGCTTCGAGGCCGCGGCCGACGCCGGCGACGCTCGGCTGACGTCCCTGGTGGCCGGTGCTCGCGGCCTCATCGACTGGCAGGACGTGCTGCGCTACCAGCAGATCGATCCGGGCAACGCCAAGCTGCGCGGGCTCAGTGAGGACGTCCTGGACTCCGGGTCATGGCAGCTTGCGTGGCTACCGCCGTCGTTGCCGTACTACTCGCTCGGTGGGGCGTATGCGTCCGCTCGGCTGCACTCCTTCACCAAACGACTCGTGTTCTCCGCGTGGACCGTGGTGCCGAAGGCGATCTCGGTCATGCTCAGTTACGAGGCCGAGCGGCGGACGATGGTCGCAGCCGGGCTGGAGTCCCGCGAGTACACCCACGTGGCGGCGGTGCCGCTGCAGTTCCGGATGGGCGTGGGTGGGCGGCCCGCGGGCATGCCGGTGCTCGGGCTGCTGTACCCGAGCGTCGTGCTTGCGCGGCTCGGGGACCCACTGGCCGTGGCGCGAACGCTCGGTGGGCCGTTGCCGCTTGACCGCTCCACCGTGGTCGGGGCGGTGCGAGAGCGGGTTGCTGAGGCGCTCGCCGCCTTGCGAGTGCCCGCTGAAGCTGGCGGAGGCGCAGATCAACGCTGGTACTGGGCGGCTTCTCTCCTGCTCGACCGCGTCCAGGACCCGGATGCGGCCGCTTCCTTCGCGGCCGCGATGCTCGGTTGGGGCCAGCACGACGACGACCGGGAGTCCGCGCTCACCGCGCACCTGCGTGTCGCTGCTTCTGTCGACCTGGCCGAGCTTGGGCCGATGCCCGACGACCTCGTCGAGGTGCTGACCGAGCTCGCGTTGGGCGGACCGGGGGTGTGCGCGCTGCGGGCGCTGTCCCGGGTCACCGGGGGCGACAGGGCGCTGGAAGACGCCGTCGTCCGCGATCGTGCGTACCTCGTGGCCCAAGGCTTGCGAACTCTGTTCAACAAGCCGGAGATCGTAGCTCTCGTGCGCGCCGGTGAGGACGAGGACGAGGCGTACTGGCGGGCCGTACTCGACCACGCCATCGACGGCGGGCTGCAGTCCGTGCTCGACGAGTACGTCCACATGCTCGTGGAGTCCGAGGGGCTGCAAGACAAGTCAGCGCACGAGCGCGCTCACGCGATCTCCGAGCGCATGGCGGAGGCGCTGTCGATGCGCACCGCCCCGAACGTGGTGGAGGACATCCGCGTGGCCGACGGCGTCATCCGGCGCGAGGACCACCGCATCGGCAGTCACTTCGCCGCGCGCTACGGGCGTTCTCAACTCGACGACAAGACGATGATGCGCGAGTCCTCGGTGCGCACGAGCTACAACTCCCCCTTCCGACCCTTCGTGCTCGCCTCGACCTCGGTGGGTCAGGAAGGGCTCGACTTCCACACCTACTCCCACGCGATCGTCCACTGGAACTTGCCTGGGAACCCGGTGGACCTCGAGCAGCGCGAAGGGCGCGTGCACCGGTACAAGGGACACGCGGTGCGCAAGAACGTGGCCGCCGACTTCGGCCACGCGGCCCTCGACGCAACCTCCGACGATCCGTGGGCGGGGATGTTCGATGCGGCTGCTGCCGCGGGCTCGGGAGACGGCAGCGACATCACGCCGTTCTGGGTCTACACGCGACCCGGCGGCGCTGTCATCGAGCGCTACGTCCCCGCGATGCCGCTCAGCCGGGAGTCACTGCGGTACGAACGGCTCAAGCGGTCTGTGGGCGCGTACCGGATGGTCATCGGGCAGCCGCGGCAGGACGACCTGATCGAGCTGGTCGGTGAGGACGCGAGCTGGCTGCAGATCGACCTCACTCCACCAGCTCGACAGGACTGAGCCCTTCTAGCAGTCGGAAGTCCGCGATGCGCACCTCCCGAGTCATTTACTCGAACGGGGTCATTCACTCCCAGAGTGAATAACCCCGGAACGGTAGATAGCCGCCAGAACACTCGGGCCTCGACCAGTTCCCCATGGCCGCGTCTCGCGGCAGCAAGGCTGAGACCTGTTCGCCTAGGACGCCCCGTCCATCACGACATCGCCATCGCGGTGCACCCACCACACGTCGATTCCGGCGGCCGCTAGAGAGCCAACCGTCTCACGGTGCAGATCGCGGTACCGCGAGAAGTCGGGAAGCGCGATCACGCTGCGCCAGTCCCGTTCCCGCGAACGCAATCTCATGGCCGCCAGAACAGCCTGGGCGTACCAGTGCCCCGCCTGGTTGCTCGGTGCCGTCGGCTTCCTCTCGTGAGAACGCGCCGGGTCGGCGTACTGACGACTGGGGTAGCCCTTCACCTCGACACCGATGGTCTCGCCATTCCGTACGGCGAGGATGTCGACACCACGTGCCCTACTGGCTGTGTCCGCAACCGAGAGGATGCGCCAGCCCTCCCCGGCCAATGCGGTGACAACAGCCGCTTGCACGCGCGCTTCCTGGTGCCACTCCTCGTCAAGGGAGTCTTCAGGGCGGTGGTTCGACGGTCTCACGGCATCGACACGAGCCGACGGCACCTCGGGCCGATTGGCGGGTACCAGACAAGACCGACCCGCACGGCCCACCGCTGAACAGCCTCTGGGAGGACACCAGCGAGCCGGGCCTCGACGTCGTCGTCGGTCAACTCGCGGCGCTCGGGCTTGGTGGGTAGTGGTAGCGGTGGGCTCGTGACGGCGCGCCCGCCTACCGCCGTCGGACCGCTTCTGCCGTGCTGTCGCGCACCACGAGGCTCACAGGGATGACCACGTCCTCAGTCGGTACGGCGTCCGCCACACCACTCCGGGAAGCCTCCAAGGCGGCGATCAGCGCGCGCGCCGCCGCCTGGCCCTTCGCCACGAAGTCCTGCTTCACCGTGGTCAGCTGCGGCGTCATGGCACTGGCGATGCGGCTGTCGTCGTACCCCACCACCGACAGGTCGCCCGGCACCTCGAGCCCGGCCCGCTGGGCTGCCGCGACGAGGGCGGCGGCCATGACGTCGGAAAAGCACACGACAGCGCCGGGCCTGGCCGGGTCGTGCACGAGCGCCTCGGCGCCTGCCGTGACGAAGCGGTCGTAGTTGTCCTTGACGTGGAAGACCCGCGGTCTCAGGCCGACGGCGTCGAGCGCCTCGACCACACCACGCCGCCGCTCGTTCGCGACGTGGTTCGCCAGCTCCGCGCCGGGGTCAGCGGCCCAGGCGTGCCCAGCGACGCTCGGATTGATGGTGAAGACGGCGATGTCCGTGTGACCCAGATCGATGAGGTGCTGCACCGCGAGGCGGCCGCCCTGCCGCTCGTCGAGGCGGATGGCCCTGTCCCCCGGCTCAGGTTCGCGATCGACCGAGATGATGGGCAGCTTGCGCCGATGGAGCCACTCCACCGCCTCGTAGGCGCCGTCGCAGGCGTAGACCAGCGCCGCGTCGATGGCCAGGTCCCGCGCCGCGAGCTTTCCCCCCGCCGACGAGGCCGGGATGAGCGAGACGGCCAGACCGGTGGGTGCGAGCTCCTCCGCGACCGCGCCGAAGAACGCCGCCGCCACGGGGTCGAGGAACGCCTCACCGAGCGAGTGCGTCATCACCACGCCCACCGCGCCGGCGCTGCCTCGTGCCAGGGCGCGCGCCGCGGGGTCAGGGCCGGAGTAGCCGAGCTCTGCGGCCGAGGCGAGGATGCGTTCGCGCAGCGCGGGTGAGAGCTGATCGGGGCGGGAGAACGCGTTGGACACGGTCATCCGGCTCACGCCGACGGCATCGGCCACCGTCTGCAACGTCACGCGACCCAAGCCCTCACCGTCCCTGTGCTCGACGGCCACGATAGCCGCCGCGCGCAGTGGGACGGGTGGCACGTCGCCGGTCGGCGGGTCGATCACGTCCTGGGTCACGCCGCGCTCTCGACCGAGCAGCCTGCGGGTGCGGGGCACTGGACGGACGGGAGCCCAGGAGCGCTGGGCGGTCGAGCGGTAGCGCGCTGGTTCGACGCCGGCGTGACGGGCGGGATCGGACCCAGGGTCCACGGCTGGTCGTCCCGATGATCCTTGGGGCTGTTGAGGGCGCCGCGAGCCTGATCACGCATCAGGCGCAGGCCCAGGAGTCCGGCAACGATGAGGTCCATGGTGAGGTCCTTCCTCTCTCGCCCCTCGGGCACGTTCTTGTCTGTACCGGTACAGTATCGCGTTCGATCTGTACCGGTCAAGTGATTTCTGACCCACGCCGTCGGACCGTCTCCCCCGAGACTTGGGGCACGGTTGTCCACAGATTCGGACACCATGGTGCGATTCGGACAGTGACTCGGTAGGTTTCCGGTCATGTCTGTTGCGCAGCAGGGGGCTCGGCGCCCGGTCCTCGGACGGTCTCGACGTGCCGTGAGGTGCCTCGCGACAGGGTGCGCGGCAGTGGTTGCCGCCGCGTCGCTCGTGGCATGCACGCCGACGACGACGACGCCCCCCTCACCGCCCGAGAACTCCCCGGTCGAGACCGTATCCCCGTCGCCGAGCCCGAGTCCGACGCCGAGCCCCACGCCCTCGCCCACCGACTCCGAGGACCGCTCCGAGCTGCTCGTGCAGCCCGAAGCCATGGAGAGCGATGACGAGGCCGGGGCCGTCGCCGCGGCGAAGTACTACATGGGACTGTTCGAATACGTGTACCTCACGGGCGACCTGAAGATGTGGGAGGAGATGGCGCTTTCGGAGTGCGAATTCTGCGAGATCGCCTCCGAGAACGTCAAGGAGATGCATGACGCGGGAAGCTTCCGTGTGTCCGGGCCACCCAAGTGGCTCGGAGAACCGAGCACCAAGCAAGCTGCCACCAGGGCGATGTGGGAAGTGACCCTGCGCGCTGAAGCCAGCGCCTCGGAGACCTACGACGCCGACGGCAACCTGATCGACGAGAACGACTCTGGGACGGCCACCGTCCTCATGGGCATGCTCCACGACGGCACGATGTGGCGGACGCTCGGCATCCGAGTGACGACAGATGAGTAGCGCAGCGCTCGGAGTGACGATTGGCGCCGCACTCTCGCTAGCCACGTCGGTGGGGATTGCGACCCCAACCAGTGCCGCGGTCTGCATCGACTGGTGCGTGGTGGACGCCGAGATCGAGGCGCGTATGAGCGGCATCGACTACGTCAGGGTCCGCGGCAGGGCAGACCCCAAGGAGTACCTCTACACGGCGTCGTGCTACATCGATGACGAGGTCCGCACGGCAGACGGATGCGTCGACGGCATCATCCCTGAACCCGAGGAGAGCTGCACCACGGGCACCATGGCGCGACCCCGATGGGCACGCCTACGCGACACAGGAAACGGCGACGGTCCATGGATCCTGGAAGCCGGATACACCTGCCCCGGGGACAGTGAGTTCCCGATCACCTTCGACGACTTTGCCGTGCTGCCAATCTCGCCCTCTCCGCTACGTATCCAGCCCGACGCCGAGTGGGTCTACGCCGGACTCGACACCATCGGACTCACCGACGACGCAGGGCAAGGGTTCCAGGTCACCTTGCTCGGCGCAGACTTCTCCGTGGCTGCCATTCCCGTCGAGTACTCCTGGGACTTCGGTGACGGCTCGTCTCCCCTAGTCACGACGGACCCTGGCAAGCCGTGGCCCGACCACACAGTCAGCCACCGCTACACCGCCAGCGGCACCGCGACACCCGAGCTCACCACTCGCTGGAAGGGGTTCTTTCGAGAACTGAGCATCGACCCGTGGACCGAGATCGACGGCACCGCTGAGACGACCACCACCGGCACTCAACTCACCATCCACACCGCCCGCACCCGCCTTGTCGAGGACGACCTGAGCTAACCCCGGCGCGCCCGGGCGAGCGGTGATCTCTTGTGGCCGTGGGCCGTCGTCGTCGTCGATCCTTCACGTTCGCGCACCAACCGGCGCGTCTCGAGCGTGTGATCCAGGCGACGCTCCTGCAAGAAGTAGAGCCGGAGCTGAAGGTCGGGATGCATGGGTCTCCTGCACGTCGTCGGGCGAGTGCGGCGGGATGTGCCGCGGCAGCCGGACGGACGGGTCACGTCCGCATCGGCCGATGGGCCGGCGGGGCCGTTCCACACCGCCAACATCGCAAGGGTTGGCGTCCCGTACAAGAGACCAAGGGCCTACGAGCCCGGCCGCCGCCTGCGGAGCGAGTGCCCACGTCGCAGGGCCTTTGTGGGGCCCGGTGCACTATCGTCATGAGGGCCGCTACGGACAAGGGGACCATCGTGCACCTCGACATGCCCACGCGAACGGGCGCCCACGACCGGCCCGACGGTGCGCAAGCCGCTGTCGGCCCGCACGGCTCGGCGTAGTCCGCGGCCGGCAGGACGAGGCCATGCCCCTCGACGAGGTGCCACCGGCGGTGTTCCTCGCGCCCGAGTCGAACACGCCATGGGTCATTGCCATCGCCGTGCTCCTCGTCAGCGGTCTCGTCCTGCTGGTCGTCCGCCGCCACGAGGCGGCACGCGCGACCCAGCCCGCTCTCCCGGCGCCGGCCCCGCCGGCATCGATCAGCGCGAGCTTCGGCGCCCTCGAGGCGGTGGGCGAGGCGATGATCGATGCCGGGTACACGGTGACGACGGTGCACTCCGCGCTCGAGGACATCGCACGGGCCAACGGCTCTCCGCGCACCGAGATCGTCGTCATGCCGACCGCGCTGTTCGTCTCCGCGCGCTCGACCGGCGAGCTGCGGACGGGTGTCGTCTCGAGCGGCCGCACGCCGCTGCTGCTTCACCAGCTGGACGACCTCGACCGCATCGTCGAGCTGGCTCGGACGGGAGCCGTGGATGCCCGGCACGCTCGGGTCCTCATTCGTCTGATGCGCGAGGCGCCCGCGCCCTTCTCCGTCGGCACGCGGGCCATCGCCTACGTCTGCCTGTGCGCAGCGCTCGCGGTGGTCCTCGGTGGGTCCTGGACAGGGGTCGCGGTCGCATCGGTACTCGGCGCGGGCGTCGGCGCGGTACTGCTGCGTGCGGCAGGCCTCCCCCGCAGCCGTGAGCCGATCCTCACCTTCGCGCTCTCGTTCACCTGCGCGGTCGTCGTCTTCCTGCTCGCGCGAACCGGACTGGATCCCGGTGTGCTGCCATCGCTCATCGCACCGCTCATCATTCTTCTGCCGGGCGCGCTGCTCACCACCGGCGTCATCGAGCTCGCGACCGGGCAGATGGTCTCAGGCATAGCGCGCGTCGCGGCGGGGTTCATGCAGCTCGTCCTGCTCGCAGCGGGCATCGTCGCGGGGGCGACGCTCGTCGGCGTCCCCCACATCGAGCTCAACGAGGCCAGCCAGCCACTCGGACCGATCGCGCCGTGGATCGCCGTCGCCGTGTTCGGTGCCGCGGTGGTCATCAACCGCGGTGGTCGGGCAGGCTCGATCGGCTGGATCGTGCTCGTGCTCTACGTGGCGTACGCAGCTCAGGTGCTTGGCGACATCTTCTTCGGCGGCGTCCTGTCGGCCTTCGTGGGCGCCTTCGCCATGACACCGGTCGCGGTACTCGTCTCTCGACAGCCGTCCGGGCCGGCGGCGCCCGTCACCTTCCTCCCAGCGTTCTGGCTCCTGGTCCCCGGAGCGCTCGGACTCGTGGGCGTCACCTCGATCCTCGGCGGCGACGACGGCGGTGCCTCCACCTTGGTGACGACCGTGTCCACGATGGTGGCGATCGCTCTCGGCATCCTCTCCGGCTCCGCCCTCCCCGGACGATTCCGCTCCGCGAGCACCATGTTCTAAACCGCTGCCCCCGCCGGCGCGGACACGTCGGAAGGTGGAGTGCGATGCTGCGACAGTGTCGGCTACTCGGAGTCCGAGCGCCGGATGGTCACTGCCTGGACCTTGAGGTCCTCGATCCCCTCGAAGTCCTCTGTGTTCTCGGTGAAGAGCGGCAGATCGTTGGCGATCGCCGTCGCTGCGATGAGCGCGTCGAAGGCCCGAGACTGCGGTTTGCGTCCTGCACGCCGAACGTCCGCAGCGACTCGCGCGAACACCCGCGCGCACGCAGCATCGAACACGATCGGTTCGAAGTCGGCCTCGGCTTGCTGGAGGTGAGCCTGACGGACCGCGCGCGCACGCTCGTCAACTGCCAGGAGCGGCCCTGCAGCCAGCTCGGCAAGAGTCACGACGCTGATGGCGGCTTCGTGGGGAAGGCTGCGCGGATCAGCCAGTGCCAGGTTGATGACGACGTTGGTGTCGAGGATCCCCGCCGCGGCACGCGTCACAGCGACTGGTCCAGGGTCGCGTCGATGTCGGTGCGCAGCGCGCCAGAGTCCATGACCGGGAGGTTGAGCCGGCGCGCGATGAGCTCGTCCGTAGATACCCGACGCCGAGGGAGCGGCGAGAGGAGCGCGACAGGCTCACCGTCCCGCGTCACGGTGACGGAACGACCATGCGCGACGGCGTCCAGGACCTGCCCACCCCGGTTCCGCAGGTCACGCACCGACACCACGTCCTCGCTCCTCATGGCTCGACTGTATCACCGGTGATACATCTCGTCGCTGGGACTCGGTAGACACTCCTCCATCGACTCGTAGCAGTCCACGAGCCAGCCCTCGGGACGTCGAGAGAGCGCGAACCAATGCTCCCGTCTGTCCCAACCGGGCCACTCCTCAACCACCGTGCCGGCGCGATCGATCATCTGAGTCGAACCTGGAGCGTCGTTGATTGCGACGTTGATGAAGCCCTCGTTCTGGCCCTCCGGGTCGATCTCCGGCTCTCCGAGCTGAACAGCGGGGCTGCATCGCATCCGACGACCCGAGGCGTGCATCTCTTCGACCTGCTCGATCCACGCCGTGCCCATCCCACACTCTGGCCCGACGAGCGTCTTCAGTGTGGAAGTGTCACCAGAGTCGAACGCGTAGTCGACGAGCTCGAGGAAGTACAAGGCGGCCGCAACGGCGCCAAGCGGCCCGTCGAGCGCAAGATCCTCAGGCGGCGTCGGCTCCGAGACCGGCGGGAGTGGCTCGATGAACGGGCCGAGCGGGCGGAGCCTTGGGCGGTTGTCGAACGAGCTCACGGGATTGATGTCCATGGACGGCAACGTAGCCATACCCCAAAACGTCTCGCTCGCGCGTACCGGTCGTCTGTGGAACGGGCGTTGCCGGCCGCTTCGCGTCGCCGGGTGGCGCACCCAAGTCGAGGGAGAACTCTTCGATCTCGTCGATCGAGCGGCAGGGCAGCACCGGCACCGTGTGCTCGTTGGCCATGGGTCCTCCGATCCGCAGATCGATCGTCACCGCGAGCGAGCCTACGAGCGTGTGGCCGCTGCCTGCCTGACCAGCCTGGGCCCTGTGGCCCACGCCCCCACCAGGACGATGAGCGGCACCCCGACGAGCAGGCTGACCACGGCACCCACGGGAACCTGGACGGCGAGGCTCTCGTACTGGGGCTCGACCGCGAGGAACACCAGCGCGAGTCCCAACGCAGCGGGCACACCGAGAACGGCCGCGGGTATGACGATCAACGCGGTCTGCCCACCTGCGATCCGACGCCGGGTTCGTGGTGCGGCACCGAGCGCATCGAGCACGGCGGAGTCCCCTCTGGTCTCCTGGGCGGCCAGGGCGCTCATGACCCAGATCACGAGGAGCACCGCCACCACCGCCCCGGCGAGGATGCCGCCCAGGGTGCCGAAGTCCTGCTGAAGCGGGGATCCGCGCTCCACCAGCAGCCAAGCGGGAGCGACCGACCCACCGAGCCGCACCTCGTCAGCCTCCGTGAACGCGTCGCGCCCGACGACGATCGCCGCGCGGGTCTCCACCGTGAGACCCAGTCTTCCGGCGACCTCCTTGGTAAGCACCACGTCGGTGAACTGCCCCAGTTCTGGCACGACCTCGGCGGCCACAGTGATGGTGCTGTCTGGCACACCGAGGATCGCCAACAACACCTGACCGTCGCGGACCTGCTCGCTGTCAGCGACCAGCACCCGGCCGTCTCGCCACGCATCCTGAGCACCCGAGCCCCGCCCGAGGGATTCGAGCAGCCGCTCGTCACCCACGAGCGGGCCTGCCTGGTTCAGTGCCGACAAGCGACTCAGGACCGGCTGACTGCCCACCGACAGTCCCCCGTAGTACTCCGGCTGCGTCACCGTGGCGGAGCGCACGGGCACCACAACCGCCACCGCGGCGTCGCGACCGAGCCGCTCGGTGAGCTCCGCGACATCCTCGGCACGGTCCTGTTGACCTCCGAAGCTCACCACGGCCGAGCCGAGCGGCGCCGCAAGTGTGTACTTCGCGTTGTGGTCGGCGACGACGGTGGTGTGAACAGCGCTCGCCGCCCCCGCCGTCGCGATGAGCATGACGCTCGCGACGACCGCCGGGAGCACTCGGGTGCGGTGACGTGCGGCGTCGCGCACCACGTAGGAGGAGACCACCGAACGCAGCCTCGCCCGCGAGAGACCCGCGAGGAGGCCCGCGAGGAGCACGACGGCGCCGGCAACGATGAGCAGCACGCCGACGACGAGCAGTCCGACGTCGAGCAGCAAGCTCTCCGAGTAGATCTCGCACATATCGAAGGCGCACCGGCCCTGAGCTCGGGCCCCCGACGCCGCGAGCAGCGTGCCAGCGGCGACGAGCCCGAGGCCGCCGACGGCGAGCACCACCGCTTCTCGGCGCCCGGGGACGCGGTCCGAGACACCCCCCTGCAGTGCCTCGAAGCTCGTCGGGACTCCGCGCGCCGCCGCGACGGGGCCCGCGCGCGCCGCGAGGAGGGCTGGCCAAGCGGCTGCGCTGGCTGCGAGCAAGATCCCGAACAAGAGCGCGAGTCCCGCACCCAGCAACCCCCCGGTGACGTCCGCGGGAGTGCTCGCCGGCATGATGGCGAAGTAGAAGGTGACTGCGGCGATCACTCCGACACCGCCACCGAGTGCACCGGAGAGCACCGCGGGCACGAGAACCACGCTGGCCAGACCAACGGGGCCCGCGCCCGTGGCGGCGATCATCCCGAGCTCACGGACTCGCCGTCTGGCGCTGATGAGGAACGCCGGAGCGATGAGCAAGGCGCCGAGTACGAGCGCCAAGGCCGCGGCGGTCAGGTAGCCGACGAGGGTCGCAGGATCAACGTGATACTGATTCTCGAAGCCCTCGCTCCTCCCGGTGATGTCCAGGTCGGAGCCGGGAGTCAGCACCTGCCCACCCATGATGAGCGGCATCGCGAGCACCGCGCTACCCACCATGACGAGCACCATCACGAGCAGCGAACGCAGCTTGTGCTGCCACAGGTCGCGCCAGCCGAGGCGCAGCAGGGCGCGCGGGGCACTCATCGCGGCGCCACGTCCGTGAGCAGGTCCTCGGGTTCGTCGCTGCGGTGGGTCGAGCCCACCACGCGGCCGTCCTCGAGCAGCACCACGCGGTCCGCCCACGAGGCGATCCGCGCGTCGTGCGTCACGAGCAGCCCCGCGGCGCCCGCGTCGCAGCGAGCACGCAGCACCGTGGCGATCTCGGTGCCCGTCGCCTGGTCGAGCGCGCCCGTGGGCTCGTCGGCGAGCACGAGGCTGCGTGGGCCCACGAGCGCCCGGGCGATCGCCACGCGCTGCTGCTGCCCGCCCGAGAGCTCACCGGGGAACCGGTGCTCGAGCTCCGCGAGGCCGACGTCGGCCAACGCCGCCCTGGCCTCGCTACGTGCTCGGCGGGTGCGCACCCCGTCGAGCTCGCGCGGCAACGCGACGTTCTCGAGCGCGGTGAGCGAGGCGATGAGGTTGAAGTCCTGGAACACGTAGCCCACAGCGTGGCGCCGGATCCGTGCGCGGCCCGAGCGGGAGAGCCCGGACAGGTCGCGCCCGCGCACCTCGACGGTGCCGGCCGTGGGGACGTCGAGCCCGCCCGCGAGCTGCAGCAGGGTCGACTTGCCCGAGCCCGACGGTCCCATCACGGCCACGAGCTCGCCCTCGGCCACGTCCAGATCAACCCCGTCGAGAGCGCGTACGAGCGTGGCACCGGTGCCGTGGTGCCTCGCGAGCCCGCGCAACCGGAGCACGGGGTACTCGCGGCTCATCGTGCGTCCTTGGTAGCGGGGACTTCCTGGGGCGCTGACTGTTCCGCAGCTGACCGGGCCGGCGTGAGCGACCTGGCGGCACGCAGGCGCCCCTCCACCATGTCGAGCCAGCGGATCTCCGACTCGACATCGACCACCAGCCCGTCGAGCACGAGCGACCACGCGAGGTCCCTGCCTTGGGGCACGGTGGGCAGATGGGCTCCGAGGCGGCGCAGGTCCTGCAGGGCGCGCAGCGTCTCGGTGCGCTGGGTGCGGATCATCCCCACCAGGTCGACGTCGGGCTCCTCGACGGCGAGCGCGAGCTTGATGGCCAGCTCGTCTCGCCGCGGCGCATCGCGGGCGACGGGGTCACGCCACCAGGTGCGCAGCACGTCTCGGCCCTGCGGGGTCACGCGGTAGGTCGGGGCGCCGTCGTCGTCGGACTCTGTCTCGACGAGGCCGTCGCGGAGGAGCCGGTCGAGCGTCGTGGCGATCTGGCCGCGGTTGAGGGGCCAGACCTCCCCCGTGCGCGCCTCGAACTCGCGGCGCACGTTGCTCGGGACGCCGACGCCTTGGGCCACGAGGGCAAGAACTGCGTGCGGGACCGACATGCTGCGCCTCCGTTACTGGGTAACACCATTTCAATGCACGTTACTCAGTAACGGCGCGCTGTCAAGCGACAGGATAGGACCAGCACCACGGGCTCGTTGGCCGTGGGTCCTCCGATCAGCGCCCGCAGCGGTCCACGCGCTCCCAAGGCCACTCGGCGACCAACCATGCGGCCAACGCATCGGCGAGCAGCACGTCGAGGTGCGCCCGATCGGCTCGCACCCAGGACTGAACGGTGACGTCGTACTCCTCAGACACGGCGGGATACAGGTAGACGCAGCCGATCACGCCGCCGTCGGCCGAGTCGAGCACCGTGAAGGTGAACCCCGTGCGGGCCGCGAAGTCAGCGGCGTGGCGGGTGAGGTCGGCGAGGTTGCGCTCGAGTGTCATGCCCTCCGGCGGTGGCCACGAGCCGTCTGGAAAGCCCGGCGTCGCCCGGATGTGCTCGATGCTCGTGGTCCACGCCTCGAGGTCCGCCTCGTTGTGCTGCGGTCCGAGCGGCTCGAGGCGGAACTGATCACCGACGAGCGAGGTCGGCGGTTCGAACGCGCCCGGCACGAAGGATTCCGTTGCCATGGTGCGAGTCTAGGTCGCCCGCCCGGCGCGCCGCCGAGTCACCACGAACACCCGCCCGTCCTCAGTGCCGCACGCGGTACCGCATCAGCACCACGTTCGACTCGAAGGTCCGTGTCTCCACGAGCTCGAGGTCCACGTACCGCTCGCGCCGGGCGAAGTACGGGATGCCGCCCCCGACCAGCACGGGGTGGACCGTGGCGCGGTACTCGTCGATCAGGTCCAGCTCGGCGGCCTCGGCGGCGAGGGTCGCCCCGCCGATCGCGATCTCGCCGTCGCCGGGCTCCGCGCGCCATCGCGCAACCTCCTCGGCCAACCCACCCTGGGCGAGGCGAGTGTTCGTGCCGCGCACCTCGGTGAGCGTGGTGGAGAACACGACCTTCGGCACGCGCTTCCAGAGCTCGGCCCACTCGCGCTCGGCCTCGTCGAACGGGGCCTCGTGGTCGTCGCTCTCCCAGTAGAGCATCGTCTCGTAGAGCCGCCGGCCGAGCAGGTGCACGTCGATGCGACGCAGCTCGTCGGTGAAGTGCTGGAACAGCCCGGCGTCGGGCTCCGTCCAGTCGAAGGTGCCGTCCGGCCCGACCACATAGCCGTCGAGCGAGACACCCATCGAGTACGTCACGCTGCGCATCAGTAGGCCTCCCCGTTGCGAGCTTCGGCCCACCTTCTCAGCTTTCCACCCCGCGGAGCGGCACGAGCCCTCGGTTCTTGCGGATATCCCGGTAGTTCCACTGGACTTCTCGTGCTTCGGAGAGCCAGCGCTTCAGCACATCGACGCTGATCTCCTCCGCGGACGTGTACCTCGCCTCGGCGGCCCGGAAGCTGCCCTCGACCGTCAGCCCCGGTTCCCGGAACGACTGCCCGCTCCAGAACAACAGCCGGACGCAGGCCTTCAAGCGGTCGTACCCCACCACAGGGTTGCCATCGAAGAACCAGACCGGGTGGGCGTGCCACACCTTGCGATCGGCGTCCGGCAGCTCGCTCTCGATCGTCACGAGGAGGAGATCACAGATCGGTCGTGCCTCGGCGTCGAGTCGTTCGTGATACTCACGGATGTCGTCGGGAACGGCCCTCATCCTCTGAACCTACTCGCGCTCTCGTGCGCGAGGGAAGGTGTCGGAGAACGAGGCGGCGCGGCGGCTCCCGACGCGAGCCGACTACCCGACCGAGCACCACACCCGCGTGCTCAAGGCACTGCTCGGCACGGACAGGACTGGTGAAGGCCAGGATCTCCTGGGATGAAGGTGGCCCGACCGCCAGCCGACTGTGACAGGTCACGCCGGGCGGTCTTGCCGGCCCCGACGAAGAAGACCCTGCCCCCGATTCACGAGGACAGGGCCGCAACTTCGATCACATCGGTGGAGCTGAGGGGACTCGAACCCCTGACCCCCTGCATGCCATGCAGGTGCGCTACCAGCTGCGCCACAGCCCCGAGAAACAACGTCGAGAATCATACGTCGAACCCGTCGTCGCTACCTAATCTACCGCCCCCGACCGGCGAACCAGTCCGCGGTCGAGACCGAGGGCCCCACGTTGTGCGCCGTGAGCCGCCACCCCGGCGCGACGCCTTCGCGGGTGGGTGTCAGCTGGGACCAGTGCGCGTTGTCGACGCCGGCGACGCCGCGCCACGAGGACGGGTCCTGGCCCAGCAGCGCGGACAGCCCGAGCGCGATCGCTGCGCCGTGGGTGACGAGCACGAGCGTGCCGTCGAAACCCTCGGCGAGCTCACGGACGGCGGCGGACACGCGCTCCCCGACCTGCGCCGGGCTCTCGGCTCCGGGCCGGTCCACGGATCCCCCGCTCGACCACACCGACGCCTCGGCGGGGAACCCCGCGTGGATCTCCTCGGCGGTGAGACCCTCCCAGTCACCGAACGCACGCTCGCGCAGCCGCACGTCCGTCTCGACCTCGAGGCCCGCGAGCTCCCCCAGGTAGCCGGCGGTGTCGAACGCGCGCACCAGGTCGGAGGAGACGAGACGGGCGGGCGTGTGCCGCGCGAACAGCGCGGCGGCCGCCGTCGTCCCCTGCCACCGCCCCACCTCGTCGAGCGGGATGTCGATCTGCCCCTGGAGCCGCCGCGTCGCGTTGTACTCGGTGCGCCCGTGGCGCCACAGGATGACCTCGGTCATACGGTCCCGGCGCCGGAGATGATGTCGTCCGGCAGCGGTACCACCGGACAGTCCTTCCACAGCCGCTCGAGCGCGTAGAACTCGCGGTCCTCGGCGTGCTGGACGTGCACCACGATGTCGTTGAAGTCGAGCAGCACCCAGCGGCCCTCGGCCTTGCCCTCGCGGCGCAGCGGCTTGGAACCGAGCTTGTGCAACGACTCCTCGACGGCGTCGACGATCGCACCGACCTGCCGCTCGTTGGTGCCGGAGGCGACCAGGAAGACGTCGGTCAGCACGAGCTGGGCGGACACGTCGAGGGCGATGATCTCCTCGGCCTTGACGTCGGCGGCCGCGCGCGCGGCGGCTACGGTGAGCTCGATGGATCGCTCGGAGGCGGTCACAGTTCTCCAGGTGGGGATGGGACGACGGCGGAAACCGCGCCAACACTACCCGTCGGCGACTCCGCGAGCCCCTCGGCGCCACCCACGCCCCGACCCTGGATGAGCAGGAGCCACACGAGCAGGCCGGCCACGAACGCGACGAGCGAGAGCACGATCATGTGCAGCCACGTGTAGCCGTGCTGCGGTGCCTCTTCCTCCTCGTCGGCCTCGTCGGGCGAGAGGCCGAGGCTGCCCCACGCGGGCGTCGGTGCGCCAGGCTCCGCCGCGGCCTCCCACGCGGGCTGGCTCGGCGCAGCGCTCGGAGCGCTCGGGGCGCCTATCGCCGCGAGCGGGCTCGGCACGACGATCGGCATGGAACCCGTCGGGACGAAAGTGCCGGGCGGGGGTACCTCAGAGGCCGGGGCGATGACACCCGGGGGCAGGGTTCCCGGCTCCACCGGTGCGCGCACGGCACCGCTGACGGCAGGCGTCCAGCCCGACTCGGGCGACGGCGCGAGCGAGCGCTGCCCGGGCATCGGGTGCTGCGGCTGGCCGGGTCCGGGCTGACCGGGTTGGCCCGTGCCTGGCTGGGCGGGCTGTCCGAGGCCAGGCTGACCGGGCTGCGGTGCCACAGGGCCGCCGGGGGGCCACTGACCGCCCGATCCGGGCTGGGAGACGCCGGGCTGTGGCCCACCGAGCTGGGAGCCGGCGATGTGCGGACCGGCGGGCTGCGGTGCACCGAACTGGGGACCGGCGGGCTGCGGCGCGCCGGGCTGGCTGCGCTGGCCCGGACCGGGCTGCATCGGACCCGGCTGGCCCGGACCCGGCTGGCCCGGACCCTGCTGACCCGCGGCCGACGGCGGGCCGTCGGGTCGCTCGGGCACGAAGGGCGTGACCTGGGTCGACATCCCGGCAGGAGCGGCGGGCGCGCCCGGGGTGACGTGCGGGTGACGGGCGACCGGCGGTACGGGCACTCCCGGCGCGACGGGCGACACCTGCGCACGGTCCGCCCGCCGACCGGCACTCTGCGGACGAGCGGCGGTAGAGCCCGGCTGGCCCGGCTGCTGGGCGAACCCTTGCTGGCGCACGGCC
The DNA here is from genome assembly GCA_964510785.1 of uncultured Cellulomonadaceae bacterium. Lineage (GTDB taxonomy): Bacteria > Actinomycetota > Actinomycetes > Actinomycetales > Cellulomonadaceae > JAAYZM01. The sequence goes on along the minus strand of CAZECM010000029.1, from coordinate 7,368 downwards.
TGCGTGGGTGCGGCGGTGGGTGGGGCTTCGTGCGACGGGGCGTCCACGGGCGCGGCGGTCTGCCCGGACGCCGGCTTCCCGGCGGGCTGGACCTGCGAGAAGTGACCCTGCGGCAGCACCGGGTTCGGCGACGTGGCTGGCCGCACCTCCCCGAGACCGCCTTGCGCGTTGAGCCCTCGCACGGCACCGGAGGTGGGCGGCCGCACCGCGGTCTGACGCACCGGGGCACCCGGCTGGGGCGGGGCGACGGGCTCCGCCTCGCGCATCGCTCGCCTCGAGACGAACGGGGTCGCCGACGACGGCGGGGTGCTGGGCTGGTCCTCGCGCGACGGCGCGGGCGGTACGAACGGCCGAACGGGCTGACCCTGTACCTGCGGCTGCGGTCGGCCGGGCTGGACCTGGGGCTGTGGTTGTGGCTGGGCAGGCTGTGGCTGGGCGGGCTGGACCTGCGGCTGGCGAACGACTGGTTGTGGCTGCGGCTGCGGCGGCGCCTGAGGTGCCGGACCACCCTGGTGCGGCACCGCTCCGCCCGGCGCGGCACTCGCGGCCTCGAGCTCGCGCAGCTCGCGGCGCGTCAGGGTCGGTGCCGCCGCCTGGACCGCGCTCCGAACGGGGGCCACGGTCGGCTGATGGTTCGCCGGTCCAGGGGCCGCCGTCGTCGGACCGCCCGACGCTCCTGGAGGCGCCTGCCCCTGCGAATCCAGGGTCGACTCACCGGCACCCGAGCCACCCGCAGCATCCTGCGCGGCAACCTCACGTGCCCTCTCGAGTTCGCGACGCCTCCGCCGCTCCCCCGGTTCGATACTCATGAAGAACCTCGATACAAGCCGTACTTGGCGATGTGCTGGACCACCCCGTCCGGGACGAGGTACCAGACCGGCTCCCCCTCGGCGACACGTTCGCGCACGTCGGTCGAGCTGATCGCGAGCGCGGGAACTTCGAGCGTGCTCGCGTCACCTGGGGGAAGTCCAGCATCGGACAATGCGTGACCCGGCCTCGTCACTCCGACGAAGTGAGCCATGTCAAAGAGCTGTGGGGCGTCCTTCCACGTCAGGATCTGGGCGATGGCGTCTGCCCCCGTAATGAAGTACAGATCGGCATCTGGTCGCTCGGACTGTAGGTCTCGGAGCGTGTCGACCGTGAAAGTCAGCCCGGGGCGGTCGATGTCGACGCGCGAGACCGTGAACCGCGGGTTCGACGCCGTCGCGATCACCGTCATCAGATACCGGTGCTCGCCCGGGGTGACCTGGCGCCCCTGCTTGAACGCCGGCTCGCCCGTGGGGACGAAGACGACCTCGTCGAGCTGGAAGCGGTGCGCGACCTCCGAGGCGGCGACCAGGTGACCGTGGTGGATGGGGTCGAAGGTTCCGCCCATCACACCGAGTCGGGTCGTCCGCCGCGTCATCTAGTTGCGCGCGCCGATGTTGCGGAAGGCGAACGTCACGAGCAGCAGGGCCATGAGGGCAGACAGGGACACGATCCCGAACCAGATGGGCGGGATCGACAGCTCCCGGTGAACCTCTTCAGCCGCCTGCAGTACAGCGTGCACGTGCGCCTCCTTGTTGTGGTGGGAACCGCTCTCGCGGGTCCGCCCATTGTGTCACGAGCGGGTGAGACGAGGGTCAGCCTCTGACCTGGCCGTTCCCGCGCACGATCCACTTGGTGGTGGTGAGCTCAGGCAGTCCCATGGGTCCGCGCGCGTGCATCTTCTGGGTCGAGATGCCGATCTCCGCGCCGAGCCCGAACTCCCCGCCGTCGGTGAACCTGGTCGAGGCGTTGACCATGACGGCGGCCGAGTCGACGGCTTCGACGAAGCGGTCCGCGACGGCCAGGTCGTTCGTCACGATCGCCTCGGTGTGACCGGACGACCAGCGGCGGATGTGCTCGATCGCCTCCTCGACGTCGTCGACCACCTTGACCGCGAGCTCGAGCGCGAGGTACTCGGTGGCCCAGTCCTCGTCGTCGGCGTCGTCGACCGCCACGCCGGACGGCGCGGCGGCCCGCACGGCGTCGTCACCGTGCAGCACGACGTCACGCGCGGCGAGCGCCGGGAGCACGTGCGGCAGGAACGTCGAGGCGATGTCCCGGTGGACGAGGAGCGTCTCGGCCGCGTTGCACACCCCGACCCGCTGGGTCTTGGAGTTCAGGACGATCCCGAGGGCCATCTCCGGGTCCGCCGCGGCGTCGACGTACACGTGACAGTTCCCGGTACCGGTCTCGACGACGGGCACCTTGGACTCGCGCACCACGGTGCTGATGAGGTCCGCGCCGCCACGGGGCACGAGGAGGTCCACGAGGCCGCGCGCGTGCATCAGGGCGACGGCGCCCTCGCGGCCGTACTCGTCGATCGACTGGACGAGGTCCGCGGGCAGGCCCTGAGCTTCGAGGGCTTCCGAGAGGACCTGGACGATGAGCCCGTTCGAGCTCGCCGCCGCCGAGCCGCCGCGCAGGATCACCGCGTTGCCCGACTTGAGGCCGAGGCCTGCGGCGTCCACGGTCACGTTGGGCCGCGCCTCGTAGATCATGCCGACCACACCCATCGGGACGCGGGTCTGGGTCAGGCGCAGGCCGTTGGGGAGCGTCGAGCCGCGCACCACCTCGCCCACGGGGTCCGGCAGGCCCGCGAGCTCGCGCAGGGCGTCCGCGATGGCGCCGATGCGCTCCTCGGTGAGCGTGAGGCGGTCGAGCAGACCTGGCGACATGCCGTTCTCGCGGCCGCGCGCGGTGTCCTCGGCGTTGGCCGTGACGATGTCCCCCGCGCGGGCGACGAGTGCGTCGGCGAGCGCGTGCAGGGCCGCATCCTTGACGGCCCGCGTGGCCGTGGCGATCCGCGGAGCGGCCGCCTGGGCGCGACGCGCGATCGCGTGCACCGCGGCCGTCACGTCGGGGCTCGGAGCCGCCGAAGATGTGGCGGGGGCCGTAGTCGCGGGCGCGTCAGAGGTCGTCGTCATGCACTCCAGGGTAGTCCGCGTGTCCACCCCCAGGACGTCCCCGTCCGCCCCGCGGCCGTGCCCGCGTTCAGGTGGTGGGGCGGCGGCGGACGATGACGATGTCGTCGCGGTGGGCGATCTCCCGCTCGTACTTGGGGCCGAGCTCCGCGCGCAGCTCCTTCGTGGAGCGGCCGAGCATCTCGGGCAGCTCGGTCGCGTCGTAGGAGACGAGGCCTCGGGCGACGACGACGCCGTCCTGCGAGACGAGCTCGATCGGGTCGCCCGCCTCGAACGTGCCCTCGACGGCCGTGACACCGGCAGGAAGGAGCGACTTGCGGCCCTCGACGATGGCGCGCACGGCCCCGTCGTCGAGCACCACGCGGCCGTGCGTGCGGGCGGCGTGCTCGAGCCACAGCAACCGGGGGCTGCGCCGTCGGCCCGTCGCGGCGAAGTAGGTGCCCACGTCCTTGCCGGCGAGGGCCTCGGCAGCGTTGCCGGCGGACGTGAGCAGCACGGGGATGCCTGAGCCCGTGGAGATCGCGGCCGCGTCGAGCTTGGTGATCATGCCGCCCGTGCCCACGCGCGACCCGCGCTGCGACACGTCGACCCCGTCGAGATCCTTGGGTCCGGCCACCTCGGAGATCTTGCGCGAGCCGGGGCGGCCGGGCTTGGCGGTGTAGAGGGCGTCGACGTCGGAGAGCAGCACGAGGGCGTCCGCACCCGTGAGGTGACCCACGAGCGCGGCGAGCCGGTCGTTGTCACCGAAGCGGATCTCGTCCGTGACGACGGTGTCGTTCTCGTTGACGATGGGGACGACGCCGAGGTCCAGCAAGCGGCTGAACGCCCGGCGCGCGTTGCGGTAGTGCCCGCGGCGGATCGTGTCCTCCACGGTGAGCAGCACCTGGCCCACCCTGATGCCGTGCCGGGCGAAGGCCTGCGTGTAGCGGGCGACGAGCAGGCCCTGGCCCACCGACGCGGCCGCCTGGGCGGTCGCGAGGTCCCGGGGCCGCACGTGCAGGCCGAGCGGCGTGAGGCCCGCGGCGATGGCGCCAGAGGAGACGAGCACGACCTGGCCGCCTTCGGCGTGCCTCGCCGCGAGGACGTCCGCGAGGGCGGTGAGCGCCCCGACGTCGAGGTGTCCGCGATCGTCCGTGAGGCTCGACGAGCCGATCTTGACCACGATCCGCCGCGCCGTCGCGAGACCGCTGCGCGAGGTCACTGTCGAGTTCACGAGGATGATTCTCCCGCACCCGGCGCCCGGCCCGCTCCACGCCGCGCCCGCACGGGGTGTCGCGGGCTACTCGTCGGAGGCGGCGTCCGCCCAGTGACCGGCCTCGCGCTCGGTCCACAGCTCTGCGCGAGCCTCGGCCTTGGCGTCCATGCGCTCGTGGTACTCGCGCCGCTTCTCGCCGCGCGTGGGGCGCGCGGTCTCCTCGAGCCGCAGGTCGCTGCCGCGCGGGCCGCCGAGCAGCTCGGACCCCGTGAGCAGCGTGGGCTCCCAGTCGAAGACGACGGCGGACGGCCCGTCGCCGATCACCACCTCGGCGCCCGCGACCGCGCCGGCGCGGAAGAGCTCGTCCTCGACACCGAGGCGCGCGAGCCGGTCGGCGAGGTAGCCCACGGCCTCGTCGTTGGCGAAGTCGGTCTGGCGCACCCAGCGCTCGGGCTTGGTGCCGAGCACCTGGAAGAACTCGTGCGTACCGTCGCGCCGCTTCGTGACCGTGAAGCCCGAGTCGTCGACGGCACGGGGCCGCAGCACGATGCGCTCGCCCTCGGCCTTCGGCTCGGCCGCGCGGGCCGCCTCGACGATCTCCGCGAGCCCGAAGGTGAGCGGCCTCAGCCCCTCGTGGGACACGGCGGAGATCTCGAACACGCGCAGCCCGCGCGCCTCGAGATCGGCACGGACGAGCTCGGCGAGCTCACGCGCCTCCGGCACGTCGACCTTGTTGAGCACCACGAGCCGGGGTCGCTCGGCGATCGGCGTGCGCCCGCTGTCGAGGTCCTCCGCGTACGCCGCGAGCTCGGCCTCGATCGTGTCGAGGTCGCTCACGGGGTCACGGTTCGGCTCGAGCGTGGCGCAGTCGAGCACGTGCACGATGACGGCGCACCGTTCGATGTGGCGCAAGAACTCGAGCCCGAGGCCCTTGCCCTCGCTCGCGCCCGGGATGAGGCCGGGCACGTCCGCGACCGTGAAGCGCGAGCCACCGGCCTGCACCACACCGAGGTTCGGCACGAGGGTCGTGAACGGGTAGTCGGCGATCTTCGGGCGCGCGGCCGAGATCGCGGCGACGAGGCTCGACTTGCCGGCGCTCGGGTAGCCCACGAGTGCGACGTCGGCGATCGTCTTGAGCTCGAGGACGAACTCGCCCTCCTCGCCGGGCTCGCCGAGGAGCGCGAAGCCGGGCGCCTTGCGTCGGGGTGAGGCGAGGGCCGCGTTGCCGAGCCCGCCGTGACCGCCCGCGGCCGCGACGAAGCGCTCGCCCGGGACCACGAGGTCCGCGAGGATCTCCCCGCCGCGGGACTTCACGACCGTGCCGACGGGCACCCCGAGCTCGAGGTCGCCGCCGTGGGCGCCGCTGCGGTCGTCACCCATGCCAGGGCCGCCGCTGCGGGCGTGCCGGTGGGGCGAGTAGTGGAACTCGAGCAGCGTGGTGACCTGCGGGTCTGCGACGAGGACGACGGATCCGCCGCGCCCGCCGTTGCCGCCGTCGGGGCCGGCGAGCGGCTTGAACTTCTCGCGGCGCACGGAGGCACAACCGTGGCCGCCGTCACCACCGGTCGCGTGCAGCACGACGTGGTCGACAAACGTGGCCATAGCCCACCTCCTTGGTTCAGCGTCCCATGACGACGGGAGCCGTGAAAACGACGAAGGGGCGCACCTTCCCGGTGCGCCCCAACGTACGAAGTACTAGCCGACGACGTCGACGACCTTGCGACCGCGCCGCACGCCGAACTTGACCGAACCCTCGGCGAGGGCGAACAGCGTGTCGTCCTTGCCGCGGCCGACGTTGTTGCCGGGGTGGAAGTGCGTACCGCGCTGGCGGACGATGATCTCGCCGGCGTTGACGACCTCGCCACCGAAGCGCTTGACGCCGAGGCGCTGCGCGTTCGAGTCACGACCGTTGCGAGAGGAGCTCGCACCCTTCTTGTGTGCCATGTCAGTTCCTCCGCTACTTGATTCCGGTGACCTTGAGACGGGTGAGCTGCTGCCGGTGACCCTGGCGCTTGCGGTAGCCCGTCTTGTTCTTGTACTTGAGGATGTCGATCTTCGGGCCCTTCTCGTCGCGGACGACCTCGGCCGTGACCGAGACCTTCGCGAGAGCCTTCGCATCGTGGGTGACGGTGGCACCGTCCACGAGCAGCAGCGCGGGAAGCTCAACCGTCGAGCCGACACCTGCGGAGAGTCGGTCGACGACCAGGATGTCGCCCACGGCGACCTTCTCCTGGCGCCCACCTGCCTTAACGATCGCGTACACCACGATGCTGCTTCTTTCCTCGTCCGGGACGGTGTCACACGCGGTCGAGCCGCGGACACCAGTGATTGCGCGGCGTTCAACACGCCGACGGTCAAGAATACGGACTGACTGCCAGGCGGTCAAACCGCGCGTGCGGCGCGGCGACCACCCGGCAACCGGTCCTACTGCTGTGCTGCGGCCTCGTCCGAGACCTCGGGCTCTGCCGCGGCCTCGGCCTCGTGCTCCGGGGCGTGCTCCGGGGCAGCCTCCGCCTCGTGCTCGTGGTCGTGCTCGTGCGCGTGGGCCGCCGCGGCGGCGATCGTCGCGAGGGTCGCGTTGACCTTGTCACGCTCGGCCGGCAGGACGGGCACGGGCGTGTGCGGCACGGGCTCCTTGACCGTCGACTTGCGCGAGCGGCGCGACTTCTTGGGCTCGGCCGACTCCTCGGGCTGCGCGGGCTCGCCCTTCGCCACGGGGTGGTCGTGCACGATGTAGCCGCGCCCTGCGCAGTGGTCGCACGTCTCGGAGAACGCCTCGAGCAGCCCCTGGCCCACGCGCTTGCGGGTCATCTGGACGAGCCCGAGCGACGTGACCTCGGCCACCTGGTGCTTGGTACGGTCCCGCCCGAGGCACTCGACGAGCCGGCGCAGCACGAGGTCGCGGTTGGACTCGAGCACCATGTCGATGAAGTCGATGACGATGATGCCGCCGATGTCGCGCAGCCGCAGCTGGCGCACGATCTCCTCGGCAGCCTCGAGGTTGTTGCGGGTGACGGTCTCCTCGAGCGTGCCACCGGTCCCGGTGAACTTGCCCGTGTTGACGTCCACCACGGTCATGGCCTCGGTGCGGTCGATGACGAGCGAGCCGCCCGAGGGCAGCCAGACCTTGCGGTCCATGCCCTTGGAGAGCTGCTCGTCCACCCGGTGCACCGTGAAGACATCCTGCGTGCCGGTCCACTTCGAGACGCGCTCGCGCAGGTCGGG
>CAZECM010000028.1:26866-35498 GCA_964510785.1 uncultured Cellulomonadaceae bacterium | reverse complement strand
AATAGACGACCTCTCGATCGTCGTCCCGCCACTCGACGAACGTCTCCGTCGTGGTCGGCGCGATCGGCGGCGTGGTCAGGTTGACCTGCGCCCCTCCGTCGAGCGGCTTCTTCACTTGGCGGAACGGGTAGAGCACGGGCGGCGTGCCGAAGGAGACGTCCGGGTGCTGCTGCATCCAGATCACGTCCGTGCCTGCGTGACTCATGCGCGGATCGTTCGCGCCGAGGACGTCGGTGAGGTCCTTCGAGACGACGACGACGTCGCGTCCCTCGGCGGCCAGGTTCGCCGCGACCGAGAGGATCCGGGTGTCGTTGTCGCCGAGGCGCAGGCCCGCCGGGAGCACGGTCGGGTCGGAGTGGTTGAGCTCGACGTGGAGCGTGCCGCCGTCGGCCCCGATCGGTACGGGCACGTCGAGCCGGCCGTGCTCGACGCGCAGGTCGTCGAGCAGCCGCAGCGCGGAGCGGGCGAAGTAGCCGAGCTCGGCGTGGTGGCGCTTCGCCTCGAGCTCCGTGATGACCACCACGGGGAGCACCACGTCGTGCTCCGCGAACCGTCGTATCGCGTGCGGGTCGCTCAGCAGCACCGACGTGTCGAGCACGTACGTGAGGCGGCCTGGTTCGGCCGTGCCTGGTCCCTTCGCGGCGTCGGAGTCTGTGCTGGTCCGGGTTCCTGCGCTGCGTACCAAGGCGATCCTCCCCAGGGGGCAACAGGCGTTGCCCGTTGCTCGGGACGCTACGCCCGCCGCCAAAGCCTCCGACCCCGACACGCGGTGCGTGCCGAAGAGTTCACCTGGTTGTCATATCCGTCCAAGGGGGTGCGGCTAGCGGCCGTGGCGGCGTTCGCGGGCGGCGTAGGAGCGCAGCGCGCGCAGGAAGTCGACGCGGCGGAAGTCCGGCCAGTAGGCGTCGCAGAAGTAGAACTCGCTGTGCACGGACTGCCACAGCAGGAACCCGCCGAGCCGCTGCTCGCCGGACGTGCGGATCACGAGGTCCGGGTCGGGCTGACCCTGCGTGTACAGGTGCTGGGCGATGTGCTCGACGGTGAGGGCCTCGGCGAGGTCCTCGAGCTGGGTGCCGGCCTCGGCGTGCTCGCGCAGCAGCGAGCGCACGGCCTCGGCGATCTCGTGCCGACCGCCGTAGCCCACGGCGACGTTCAGCTGCATCCCGCCGACGTCGGCCGTCCTCACCTCCGCGGCCCGCAGCGCCTCGGCCACCGGCCCGGGCAGCAGCTGCAGGTCGCCCACGACCTTGATCCGCCACCGCCGCACCGTGGCGAGCTGGCGCACGGCGACCGTGATGATCTCGAGCAGGTCCGAGACCTCTTCGGGCTCGCGCTGCAGGTTGTCCGTCGAGAGCATCCACAGCGTCACGACCTCGACGCCCACGTCCTCGGACCACTGCAGGAACTCCGAGATGTGGTCGGCCCCCCGCCGGTGCCCCTCGGCCGCCGGTTCGCCGAGCGAGCGCGCCCAGCGGCGGTTGCCGTCCATCATCACGCCTACGTGCCGGGGCACGGCCTCGCGCGGCAGCCCCGCGACGAGCCGACGCTCGTAGAGCCGATAGAGCGGGTGTGGCAGACGCAACGTCGGTCCTTCACGGCACGGGGACGGTTCGTGCCCCAACCTATCGTCCGCGCCGCCGCGATCCGGCACGTCCGTGTGCACGTTTCAGGGAGATGCCCTGAAGTTACTCTCGAGTAACCTACGGCAGCGTAGGTTATGATTCTCGGACGACGACGGCGCACCACCCCGCCGCGAGACCCCCTGGGAGCCCCCATGCCCGTCACCTCGACGCCGGACGAGCACCGGGACACGCCCGCAGGCCTCGTCGACCAGGTGGGCGGCGCGGTCGGTGACGCGGTCAGCGGGGCCGCCGAACGCGTGGGCGAGGTCGCCGCCGCGATCAAGCCCAGGCTGCGCGGCTGGATCCACGCGGGTGTCGCGCCCTTCGTGCTCGCCGCCTCGATCGTGCTCGTCGCACTCGCGCCCCCGGTCGCACCCCGCGTCGCGGCCGCCGTGTTCGGACTGAGCGCCGTCATGCTGTTCGGCACGAGCGCCGTCTACCACCGCGGCAACTGGTCGCCCCGCGTCGCCGCCGTGCTCCGGCGCCTGGACCACACCAACATCTTCCTCATCATCGCGGGCACCTACACCCCGCTCGCCGTCCTGCTCCTGCCCCAGGACACGGCGCGCACGCTGCTCCTCGTCGTGTGGTCGGGCGCCCTGGTCGGCCTGCTCATGCGCATCTTCTGGCTCGGTGCGCCCCGCTGGCTCTACGTGCCGATCTACGTCGCGCTCGGCTGGGTGGCCGTCGCCTACCTCGGACCGTTCTGGGCGGCCGGTGGGCCCGCCGTCGTCTGGCTCGTCATGGCCGGTGGCCTCGCGTACACCGTGGGCGCCGTCATCTACGGCATCAAGCGCCCCAACCCGAGCCCCATGTGGTTCGGCTTCCACGAGATCTTCCACGCGCTCACCGTGGTGGGCTACACGTGCCACCTCGTCGCCGTCTTCATCGTGACGCTCGCCGCCCGCTGACACCACCGCCGGTTCAGGAAGTGCGCGGGACGACAGCGTAGCGGCGCAGCTCGAGCACGGGGTTGCGCGCCCGCACGGCGCCGACGACGCCGGGGTCCACCTCGACCGTCACCGTGCCCGGATCCTCGCCGAGCTCCGCGCGCGCGATCCCCTCGGGGTCGACGACGACGGACCGCCCCGTGCGCCCCGCGCCCGCTTGCCCGACGGCGAGCACCCACGCGGCGTTCTCGATGGCCCGCGCGACCGCGAGCGCCCGCCACTGCTCGGCCTTGCCCGGACCCGACACCCATGCCGCCGGGACCACGATCACCTCGGCTCCCGCGTCGACGAGCCGGCGCGCCGACTCGGGGAACCGCAGGTCGTAGCACGTCAGGACCCCGAACCGCAGCCCGGCCACGTCGACGACGAGCGGCGGCGCGGCCGGGTCCCCCGCAGCGAGCCGGTCGGACTCTCGGAAGCCGAATGCGTCGTACAGGTGGACCTTCGCGTAGGTGCCGACCAGCTCGCCCGCGGCGTCGACAGCGACCACGACGTTGTGCGCCCGCGCACCGGTCCCGTCGGGGACGACGACGCCGGCGATCACCGCGACCGCGTACCGGGCCGCGGCCGCACGCAGCGCTGTCACCCACGGGCCGTCGAGCGGCTCGGCGTGCTCGACGCCCACGCCGCGTGCCTCGTACTGGCTCGCGTACTCGGGCAGCACGGCGAGCGCTGCTCCCGCCTCGGCGGCGGCACGCAGCACGGACTCGGCCGCGGCGAGGTTCGCCGCGCGGTCGGGGCCTACGTCGAGCTGCCCCACCGTGACGCGCACGGCCGGCCGGTCGGCCGCGGCCCCGGGGGTCATGTCCGGCTCGGGGAGTCCGGCTCGTCGTCCGTCGGCGATCCGACGTCTGGCCCGGACCCGCCGCTCTCGACGTCGCCCTGCGCCGCCTCGGCGAGCTCGCCGCGGTGCTTGACCCCGCGGAGCTTGCCCGAGAGCGAGTAGAACAGGGCGAGCGAGGCGAGGGCGATCGCGAACACCGCGAGGAACCCCGCGAGCCCGGGCGAGATCGCACTCTCGTCGAGCCCGTCGCGCAGGCCCGGCGTCGGGCTCGGGGTCGCCTCGGCGAGCACCCCCGCGAACCGCCACAGCACACCACTCATGACAGGTCACCCGTCTCACGTAGCCCGGCGAACAGGTCGTCCTCGGGGATGTCGGTCGGCACGCGCGACTCGGCGAGCTCGTACTCCTCGGTGGTCCACGTGGCCGTCTCGATGTCGCGCGGCACCATGAAGAACCACCCGTCGGGGTCGATCTGCGTCGCGTGCGCGCGCAGGGCGGCGTCCCGGTGGGCGAAGAAGTCGGCACACTCGACGTGCGTCGTCACGGGGCGCTCGGTGATCTCCCGCGCCTCGCGCGACTCGATCCACTCGCCCATCGGGGAGTGCAGCCCCGCGGCCACGAGCGCCTCGTGCATCGCGCGGGCCCGCGCGATCGAGAAGGAGTGGTTGTAGTAGAGCTTGGCGACCTCCCACGGCTCCCCCGTTCCCGGGTACCGGTCGGGGTCGCCCGCCGCCTCGAACGCCTCGACGCTGACCTTGTGGCACATGATGTGGTCGGGGTGCGGGTACCCGCCCGCGGGGTCGTACGTGGTCATGACGTGCGGGCGGAACTCGCGCACGGCGGCCACGAGCGGCGCGGCGGCCTCTTCGAGCGGGAGGCTCGCGAAGCTCCCCTCGGGCACGGGCGCGTCGGGGTAGCCCTCGGGCAGCCCCGAGTCGGTGAAGCCGAGCCAGCGCTGGCCGACGCCGAGCGCCGCGGCGGCCGCCGCCATCTCCTCGCGCCGCACCGCACGCATCGCGTCGAGGTCCGCCTCGACAGGCGGGTGCTTCGGGTTGAGGACGTCGCCGCGCTCGCCACCCGTGCAGGTCACGACGAGCACCTCGACCCCGTCAGCGACATAGCGGGCCGTCGTCGCCGCACCCTTGCTCGACTCGTCGTCGGGGTGCGCGTGGACGGCCATCAGGCGAAGTGTCGACGAGCTCACAGGTCCTCCTCGTGGGCCGCCCGTCCGGACCGGGCGGCGCTCCGAGAGACAATGTTCTCTCATCCGACCGACATAAGGAGAATGCGCGCGATGTCGACCACGGACGAGGCCTACCTCGCAGAGCGCTACGGGCGCTCGCCGTCAGCCCGCGCGCGGCTCCTGGGCCGTCTCGGCATCGGCCTGCTCGCGCTCGTCGCGCTCGGCGTCGCGGTGTGGGTCGCCCTCGTGTTCGCGGACCAGCCGGTGCGGTGGGACGACGTCGGATACCGGGTGGACGGGCCCGCGAGCACGCAGATCACGTTCGACGTCATCATGGCTCCCGGCGCCACGGCCCACTGCCGGGTGCAGGCACTGAGCTCGAGCTACGCACAGGTGGGGGTGCTCGACGTCGTCGTCGGCCCCTCCGAGGGCCGCACCTCGCGGTACGTCGAGACCATCGCGACCGCGGAGGAAGCGGTCACGGCCATCGTCGACACGTGCACGATCGACGGGTCCTGAACGAACGCACAGGTCCCGAGCCGGGTCCCGGCGCCGCGGCACCACCGCCTTGCTACCATGGGTGTTTCGGTTGCCGCCCCGGTACGGCCACGGACACATGAGGGTGTCCGCGGCGGATCGGCCGGGAGGTCAAGGCGCCAAGCCCCGATCGAGCCGCAGCAGCGGCGCGCACGAGGCATGGCGCCATGGAAGGAGCACGTGATGAGCGAGACCACGACGTGGCTGACCCAGGATGCCTACGACCGGCTGAAGGCCGAGTTCGAGCACCTGACCGGTCCTGGTCGCGAAGAGATCGTGGCGCGTGTCGCGGCCGCCCGCGCCGAGGGTGACCTCTCGGAGAACGGTGGCTACCACGCCGCTCGGGACAACCTCGCGCTCAACGACGCCCGTGCCACCGAGCTGCGGGCCAAGCTCGACAAGGCGAAGGTCGGCACGCCCCCCGACGACGGCGTCGTCGAGGCCGGCATGGTCGTCAAGGCCGAGGTCGCCGGCAACCCGATGACGTTCCTGCTGGGCTCGCGCGAGATCGCCGGCGGCGACCTCGACGTGTACTCGCCCGACTCCCCCCTCGGTGCCGCGATCTACGGTCGCTCCGTCGGTGAGAACGTGAGCTATGCCGCGCCCAACGGGAAGACCATCAAGGTCGTCATCAAGGACGCGAAGCCCTTCAAGGGCTGACACCGGCCGTCCGGTCCAGGGTCGCGAGCAGCGCCGCGAGCGCGGCCGTGATCGGCTGACCGGTCGCGATCTCGACGAACAACCACTGACCGGCCGGGTTGACCTCGAGGAACACGAGCTCGCCGTCGGGCGCGACCCGGAAGTCCGCCGCGCCGTACCGCAGCCCGAGCACGCCGAGGAGCGCGAGCAGCCCCTCCTCGACGTCGGTGGGCAGCCGGAACTCTGAGATCGGGGCGTGCATCGTGTCGATCCGGAAGTCGAACTCGTACGCGGACTGGTCCGCGCGGATCTCGGCGGCGAAGACCTCGTCGCCGACGACGGTCACCCGCACGTCCCGCCCCCCGGCGACGAGCTCCTGGAAGATCACCGGGGCGAGCCGCACGCTGTCCATGAGCCCGAGCTCAGCGTCACGCACGGGTCGCGTCTCCCGCCACGTGCTCGGGGTGGCCGAGAAGGACTTGTAGACGACGGCGCCATCGCGGGCATCGACGAACTCGCGGGCAGCGTCCGGGTCGTTCGTCATGCACGTCGCGGGCACGCGGAGCCCGAGGCCCGCGGCGAGGCGGAGCTGGTCCATCTTGCGACCCGCGGCCTCGTCACGGTCAGGATCGTTGACCCACTGAGCGTCGACGCACCGCCAGATCCCTGCGACCATCGCGGCGCACTCGCCGAGCGCGAACGCCCGGTCCTCGAAGTTCGCGATCCCCTCGTGCAGCACGAACGGCTGGGGGCGGCGCCACCACATCGACCGGAGCTCGCGCAGGTCGCAGGTCCCGTCGTCGTCGGCCCACGTCCCGGCCCACGCCCCACCCGACTCCTGGCGGGTCGTGAGCGTGGCCCGGGACGGGACGCGCGCCGTGTCGAGCACCCGGTAGGAGGCGCCGGCCGACCTGAGGCGCGTCACCACCTCCCGCGTGTGCAGGTCATCGGTGTGGGACACGATCCCGATCATGCGGCGACTCCTCCCAGGCCCCGGTGCGCGCCGGGCGCGCTAGCCGGACTGGCCCTCGCCGCCCGAGACGGCCCCGTACAGCGCCTGCAGCGCGGCGAGGAGCTGGGTCTGCTGCGCGATGATCTGCGCGAGCTCGTCCAGCAGGGACCCGTCGTCGGACACGTTCTCGACACCCGGCACCTGCATCGCGGGGCCCGCCTGCACGAACGGGCGCAGGCCACCGGCCGCCGCGAGCGCGGCACGCCGGTAGATCACGGGGTCACGGAGCAGGTCGCCGGGGTTGAAGACCGTCTCCTGCATGGTCAGCGGGTCGTCCCCCGTACCCCACGTGCCGACGTCCCCCGCGGCGAAGGTGCCGACGTGGTCCTGCGCCCCGGTGTCGAACGCGAAGCCCGTGCCGGGGAAGTCGGCGTTGAGCCTCGTCCCGATCGAGTCCACGATGCCGGTGTCCGCCGCCTTCGCGGTGTCCCACGAGTTCACGGTGCCGAAGTCCGCGGCAAAGCTCGTGTGGTAGAGGTCGGCCGCCGTGGTCGTGAGGACGAGGTCCCCGGTCCTCCCCGTGCTCGAGCTCGGGGTGGTCGCCTGGAGCGTGGGCGAGGCCGCGACGATCGCCGCGATCGCGACCCCCGAGTTGCTGCCCGTGCCCTGGAAGTTGCAGCCGCCGTTCGTGTGGACGCCCACGATGCGCCCCGAGGGGCTGTGCAGGATCCCGGAGCCGGAGTTGCCACCGAGCGTGTCGATGTCGTTGTAGCGCACGACGCTGCCGGTGATCTGGGTGAGCGGACCGGCCTCGATGCGCTTGGGCTGCCCTGCGGGGTGGCCGATGATCGCGAGCATGTCGCCCACGACGGCGTTGGTGGTCGCGAACTCCGACCAGCCGTACGTGTTGCCCGGCGAGCCCGCGATCCGGCACAGGGCCATGTCGAGGCCGCCGAGCCGGTACTCGATGAGCTGCGTGATCGCGAAGCTCTCCTCCGCCTGCAG
This sequence comes from uncultured Cellulomonadaceae bacterium, assembly GCA_964510785.1. Taxonomy (GTDB): domain Bacteria; phylum Actinomycetota; class Actinomycetes; order Actinomycetales; family Cellulomonadaceae; genus JAAYZM01. Next base: position 27,826 of record CAZECM010000028.1, on the reverse strand, counting down.
TACCCCCGAGGGGTCGAGCTGGTAGTTGAAGTTGAGATGCATGTTGGTGGCGGCCTCTTGCGGCGAGATCGCCGTCGACGTGCCGTTCTGCCGCGGGATGGTCCACCCGTTGGGCGCGGGGTCGAACAGGTGCCCGCACGTCAGGAAGAGGTCGGGGCCGATCATGGTCCCGGTACCCCACCGCACGCCGGAGACGTTGCCCGGGTTGGTGTAGACCGCCCCGAGCCCGGCGTTCCACTGCACCTGCGCCACCATGGGCTCGCGCTGGTTGACGAACGCGGTGCTCACCCCGAGCGTGCCGTCGTACTGCTCGACCTCCTGGGAGTCGTCGGCGACCCCGCAGATGGACTCGAAGATCTCCTGGTAGTTCGGCCCGGCCCCCTCCATGCTCTCGAGCGAGAGCGCGAGGCGGTCGAGGCGCGGGACGAAGAGCGCGTCGTCGAGCGCGGCGTTCTCCTTGAGCGGCTTCGAGACGGCCGCCCGGACCGGCCGCGCCGGGGACTCCTTCGCGGCGGAGGTGGCCTTCGCCGTCCTGCGTGCCTTGCCAGCTGTGCCCGGGCCAGTCTTGCGGTTGTCGGCCATGGCGGTGTCCTCTCCTGTGAGATCCCGCCGGGCTTCTGCGAGGTAGGAGAAGAGTCACCGAAACTGAGACGGTGGAGCTACCTCGACACCGTGCGGGGGGAATACGCCGATAATCCTCTCGCCGCCGCGAGGTCGCCACCCGAAACGTCCAGTTTGCCCCGTTTTCACCCGCCACCTCCACTGCCCACGCCTGCACGCGAGCCGCCCCACCTGAGCCGTCCGCGCACTCCTTGTGACTCTAGTGACATAACAGTGGCCCTTCCTCGGCGTGTCGCGCGGCGTGTCGCGCTCGCCAAGTCCCACTAGCACCAAGGAGTGCGCGGACGGCTCAGGGAGGGGTGCTGCGCGCCCCTGACCCCCAGGGCCGGCGCAGCACCC
>CAZECM010000028.1:0-26856 GCA_964510785.1 uncultured Cellulomonadaceae bacterium | reverse complement strand
CGCGCGGCCGGGACCGTCGGGCGACCCACAACGATTCCGGGCCCAAAGGTGGACACGCTCCCACTCCTCGGGCACAATTCGGGCAACCCGCCACCTGACCGAGAGGTTCTGCCGTGCGCTCACCCTTGGCCCTGCCCGGGCCCACTCCCTCGGGAGGCGCGGGTGTCGTGAGCGCCACCGCCGGACTCTCGGTCCGCACGGTGCGAATCTGGGCCATCGTCTGCGGCCTCGCGCTCCTCGCGGCCGGCCTGTCCCCCGCGGGCACCGCCCGGGCCGCGGAGAACGCGATCTCGGGAACCGTCGTCGCGCCGGCCTGGGTCAACGCGGCGACCTGGCTCCCCACAGTCACGGTGACGGCCACGACGGGGCGCAACTGGGCCTCGCCGGGTGTCACCGCCTCCGTCGGCACGGACGGGTCCTTCGTGATTCCAGGGCTCAACCCCGCCAGCACCTACTTCGTCAACGTTCGCGACTCGAGCAACGTCACTGCGCGCAGTTGGTTCAGGGCCGACGGCGTGCTCACGGTGAGTGGGCTCAACGCAGTGACCGTCGCGCTGGGGACTGACGACATCACGCTCGCCCCGAAGCGCCCGGCGACCATCAGCGGCCAGGTGAACCTCCCGACGGACCTCCCGGCGAACCTCCCCTCATGGGCACTCGACGACCTGGCGCTCTGGTTCTACTCCGCGAACGGCTTCACCTACGAAGAGGTGCGCGACCAGGACGTCTCCGACGGGACGTTCGAGGTCACCGGCTTGCTGGAGGGAGAGTCGTATTACGTCATCGCCCGCCACCCCTGGCTGAACCAGGGCTGGCTCACTGCGAGCGGGACGCTCTCGGGAACGCAAGCCGACCGGGTGCCCGTCGCCGCGGGCACGAGCAACCTCGCGATCACGATCCCGTCTGACCTGGTCAGGCCAGCGATCCGCGGCACGATCCACCTGCCGGAAGATCTGCCCGGGACACCGCGACTTCGCCTGCAGGCGTACTACGAGAGCGGCAACGGCTTCTGGAACAACGAGATGTACCAGGAAGAGGTCGGCCCCGACGGCAGCTTCTTCGTGGGTGGTCTCTCGAACGAAAGAACCTACCGGCTGAAGCTGACCGACTCCTCGAGGCTGCTCTCCGAGGGCTTCCTCGGCGCGGACGACACCTGGCATCTCGACGCCTCCGACGGCATCAACATCCCCGTCAACTTCCCCGTCGGAAGCCCGATCCAGGTATACCCCGCGCGCGCGGCCACCGTGAGCGGCACGTTCACCGTCGCCCCGGGTGCCACACTCCACCCCAGTGCCAGAGTCACGGCCCTCCCCCTGACGGCCAGCGAGCCCCAACGTACTGCCACACTCGGCGCCGACGGCTCCTATGAGATCCTCGGCCTGCGGCACGGCGCGGAGTACGAGATCCGCCTGGACAACACCGACGGCGTCACCGCCGAGCCGGCTCCCGGGGGCTACCTCGGTGCGGGAGGGCTCCTCTACCCCTATCGCGAACACGCCGTTGCGGTGACCGCACCGTCGAGCACCGCCGACGCCACGGTGCTGCCCTACACGACCCTGAGTGGACGCGTCGAGCTTCCTGAGAGCTTCACGTACGACGCCGGCAACCCCCCGACGGTGCTCCCCTATCACCGGGTGTACTTCATGGCTGAGCCGGTGTGGGATCCGGCCGGCTCCCCCGAGCCCGTCGCCGCGGACGGCACCTTCCAGCTTCCCCAGGTGGGACCCCAGACGCCCTACCGGCTAAGGCTCACCTGGCCGGACGGCGCGTCCGTGTACTGGGTGTCGGACACCAAGGTGCCGACGGCGGATGCCTCGAAGGCCGGCACGACCACGCCACGCAGCAACGTCGTCTTCCCCCTCGTGGACGCACCCGATCCTGCGCCTCAGCCCCAGCCCGAGGAACCCCTGAAGAACCTCGTCGCGACGAAGGCGCCACGCATCACCGGGGCGATCAAGCACGGCAAGACACTGCGCACCGACGGCGGCACCTGGTCCGCGCCCGGACCGCGCCTCACGTACCAGTGGTTGCGTGGCGGCAAGGCCATCAAGGGTGCGACCAAGGCGACCTACAAGGTGGCCAAGAAGGACATCGGTCAGCGCCTGTCCGTGTGTGTCACGGCCTCCGCGCCCGGTCACCGCGGCGCGACGGCGACCTCGCCGGTGTCGAAGAAGGTCCCCAAGGCCGCTCCCAAGGTCACGGTCAAGGTCCGGCCCAAGGGCACGAGCCGGTCCAAGGTCCAGGTCCAGATCCGGGTTCGCGCGACGGGTATCACGGCCAAGCCCACCGGCACGCTCAAGGTCACCTACGCCAAGAAGACTCGCACCATCAAGCTCACCGCCAAGCGCAAGGGCGTCGTGACCGTCAAGGTTCCCCGCACCAAGCGACTCGGAGCCCTCAAGGTCAGGTACGCCCCCACGGGCGCGAGCAAGAAGTTCCTCACGGCGAGGACGAGCAAGGCCAAGGTCACCAAGCTCAGCCCGACGGTCACCCTCAAGGCACCGAAGACGACGAAGGCGAGCTCGCGGGTCAAGGCCACCATCCGCGTGCGCACCCCCGGGATCACCGCCAAGCCCACCGGCGAGGTCAGGCTGACCTACGGGAAGAAGTCCCGCACCGTCGCCCTCACGGCCCGCCACCGCGGCAAGATCACCGTCACCCTGCCCAAGCTGACCAAGGGCACCTACACCCTGCGCGCCAGGTACGCCCCGGCCAAGACGTGGAAGAAGTACGTCAAGGCCAAGCACTCGACGAAGGTCACCGCGCGGGTTCGGTGAGCGGCAGCGGCTACGAGGGGTCGAGCGCTGCCGCGAGGCGCTCCGCCAGTGCCGGTCCGAGGGTGCGTGCGAACGTCCCGGTGACGTGCCCGCGGTCGCGCCAGACGACGACGTGCCCGACGACGGCGTGACAGCGCTGCTCGTCACAGAACAGGTCCGTCATGTCGACCACGTCCAGCCCGTCAGCGACCGCCGCCCTGACCAGGACGTCGGGCAGCTCGAGAGCGGCGGCGCGCGGGGTGGTGCAGCGGTCGGTGGCCGCCGTCTCGAAACGCACGACGCACTCCACGACGTCGCGACGCGGCTGGGGCACGTCCGACACGACCACCACCGCGCTGCCACGCGCCAGCTGGTCCACCCAGGCGTCGTGCAGGCCCTGCACCGAGGCGGCCTCGTCGGCGGCGGCATCGCCGGGCGTGTCGACGAGCTCGGCGGTGCGGGTGGCGATCACCACGATCGCGTCGTAGGGCTCCGTGGCGGCGAGGTGCGCGTCCACGGCGGCCCGCCAGCCCGCACACGCCTGCTCGAAGGCCCGCACCGCGTTGTGGGTCGTGGCCCGGGTCCAGTAGCAGTTCGCATGACCGGCGACGTCGATCCGCCAGCCGAGCTCCTCCGCCACGTACCCGTAGGCGGGCACGAGCATGTTGCTGTGCGAGTCCCCGAGGGCCAGGACACGCTTCGCGTACCCCTCGGCGGGTCCCACGGTGCACATCTGCAGCTCGTGCTCGCCGTTCCCCGCCCAGCAGCCACCCGGCCCGCCGCCGTCCTCGGGGGCCAGGACGGGATGCGGGACGAGGTGGTCGGGCACTGGGTGGTCCGCGCAGTCTGACGCCCCGGCACCGAGCGCCGCCGCACCGAGGCACGCCGCGGATGCCGACCGCGCCTGCGCCAGCTCGAGCCGAGCCTCGGAGAGCGCCGCCCGGGAGACGAGCAGGGCGCCGCTCGTGACCGCAGCGAGCACGGCCATCCCCGCGAGGCTCCACAGCGCCACCGTGCGGGGCCGCCGCCCGGCACCGAGGAGGCGGGGCGAGAAGCGCACCGGGTCCTCGACCCACGTCGTCGTCGCGAGAGCGAGGAGCAGGGAAGCGATCACCACCGCCACCATGTCCACGAGGCGCAGCTTCACCCCGGTGACCATGGGCAGCAGGACGATGAGCGGCCAGTGCCACAGGTACACCGAGTACGAGACGCGCCCGAGCGTCGCCACCGGAGCCCACGTCCCCGCACCGCTCGGGGTGAGACGCCACGGCAGGGTGCCCGCCCAGATCACCGCGACGGTGCCGAGCACGGGGAGCAGCGCCGCCGAGCCGGGGAACGGCGTGCGCCCGGAGAACAGGAACAGGGTGAGAGCGATCGCCGCCGTGCCGAGCCCCGCCGCCACGGCGCGCACCGCGAGCGGGCCCCGGGCGGGGGCGAAGGCGAGCAGCCCGCCCGCCGCGAACTCCCACCCTCGCGTCGCCGTGCTGAAGTAGGCGACGCCCGGGTTGGTCGCCGTGAGACGGACGGACACCACGAGACTCACCACCGCGATCACGGCGAGGAGCACGAAGAGAACCTTGCGTCGCGAGAAGCCGGATCGTCGTGCCACGAGCGCCCCGAGCATGATGAGCAGCGGGAGCACGAAGTAGAACTGCTCCTCGACCGAGAGCGACCAGAAGTGTTGCACGGGCGACGGATGGTTGCCGGCGGCGAGGTAGTCGACGGCGTCGGCCGCGAGCCGCCAGTTCTCGACGTAGAACGTCGCCGCGAGGGTCTCGCCCAGGTACTGACTCCACAGGACGCGCGGGACGAACGCGATCACGGCCGCCGTGACCACCGCGAGCACGAGCAACGCCGCAGGGAGCAGTCGCTTGGCCCGCCGCGCCCAGAAGGTCGCCACCGCGATCCGGTCGTGTCGCTCGAGCTCACGCAGCAGGTGCCCCGTGATGAGGAACCCGCTGATGACGAAGAAGACGTCCACACCGACGTAGCCGCCCGGAAGGCGCGAGGGCACCAGGTGGTAGACGAGCACCGCGCCGACGGCGAGCGCACGCAGCGCCTGGATCTCCGGGCGGAGCGGCGTGTCCTGCCCGCGCTTCGCCGTCGGACCCGCGGTCTTCGCCGCGCCCGGTGCTGTCGTCGCCGCAGAACCCATGTCGTGCTGCCCGCCCTGGTGTCGCGACTCGATGGTCCGACAGAAGCGATGATGGCCCTGCCACGACCGGTAGGGAAGGGTGCGGGCGTCGCCGACGGCCCTGCGGCCGCCCAATCACACGATCGGGCTACAGGGAGCGTCCCCGCCGGGGCGGTCAGTCCGCGCGGACCGTGTACCCCGCGGCGCGGAGGTGGTCGATGACCGCCGCACAGTGCTCGGGCCCCTTCGTCTCGACCTGCATGTCGACCTCGACCTCGTCGATCGCGAGGCGCGGGCCGGTGCGCACGTGCGAGACGTGCATGACGTTGCCGCCCGCCGCAGCGACGTCCGCGAGCAGCGCCGCGAGCCCGCCGGGCCGGTCCGCGACGCGGACGTGCAGGCCGAGGTAGCGACCGGCCGCCGTCATGCCGTGGCGCAGCACGCGCATCAGCACGAGCGGGTCCACGTTGCCGCCGGACAGGATCACGACCACGGGCCCCTCGATGCCGCTCGGGTCCGCCATGAGCGCGGCGACCCCCGCGGCCCCGGACGGCTCGACGAGCTGCTTGGCCCGCTCGACCACGAGGAGCAGCGCGCGCGAGAGGTCCTCCTCGGTCACGGTGCGCACGGGGACGTGCGTGCGGCGCAGGATCTCGAACGGGACCTCGCCGGGGCGTCCGACGGCGATGCCGTCCGCCATCGTGGCGCGCACGGGGACCGCGACGGGGTGCCCTTGCGCGAACGACTCCGGGTAGGCGGCGACGTTGGCCGCCTGGACGCCGATCACCGCGACGTGAGGGGCCGCCTCCGCGAGCGCCGCCGCGATGCCCGCCGCGAGCCCGCCGCCGCCGATCGGTACGAGGATGGTCCGCACGTCCGGCACCTGGTCGAGGATCTCCAGCCCGAGGGAGCCCTGCCCCGCGACGATGTCCTCGTGGTCGAAGGGGTGGATGAGGATGGCGCCCGTGCGCTCGGCGAACGCGGTGGCCTCGACGAGCGCCTCGTCGAGCGAGCGGCCCCCGAGCACGATCTCGGCGCCGTAGTCACGTGTCGCGGCGATCTTGGGCAGGGCGGCGTCCGCGGGCATGAAGATCGTCGCCGCGATGCCGAGCTCCCGGGCCGCGAGGGCCACCCCCTGGGCGTGGTTGCCCGCGCTCGCCGCGACCACGCCCAGCTCACGCTCCGCGGCGCTCAGCCGGCTCAGGCGCGTGTAGGCGCCGCGGATCTTGAACGAGCCGGCCCGCTGCAGGTTCTCGCACTTGAGCCACACCTGGGTGCCGAGCAGCTCGGACAGCACGCGCGAGCGTTCGATCGGGGTGCGCGTGGCGATGGCGGCGAGACCGATGGCGGCGGTCTGGACGGCGGCGAGGTCGACGGGGCTCACAGCACCAGGCTAGGCCCGCGTCGTCGTCCTCGGACCGCGTTTCCTGCTCAGGCTCAGCGGAGCGCCTGCTCGAGGTCCGCGAGCTGGTCGGCGACGTCCTCGATGCCGACCGAGAGCCGCACGAGGTCGTCCGGGACCTCGAGGGCCGTTCCCGCGACGGAGCCGTGCGTCATCTTCGCGGGGTGCTCGATGAGCGACTCGACGCCGCCGAGCGACTCGGCGAGCGTGAAGACGTGCGTGCGGTCGCACAGCGCGAGGGCGGACTCGACAGAGCCGGTGCGCACCGAGACCATGCCGCCGAACCCGCTCATCTGGCGGGCCGCGACCTCGTGGCCCGGGTGGGACTCGAGGCCCGGGTAGAGCACCTCGGTGACCTTGGGGTGACTCTCGAGGAAGCGGGCGATCTCGAGCGCGTTGCCGCTGTGGCGGTCCATGCGCACGGCGAGAGTCTTGAGCCCGCGCAGCGTGAGCCACGCGTCGAAGGGGCCGGCGACGGCGCCCGAGGCGTTCTGGTGGAAGGCCACCGCGTCGGTGAGCTTCGTGGAGCCGGTGGGTCCCTCGAGCCCGACGGGGAGCTGAGCGCCGTCCGCGACGACGAGGGCCCCGCCGACGACGTCCGAGTGACCGCCGATGTACTTAGTGGTCGAGTGCACGACGACGTCGGCACCGAGTGCGAGCGGCTGCTGCAGGTACGGCGTCGCGAAGGTGTTGTCGACCACGAGGACGGCTCCGGCGCTTCGTGCCGCGGCCGCGAGCGCGGCGATGTCGACGACGCCGAGCAGCGGGTTGGTGGGCGTCTCCGTCCACACCACCTTGGTGCGACCGGGTTCGACGGCGTTCGCGACGGCGTCGGCATCCGTGAGGTCGACGGCGGTGTACTCGATGCCCCACGGGCCGAACACGCGCGCGATGAGGCGGTAGGTGCCGCCGTAGGCGTCGTTGCCGAGGACGACGTGGTCTCCGGGCCGCAGGATCGCCCGCAGCAGCGTGTCCTCGGCGGCGAGCCCCGAGGCGAAGGCGAACCCGGCGTCGCCCCCCTCGACGCTCGCGAGGGCGGACTCGAGCGCAGTGCGGGTGGGGTTGGCCGATCGCGAGTACTCGTAGCCGCCGCGCAGGCCGCCGACGCCGTCCTGCTTGTAGGTCGAGACCTGGTAGATCGGCGGGACCACGGCGCCCGTGAGCGGGTCCGGGTCCTGGCCGGCGTGGATGGCGCGCGTGGCGAAGCCGGACTTGGTCCAGTCGGGAAGGTCTGCGGGATTCACGCTCCCCAGGCTAGGCCTTCGGGCGAGGAACCCGGAACTCAGCCGCCGCTCCCGGGCCCGATCGAGACGCTGAACGATTGCGTGCGTGTGGCGTCAGTGATCGTTCAGTGTCATGGGAACGGCCGCCCGCTGAGGGCGGTGGGTGGGCAGGGAGCTCAGTCTTCCGCGAGCGGCGGGGGCGACTTCTTCTTCCGGGGGACCCACAGCACGTAGACGAGGAGGAACGCGACGACGAGGGGCACGACCCAGGGCTGGAGCGACATCCCGCTCCAGAGGAACAACCCGCCCACCGCGACGAGGTAGGCGACGATGACGATCGCGTAGGCGCGCAGGCTCTGCTGGCGCCGGGCCTCCCCCGCCAGCCCACCGAGCAGCACACCGGCCACCACGGCGATCAGCACGATCTCGATCACGGCGCCACCTCCTGTCCGCGAGCAGCCTAGTGGTGAGGGCAAGGGACCTCGGTCGGCCACGGCCCGGGACCTCAGCCCTAGAGTGTCGGAGTGAGTATGACCAACTGGGCGGGCAACGTCGCCTACCGCACGTCACGCATCCACCACCCGGGCTCGGTGGGCGAGCTGCAAGAGATCGTCGCAGGGAGCGAGCACGTGCGGGCCCTCGGGACCCGGCACGCCTTCTCGGACGTCTCCGACACCTCCGGCGACCTCGTCGTGCTCGACCAGATCGACCCCGACGTCCGGGTCGGCGCGGACCGCACCACGGTCGAGGTCGGCTCGGGCACCCGCTACGCCGTGCTCGCCGACGCGCTCCAGGCCCAGGGTCTCGCCCTGCACAACCTCGCCTCCCTGCCCCACCTCGCGATCGGCGGCGCCGTCGCGACAGCGAGCCACGGCTCGGGCGACCGGTCCGGTTCGCTCGCGAGCGCCGTGGCCGCGATCGAGATCGTGGCCGCCGACGGCGGGCTCCGGGTGCTGCGGCGCGGCGATGCCGGTTTCGAGGGCGTGGTCGTCTCGCTCGGTGCGCTCGGGGTGGCGACCCGGATCACGCTCGACGTCGAGCCCACGTACGACGTGGCCCAGGAGGTCCACACCGACCTGCCGTGGGACGCAGTGACCGGGCACTTCGACGAGGTGTTCTCGAGCGCGGACTCGGTGAGCCTCTTCACGACGTGGCGTCCCGACGCGGTGGACCAGGTGTGGCGCAAGACCCGCCTCGTGCCCGGCGAGGAGTACCGGAGGCGCGGCGAGCTGCTGGGGGCGCCGTCGTCGGACATCAAGCTGCACCCCATCGCGAAGGTCGACCCCGTCAACTGCACGGAGCAGCTCGGCGTGCCCGGTCCCTGGCACGAGCGCCTCCCCCACTTCCGCGCCGACTTCATGCCGAGCGTGGGCGCGGAGCTGCAGTCCGAGTACCTCGTGCCCCGCGAGCGCGCCGTCGAGGCGATCGAGATCCTGCGCTCGCTCAGCCCGCTGTTCGCCGAGCTGGTCCAGGTAAGCGAGATCCGCACGGTCGCCGCGGACACGCACTGGCTGTCCGGCGCCTACGGGCGGGAGACGGTGGGCCTGCACTTCACGTGGTTCCCGCGCTCGATCCAGGTGCGCGGCGCCGCCGCCGGGATCGAGGAGGCGCTCGCGCCCGTCGGTGCCCGGCCGCACTGGGGCAAGGTGTTCGTCGACCAGGGCCGGCGCGTCGCGGGGCTCTACCCCCGCATCGAGGACTTCCGCGAGCTGCGGGAACGGTGGGACCCGGCGGGCAAGTTCCGCAACACGTTCGTGTACCGGCACCTGATCCACTGACGGGGAACTATCCACCGGCGCCGGTTGTTGTCGGGGATGTCGGACCCACGTCGCCGGTTCCGGGCACACCGCCCGGGCGGCCGGGGCCCAAGGAGGTCGCATGGTCAGCCGGTTCCTCACCAGCTCGTACAAGCAGGTCATGGTCACGCCGGACAAGGCGCTCCCCGGGCGCCCCGAGCGCACCTACCCCGTCCCGACGACCCACGCGGTGCTCGGCACACCTCTCGAGGGTCCGTGGCCCGAGGGCACCCAGGTCATCGGCCTCGCGCTCGGTTGCTTCTGGGGCGCCGAGCGGGCCCTGTGGCAGCTCGACGGCGTCGTCACCACGGCCGCCGGCTACCAGGGTGGGTTCACGCCGCACCCCTCGTACGAAGAGGTCTGCACGTCGCTCACGGGACACACCGAGGTCGTCCTCGTCGCCTACGACCCCGAGCGCCTGCCCACCACCGAGCTGCTGCGCACCTTCTGGGAGCTGCACGACCCGACCCAGGGCTTCCGGCAGGGCAACGACGTCGGGACGCAGTACCGCTCGGCGATCTACTGGACGGCGGCGGAGCAGCACGACGCCGCGCTCACCACGCGCGACGCCTATGCCAGCGCCCTCGACGAGGCCGGCTTCGGCACCGTGAAGACGGAGATCCGCCCGGCCGAGGACGCCGGGGAGTTCTACTACGCCGAGGACTACCACCAGCAGTACCTGTACAAGGTGCCGAACGGCTACTGCCCCGTGCACTCCACGGGTGTCGCCTGCCCGGTGCCCGACGCGGGCTGATCTCGGGGTCCGCTCAGGGGCTACCCCCGCCGCAGGGATGAGCGAGTCATCCCTGCGGCGTAGGGCCGGGTGGCTCGAGATTGGGCCGCTCGGAGGTCCCGCTGCGGCGCACGGGTTCCTAGGTTGGAGGCACAGCCAACCAAGGAGTCCTGATGATCGAAGCGACGCACCTCACCAAGAGGTACGGGAAGAAGACGGCCGTCGACGACGTCTCGTTCACGGTCCGGCCGGGCCAGGTCACCGGCTTCCTCGGGCCGAACGGCGCGGGCAAGTCCACGACGATGCGCATGGTGGTCGGCCTCGACCGCCCGACGTCGGGCCGCGTGCGGGTCAACGGCCGCAGCTACGCCGAGCACCGCGCCCCGCTGCAAGAGGTCGGCACGCTGCTCGACGCGAAGGCCGTCCACACCGGGCGGTCCGCGTACCACCACCTGCTCGCGATGGGTGCGACGCACGGCATCGGCAAGGCGCGCGTGCGCGAGGTCATCGAGATGACCGGCCTCGAGTCCGTGGCGAGCAAGCGGGTGGGCGGCTTCTCGCTCGGCATGGGGCAGCGGCTCGGCATCGCCGCGGCGCTGCTCGGTGACCCGCAGACGCTCATCCTCGACGAGCCCGTCAACGGCCTCGACCCCGAGGGCGTGCTCTGGGTACGCAACCTCGTGCGCTACCTCGCCTCGCAGGACCGCACGATCTTCCTGTCCTCGCACCTCATGAGCGAGATGGCGCTCACGGCGGACCACATCATCGTCGTGGGCCGCGGCAAGGTCATCGCGGACGCTCCCGTCGCGGACATCATCGGCCGCGCCAAGGGCGGGGCCGTGCGCGTCCGCACCCCCCAGGCCACGGCGCTCGAGGACCTGCTGCGCCGCCAGTCCGCCGTCGTGACGCAGACCGACCACGACCTGCTCGAGGTCACCGGTGCCCCGTCCGCCCAGATCGGTGAGATCGCGGCAGGCGCGGGGATCGTGCTGCACGAGCTCACCCCCACCAACGGCTCCCTCGAGGACGCCTACATGCAGCTGACCGCCGACGAGGTCGAGTACCACTCCGAGTCGCCGGTGGGTCACCTTTCCGAAGGAGCAGTGCGATGACCACGCTAGAGACCCGACCGGGCACCCCCGTCCTCCCCGTGACGTTCCCCCGCGTCGTCACCTCGGAGTGGATCAAGTTCCGCACCGTGCGCGCGACCGTGTGGTCGCTGTCGATGACCGTGGTCGCGATGGTCGGCATCGCGGCGCTCGCCACGTGGAGCATCGCCGACCTGCTCGCGGGCACCGAAGACATGGGCTCCGAGGACGCCGTGTCCTTCCTGACCTCGGGCTGGTTCGTCGCCCAGCTCGTCGTCGCCGTCCTCGGCGTGCTCGTCATCACGGGCGAGTACGGCACGGGGATGATCCGCTCGACGTTCGCGGCCGTGCCCCGCCGGGTGCCGGCGCTGCTCGGCAAGTCGCTCGTGCTGTTCGGCGTCGTCGCGGTCGTCACCACCGTCGCCGTGGCGCTGTCGTGGCTCGTGGCCCTCCCCTTCCTGGGCAGGCTCGACGTCGCGGTGGACCTCACCGACCCGACGTCGCTGCGGCTCCTCCTCGGGGTGCCGCTCTACCTCGCCACGATCGCCGTGCTCGCCTTCGCGATCGGTGCGCTCGTGCGCCACTCGGCCGGTGCGCTCGCCGCTGTCCTCGGCCTGCTGCTCGTCGTCGAGACCGTGTTCGCCGCGCTGCCCATGCAGTTCTTCCAGAACATCAGCCCCTACCTGCCCTCGACCGCCGGGCAGCGCCTCCTCGCGGTGGGCGACGGGTCCCCGTTCGGCGGCGGCGCGATGGAGGCGGCCACGCTCACGCCGTGGCAGGGCTACGCCGTCCTCGTCGCGTGGGTGGTCGTGCTGACCACCGCAGCCCTGGTGCTCGTGCGTCGGAGGGACGCCTGAGCATCCGCCCGACCGGGTTCCCACGGGGACCCGGCCCGAGGACCGGGTCCCTGCGGGGGCCCGGTCCTCGGGCGTGGTGGCACCGTGCCTGGTGGCCCGTGGGTAGGTGGCACAGTGGTGCCGTGGGAACGACGAGGAGGGGCGCATGACGACGGGGCCGACGTCGAACGCCGTGCCCGAGCCGATGTTCACCGAGCTCAGCACCCGCCGGCTCGGTCCGGTGCGGTCGTTCTTCGTGCGCCGACCGGTCGTCATGGACCTCCTCGTCATGGCCTGGTTCGCCGTGCCGGCGCTGCTCACGGCAGTGGTGCCGCTCGTCGCCGGAGTCGCTCCGGACCTCGGCACGGTGCCCACGCCGTCGGACCCCGACTCGCAGACGCTCCCCGCGTACCCACCCCTCGACGGCGACAGCGTGGCTCGCGCGCTCTTCGCCCTCGCAGCAGTGGTGCTCGGGACCGTCGCGCTGTTCTGGCGGCGTCGTCAACCCGTGCGCGTGCTCATCGCCGTGGTGCTGCTCGGGGTGCTGACGACGGTGGTCTCGGGCGGCACGCAGGGCTTCGAGCTCGCCATCGCGCTCATGATCTATGCGGTGGCCGCCTCTCGGTCGAGCCGGGCGACGTGGTTGTCCTTCGGCGGTGCCACCGTGGCGATGGGCGTGGCGATGTGGGTGTGGGAACGCAACCTCGTGGTCAGCGGTGAGGCGACCGACGCCGAGTGGGTGCTCTCCGACACCGGCACACGTATCGCGGGCGTCGTGGCCATCACCCTCGGCGGGCTGCTCGCCGTCGCGATCGGCACGAGCGTGCGCGGCCGGCGTCAGCACATCACGGACCTCATCTCGCGGGCCAACGCCCTCGCGCGCGACCGCGACCAGCAGGCCGCGCTCGCCCGAGCAGCCGAGCGCAGCCGGATCGCGCGCGAGATGCACGACGTGGTCGCCCACTCGCTGTCCGTCATGATCGCCCTCGCTGACGGGGCCGGTGCCGCGCTGACCAGGTCCCCGGACCGGTCGAAGGTCGCCCTCGACGAGCTCTCCGCGACGGGACGTTCCGCGCTCGCCGACATGCGCCGCGTGCTCGGTGTCCTCGACGAGCCGGAGACGCCGTTCGAGCCGCAGCCGGACTCGCAGGACCTCGGCGGGCTCGTCGACCGCTTCCGTGCCGCGGGCATGACGATCAGCTCCGCCGGCCTGTCGACGCCGCTGCCGCCCGACGCCGGGCTCCAGCTCGCCGTGTACCGGATCGTGCAGGAGTCGCTCACGAACACGTTGCGCCACGCCCCGGCCACCACGCGCGTGGACGTCGTGCTCATCCGCACGCCGGGCGGCATCGAGGTCACCGTCGCCGACCGGGGGCCCGGCATCACGGTCGCCGAGTCGCACTCGGGCTCGGGACGCGGCGTGATCGGCATGCGCGAGCGCGTGGGTGTCTACGGCGGCGTCGTCGAGGCCGGTCCGTGGGAGGCGGGGTGGCGCGTCCACGCCGTGCTGCCGTGGCCGCAGGCTCCGGGCGGGGCCGGCGAGGCGAACGGGGCGAACGGGGCCGACAGGGCCGCCGAGAGGACGGGACGATGACGACCGTGCTGCTGGTCGACGACCAGGCGCTGCTGCGCATGGGCTTCCGGCTCGTGCTCGACGCCGAGGACGACCTCGAGGTGGTCGGCGAGGCCGACGACGGCCGTTCGGCGATCGCGCAGGCCACGGCGCTGCACCCCGACGTGATCCTCATGGACGTGCGCATGCCGGGCATGAACGGGATCGAGGCGACCGAGCACCTCGCCCGCGAGCTGCCGGGCTGCCGCGTGCTCATCCTCACGACGTTCGACCTCGACGAGTACGCCTTCGCGGCCCTGCGCGCGGGCGCGAGCGGCTTCCTGCTCAAGAACGCCGAGCCCGCGGAGCTCGTCGCCGCGATCCGCGCCGTCGCGTCCGGTGACGCCGTCATCTCCCCGCGCATCACCCGCCGGATGCTCGAGATCTTCTCCGGGCACCTGCCCGAGCCGGGCGCCCCGGACAACGGCCTGGACCCGCGGCTCGCCGATCTCACGCCGCGAGAGCTCGAGGTGCTGCGTGCCGTCGCGGAGGGCCTGTCGAACGCGGAGATCGCGGGCCGGCTGTTCCTCTCCGAGGCGACCGTCAAGACCCACGTGGGGCGCATCCTCGCCAAGCTCGGCGTGCGCGACCGCGTGCAGGCCGTGATCCTCGCCTTCGAGACCAAGCTCGTCGGTTGAGGGGCATGGACGAACGCCACGACCGCGACCTCGCAGCGCGGTACGAGGCAGCGATGGACGAGTGGAGCGCCGACGGCGCCGAAGCCTGGGACGTCGTCACCGGAGACGGGCTCCAGCGGAACCCTGAGTGGTCAGCTGGCGCGGGAGTCGACGATGTCGACCACGAACACGAGCGTGTCGCCGCCCTTGATGCCAGCCTGCGGGACGCCGCGGTCGCCGTAGCCGAGGTGCGAGGGGATGCTCAGCAGCACGCGCGAGCCGATCGCCTGGCCCACGAGGCCCTCGTCCCAGCCGCCGATCACGGCGCCGACGCCGATCGGGAAGGAGATGGAGGCGCCGCGGTCGTAGGAGTTGTCGAAGACGTGCCCGCCCCAGGACTGCCCGAGGTAGTGGACCTCGAGGTCGTCACCGGCCTCGACGAGCGAGCCCGTGCCCTGGTGCAGCACCTGGACCTGCAGCTCGGCAGAGGCCGGGCTCTCGGGGAAGCTCAGCTCGGGCTTGTCGCCGAAGGCGCCGGTCGCGGTGGGAAGGTTCGCGGTCATGGGTTACCTCTCGTCGGGGCGGGCCGTGGGTGGCCGCCATCTATCGTGCCTGATCGAGCCGAGTCGTGCAGCGCCGCGTCAGCGGCCGAGGTGCTTGCGGGCCCAGTCGCGCTGGTGCGCCCACTGGTACGCCTGCCCACCCTCGTGCCCGTTGAACGGGTACACCGTGATGTCCTTCGCGACCTCGCCCTTCAGCTCGCCCCAGCGGTTGTACGCCGCGTAGACGGTGGACGGCGGGCACACCATGTCCATGAGTGCCACGGAGAACAGCCCCGGGGCGGTCGCACGGCGCGCGAGGTGGATCCCGTCGAAGTAGGACAGCGTGCGCAGCACCTGCTCCGTGGCGCCGCGGTGCACCGAGAGGTACTTCACGATCTCGCCGTACGGGAAGGCGTCGGTGATCTCGATCGCGCGCGCGAAGTGCGACAGGAACGGCACGTCCGGCATCGCGGCGACGAGCCCCTCGGACAGGCCGGCGGCGGCGATCGCCAGGCCGCCACCCTGGGAGCCACCCGTGACCCCGACGCGAGCGGCGTCCACACCGTCGATCGCGCGCACCGCGTCGACGGCGCGCGCGGCGTCGACGTACACGCGGCGGTAGTAGTACTGCTCGGGGTCCTCGATGCCGCGCGTCATCGACCCGGGGGTCGCGGCACCCGAGCCGACGGGGTCCGCCGTCGCGCCACCCTCGCCCCAGCCCGCGCCCTGACCGCGCGTGTCCATGTACAGGTGCGCGTAGCCCGCCGTCGGCCACTGGGTGTGCTGGAACGGCAGGCCGCGCCCGCCGCCGTAACCGTTGTACTGCACGACGGCGGGCAGCGGGCCGTCCGCACCGCGCGGGCGCGAGTACCAGGCCTTGATCGGGTGGCCACCGAAGCCCGCGAACGTCACGTCGAACACCTCGACGAGCTCGAGCCCCGCGTCGACGGGCTCGAGCCGCACGTCGACGTCGTGCTCCCGCGACTCGGCGAGCGTCGAGCGCCAGAAGTCGTCGAGGTCGGCGGGCTCGTCGAGCTCCGGACGGTAGGACTGCAGCTCTGCGAGCGGCAGGTCGAAACGGGCCACGGTGTCTCCTCGGGGAGCAGGGGGTCTGGGCGGGTGTGCGGGTCGGCGCCCGTCAGCGGGCGAGGAACCCCAGCAGGTCGTGCCGGGTGATGACGCCCACGGGATCGCCGTCACCGATCACGAGCAGGGCGTCCGCCGTCGTGAGGGCCGCGCGGGCCGCGTCGACGGTCTCGCCGACGCCGATGAGCGGCATGCGCTCACCCATGTGCCGGTCGACACGGTCCGCGAGCGCACCGTCGTCGGCGAAGACCGCGGCGAGCAGCGCGCTCTCGGAGACGGCACCGGCAACCTCGCCGATCTTGACGGGCGGCTCGGCACCGACGACGGGCAGCACGGACACCCCGTAGGTGCGCATCACGCCGATCGCGTCGTGGACGGTCTCGGCCGGGTGGGTGTGGACGAGGTCGGGCAGGTCGCCGTCCTTCGTGCGCAGGACGTCTGCCACCGTGGCCCCGCCGTCGGCGGCGAGGAAGCCGTACGAGCGCATCCACGCGTCGGAGAAGATCTTGGACATGTAGCCCCGGCCCGAGTCGGGCAGCAGGACCACGATGACGGCCTTCGCCGCAGCCTCGGGGTCCTCGTCCTGGAGCCGTCGCGCGTAGCGCAGCGTCGCCTCGACGGCCATGCCGCACGAGCCACCCACGAGCAGGCCCTCCTCGCGGGCGAGGCGGCGCGTCATCGCGAAGGAGTCGGCGTCGGACACCGCGACGATCTCGTGGGGCACCTCCGGGTCGTACGCGCCGGGCCAGAAGTCCTCGCCCACGCCCTCCACGAGATAGGGGTGCTCGGTGCCGCCGGAGTAGACCGAGCCGGCCGGGTCGGCGCCGACGACATAGACCTCACCGCCGTCGGCCTCGGCCCGGTCCTTCGAGGCGTCCCGCAGGAAGCGGCCCGTGCCCGTGATGGTGCCACCCGTGCCGACGCCCGCCACGAAGTGCGTCACGCGGCCGTCGGTGTCCGCCCAGATCTCCGGGCCCGTCGACTCGTAGTGCGAGGCGGGGCCGTTGAGGTTGTAGTACTGGTTGGGCTTCCAGCCGCCGGGCGTCTCGGCGGCGAGCCGGTCCGAGACCGAGTAGTAGGAGTCCGGGTGGTCCGGAGCGACCGCCGTCGGCGTCACGACCACCTGTGCGCCGTACGCCTCGAGCACGTCGCGCTTGTCCTGGGAGACCTTGTCCGGGCACACGAAGATGCAGTGGTAGCCCTTGCGCTGGGCCACGAGCGCGAGGCCGACGCCGGTGTTGCCGCTCGTGGGCTCGACGATCGTGCCGCCGGGCTCGAGCTCGCCGGAGGCCTCGGCCCCCTCGATCATCTTGAGCGCGATGCGGTCCTTGACCGAGCCACCCGGGTTCAGGTACTCGACCTTCGCGAGGATCGTCGCGCTCAGGCCCTCGGTGACCGACGTCAGCCGCACGAGCGGGGTGTTGCCGACCAGCTCGGAGATGTGCTCCGCGTACCGCATTTCAGTGTCCCAACCTCGTGTCCGGGTCCAGCACCTAGCCGATGCTGAACTGCGTGAAGAACCAGAAGTAGATGGCTGCGGCGACGACGACGCCGACGGCGATCCACGCCGAGCGCACCATGCCGCGGCGCAGCGAGAGCGCCGGGCCGATGAACCGCCCGGCCACGGCGCCCATCGCGAACGTCGTGCCGAAGTAGACGGCGCCGAGGATCGTCGCGGCGGTCGGAGAGACGGCCGCCGTCACCTCGACCGCCGGGTTGGCCGCGAACCAGGTCGCGAGGGCGTAGCCCATGAGTGCGCCCCACACCCCGAAGCCGACGAGCGCCACGAGCCCGAACACGAGCGTGGCCCGCGCGTGCGGCAGGTGGCGTGTGCGCCGGTCGAGGACGATCGCGAGCGGCGTGCCGAGCACGAGCGTGAGCGCCACCGTGACGAGCGCGAGGAGCAGGAAGGCCATGACCTGCACGAGCACGAGGGCGACGAGCGCCTCGGCGAGCAGCATGACCGTGATCGCCGCGACGAGCCCGGCCCAGAGCTGGGCGCGCAGCGGCGTCGCCTCGGACTGGAGCGGGAATCCTCGGTAGTAGTGGTCGGGTGGGACGTTCTTGGGGTCGTCCATCAGTTCCGGAAGATCGCGATCAGCCGCAGGAACTCGATGTACAGCCACACGAGCGTGACCACGAGGCCGAAGGCTGCGGTCCAGGCGAACTTGCGCGGTGCGCCGGCCTCGACCCCCCGCTTGACCGCGTCGAAGTCGACGATGAGCGAGGCAGAGGCGAGACCTACGGCGATGAGGCCGACGATGACGCCGAGCGCGCCGTTGCGCAGCGGACCGAAGCCGTTCTCGGACGCGATGAAGAACGACAGCGCGAAGTTGACGATCGAGAACACGAGGTAGCCGCTGATCGCGATGATGAGCCAGCGCGTGAACTTCGGGGTGACCCGCACCCGTCCGGAGCGGAACAGGAAGAGGCACACGAAGAACGTCGCGGCCGTCGCCGTGATCGCCTGCAGGACGATGCCCTGCCAACCGGCCTCGAAGAGTGCCGAGATGCCGCCGAGGAACACGCCCTGGAACGCGGCGTAGGCCATGATCAGCGCGGGGCTCGGGCTCTTCTTGAACGCGTTGACGAGGCCGAGCACGAGCCCGCCGATCATCCCGACCCAGAAGAGCTGCGGGGCGAGCATCCACGTCGCGGCACCGACGACGACGATGACCGCGAACATGCCCGCGGTGCGGACGATCACGTCGTCGTACGTCATGCGGCCCGTGTCGCGCGTGGTGGCGGACGGCTGGGCGTACATCTGGTCGAGCGTGGCGGCGTCGACGGTGGCCTGGGCGGCCCCGGCCCCGCGGCCGTTGAACATCGGGTCGCGGCTGAAGACGGGATTGCTCACGGCGTTCCTCTCGGTCTGGCGGCGGCGCCGGGCGAGGGCCGCCGAAGTGCTGGGATCCACTCTACGGTGGAAGAACGGTCCTGCGGGGCGCTCGGTTCCAGGCTTCCGCCGTCGTCGGCGTCCCCGCACTCATGGGATGATTGAATCGACAACTAGCTGTATCGGAGTCCCATCGTGACCGTGCCTGTCCCCATCAGCATGCTCGACCTCGCGACCGTCGGGCCCGGGGAGTCCTTCGCGGACGCCCTCGCGGCCTCCGTGCAGCTCGCCCGCCTGGCCGAGGAGTCCGGCTACGCCCGGGTCTGGTACGCCGAGCACCACAACATGCCGCGCATCGCGTCCTCCGCGACCGCCGTCCTCATCGCCCACGTCGCCGCGCACACCCGCACGATCCGGCTCGGCGCGGGCGGCATCATGCTCCCCAACCACGCGCCGCTCATGGTCGCCGAGCAGTTCGGCACCCTCGCGAGCCTGCACCCGGACCGGATCGACCTCGGGCTCGGCCGGGCACCCGGCACGGACCAGGTGACGACGCGCGCACTGCGCCGCGACGCCTCGGCGGCGGACACGTTCCCCGACGACGTCCTCGAGCTGCAGGGGTACCTGCGCGGGCGCTCGCTCCTGCCCGGGGTCAACGCGTACCCCGGCGCGGGCACCGACGTCCCGCTGTTCATCCTCGGCTCCTCGCTCTTCGGAGCGACGCTGGCCGCCCAGCTCGGATTGCCGTACGCCTTCGCCTCCCACTTCGCACCCGCCGCGCTGCACCAGGCGACCGCGCGCTACCGCGAGGAGTTCCGGCCCTCCGAGCAGCTCGCCGAGCCGTACCTCATCACCGCGATGAACGTCATCGCCGACGACGACGCGGCCCGCGCCGAGCGTCAGCTCGAGGCCGTCGCACGCTCCCGGGTGGCCCTCGTCCTGCCGCCCGGGACCGAGTACACCGACGAGCAGGCCGACGAGATCCTCGCCTCGCCCCACGGCGAGCGGCTGCGCCAGATGATGTCGTGCCGGGCCGTGGGCACCGGTGCGCAGGCAGCCGAGCAGGTCGCCGAGTTCGCGCGGAGCACCGGCGCCGACGAGGTCATCGTGAGCCACCCCTCCCCCGTCGCCGCCGACCGGCTGCGCTCGGTCCGGCTCCTGGGCGAGCACCTGCGGTAGGTGCCTCCGACAGTGCCCCCGGCAGGGCTCGAACCTGCACTGGACCGGGTTTAAGCCGGCTGCCTCTGCCAGTTGGGCTACGGGGGCGCGCGCCCATCCTGCCAGCCGGCGAGGGTTCAGGAGCGGGCGCTCGCCGGGCTCGCTGCCGAAGGGCTGGGTTCGGCGGCGTTGCCCGCCTTGGGGCGCTTGGGGCTCGCGGCGCGCTTGGTCGCGGCACGCTTGGTCGCCGTGCTCTTGGTCGCGGGGCGCTTCGCCGTCGGGCCCTCGGCGCCCTGGTCCCGGCCGTCCGCCGTCGGCGTCACCGAGGCCGGAGCGGCCGGGACGGCCGCAGCGAGGAACTCGTGGCGCGGGTCCTGCATGACCGAGCCGAGCGCGACCACCTCACGGCGGAACAGCAGCGTGGCCGTCCAGCCCGCCATGATCTTGAGCTTGCGGTCGAGCGTGGGCATCGCGAACACGTGGTACGTCCGGTGCAGCACCCACGCGAGGAAGCCGCGCACCTTGAACCGGCCGAACATCTGCGCGACGCCCTTGTACGTGCCGAGCGACGCCACGGCGCCCACGTTCTTGTGCGAGTAGTCGCGCACGTCGGCGCTGCGCAGCACTCGCGCGAGGTTCTCCCCGAGGTGCGTGCCCTGCCGGATCGCGTGCTGGGCGTTCGGGGGGCAGAACTGCCCGGGGTTGACGAGGTCCGGCACGGCGGCGCAGTCTCCACCGGCATACGCGTCAGGGACGACGACGCCGTCCTCCGTCACCACCTGCAACGCCGCGTTGGTCCGCACGCGCCCCTGGGCGTCGAGCGGCAGGTCCGAGTGCGCGAGCACCGGGTTGGCCTTGACTCCGGCCGTCCACACGATCGTGTCCGCGTCGAACTCGGTCCCGTTCGAGAGCACGACGTGCCCGCCCACGCACGAGTTGAGGAAGGTCGACAGGTGCACCTCGATGCCACGCTCGCGCAGCCGCTCCACGGTGTACCCGCCGAGCTCCTCGGACACCTCCGGGAGCACGCGCGGGCTGCCCTCGACGAGCACGAAGCGCAGGTCCTCCGGTCGCATCCCCGGGTGCACGCGCACCGCGTAGCGCGCCATGTCCTCGACCTCGCCGAGCGCCTCGATGCCCGCGAACCCACCACCCACGAACGTGAAGGTCAGCAGCCGGCGGCGCACCTCGGGGTCCCACGTCGATGCCGCGAGGTCGATGCGGCCGAGCACGTGGTTGCGCAGCGTGATCGCCTCCTCGACGTGCTTGAAGCCGATGCCCTCCTCGGCGAGGCCGGGGATGGGCAGCGTCCGCGCGACCGAGCCGAGGCCCACGATCAGGTGGTCGTACGTCACCCAGTACGGCTCGCCGGCCACGGGGGTCACCTCGACGCGGCGCTCGGCGTGGCGGATCTCCGAGACCTTGCCCTGCAGCGTCGACACCCCCTTGAGCGCCTTGTGGAACGGGGCGACCACGTAGCGCGCGTCGATCGAGCCCGCGGCCGCCTCCGGGAGGAAGGGCGCGTAGGTCATGTAGGGGCGGGGGTCGACGACGACGAGCGACGCCTCCCGGTGCGCGAGCCGGCGACGCAGCCGCTTGGCGGCGTAGAGGCCGAGCGAGCCGCCGCCGAGCAGGAGGATGCGCGGCGACGTGCGCGGGCGGCCGGCAGGCTGAGCCGGATCCTGGGCAGCACTGAGGTCGGAAATCGTCGTCGGGGGCATGTTTCTACGGTACTTGCCGGGACAAACTCCTGCCTAGTGCAGCCGCGGAATTCCGCCGATCCTGACCCGTGATATCAGTCACGGGTCAGGTCGGTCAGAGGCGAAGTCGGTCACGCACCCGCGTCGGTCTCGCCGTCGGCCACCTTCCCGCCGTCGGCGCCGGGCGACGGCCCGTCGGTGGTCTCGGTGTCGGTGGGTCTGGCGTCGTCGGCCCCCTGCCCGGCGACACCGTCCTCCTCCGTGAGCTCGTCGGCATCCCCGGACACGTCGTCACCGGGCTCCTCGCCGTCGGCCACCTCGTCCTCGACCACGGCGGACTCGAGCGGTATGGCGCGCTCGAACGGTCGCGGCGGCTCGACGAGCGTGGCGGCGGCCACGGGAACCCAACGCCCCGTCGCCTCGTCCCAGGTCAGCCAGTTCCACCGGCCGAGCTGGAGCGGGTAGACGTTCCAGACGGCCTTCCCGTAGACGTCGAGCGGCGGGACCGTGTGCCACAGCTCGTCGCTGCCACCGACGTAGAACTCGTCGTTGGCCAAGGGCACCGTGACGACGGGCCGACCGTGATCGTCGAACAGCAGGAACTGCTCGATCGGGTTGCCCTCGGCGTCGAACGCGTGGAAGGAGCGCACCTGCTCGCCGTCCATGAAGACGCCGGGGCCGGGCTCGATGTACTCGGGCTCGACCGGGTACTCCTCGTAGACGTAGTTGGGGTAGGACACCAGCGCCATGACGGGCACAAAGGCGATGATCGCGACCGTGGTCGCCACGATGCCCAGCGCCCGGACCCAACGGCCAGAGCCGAGCCGCCCCCGGCCCCACTGCACGCTGAGCACCACGAGTGCGAAGAAGACGAGCCACCGACCGCCCGAGCTCGGGAAGGGACCGGCGCCCCAGGTCTGGCCAATCATCGCGAGGACGTACGCGCGAGCGAGCCACCATGCCGGGCGCATCGTCTGGGCAAGCTCCTTGAGGCCCGGCCACCACGGCTGCGCCTCGAGCCGTTCGCGCCACTGCCGGTCCGCGCGTTCCGTACGGCGGGCGATGCGGGCCACGATGCCGCGCGGCCCGGTGGCGGCGCCGGCACCGCTCGACGTGCTCGGCAGCCCGGCGGCGGAACGCAGCTCGGCGGCGTACGTGGCCGGCGGGCCGAAGCGCGCCTCCACCTGTTCGAGCGTCGGGATGGCGTCCTCGTCCGCGGTGGGCACCTCGAGGAGCGCCTCGACGAGGTCCGCCTCCATCCCTTCGGTGAGGTCGGTGATCTCGTCGGCCGTGAGGTCCGCGAGGTGCTCGCGCACGCGTCGGGCGTACTCGGTCACCGCGAGCATGGGTGCGAGGGTCGGGCTGGTCATCGCGCTGCCTCCTTGTCGAGCAGGCCGGTCAGGGTCGTGGAGAACTCGCGCCACTCCTTGCGTTGCACGGCCAGGGCGGCGCGTCCCTGGTCATTGATGCCGTAGTACTTGCGGTGCGGGCCCTCGTCGCTCGGCACGACGTAGCTCGTCAGCACGCCCGCCGAGTAGAGGCGGCGCAGCGTGCCGTACACCGAGGCGTCGCCCACCTCCTCGAGGCCCGCGGTGCGCAGGCGGCGCACGACGTCGTAGCCGTACCCGTCCTCGTCGGAGATGACGGCGAGCACGGCGGCGTCCAGCACCCCCTTGAGGAGTTGTGTGGTGTCCATCTGAGCTCCCTCGCGTTCGCCTGCTGATGCGCCTCTCGCGGTATTACGTGATGCGTAGTACCTGGACATGAACAGTACCGCGCGACGCGGAAGTTGTCGGCAGGTCCGACGACGGCGTGTCGCGGCCCCTGACCCGTGCCGCACCACGAGATCAGACGTGACACTGCACGACTACTGT
The DNA here is from genome assembly GCA_964510785.1 of uncultured Cellulomonadaceae bacterium. Classification (GTDB taxonomy): domain Bacteria; phylum Actinomycetota; class Actinomycetes; order Actinomycetales; family Cellulomonadaceae; genus JAAYZM01. Next base: position 3,463 of record CAZECM010000028.1, on the reverse strand, counting down.
CGCCACACGTCAGCAATCGTTCAGCGTCATGCCAGCCCGGGGCTCGCGAGGGGAATCAGTGGGCCGGGGGCTAGCGGGCCGCGGAGAGGGCGATGCCGTCGAGGATGTCGTGCTCGCTCGTGACGACCGTCCGCAGCTCTCCCCCGGCGGCCGCGACCTCGTCGCGCACGCGGCGCACGACGAGCGACCACACGAGCGCACCGGCCCCGATGACGTCCACGCGCCCCGGGTGCATGAAACCGAGCTCGGCGCGCTGCGTGCGCGACATCGCGGTGAGCTCGTCCGCGGCCGCGACCACGGCGTCGACGCCCAGGACCGCGCCGTCGATCCGCGCCGGCTCGTAGCTCGCGAGCCCGAGCGCATGGGCGGTCACCGTGGTGACGGACCCGGCGAGCCCCACGAGGGTCGCCGCACGCCCGAACGGCACCGCCTCGCCCACCGCGTCGAGCGCCGCCCGCACGTCAGACGTGGCCGCCGCGACCTGCTCGGCCGTGGGCGGGTCGCCCGCGAGATGACGCTCGGTCATGCGGACGCAGCCGATGTCCATGGACCGCGCCGCCTCGACCGTCGCCGTGCCGAGCACGAGCTCGGTCGAGCCCCCGCCGATGTCCACCACGAGGAAAGGCCCCGGGTGCGCTCCGCCCAGCACGCTCGTCGCGCCACGGAAGGACAGCTCGGCCTCCTCGACCCCGGACACGACCTCGGGCTCCACGCCGAGCGCCTCCCGGACGCCGACGACGAAGTCCTCACGGTTGGACGCGTCCCGGGTGGCCGAGGTCGCGACGAACCGGATCCGCTCCGCACCGAGGCCCCGCAGGATCTCCCCGTACCGGTGGGCGGCGTCGAGCGTGCGTGCGAGCGCCTCGGGGGCGAGCACGCCCGTCCGGTCGACGCCCTGGCCGAGCCGCACGATCTCCATGCGTCGGTCGAGGTCGTGCACGGTGCCGGCGTCGGGGTCGACGTCCGCCACGAGGAGCCGGATGGAGTTGGTTCCGCAGTCGATGGCGGCCACACGCGTCATGCGCACCAGGGTGCCACTTCTCGCGCACCACCCGGCACACCGTCCGCGACCGGCCGTCCGGTGCCGGGCCCCCGCTGCTCGTCGTCGGCCACCGCCTTGCCTATACCGTGGACACCTGCGCCATCGCTCGCCCGGCCACCTCGGGGTCGAGGTCGATCCACACGCCGATCCGCGTCGCCTCGCCACCCGCGCGGCCACCCTCCGCTCCGAGCAAGCACAGACGCCGGGACTCGTCGGCGTCGCACTCGAACGAGGTCACGAGGAACCCCGCCTCGAGGAGCGTGTCCGCCCAGGTCTCGATCAGCTCTCGCCCGTCGCCCGGCCCGTCGAGGACCGCCTCGTAACCCAGGCAGCCGTCGGCGTCGTAGCCCGTGCACTCGGCGTCCGCGAGCGCGCCAGGCAGCGCCGCGATCTCCTCGGGGGTGATGCGCACGTCGCCGAAGCGCGCCTCGTCGAACCCCGGCTCGGCGACGAGGAGCCGCTCGGTCCCCGCGAGGTCCCACTCGACCACGAGCGCCGTCCGCCCCAGGGTAAGCCCCGCGTCGACCGCCCCGAACAGCAGCGACGGCACGTAGTCCCACGCGGCGACCGTGAGCTCGCCGCCGCCCACCGACGTCGTCGTGGTGCACTGCGACTCGTGCCGCGGCTTCGACGCGAGCGTGGTCCCCGGGTCGATGCGGGCCTCGGTTCCGCAGCGCGCAGGCTCGACCTCGTGCCCCAGCTCGCGCAGCACCGCCGCGACGGCGTCCACGGTGACCGCGGGGGGCTCGGCGGACTGGGCGCACCGGATCCCGTAGATCCCGCACGCGGCCTGCCACTCGGTGAGCACCGCCGGGAGCGGCATGGTCCGCACCGCGGCCGTGGTCTCACGCACCTGGCGGCTCGAGATGAGGCCGCTCACGCCTTCGCTCGCCGTGAGCGTGCCGCCGACCACGAGGAGCCCGACGACGGCGAGCACCCCCGGCCGGCGCCACCACGGGGCGATGGGGCCGCGCGCGGAGAACTCGCTGCGGCGCCTCAGCAGGCGCACCGGTCCGCCCGCCACTCCGAGGCGATGAGCGCGAGCGCCTCGTCACCGAGCGGGTTGACGCCCGGCCCCGCCGCGAGCGCGTGCCCCACGAGCGCGTGCAGGCACTTGACGCGGTCGGGCATGCCGCCCGCCGAGACGCCAGCGATCTCCTCGACGTGGCCGAGCTGCTCGCGCGCCGCGAGGTAGTGCGCGTGGGCGGCCCGGTAGGCGGCCGCGAGCTCCGGCTCCTCGGCGAGCCGCGCCGTCCACTGCTTCATGATCCCGCTCGCCTCGAGCGTGCTCGCGAGCGAGACGGGCGCCGGGTGGGTCAGGTAGAAGGTCGTGGGGAACGGTGTGCCGTCGGGCAGCCGCGGGGAGGTCTTCACCACGAGCGGGCGCCCGCACACGCAGCGCGCCGCGATCTCGACCACGCCGCGCGCCGGGCGGCCGAGCTGGAGCCCCAGCTCCTCGAAGTCCCGGTCGGTGGGAGTGGGACCGCTCGCGTAGGGCGCCGGCGCGTCCGGCCCGGGAGAGCTTGTCACGAAGTTCCCTCGCCGTCGGACCCGGTCGCCTCGTCCGTCGCCTCGTCCGTCGCGTCGTCCGGCACGACGTCGACCTGGCCGGCGATCTGGACGGACTCCCAGATGCTCGCGAACCACGGCTGGTCCGCCGTCGGCGTCAGGATGCCCGACGGCGGCGTCTCGGGCTCGATGGGCTCCTCCGCCTCGGGCGTCATGTCGACGACCTCGGGGTCCACCACGCGGTAGGCGACCTCTCCCGGCAGCACGAACGCGAGGCGCTCACGGGCCTGTGCAGCCACGTACGCGGGGTCCTTCCAGCGCTTGCGCTCGGCATCGAGGTCGGCGTCGAGTGCCCTGGCCGCGGCGACTTCCCGCTCGAGGGCTGCGACGTCCGCGCGCTGGGCGAGGAACGAGCGCACGGTAGGGACCACGAGCGAGAACGCGAAGCCGATCACCACGAGGAGCACGAGCGAGCGGATCGACAGCAGCCGGGCGGCGGGCTGGTGCGCCTCCTCGGTGCGGCGACCGAGCTGGCCCGTGGTCGAGCCCGTGGCGCTCGCACCCGCCGTGCGGCTCGCGGGCCGTGTCGCCGAGGCCCGCGGGGCCGGTGGCCGACGCGAGGCTGCGCGCGACCCGCTCCGGGGCGCGACGGGACGGCGTGGGGAAGACACCCTCCGATTGTGCCCCCTGGCCCACCGGATCCCGCGCACCGCCACGACCCCGTCACCCACGCCCGCAGCCGCACCCGCAGCCGCACCCGCACCCGCACCCGCACCCGCCATCCCACGCGTAACCGGCCGTCCGCGCACTGGTTGTGACAGATGTGACTGGTGTGACTCAGATTCGGGCTCTGGGACTCACACCAGTCACATCTGTCACAACCAGTGCGCGGACGGCCGGTTACGCGTGGGA
>CAZECM010000027.1:37375-39584 GCA_964510785.1 uncultured Cellulomonadaceae bacterium | reverse complement strand
AGCCGGACAAGGTGATCGGCACCATCCGCTCGCGCACCCACCACTACCCGTTCCGCCTCGTGCCGCCGGACATCATGACGCCGTACCTCGCGGGGCTGTGCGAGGCCGAGGGGATCTCGGTAGGCGCCGGGGTGCTCCCGCTCGTGGTGCGCGCCGGCGGGGGCTCGTTCCGCGACGCGCTCTCCGTGCTCGACCAGCTCCTCGCCGGTGGCCAGACGCTCGAGTACGAGGGTGCGCTCGCCCTGCTCGGCTACACCTCGATCGCCCTGCTCGACGACGTGGTCGCGGCGGTCTCGGCCGGCGACGGCGCGAGCGCGTTTCGGGTGATCGACCAGGTCATCGCGACGGGACACGAGCCGCGCCGCTTCGTCGAGGACCTGCTCGAGCGACTGCGCGACCTCATCGTGCTCGCCGCCGCGGGCGATGCCGCCGGCGCGGCCCTGCGCGAGCTGCCCGCCGACCAGTTCGAGCGGATGGACACGCAAGCCCGCAACCTCGGCCCCGCCGAGCTGTCCAGGGCCGCCGACCTCGTCAACGACGCCCTCCGCGAGATGGCCGGGGCCACCTCACCGCGGTTGCAGCTCGAGCTGCTGATCGCGCGCCTGCTGCTACCTGCCGCCGACGACGGCGAGCTCGGGCTGGCCGCGCGCCTCGACCGACTCGAGCGCGGGGGCGGTGTCGGTGTGACGTCCGCGGCCGCAGCTGTGCCCACTCCGATGCCAGTGTCAGCACCCGCGCCCGTGGTCAGGCCTGCCCCGGCTCCAGCAGCTGCCGCGCCTGCTCCCGCGGCTGCTCCTGCTCGAGTCGTTGCGGACGCGCCGGTCCCCGCGGACGTTGCAGAGCCCGCCCCCGCCCCCGCGAATGTGCCCGCGCCCGCGCCTGCGTCAGAGCCCGGGCCCGCGCCTGCTTCAGAGCCCGTGCCCGTGGTTGCCGATGCGCCCGCTGAGCCCGTGCCGGCAGAGCCGACGCCCGCCGAGCCGGAGCCCGTGGCGGCAGCTGTGGCACCCGTGTCCGGCGGCACCACGCAGGTCGAGACCGAGCTGCTGCGCCGGCGTTGGGACGAGGTCCTCGAGTCGATCGCGAGCCTGCGCCGCGCCACGTGGGCGCTCGTGAGCCAGAACGCCCAGGTCGGCGAGCTGACGGGCACGACCCTGAGTCTCGTGTTCGCTTCGCCCGGCCTCGCCACGGCGTTCCGCAACGGCTCGCACTCCGACGTGGTGCAGCGTGCGCTCCACGAGACGCTGGGCGTCGACGTCCGCGTCGAGGGCACGCTCGGCGGGGCCGAGGGCACGGCCGACGCCGCGACCGCAGGGGCACCCGCGCCCGTGGAGGGCACCCGCGCCTCGGTCCCCATGTCACCGCCCGCGCGCAACGCCGCTGCTCCGAGTGCCGGCTCGCCCAGCGCCGGATCGCTGGACACCGGGCCGCGCAGTCCCTCGGCGAGCGCGACGTCGCCCGACGGGCCGCCGTCGGACACCCCGCCCCCGTGGGACGTGGCGGATAGTGCGCCGTCGTCGGCCCTGAGTCCCGGACCGTCGCCGAGCCCCGATACGGCGCCGAGCCCGGACGAGGCCGCCGCCGACTCCTATGCCCAGGCGCTGCAGGAGATCGACGCCTCGGACCCGGTGCTCGAGGAGACGAGCTCGATGGGCGTGCCGCTGATCGCCGAGATGCTCGGCGGCACGATCATCGACGAGCAGGTCGACGAACCCTGACACCGGGCGTGAGCGCGCCTCGAGGGACGCTGTGGGTGGTACGCCGTAGGCTGGCGGTGTGTACGAAGGCGCGGTGCAAGATCTGATCGACGAGCTCGGGCGGCTGCCCGGGGTCGGTCCCAAGAGTGCCCAGCGCATCGCCTTCCACCTGCTCGCCGCGGACCCGGTGGACGTGCGCCGCCTCACGGACGCGCTCACCGAGGTCAAGGACAAGGTCCGGTTCTGCGAACGGTGCGGCAACGTCGCGCAGGAGCCGCTGTGCCGGGTGTGCACCGACCCGCGCCGCTCGGACGCGACCATCTGCGTGGTCGAGGAGCCCAAGGACGTCGTCGCGATCGAGCGCACGCGCGAGTTCCGCGGCAGGTATCACGTGCTCGGCGGCGCCATCAACCCGATCGCGGGCATCGGCCCGGACGACCTGCGCATCGCGAGCCTCATGACGCGGTTGCAGGACGGCACCGTCACCGAGGTGATCCTCGCGATGGACCCCAACA
>CAZECM010000027.1:0-37365 GCA_964510785.1 uncultured Cellulomonadaceae bacterium | reverse complement strand
GCCGGCTCGCGTCCGGCCTGCCCGTGGGCGGCGACCTCGAGTACGCCGACGAGGTGACGCTCGGCCGCGCCTTCGAAGGCCGCAGGAGGATCAGTGCCTGACATGACGCCCGACACGGAGCTCGCCGACGTCGCCCGCGCGGTCGCCTACGAGGCGCGCGGCTACCTGAGCACCGTCACGGAGGTCGCGGCCGGGTCCAACCCCGAGGCGTCGATCCCGCTGCTGCTTCTCGCCCTGTCCGACATGATCGCCGCCGGGGCGCGGCTCGGCGCCATGGTCGACGTCGTCCCTGCCGACCGGTTCGAGCCCGACGTCGGCCCGGACGCGGACCTCGACCCGCTGCGGCTCGGCCTCGCCAACGTGCTCGAGGGCATCGACGAGTACGCCGAGGTCGTGGACCCGCTCCTCGACCCGCAGCTCGGGGTGGGCGCTCTCTCGGCGGACCTCGTCACGATCGCCTCCGCGCTCAGCCAGGGGATGCGGCACTACGAGGCCGGGCGCGAGCTCGAGGCCCTGTGGTGGTGGCAGTTCTCCTACCTGTCCTCGTGGGGCGAGCGGGCCTCGAGCGCCCTGCGCGTGCTCCAGGCGCTGCTCGGCCACCTGCGCCTCGACGTGCCCGACGACGTCGCGGCCGAGGCGGAGTACGAGGCGCTCCAGCCCTGAGGCACCCCGCCGGTGGCCGGTGAACGGCTAGGCGACCCGCGTCCCCCGGGGCAGCTTGCGCACGGGGATCGACAGTCGCCGTACCGCGACCACGAGCCCTGCGCCGCCGAGCAGCGTGAGCGCACCCATGCCCCACGGCCACACAGGCGTCCGGTCCGGGTCGCGCGGCTTCACGGGAGACTCGACGTTGCCGTAGCCCCAGCACTGGTCGGTCTCGAGCTGCGGACCCATGCGTGCTTCGCGCACCCCGTAGCGGATCGCGGACATGATGCCGGTGGGCGAGTAGTACTCCTGGTCGGCGGGCCGCGCGTCCTCGGGCATCGCGTCCGCCACGACCACGAACGGGTTGATCGCGAGCAGCCACCACGTGCGCTCGGTGTGGGGCTGGTCCCACGTGTCCGTGCGCCACTCGCACTGGAACTGCGGGTCCTCGGACGAGTTCCAGTCCCACGCCGCCTCGGCCTCGGGAGGCACGCCCCATACCCGGACCTCGGTAGGCGCCACGGTGAGGGTGAGGGAGAGACCGAACACGATGAGGCTGATGACCGTGAGGCTCGCGACGGACAGGTACGTCAGGACGGCCGAGGACGACGTCTTGGGCACGAGCGACGAGAACCCGAGACCGATCGCGACCACGACGGCGAGCACGAACGCGAGCAGTCCGATCGTGACGAGCACGGCGGCGATCGACATGCCGCCCTGCGCGATGCCCCACAGCAGGAACGGCAGGCTCACCACGAGGAACGCGAGCGCGGCGGCCCACGCCGCGAGCAGCTTGCCGACGGCGATCTCCGCCGGGGTCAGCAGCGTGACCTGGAGGATCGCGAGGGTGCCCGCGTTGCGGTCGCCGTTGATGGCCGACGACGAGAGCGTCGGCGCGACGAGGATCCCCAGCAGCAGGATGAAGAAGACGACGACGTCGAACACGACGCGGCCGAAGCCCCCGGCACCCAGGACCGACTCGTTGCCGACCGTCAACGTGGTCAGCACCGTCACGACACCGACGATCACGAAGAACAGGGCGAGCCCGATGTACCACTTGGTCGAACGCAATCGTTGGCGCAGCTCGAGCTTGGCGACGGTCGCCACGCCGTGCCAGGTGAGCGACCAGGTGCCGCGCTCGCGGGTCGGCGTGGGTTCCGCAGCGGGGCCGCCGGCGGGGGGCACGGGCTGCTCGGTCACGGTGCTCATCGCCGCTCCTCGTCGAGGGACAGATAGGTCTGCTCGAGCGCACCGCCCGCGGGAGCCAGGCTCACGAGGGGCACTCCCGCGGTGACGGCATCGCGCACGAGGGTGGCCGCGGCGTCGTCGTCGGCGATCCGCACGAGCACCGAACCACGCGCCGCGCTGCCGCCTGACACGGCGCTCCCGGCCGGGACCGCGCCGTCGGCGGCGGTCCCCTCCTCCTCGAAGGCGAGACCCGCAGCGGTGAGCCAGCCGGTGAGCACGGCTCCGTCGAGGGCGGTGACGCGCCACTGGCGCCCACCGCCGTCGGACGCGGCGAGCTGTTCGGGCGAGACGGAGCGGCCGCGCGAGATGAACACGGCGTCGTCGGCGAGCTCGTCGAGCTCGGTCAGCACGTGGGAGGAGACGAGCACGGTCTTCCCGGCGGCGGCGAGGGAGCGCAGCAGCACGCGCAGGTCCACGCGCGAGCGGGGGTCGAGGCCCGCGGCGGGCTCGTCGAGGAGCAGCACGTCGGGGTCGTGCACGAGGGCGCGGGCCAGCCCGAGGCGCTGCTTCTGGCCGCGGGACAGCACGGCGGCGTGCTGGTCGGCGAACTCCGCGAGGTGGACCGTGGCGAGGAGCTCGTCGGCGCGGGCGCGGGCCATCGCGGGCGGCATGCCGTACGCGGCGCCGAAGGTCTCGAGCACCTCTCGGGCCGTGAGCGAGTCCCACGTGCCGAAGGAGTCCGGCATCCAGCCCGTCCGGGCGCGCGCCTGACGGGACTGCGTCACGGGGTCGAAGCCCGCGACGCGCACCGAGCCGGTGTCCGGGACGAGGAGCCCCGCGAGCACGAGCAGGAGCGTCGTCTTGCCGGCTCCGTTGGGTCCGATGAGGGCGGTGACCTTGCCGGCGCGGGCCTCGAGGTCTACGCCGTCGACGGCCCGGACCGCGCCGAAGTGGCGGCGCACCCCCTGCACACTGATCGTCATGGCGCCAGCGTAGGACTGACCGCGCGCCTGTGGTCAGGATTTCCCACGTCGGCACGGTGTCTTCACAAAGCCCGTGGCCGACGGCGGCCCCCCACGCCCCTGCCCCCGCCCGCAGCCCGCATGGTGGTCGCCCGCGAAAACCGCGTGACGGCCCGGACTACACTCGTCGCGACCCAACCGAACCTGGTGGACGTTGAGACAAACGGGACCAGCGACGAAGCGGAGCAGTGCAGTGGCACTCATCGTGCAGAAGTACGGCGGATCGTCGGTCTCCGACGCCGAGAGCATCAAGCGGGTGGCCAAGCGCATCGCCGAGGCGAAGCGGGCCGGGAACGACGTCGTGGTCGTCGTCTCGGCGATGGGCGACACGACCGACGAGCTCATCGACCTCGCCCAGCAGATCACCCCGATCCCTCCCCAGCGGGAGATGGACATCCTGCTCACCGCGGGCGAGCGGATCTCGATGTCGTTGCTCGCCATGGCGATCACGAACCTCGGGGTGCGGGCCAAGTCCTTCACGGGCCAGCAGGCCGGCGTCATCACGGACGCCGTGCACGGCAAGGCGCGCATCGTCGACGTCGTGCCGACCCGGGTGCGCGAGACGATCGAGAAGGGGCAGGTGGCGATCGTCGCCGGCTTCCAGGGCGTGACCGAGCACACCAACGACGTCACGACCCTCGGCCGCGGCGGTTCCGACACGACGGCCGTGGCGCTCGCCGCGGGCCTCGGCGCGGACGTGTGCGAGATCTACTCGGACGTCGACGGCGTGTTCACCGCGGACCCGCGCATCGTGTCGGCGGCCCGCAAGATCCACCGCGTCACGTACGAGGAGATGCTCGACCTCGCGGCGAGCGGTGCCAAGATCCTGGCCCTGCGCTGCGTCGAGTACGCGCGGCGCTACGCCGTCCCCATCCACGTGCGCTCGTCCTTCTCGGGGCGTGAGGGCACGTGGGTCGCTGACCTGCCCCTCGAAGGAGAAGAAGCCATGGAACAGCCCATCATCGCGGGCGTCGCGCACGACCGGACGGAGGCCAAGGTGACCGTCGTCGGCGTCCCTGACGTGCCCGGGACCGCAGCGCGCATCTTCGAGGTCATCGCCGCAGCGGACCTCAACATCGACATGATCGTGCAGAACGTCTCTGCCGCGAGGACGGGCCTCACAGACATCTCCTTCACGCTCCCGTCCGACGACGGCGCCAAGGCGACCGCGGCCCTCGCCGCGGCCCAGGAGGAGATCGGCTTCTCCTCGGTGCAGTACGACGACCAGCTCGGCAAGCTCTCGCTCGTGGGCGCGGGGATGAAGTCGCACCCGGGTGTCTCCGCGAAGCTCTTCGGGGCGCTGCGCGACGCCGGCATCAACATCGAGATGATCACGACCTCGGAGATCCGCGTCTCCGTGGTGACGCGGGCCGACCAGCTCGACGACGCGGTGCGCGCCGTGCACACCGCGTTCGAGCTCGACGGCGACGACGAGGCCGTGGTCCACGCGGGAACGGGGCGCTGACATGGCACGCTCGCTCAACGTCGCTGTTGTTGGCGCGACCGGGCAGGTGGGCGGCGTCATGCGCCGGCTGCTCGATGAGCGCGACTTCCCCGTCCGGTCGATCCGCTACTTCGCGTCCGCGCGGTCCGCTGGGACGACGCTGCCGTGGCGGGGGACCGACGTCGTGGTCGAGGACGTCGCGACGGCGGACCTCGCCGGCATCGACGTCGCGCTGTTCTCCGCCGGGGGATCGACCTCGCTCGCCCAGGCGGGACGGTTCGCGGCGGCGGGCGCCGTCGTGATCGACAACTCCTCGGCGTGGCGCATGGACCCCGACGTGCCGCTGGTCGTCAGCGAGGTGAACCCGGGCGCCGTCGCCGACGCCCGCAAGGGGATCATCGCGAACCCGAACTGCACCACGATGGCCGCGATGCCGGCCCTCAAGGCGCTCTCGGACGAGGCCGGGCTGCTGCGCCTCGTCGTGACGACGTTCCAGGCGGTGTCCGGTTCCGGGCTCGCGGGGGTCGCCGAGCTCGAGTCGCAGGTGCGCGCCGGTGTGGAGCAGGACCTCGGCGGGCTCGTGCACGACGGTGGCGCCGTGACGCTGCCCGAACCCGTGAAGTACGTCGCGCCGATCGCCTTCAACGTCGTGGCGCTCGCGGGCTCGGTGCTCGACGACGGCTCGTGGGAGACCGACGAGGAGCGCAAGCTGCGCAACGAGTCGCGCAAGATCCTCGACCTGCCGGAGCTGCTCGTCTCCGGGACGTGCGTGCGCGTGCCCGTGTTCACGGGGCACTCGTTGTCGATCAACGCGGAGTTCGCCCGGTCGCTCTCGGTCGAGCGCGCGCGCGAGGTCCTGGCCGGTGCGCCGGGGGTCTCGCTGGTGGACGTGCCCACGCCGCTCGACGCGGCCGGGCGGGACACCTCGCTCGTGGGGCGGCTGCGCCAGGACCCGGGTGTACCCGAGGGGCGAGGGCTGGCGTTCTTCGTCTCCTCCGACAACCTTCGCAAGGGCGCGGCCCTCAACGCGATCCAGATCGCCGAGCTCCTCACGCTCTAGACCGCTCCGCACCACACCTCGAAGGGTTGCGACCGAGATCCGGTCGCAACCCTTCGCGTTTCCCCGCGACTGCCGCCCAGCGCGCCCGGGCCCGCCCTCGCGCTCCGCACGACTGGACCTCCACTCCGCGCGTGCCTGAGCCGTCCGCGCACTCCTTGTGACTCGAATGACATAACTCGGCGCAGTGGCGGCGTGTCGCCCGGCGTGTCGCACCCCGAGCCGTCACATCTGCACCAAGGAGTGCGCGGACGGCTCACGGGGTGGGGGTGGCGGGGTGCGTGAGGTGGCGGAAGGGGGTTGACGCGGTGAGGGCTATGTGGTTCATTAGTGGAGTAATGAACCCATGGAGGCGGTCGAGAGAACGGGGAGGTGGCGCCGGTGTTTGACGGGCGCGAGCCGATCTACCTGCAGATCGCGAACCAGATCCGTGACGCGGTGGTCTCCGGTGCGCTCGGCGAGGAGGAGCAGGTCATGTCCACCACCCAGTACGCGACGACGTTCCGCATCAACCCCGCCACGGCGCAGAAGGCCTTCGCCGAGCTGGTCGAGGAGGGCGTCCTCTACAAGCGCCGCGGCCTCGGCATGTTCGTCGCCCAGGGCGCCCGCGAGCGGCTCCTCACGCGGCGGCGCGCGAGCTTCTTCGCCGAGGTCGTCGACCCCGTCGCGACCCAGGCCCGCATGCTCGGCATCCCCGTCGCCGAGGTCGTCGCCCGGCTGACCGCGCAGTACGCGGCCCCCGGTGCCGGCCAGAACCCGAGCACCACCCAGACCCCCAGCACCCAGGAAGGCCCACGATGAGCTACGCCGTCGAGGTCCGTGACCTCACCGTCCGCTACGGCCGCACGACGGCGGTCGACCAGGCCAGCTTCACGCTCCAGCCCGGCGTGATCTACGGCCTGCTCGGCCGCAACGGCACGGGCAAGACGTCCCTGCTCTCCACGATCGCCGCGTTCCGGCGCGTCAGCTCCGGCACGCTGCTCGTCGACGGTGAGGACCCGTACGAGAACGCCCGCGTCATGGCAGGCATGTGCCTCATCCGCGAGGGCGGGGACTTTGCCGACGAGAAGGTCAAGGACGTCCTCGCCTACGCGGCAGCGGTCCGCCCGCACTGGGACACCGAGTTCGCCGCGGAGCTCGTCGACCGCTTCGAGCTCGCGACGAACAAGAAGCCGAGTCAGCTCTCGCGCGGGCAGCGCTCGGCGCTCGGCGTCGTCGTCGGCCTCGCCTCGCGCGCCCCGCTCACGATGTTCGACGAGGCCTACCTCGGCCTCGACGCCCCCTCGCGCTACACGTTCTACGACGCCCTGCTCGCGGACTACGCCGAGCACCCGCGCACGATCGTCGTCTCGAGCCACCTCATCGAGGAGGTCGAGCGGCTGTTCGAGCGCGTCATCATCCTCGAGGCGGGCCGCGTGCTCGTGGACGAGGACGCCGAGACCCTGCGCGCCCGCGGTGTCACGGTGACCGGCCCGGCCGCCGCCGTCGAGGAGTTCACGGCCCCGTGGCGCGTGGTCGCGAGCAAGTCCCTCGGCGGCACGCTGCAGGCGACGGTCGTCGACGCGCTGCCCGCCGATGCCGTCGCGCGTGCCGCGGCCGAGGGCCTCGAGCTCGGGTCGGTCCCGTTGCAGGACCTCTTCGTGCACCTCACCGCCAAGGAACGGCCATGACGCCGACGACGGCGGCCGCCGGCTCGCCGGGACATCCCGGTGCACCCGCGCGCGGGGCGGTCGCACGGCGCGACACCTCGCGGGGCCTGCGCGAGCTCGACCCACGGGTGCTCAGCGCGATGCTGTGGTGGCTCGTGTTCGCCTCCGTGTGGGTGTGGCTCGGCTTCGCGCTCTTCGCGTGGGGGATCACCGAGTCCAACGCCCGCACGGTCGGGGTGACCGAGAGCGTCGTGGCCTCGCTCGGCACCACACCGCGCCAGTTCCTCTTCGCGTTCGCGATCACGGTGGTCGTGGCGTGGTTCGTGCCGCACGTCGCGAGCGGGCGCACCCGTCGCTCGCTCGTCACGGCGAGCGCCGTCGCGGTGCTGGTCATGGCGGCGGTCTACGCGGCACTGCTCACGATCGCGTTCCAGCTCGAGCGGCCGGTGTACGCGGAGCGCGGCTGGCCGCTCGACACGCCCACGGGTCACCTCTTCACATCGAGCGACCAGATCGGGCTCGTGCTCGTCGAGTCCTTCGCGATCGCTGCCGCCATCGGCCTCGGTGGGCTCGCGGTCGGTGCCGGTTACCGGCGGCTGGGCTGGCGGCGCGCCACGCTCGCGCTCCCGCTGACGGCGGGGCCGTCGGTCCTCGCGCTCGCGGCGCTCGAGCTGCGGGAGAGCTCGGGGATCGGGTCGGCCCTCGGCGTGACGGGGCTACCGCCTGCCGCGACCCTCCTCGTGCTCGCCGTGCTCGGCGCCCTCTCCCTCTTCATGACCTACCGCCTGGTGCACGGCGCCCCCGCGTCGCCCGTCACCAGCATCAGATGACCAACCCCCGGAGGAACTCGTGGCTGTGACATCACCCGCCGTGCGGCCCGCCTATCGCCCCCACCGCGCCGCGTTCGCCAAGGTCGTCACCCAGTGCCTGTGGATCGGGCTGGTGCTGTGGCCGATCTTCATCACCGTGGCGCTCGGTGTGCCGCTCGTCGTGGACCGCTTCGGCGGCCACATCGGGAGCATCTACTCGGGGGTCGCCCAGGCGCCGCGGTGGTTCCTGTTCGTCATGGCGATCATCGTCGTGGCCGAGGGCCTCGGCCCGCACGTCGCGCACGGCCTCACCCGCCGTACCTTCGTGGCGCAGCACACCGCGGGTCTCGCCGTCGTCGCCGTGGTGTTCGGCGTGCTGAGCCTCGCCGTGACGCTCCTGGAGCGCTGGTTCTTCGATCGGCTCGGCTGGCCCCACGAGACGGTCTACGGCTCGCACCCGGTCCCGACCGAGCCGTGGGCCGCCGTCCTGCTCGACCACACCCTGCTGCTTGCCGTGTTCGCCCTGTCCGGGCTCGCGGTCGGCGCCGTCTACTACCGCTGGCGCGGCTGGATCGGCACCCTCGCGCTCCCGCTCACGGTGGGCCCGGTGGTCGTCGCCGCTGCCGCGCTGCCGCACGTCGACTCGACGGACACGGCGACCATCACGCGCCTCGACACGCTGCCCTACGGGGCGGGCCTCGCGGTGGCCGTCGTCGTCGGCGCCCTGTTCCTCGCCACTGCCCACCTCGCCTTGCGCGGGGCCCCCGTGCGCAAGAGCCCCACCACCTCGTCCTGAACCCGGAGGCCGGAATGACCACCACCACCGAGCCCGTCATCACAGTGACCGGCCTGCACAAGCGCTACGGCGAGAAGACCGCCGTGCACGATGTCTCGTTCGAGGTCCGCCGCGGTGAGATCTTCGGCATCCTCGGTCCCAACGGGGCGGGCAAGACCACGTCCGTCGAGTGCGTCACGGGTCTGCGCCGGGCCGACGACGGCGAGATCCGGGTGCTGGGGCTCGACCCGGCCCATGACGGGGTGGCCCTGCGCGAACGCGTCGGCGTGCAGCTCCAGGAGGGCGAGCTGCCCGCGAAGCTACGCGTGGGCGAGGCGCTCGACCTGTACGCGTCGTTCTACGCGGACCCCGCGGACGGGCGCGCCCTCGCAGCCGGTCTGGGCCTCGCGGAGAAGCTCGACGCCCAGTACCGGCACCTGTCCGGCGGGCAGAAGCAGCGGCTCGCGATCGCGCTCGCGCTCATCGGCAAGCCGCAGATCGCCGTGCTCGACGAGCTCACCACGGGGCTCGACCCGCAGGCCCGCCGCGAGGTGTGGGACCTCATCGAGAACGTGCGCGACTCGGGGGTGACGATCGTGCTCGTCACCCACTTCATGGACGAGGCCGAGCGGCTGTGCGACCGCATCGCCCTCATCGACGGCGGTCGGGTCGTCGCGACCGACACTCCGGCCGGGCTCGCGGCAGGGGCCCGGCGCGGCCAGGTGCTGCGGTTCCGCACCGCCGAGCCCGTCGCGCCCGAGCGGCTCGAGTCGTTGCTCGGCGGCCTGGACGCCGTCGACGCGGTCGAGGTCGCGCGGGACGAGGTGGTGGTGACCGGGCGCGAGGACGTCGTCGTCGGCGTCGTGCTCGCGCTCGCCGAGGCGGGCGTGACGCCCGTCGACGTCGAGGTCTCCCGCACGAGCCTCGAGGACGCCTTCGTCCAGCTCACTCGGTCCGACGCCCAGACCCAGGAGGCCTGACATGTTCCCCACCCGGACCCTGATCGCCACCCAGGCGAAGCTCTACCTGCGCGAGCCCGCCAACGTGTTCTTCGCCCTCGTGTTCCCGGCCCTGCTGCTCGTGGCCGTCGGGTTCATCCTGCCGGGCATGCGCGACCCGATCGAGGATGCAGGCCCCGCGTTCGCCGGGCTGCGGCCCATCGACCTGTACCTGCCCGCCGTCCTCGCGCTCGCGGTCGCCACGATCGCTCTGACGACCTACCCGCCCGTGTTCGCGATCTACCGCGAGAAGGGCGTGCTGCGGCGCTTCGCGACCACACCGGTCCCGGCCTCGCGGCTGCTCGGCGCGGAGATCGTGGTCAACCTCGTCGCGCTCGTGGCGGGCGTGGTGCTCGCGCTCGTGGCGGGCTGGCTGCTGCTCGACTTCGCGATGCCGAGCCAGCCGCTCGTCGTCGTGGGCGGGTTCGTGCTCGGTGCCCTGGCGCTCATGGCGGTCGGGTCCCTCATCGCGGCCGTCGCGCCCACGGGCGGGGCGGCGAGCGCGATCTCGATGAGTCTGTACTTCCCGATGCTGTTCTTCGCCGGGATCTGGCTCCCGGGGCCGGCGATGCCCGAGGTGCTGCAGCGCGTCGCGACGGCGGTGCCGCTCGGTTCCGTGGCGCAGGCGCTGACGGAGGGCTGGTTCGGCGGGGACGTGCCGTGGCTGCAGCTCGCGGTGCTCGCCGCGTGGACCGTGGTGCTGGTGCCGCTCGCGGCGAGGCTCTTCCGCTGGACGTGACCCCACCTCGGGGGAAGGTGCCGGCGAGAGCGAGAGGTCAGAGCAGGGTCGCGCAGACCTCGACGAGCCGGGAGCGCAGCGGCGCTGATCGCTCGGCGAAGTCGCGCTGCCGGGCGACGTACTCGGCCTTGCCCTCGGGCGTCTCGATCGCGACGGCGGGCTCGCCGAGCGAGGACACGTCGTACGGCGAGGCCTGCATGTCGAGCAGGCGCACGTCGCGCGCGAGCTCGGCACACTCGAGGAGCAGCTCGCCCGGCACGGCGGGACCGAGCTTGAGCGCCCACTTGAGCAGGTCCATGTTCGCGTGCAGGCACCCCGGCTGCTCGAGCGCGGGCTGAGTCTCGCGCGTGAGCAGCGACTGGTTGCGCGGCACGGCCTCGGGCGTGAAGAAGCGGAACGCGTCGAAGTGCGAGCAGCGCAGCCGGTGCGACTCGACCACGGTGTCGGTGGCTTCCTGGCCGAGCCGCAGGGGCAGGGAGTGGCGGTGCTCGGCCTGCCGGTAGACCATCGCCCACTCGTGCAGCCCGAAGCAGCCCACGGACGTCGGGCGGGAGGCGGTCGCGGCGAGGAGTCCGTGGACGTAGCGCACGGCGTCGCCGCGGTCGGCGAGGAACGCGGCGCCGTCGAGCGAGACCGCGCCGTCGTCGTCCGTGCGGTACCAGCGCCAGGCGGCGTGCGGGGGCTCACCCTCGAGCGCGACCCCGACGCCCGGGTGCCACCGCCGCACGAGCGCCGGCGTGAGCCCGTAGTACTCGTAGAGGAAGTCGTCGATCGGGTGCTTCTCGCCGCGCGACCGGCGTTCGCGGCGCCCCGCGGTCAGGGCGTCGGCGCGCTCGGCGTGGGCCGCCGCGGCCGCGTGCCACTCGCGCACCGCGAGGCGGCGCGGGGGGAGCGTGGTCGAGGTCGGCACCCGTCCAGGGTAGGCGGGCGGGTCCGGGGCCGACGACGGCGTCCTGCTGGCCGGTGCGCTCCCGCGACCCGCCGTCGGGCCCGAGCATGGCCTCTAGTCCCGGCGGTGGCCGTCCGGGACGGCGACACCGAGCTCGCCGAGCGCGCGCCACCCGATGCTCGACGTTGCCGGGGTGTCCCACGTCGCGAAGTCGACCGCGAGGGCGAGGCCGGTGCCGTGGGCCCGGGCGCGCGTGGCGGGGGAGGCGCCGCGCGGGGTTCCTTCGGCCCAGTGCGAACCCGCGCCGTACGCGTCGAGCGCCGCGGCGACGCCGGCCGCCGGCAGGTCGAGCCACAGGAAGCCGAGGTCCGTGGCGGGATCGCCCGCGGCGATGTCTGCCCAGTCGATGATCCCGGCGAACGCACCGCCCTGGCTCACGAGGTTGAACGGGTGCGCGTCGGCATGGATCCAGGAGCGGGGCAGGTCCACGGGCGCGGTGACGGCCGCGTGCCAGATCTGGTCGGCGCGCTCGCGGTCGAGGCGCTGCCCCCGGCCCGGCGCTGCGGCGGCGACCTCGTCGAGCCTCGTCAGGAGGGTAGGTTCGCGCTCGGCGAGGCTCACGGACTGTTCGTCGTTGAACGGCGCCTCGGGGTGGGCCGGTACGTGGACCTCGGTGAGTGCGCGACCGAGCGCGGGGCCCGCCGAGGCGTCGAGGGGGTGGCTCGCCGCGACCTGCCCAGGGAGCCACGTCACGACCGCCCAAGGCCACGGGTAGCCCGCGCCGGGATCGCCCACGCGCTCGATGCGCTGGGTCGGGAACGTCCATCCGGGACTGAGTAGCCGCACCCAGCGAATCTCCGCCTCGAGCGAGGACACGGCGACGGCCCGCCTGGGCAGCCGCAGCGCGAGTCCGTCGCCGAGCGGAAACATCGCCATGTCCCAGCCCTCATGGCGCCGGCCCACCGGGAGGTGGGCGAGGTCCGGGTGCTGCTCCGCGACGAGCGTCTGCACGAGCTCGGCCGATATGGGCACCTCGTCAGGCGGGGCATGGTCGCTCATCGGTGCCACGGTAGTGCTGCCGGGCGCCGTCGGCACTGTCGGCACCGCAACGGCTCACGGGGCCACCGTGGCACCGGTGGCCGTCGTCGTCCCCGTCGGTTGTGCGCCGTCCACCGCGGAACGGCGCGCCGCGCGTGAGCGGTTCGCCCTACGCTCGTGGCGTGAAGCCGTTCCTGCTGCTCGCGACGCGCGCCGAAGACGCCGCCGCCGACGACGAGTTCGCGGCCGTGCTGCGTCACGGGGGACTGCGACCGGATCAGGTCCGTCGCGTGCGGCTCGAGGCCGGGCCGTTGCCTCGGGTGGACCTTGACGACTACTCCGGGGTCATCGTGGGTGGCAGCCCCTTCAACTCCTCCGACCCCGACGACGAGAAGTCGGCGACCCAGCGCCGCGTCGAGGCCGAGCTCGCGGTGCTGCTCGACGAGATCGTGGACCGCGACTTCCCGTTCCTCGGAGCCTGCTACGGGGTGGGGACGCTCGGTTCGCACCAGGGTGCCCTCATCGACAACACGCACGGCGAGCCCGTGGGGCCGGCGGTCATCGAGCTCACCGACGCGGGCCGGGCCGACCCGCTGCTCGCCGGGGTGCCGGACCGCTTCGACGCGTTCGTGGGCCACAAGGAAGCCGTCGCGCGGTTGCCGGAGCACGCAGTGGTGCTCGCGTCGTCGGCGGCCTGCCCCGTGCAGATGTTCCGCGTGCGCGAGCACCTGTACGCGACGCAGTTCCACCCCGAGCTCGACCTCGCGGGCTTGTGCACCCGCATCGAGACCTACCGCGACTACGGGTACTTCCCGCCCGAGCAGGCCGCAGCGATCCTCACCGCCTCGCGCGACGTCGACGTCTCGCCGGCGCACCGGGTGCTCGCCACGTTCATCCGGCGGTACGCCCGCTGAGTCCGTCCGCGCGCGGTGGTAGCGTGCTGCTCGTGATGCACACGCGTGGCTATTGGCGTTTTTCGCAGGCTCCTGGTGGGGGCCAGCGGGTGAACGCCTGACCCCACGTACCCACCGGAGCCCAGGGCCTTGGACGCGCACAGCGTCCGGGCCCTTCGTCATCTCGACGGGCACCGGCCGCGTGGTGCGGGTCCGCCGAGGGCGAGAAGTCCCCCAAGGAGAAGGATCCATGTCCCGCACCGACCACCTCGATGCCGCTCCCGCACGCGAGCCCGCCACCGGGTCCCCCGTCCGGACCGCGGAGCGGCAGGCACCCGTCAGCGACCTGCGCATCCGCGCGCTCGACCCGTTGCCCGCCCCGGCCACGCTGCGCCGCGAGCTGCCGCTCACCACGGCGCAGTCCGACCTCGTGGCACAGTCCCGGCGCGAGGTCCGTGACGTGCTCGTGGGGGAGGACGACCGCCTGCTCGTCGTCGTCGGCCCCTGCTCCGTGCACGACCCCGCGGCCGCGCTCGACTACGCGACCCGCCTCGCCGCCGTCGCGCGCGAGCTGGCCGGGGAGCTGTGCCTCGTGATGCGCGTCTACTTCGAGAAGCCGCGCACCACGGTGGGCTGGAAGGGCCTCATCAACGACCCGCACCTCGACGGCTCGCACGACGTGCACCACGGCCTGCGGCTCGCACGCGAGGTGCTGCTCGGTGTGCTCGACGCCGGCGTCCCGGCGGGCTGCGAGTTCCTCGAGCCGACGAGCCCGCAGTACCTCGCCGACGCCGTGACCTGGGGCGCGATCGGCGCACGCAACTCCGAGAGCCAGGTGCACCGCCAGCTCGCCTCGGGGCTGTCCATGCCGGTCGGCTTCAGGAACACGACGGACGGGCACGTCTCGGGCGCCGTCGACGGGTGCGTCACGGCGGCGAGCGAGCACGTCTTCTTCGGGGCCGACGCCGAGGGGCGCGCGGCGGCCGTCGCCACGACGGGCAACGCCGACTGCCACGTCATCCTGCGCGGCGGCCGGACCGGTCCCAACTACGGGGCCGACGACGTCGCCCACGCGCTCGCCGCCGCCCGCGCCACGGGGCTGACCGGAGCGGCGGGCCACGGCGTGGTGGTCGACGCGAGCCACGGTAACTCCGGCAAGGACCACGTGCGCCAGGCGGCGGTGGTGCGCGAGCTGGCCGGCCGCCTCGCCGCGGGGGAGCGGGGCATCACGGGCCTCATGCTCGAGAGCTTCCTCGTGGCCGGCGCACAGCCCCCGGCGCCGGACGGGCTCGTCTACGGCCAGTCGGTCACCGACAAGTGCATGGACTGGCAGACGACGGCCGATCTCCTGGCCGAGCTCGCGGAGGCCGTCCGCGCCCGCCGGGCGCTGGCTGGAGCCGGCTAGAAGACCGGGCGTCCACCCGTGACACCGAGGACGGTCCCGCTCACGTAGCTGGCCTCGTCGGAGGCGAGGAACACGTAGGCGGGGGCGAGCTCGACGGGTTGGCCCGGTCGGCCCAGGGGCGTGTCCTTGCCGAAGCCCTCGACCTTCTTCGCGTCGAACGTCGAGACGATGAGCGGCGTCCAGATCGGCCCGGGGGCGACGGCGTTGACCCGCACCCCGTCCGGCCCCATCGTGGAGGCGAGGTTGACCATGAGGTTGTTGAGGGCCGCTTTGGTCGCGGCGTAGTCGAGCAGCGGCTCGGAGGGGTCGAAGGCCTGGATCGACGTCGTGATGATGACCGAGGAGCCCTGGCCCAGGCGCGGCGCGAGCGCCTTGACGAGCCAGAACGCCGCGAACACGTTGGTCTCGAAGACCTGCTCGATCTGCCCCGAGGGGAAGTCCGTGATGCCACCGGTGTGGGCCATCTGGAAGCCGGCGTTGGCCACGACGACGTCGACCCCACCGAGGGCCTCGACGGCCGCGGCGGCGAGCTCCTCGTTGGCCCGCTCGGTGCGCAGGTCCCCCGGGAGCAGTGCGCACGTTCCTCCGGCGGCCTCGATCGCCGCGCTGGTCTGCTCGGCGTCGGCCTGCTCCTGCGGGAGGTAGGAGATGGCGACGGAGGCGCCCTCCTTGGCGAACGCGATCGCGACCGCCCGCCCGATCCCCGAGTCGCCGCCCGTGATGAGGGCCTTCTTGCCCGGCAGTCGGTCCCGGCCGACGTAGGTCTCCTCGCCGTGGTCCGGGACGGGACGCATCTCGTCGGTCACGCCCGGCCAGGACTGGCCCTGCGCCGAGACCGACCGCGGGAAGCGGTCGGCCCCGGCGCCATGGCTCGCGCTCACTCGAACGCGTCCTTGACCTTCTCGCCCGCCTGCTTGAGGTTGGCCTTGGCCTGGTCGGCCTTGCCCTCGGCCTCGAGTCGCTCGTCGTCGGTCAGCTGCCCGACCTTCTCCTTGACCTTGCCCTTGGCCTCTTCCGCGGCGTTGCGGATCTTGTCGTCCGTACCCATGGCGGTACCTCCTTCGGCGGGCCAGATCTTGACCCACCTGCCACGCTATGTCGGCGCGAGCCGGACCGCGCGGCGGGAGTGTTGGTGCCGGGCAGCACGAAGGCCCGGGACCGTGACGGTCCCGGGCCTTCATGATGGGTCGGGGTGACAGGATTTGAACCTGCGACCTCTTCGTCCCGAACGAAGCGCGCTACCAAGCTGCGCCACACCCCGTGGAGCCGACCCAGGATAGCCGAGCCTAGGCCCTGCGGTGAAACCGGGGCTCAGCCCGACCGCGGCACGAGGGTCAGCAGCGTCGCCTCGGGCCGGCACGCGAACCGCACCGGCGTGTACGGCGAGGTGCCGAGACCCGCGCTGACGTGCAGCCACATCGAGTCGGCACCGTCCGCCGCGTCCGGTCGCGCCCCCGGCCAGCCGTGCAGCCCCTTGGCCCGCCGCGTGTCGAGGTCGCAGTTCGTCACGAGCGCACCCCAGCCCGGCACGGCGAGCTGCCCGCCGTGGGTGTGTCCGGCGAGGGCGAGCTCGACGCCGTCGGCGTGCATCTTGCGCAGCACGCGCGCGTAGGGGGCGTGGGTCACGCCGAGGCGCAGTGCTGGGGAGGCGGTTGACGACGACGCCGACGACGGTCCCCCTGGTTCGACCGGCCCCGGGTACTCGTCACGCCCGATGTGGGCGTCGTCCGTCCCCACGAGCTCGAGCCGCGTCCCCCGCGCGGTGCGCTCGTCGCGTGCGTTGTTGAGGTTGGCCCACCCGGCGGCGACGAGCTCCTTCTCGAGCAGGTCGGCGGGCATGGGCCGCTCGGGGGCGTTCGAGCTCCCCGTCCGCGCACCGGGTCGCAGATACTTGGCCGGGTTCTTCGCGATCGGGCCGTAGTAGTCGTTCGAGCCCATGACGAACGCCCCCGGCCGGGCGAGCAGGGGCTCGAGCGCGCGCAGCAGCGGAGCGAGCGCGTCGGGGTGCGCCCAGTTGTCTCCCGTGTCGACCACGAGGTCTGGTTGCAGCGTGTCGAGGTCGCGCACCCAGTCGATCTTGCGGCGCTGGGACGGGACGAGGTGCAGGTCGGACAGGTGCAGCATGCGCACCGGCAGCGACCCGGGCTCGAGCACGGGGACGCTCGCCTCGCGCAGGGTGTACCACCGTGCCTCGACGAGCGACCAGGCGAGGGCCCCGGCCCCGACGGCGGCCACCGCGCCGAGGCCCCGCAGCGCGCCGCTCATGCGCCGGGCGCCGCCGTCGGCTCAGTCATCGTTGTCGTTGCCGCGACCACGGTCCCGGTCCCGGCCTCGATCGCGGTCGCGGTCGTCGTCGTCCACGTCGATGTCGCAACCCTTCGGCGGCTTGCCGCGACCGTTCCACTTGTCGCACGGGTCGGGCTCCGGGCCCTTGGAGACCTTGAGCGTGATGGTCGTCCCCTTGGAGACGCGCGCGCCGGAGCCGGGGGACTGCGAGCTGATCCTGCCCTTCTCGACCGAGTCGGAGTACTCCTCCTCGATCGTGCGAGACGCCGTGAAGCCGGCCTTGCCGAGGATGCTGCGCGCCTCGGCCTCCGTCTTTCCCATGACGCTCGGCACGGTCGCGATCGGTCCGGTGAGCATCTTCGGGTTGATGGCCGGGAAGTTGCGTACCTTGAGGCCGTCGTGCGCTCCGGTCATGAACCGCTTCCACGTCGGAGCCGCGATCGTCGAACCGTAGACCGGCCCCCCGATGTGCGTACCGTTGACGGTGACGTTCTTCATCTGGATGTTGCCCTCGGAGTGACCCACCCACACCGCGGTGGAGTACTGCGGGGTGTAGCCGACGAACCACGTGTGCCAGTTGGCGTTCGTGGTGCCCGTCTTGCCCGCCGACTGCCGGCCTGGCAGGCCTCCGACACGCGCGGCAGAGCCCTCCGTGAGCACACGCTGCAGGGCGTACGTGACGGCGTTCGCGACGTCCTTGGAGATCGCCTGGTGGCAGTTCGCGGACGGCACCTCGAGCTCCTTGCCGTCGGCGTCCACGACCTTCTTGATCGCGATGGGAGAGCAGTACTCGCCCTCCGCGGCGAACGTCGCGTACGCGTTCGCCATGGTGAGCGGGGAGACCTCTTGCGAGCCGAGAACGTTGGCTGGCATGACGTCGATGTCCTGGCCGGTGGCCCGCTTCACGCCGAGCGACTTGGCGGCGTCGAAGACGGTGCACAGGTCCATCTGGTTGACCATCGCGATGTAGGCCGAGTTCACCGAGTGCGCGGTCGCGAAGAGCACGGTGCGAGGCCCGGACTCCCCACCCTCGGCGTTGAACGGGTTGTACTTGTCCTGCGTCACGGGGCCGTCCACGCACGAGGCCGTCCACGAGCTCGGCAGATAGTCGCGGCGGGTCGCGTCGATGACCTGGTTGAGACCGTTCTTCTCCTGGAGCCAGCCCACGAGGGCGAAGGGCTTGAACGTGGACCCGGGCTGGAAGCCGCGCGAGCCGCCGTAGGCGAAGTCCGTGTTGTAGTTGACCGAGGTCTCCCACTTCTTCGTGCCCTGTCCCGGGTTGTACACGCGGTTCTGGGCCATCGCGACGATCTCGCCGGAACCCGGCTTGACCGAGACGATCGCCGAGGCGATCCCGGACTTGTCCTTGCGGCCGACCCCGGCGCGCACCTCTTTGTCCGCGAGGTTCTGCAGCTTGGAGTCGAGCGTGGTGTGGATCTCGAGGCCACCGCGGTAGAGGAGCTCGGTGCGCTCCTCCTTGGTCTCGCCGAACACGGGGTCGCTCGCGATGATCTTCGTGACGTAGTCGCAGAAGAACGCGGACTTGCCGGCCGACGTGCAGCCCAGGCGGGTCTTCTGGATGTCGAGGGTGTCGACGAGCGGGGTGGCCTTGCCCGCGTCGAACTCGGCCTTGGTGATGTAGCCCTGCTCGTACATGAGGGCGAGCACCGTGTTGCGGCGCTCCTCGGAGGCTTCCGGGTTGCGCTCCGGGTCGTGGGCCGTCGGGCTCTGCGTGACGCCGGCGAGGGTGGCCGCCTGGAGGTAGCTCAGCTCGGCGGCGTGCGCCCCGAAGTAGTACTGCGCCGCGGTCTCGATGCCGTAGACGGCGACGCCGAACTGGGCGATGTTGAGATAGCGCTCGAGGATCTGGTCCTTCGTGTACTTCTTCTCCAGCGCGATCGCCGTCTTCATCTCGCGCAGCTTGCGGGACAGCCCCTCGGTGCCCTCGGCCACGCGCGCGGCTTCGATGCCCTCGAGGTCGCCGTCGCGCGCGGCCCGCTCGATGAGCACGTTCTTCACGTACTGCTGCGTGAGCGTCGACGCTCCACGCGTCACGTCCGTGGTCGCGGACTTGAGGGCGGCGCTGATGACGGACGTCGCGTCGACGCCGCCGTGCTCGTAGAACCGCTTGTCCTCGACGGCGATGACGGCCTGGCGCATGATCGGGGCGATGTCGTCGAGAGTCACCACGATGCGGTTCTCGTGGAAGAACGTCGCGAGGACCTTGCCCTTGCGGTCGTAGATGGTCGAGCGCTGGGACAGCTGCTGCTCGGCCAGCTCGGAGGGCAGGTCGTCGAACACCTCCTCGGCCGTGCTCGCCAGCGCCTTGGTCCCGGCGACGGCGGGCACGACGAGCCCCGCTGCGACGACGCCGCCCACCCCGGCGACCAGGAGGAACGACAAGAACAGCGCGATTGCTTGGAAAGCGGTGACCTGACGACCCCGCGGCCGGGAAGCTGTTGGCATGGAGCCAGGGTACGCGAGGGCCCCGCGAGAGCACGGGCGCGAACGTGAGGGTTCCGTGAGAGTTCGGGGTTCCGACGGCGCTGCGGACCGATCGGACGGGGTCGTCCGGAAGGGCCGACGGGCCGCCGCTGCACTCGTTCGCACGTTTGGTCGATTTCCAAAGTACCCGTGCCCGGGGTACGGTCCGCAGACGGGGAGTCAACGGGGACTTCTTCTGAGGGGATGTATCTGTGACTGCACTTGTTGAAGACGTCCACTGGCAGGCGCGGGCCGCGTGCCACGAGGTCGAACCTGACTCGCTGTTCGTCCAGGGGGCGGCCCAACGCGAGGTCCGCTCCGTGTGCCAGGGTTGTCCGGTCCGGCTCGAGTGCCTCGCCGACGCGTTGGACTCCCGTGCGGAGTTCGGGGTCTGGGGCGGGCTCACGGAGCGAGAGCGCCGCGCGCTGCGCCGTCGTCGGCCCGAGGTGACCTCGTGGCGCGAGCTCCTCGTCGTCGACGGCGCGAACCCCGAGAGCATGCTGCGACCTTCGTCATAGCCACCACTGCGGCGGGGACCCGGGCAGTAGGCTCGCCCCATGGCCACCACGTGGGAGTACGCAACCGTTCCGCTCATCATCCACGCGACCAAGGCGATCCTCGACCAGTGGGGCGAGGACGGCTGGGAGCTCGTCCAGGTTGTCCAGGGGCCTGACGCAGGCCTCGTGGCCTACCTCAAGCGGCCCCGGGAATCGGCATGAGCGTCGCCGCCCGGCTCGCGGAGCTCGGACTGCGTCTCCCCGAGGTCGCGACCCCCGTCGCCGCGTACGTCCCCGCGGTGCGCAGCGGCAAGTACGTCTACACCTCCGGCCAGCTGCCGTTCGCCGACGGCGCGCTCCTGGCCACCGGCAAGGTCGGTGAGGGCGAGGGGCTCGTGAGCCCCGAGGAGGCCCATCGGCTCGCCCGCACGTGCGCCCTCAACGCGCTCGCCGCCGTCGCGTCCGTCGCGGGTGGCCTCGACCAGGTGGCGCGCGTCGTCAAGGTGGTCGGCTTCGTCGCGAGCGACCCGGCGTTCACGGGCCAGCCCGGGGTCATCAACGGGGCGAGCGAGCTGCTCGGCGAGGTGCTGGGCGAGGCCGGCCGCCACGCGAGGTCCGCCGTCGGCGTCGCCGTGCTCCCCCTGGACGCCCCCGTCGAGGTCGAGATCGTCGTCGAGCTCGCCTGAGCGTGCGGCTCAGCGCGAGCGGTAGTTGAGCCGTTCGACGTCGAGCAGGACGACGGAGCGGCCCTCGAGCCGGATCCAGCCGCGAGAGACGAAGTCGGCGAGCGCCTTGTTGACGGTCTCCCGCGACGCGCCGACCAGCTGGGCGAGCTCCTCCTGCGTGAGGTCGTGGTTGACGCGCACGCCTTCCGCGACCTCGATGCCGAAGCGGCGTGACAGGTCGAGGAGCGCCTTCGCCACGCGCCCGGGCACGTCGGAGAACACGAGGTCACCGAGCGCCTCGTTGGTACGACGCAGCCGCCGGGCCAGCGCGTGGAGCATGTGCCGCGCGGCGCCGGGGTGCTGCTCGAGCCACGTGACGATCTGGTCGTGGCCCAGCTCGTAGACGTGGGCATCGGCGACGACGGTCGCGGTCGCGGTGCGGGGCCCCGGGTCGAAGAGGGAGAGCTCGCCGAACATCTCGCCCGGGCCGAGGATCGCGAGGAGGTTCTCGCGGCCGTCGCCCGAGGTCTGGCCGAGCTTGATCTTGCCGCTGCGGATGACGAACAGCCGGTCACCGGGCTCACCCTCGCGGAAGATCGTCACGCCACGCTCGACGCGTGACTCCTGCATCGCTGCGATGAGGGCTTCCGCTGCCTCCGGGTCGAGGGCGGAGAAGAGCGGCCCCTCGAGCACGACCGGTTCTGTCACCAAGATCTCCATCCACGTCGAACTTCCTGGGGCAAGTCTGCCACCGAGAGGCTACCTGGGGGTGGGAGTCGGGCCGTCCTCGTCGTCGAGACTGCGGAACATGGCCGTGGGGTCGACGGCGACACGGCGGATGAACTCGGTCGTCGCCGCGTCGAGCGCCTCGGCGACGGACTGCTCGTAGCGCGCGAGCTGCTTGTCGAGGGCGCGCAGGGACTGCAGTCGGTCCAGCTCGATCGACGGGCCGCCACCGAGCACGTGCTCGACGAGCTCCGCGTGCATCGGCAGGTCGGCCTCGAGCCCGGAGGGCAGGACGTCGGGGTCCTGGCCGAGCGCATCGGGCTGGGCCGCGACGGCGATCGCGAGGTCGAGCCGCGCCCGTACGAGACGACGCCACTGCACGATGCGGGCGCGCTCGGCCCGCAGGAGTCGACGCGCGCGCCGTAGCTCGTTCAGCGTGCGTCCGCTCACTCCGGTCGTGAGAGCCACCACCATCCCCGACGATCTCCCCCGAAAAGGGCTCGGAAGCCCTGCTCATATGACTTCCATTATGTCGGCCTCGGCGGCATCGCGCTTGAGGAGATCGGCGACATTGGCGCTCGGTGTCCCCCCATCGGGTGAAGCGGGCACTCTGTCCGGATGCCTTGTCGGGCACCCCGCCGCGTACGCTGCACGCGTGACCAGTCCCTCGCGTGCGGAGGCGGCGCCGACGCGACTCGCGCTCGTGCGGCGGGCCCGCGCGGTGAACCGACGCCTCGCGGTGACCTACCCCGACGCCCGTTGCGAGCTCGACTTCACGACGCCGCTCGAGCTGCTCGTCGCGACGGTCCTCTCCGCGCAGTGCACGGACGTGCGCGTCAACCAGGTGACCCCCGAGCTCTTCGCCCGCTTCCCCGACGCCGGGGCCTACGCGACCGCGGACCCCGAGGAGATCGAGGACATCATCCGTCCCACGGGCTTCTTCCGGGCGAAGACGAAGTCGATCCAGGGGCTCTCGCGGCTCCTCGTCGAGCGGCACGGCGGGCGGGTCCCGGGCCGGCTCGAGGATCTCGTCGTGCTGCCGGGCGTCGGGCGCAAGACGGCGAACGTCGTGCTCGGCAACGCGTTCGGCGTCCCCGGGCTCACGGTCGACACGCACTTCGGCCGCCTCGCACGCCGCCTCGGCTGGACCACCGAGACCGACCCGGTCAAGGTCGAGCACGCCGTCGCCGAGCTCATCGAGCGCAAGGAGTGGACGATGGCGTCCCACCGGCTCGTGATCCATGGCCGGCGCGTGTGCTTCGCGCGGCGCCCGGCGTGCGGTGCGTGCCCCGTGGCCGAGCTCTGCCCGTCCTACGGCGAGGGCGAGACGGACCCGGTGCGCGCCGCGGCGATGGTCAAGCCCGGTCCGCCACGGGGCTGACGACGGCGAGCCAGTCGCGCAGCAGCGCGTTGACCTGCTCGGGGGCCTCCTCCGCGACGAAGTGGCCCGCCCCGGCGACCGCCACGAAGTGCGCCGACTCCCCGACGAACTGCGCCTGCGACCGTGCGTGCGCGACGGGCACGCACGGGTCGAGCTCGCCGTGGAGCTGGAGGCTCGGCACGGGTGCGGCGTCGCGCAGCGCCGAGAGGTAGCGCCGCCCGTCGAAGCGCGGCGTCGATCGCACGAGCCAGCGCAGCTGTTCGAGCTGGGAGTGGGCGGCGAACGGCACCCGGGCCGCCTCGCGGTACAGCGCCACGAGCTCCTCGTCGTCGGCAAAGCCCGGCCCGCCCCACTCGGCGAGCAGTCGCGCGACGAGGTCGCGGCGCGTGAGCGAGCGTTCGGGGAAGTAGGGGAGCTGGAAGTAGGCGAGGTGGCGCGCGGTCGCGCCCGCGAGGAGCCGGGGCAGCAGCGAGCGGAAGTGCAGGGGGTGGGGGGCGGAGACGGCGCCGACGGCGCGCACGACGGTGGGAGCCACGGCCGGCAAGGTCCAGGCGAGCCCGCCCCCGACCCCGTGGCCGACGACGACGGCGCGCTGGCTGCCGAGCGAGCGGATGACCCCGGCGACGTCCCGGGCGAGCGTGACGGCGTCGTAGCCGAGCGGCGGCTTGTCCGACGCACCCGTGCCGCGCAGGTCCATCGCCGCGACGCGATAGCCGGCGGCGTCGAGCGCGGGGATCTGGTGGCGCCACGCCCACCAGCACTGCGGGAAGCCGTGCAGCAGGACCACGAGCGGGGTGTCGCGGTCGTCCGGGCCGGCCACGGCGACGTGGAAGCGCGAGCCGTTCGCCGGCACGAGCTCGTGCCGCCACGGCCCCTCGACGAGTACGCGGGAGGAGTCGACTGTCACTGCGAGGGCTGGGAGCCCGTCACCACCTCGACTGGGAGAGCCGGTTCGATGCCCCGACGGTCCTTGGGCGGGTCGAAACGGTAGCCGACGTTGCGCACGGTGCCGATGAGCTGCTCGTGCTCCGTGCCGAGCTTGGCGCGCAAGCGACGCACGTGGACGTCCACCGTGCGTGTGCCACCGAAGTAGTCGTAGCCCCACACCTCCTGCAGGAGCTGGGCGCGCGTGAAGACGCGACCCGGGTGCTGCACGAGGTACTTGAGGAGCTCGAACTCCTTGTACGTGAGGTCGAGGGCCCGCCCGCGCAACCGGGCCGTGTACCCGCCGGCGTCGATCGTGAGCTCGCCCGCCGAGATCTCCTCCTCCTGCGGGCCGCCCCGATCGCTCACCGCGCGCTCGATCGCGAGACGGAAGCGCGCCTCGACCTCGGCGGGGCTCGCGTGCTCGAGCAGGACGTCGCTCGCGCCCCACTCGGCGTTGACGACGGTGAGACCGCCCTCGGTGAGGATGAGGATGAGGGGGGTGTCGAGGCCCGTCGCGCGCAGCAGGCGGCACGTGGTGCGGGCGGCCACGAGATCGGTGCGACCGTCGAGCAGGATGAGGTCGGAGTCGGGGGCGTCGATCAGGGCGCTCGGCTCGACGGGCAGGACGCGCACGCGGTGCGAGAGGAGTCCTAGCGCAGGCAGAACTTCCACCGAACCACCATTGGCCGGTGTCAGGAGAAGCAAGTCAGCCACGGCTCGTCCTTCCCAGCGCGTCGAGGGATACGGTACCGCCCGCGGCAGCGGGTTCGGTGCTCACGGTCCACATCTGCGACACTCGTGCGCGTGCAGACGACGACGCGACGTGGGAGGTGTGGCGCGTGGATGCGCTGACTCGCGCCGTGCTCACGACCGCCGCCGCCGTCGGCCTCGCCGTGGCCGCCTACTTCTCGGAGTGGGCCCTCATCGGTGTGGCCGGGGTCTACGTGCTCGTGGTGGCGTTCGGCTGGCCGGCCCTGCTCGACCTCCCCGCGCGCGCCGGGGGGCGGTTCGTGGTCGCGCTCGCGGGCCTCGGGGCGCTCGCGACCATGACCTTCACCGAGGGCGAGCCGTTCCTGCGTGACCTGCCCGCCGTCCTCGCCCTCGCGATCCTGCTGTCGTTCGTCAACGAGCTCGCGCGGCCGGACGGGCGCTCGCGCCTCGTCGACTCCCTCGCGGGCACGGTCTCGGGCGTGCTCATCGTCGTGGCGGCCGCTGGCTGGGTCGCGGCCGGTCGGACGGTCGGTGCGACGTCGCTCGTCGTCGTCGGCGCCGTGGCCCTCGCCGTCGGCACCGCGACGTCCGTCGTCCCGCTCTCACCCTCGCTCGGGCTGCTCGTCGCCGTCGTCGCGAGCGGTGGCGTCGGCTTCGGGCTCGCCTTCGTGCTCCCCGGGCTCACCCCGCTCGTCGGGGCGTTCATCGGCGTCGCCGTTGGCGTGCTCGGTGCGACGCTGCGCGAGGTGTTTGACCGAATACCGACACTGTCCTTGCGTTCTGCCGCCGTGGCGGCGATCGTCGTTCCCGTGACCGTCACGGGAACCCTCGTGTACGTCGTCGGCCGTCTGCTCGTCGGCTGACCGTGCTCGAGAACGCGCTGCTCGTCGTCGCCGTGCTCGCCCTCGCCGGGGTGCTCGGTGCGGTGTGGCGCGCGCGCAACGGGGTGGCGCACCGTGTCGCTCCCGGCCTCGACCTCGACGCCGGGACGCTCGGCGCACCGCTCGGTCGGACCATGACGCTCGTCCAGCTCTCGTCGCGCACGTGCGCGACGTGCCCGCCGACGGCGCGCGCGCTCGCCGAGGTGGCCCACGGGCACCCCGGGGTCGCCGTCGTCCATCTCGACGTCGAGGAACGCCTCGACCTCGTGCGCGCGCTCGACGTGACCCGCACCCCGACCGTCCTTGCGGTCGACCCTCGCGGCCAGGTGGTCGCACGCGCCTCCGGGGCGATGCGTCCCGGCCAGGTCGAAGGACTCCTCGAGTCCTGTCTGCAGCCGCTCGCGGCGCGCTGAGCCACCCCGGGTCTCCCGGCCTCCTCCCGCGCCGCGTGCGGCCCGCCGTCGTCCCCCGTCCCCCCTGTTCGAGGAGTACCGCCATGTCAGCACCCACGCCCACCCCCGCTCCCGCAGCCTCGCCCGCACCCACCCCACCCACGTCCGGCGGCATCGATCCGCGTGGCCCCCGCTTCGGCGCGGGCGTCACGGCCGTCCTGCTCGTCGTCGTGCTGCTGCTCGGCGCGACGACGGCCGCCGGCATCCTGCTCGCCGCGATCGCGGCCCTGTTCGCCCTCGGCGCCGTGCGCGGCGCGCAGGGCACGGTGCAGGGCCTGCTCTTCCGCACGCTCGTGCGCCCGCGACTCGCCCCGCCCACCGAGCTCGAGGACCCGGCGCCGCCACGGTTCGCCCAGCTCGTCGGGCTCGTGATCACCGGGCTCGGCGCACTGCTCGGGCTGACGGTCGCCCCCGTGGCGATCCCGGTCGCGGCGGGGCTCGCGCTCGTGGCGGCCTTCCTCAACGCGGTGTTCGGGCTGTGCCTCGGCTGCGAGATCTACGTGCGGTTCGTGCGGGTGCGCGGCGCGGTCGCTCAGTAGACGAGCGCCTGGGCTCCCTGGGAGAGGACTTCCTCGACGAAGACGGCGGATCCCGCGATCCGGACGCCGGGCAGGAGGTCGTCCTCCGTGAGACCGCGGCGGGCGGCGCACTGCGTGCACACGGTCACGGAACCGCCCTCGAGCACGGCCTCGAGCAGGTCGTCGAGCGGGGCCGCGTGCTCGAGGTCGAGCTGGGCCGCGCGCCCGGGGACCGCGAGCCAGGCGGCCTCGCCCGTGAGCCACAAGGAGACCTCCGCTCCCGCGGCGATCCCGCTCGCGGCGACGGTGAACGCCTGGTTGACGAGCTCGGGCCGGTCGAGCCCGGCGGTGGCCTTGACGACGAGGGAACGCGTGACTCTGCTCACGAGGGCAAGCGTACGGCCCGGCGCTGGGTACCCTAGGAGCCATGGAAGCCCTCGAAGCCTTCTTCATCGGACTGCTCGTCGCCTCCGCCATCCTCATCACCTGGTTTGCGGGCTACGTGGTCTTCAAGCTCTACCGGGGCCAGCGCTGACCGCTGGCCCGAGCCAGGCGCGTCCGCGCGCCGGTAGAGAGGACGACGCATGGCCTTCGTGATCCCTGAAGGGCTCGCGCCCGAGGTGTACCCCATGGCGTGGCTGCTGGGGCACTGGCGTGGCGAGGGCGTGCTCGCCTACCCCGGGATCGACGAGGTCGCCTTCCGGCAGGACGTCGTCTTCGACCACGACGGCGGACCGTACCTCTCGTACACCGCGACGATCCGGCTCATCGTGGTGCCGGACTCGCCCGAGTCCTTCGAGGGTCCGCCGCCCGAGGGCCCCGTGTGGGCGACGGAGTCCGGCTTCTGGCGCGTCCCGCCGGACCGACCCGACGACCTCCCGGAGGACCGCCACCCCATCGAGGCGCTGCTCGCCGACCCGTCCGGTCACCTGAGCCTCTACGTGGGGGCGATCGGCAACGGGCGGATCGACCTCGTGAGCGACCTCATCGCGCGCACGCCGACCGCCGCCGACGTCACGGCGGCGAGCCGGCTCTACGGCTACGTCGAGGGCGACCTGATGTGGGCGTGGGACCTTGCGGCGTTCGGCGAGCCCCTGCAGTCCTACGCCTCGGCGCGGCTCTCACGTGTGGAGGGTTCCTCGTGACGAGCTCCCTGCTCTCGCGGCACGGCGCCGTCGCGGCCACCGGCCCGGACGCGGGCGTCGCGTGGCACTACGGTGACCCCGTCGCCGAGGCCCGGGCGCTCGAGCGCGGCGGCGGGATGGTGGACCAGTCCCACCTCGGCATCGTCACGATCACGGGCCCGGACCGGCTCTCGTGGCTGCACTCGATCACCTCGCAGCAGCTCGACTCGCTCGCGCCGCGCACCTCGACCGAGACCCTCGTGCTGTCCCCCCACGGGCACATCGAGCACGCGGCCGGCGTCGTCGACGACGGCGAGACGACGTGGCTCGTCACGGAGGGCTCGCACGCCGCACCGCTCGCCGCGTGGCTCGACTCGATGCGCTTCATGCTCCGCGTCGAGGTCGCCGACGTCTCCGCGCGGTGGGCGGCCCTCGGTGAGACCGTCGACGCCGAGGGCACGGCGGACGAGCCCGTGACGTGGCGCGACCCGTGGCCCCGCACCCTGCCCGGGGGCACCCGGTACGGCCCGCCCGACGACGAGCACCCCGCGCACGGCCGCGCCTGGCGGCTCGTCCTCGTGCCGCGAGACGGGCTGGCCGACGCCGTGCGTGAGCGCGAGGAAGCGGGGTGGACGCTCGCCGGCACGTGGGCGTCCGAGGCCCTGCGCGTCGAGGCGTGGCGACCCCGGCTGGCCTTCGAGGTGGACCACCGCTCGATCCCGCACGAGCTCGACTGGCTCCGCACCGCGGTGCACCTCGAGAAGGGCTGCTACCGCGGCCAGGAGACCGTCGCGCGCGTCCACAACCTCGGCCGACCGCCGCGGCGGATCGTCATGCTGCACCTCGACGGCTCGGGGAACGTGCTACCCGATCCCGGCGCCGAGGTGCGCGTGGCGGGCGAGGACCGCGTCGTGGGTGTCGTCACGACCACCGCCCGGCACCACGAGCTGGGACCGGTCGCGCTCGCCGTCGTGAAGCGATCGGCCCCGACCGACGTCGATCTCGTCGTACCGAGCGAGGGGGGTCCCGTCGCCGCCGGCCAGGAAGTCATCGTGAGCGGGGAGGGCGTCTCGCCCGATCGCCCCGCCGCGCGTGGGCCGCTCACACCGGGGCTCAAGCGCGGGCCGCAGCTCTCGCTCTAGCGAGAGGGCGCGCGGGACGACCGCGCGGCGCGCCGCCGAGCGATCGCCACGTACGCTCGGTGCGTGGCTGGTGCGGAAGACCGGCGTCGACTGGCGTCCTCGGTGCGACGGCGCCTCGCGCTCCGAGCTCGCGTGCGGCAGGGCCGGGTGCGGGTTCGCGCCGCCCTGCTGCCCGTCGCGCAGGCGTGCATCGCGGCGGGGGCGGCCTACGCGATCGCGTACTACGCCTTCGGGCACCAGTACCCCTTCTTCGCGGCGATCGTCGCGTGGGTGACGCTCGGCTACGAGCCCTTCCGCGAGGTCCGCAAGGTGGCCGAGCTGACGATCGGTGTGGCGATCGGGGTGCTCCTCGGCGACCTCGTGGTGCACGTCATCGGGGCCGGTTGGTGGCAGGTCGCGCTCGTCCTGGGTGTCTCGGCGCTCGTCGCGCGCTTCCTGGACCGGGGGCCCGCGCTCGCGATGCAGGCGGGCGTGCAGTCGATCGTCATCGTGGGGCTGCCCGCCTTCGTCGCGACGAGCGGTCCCGTGGGCCGGTGGCTCGATGCGCTCGTGGGTGGGCTCGTGGCGCTCGCCGTCGTCGTCCTGACCCCGACCGACCTGCGCTCGCGGCCCCGCAGGGCGGCCCGGGCCGCGCTCGTGGACCTCACCGAGGCGCTCGAGGCACTCGCGCGCGGGTTGCGCGCCGGCTCGGTCGAGGACGTCGAGGAGTCCCTCGTGCGGGGCCGGGCCTCCCAGCCCGCGCTCGACGAGTGGCGCGACGCCGTGCGTGGTGCCGCCGACCTCTCGCGCGTCTCGCCCCGGGGTCGCAGCCGACGTCCGGAGCTCGAGCGGCTCCGGGTCGGTGCCGTGCTCGCCGACCGGGCGATGCGTTCGGCGCGCGTCGTCTCGCGTCGCGCGCTCGCCACGGTGTCCGACGGCGCGTCCCTGCCGCAGCTCGCCGACATCGTGACCGACTTCGCCGCCGCGACGGGCGAGCTCGCCGAGGCGTTCGGCGCCGGGCTGGACCCGGGCTCGGCGCGCGAGCGGCTCGCCGCCGCCGCGGGGCTGCTCGACCCGTACGGGCTCGGGGACGAGGACTGGCAGTCCCAGGCCTTCGTGCTCGTGCTGCGCTCGCTCGCCGTCGACCTGCAGGAGGCCGCCGGTGCGAGCGGCGAGGCGTCGCGGGCGGCCCTGCCCCCGCTGTAGCCCGCGGCTCGACACCATGGCGATCCCAGGGAGGGTGTACACGGCGCCGAGCCGAGGTTGTACGGTGGGGTGATGGAGGTCTCGGTCAGCAAGTTGCGCTCGGAGCTCAAGGACTGGATCGACGCTGCCCGCCGCGGCGAGGAGGTTGTCGTCACCGATCGGGGTGTCCCGGTCGCACGACTGAGCGGGATCGACGCCGCGGACCTCATCACCCGGCTGCAGAGCGAGGGCCTCATCACCCCGCCGTCGACCGATCGCCCCACCGCCGAGCACGCCCCGCGCGAGCAGCGCGAACCGGGCAAGCCCCAGACCCCGCTGTCCGGTCTCGCCCGACGCTTGCGCCGCTGAGGCCCGCCATGGCGCACGTCTACTTCCACCCCGGGGCACTCGTGTACCTGTGCACCGCGACGTCGGGCAACGACCTCGCCGCGGAGCTCTGGGACGGCGCCGACCTCGTCGCGAGCTCCCAGGTCGCGGACCTCGAGGTGCGCACCGTGCTCGCGGGCGGGCTGCGGCTCGGCAAGCTCGAGCGCGACACCTTCGACGCGGCGAGCGCCCGGTGGGACGGCATGCGCCGCGGCATGTGGCAGGTCAACCTCTCGTCGCGGGTCACCGACCACGCCGCCCGGCTCGCCGAAGCTCACTCGGTGCGCCCGACGGACGCCATCCACCTCGCGAGCGCGCAGCTCCTCGACGACCCGGGGCTCGTCGTGCTGGGTTGGGGCGAGCAGTTCGCCGCCGCGGCGCGCGCCGAGGGCTTGACGGTCCTCGCGTAGGCTCGGCGCGTGATCTGGCAATTCCAGGCCGTCGTCTTCCTGGCCCTCGCGCTCATCATCTTCGGCGTGTGCGCGTGGGCGCTCATCGACGTCCTGCGCCGCCCGACCGCGGCGTTCCCGTGGGCCTCGAAGCGCCCACGACCCTTCTGGCTCGCCATCACGGCTGCCGCCACGGCGGTCAGCTTCGTGTGCATCCCCGGACCCATCGGGGTGAGCTTCCTCGATCCGATCTTCGGCTTCGTCGCGGTCGCGGCGGCCGGCGTCTACCTCGCGGACGTGCGCCCGGCGGTGCGCGGCTACCGCTCGCCCGGGCGTGGCCAGGGATCGGGCCGCGGGGGCGGTTGGTGAAGGCTGTCGTCCAACGGGTCACGCGCGCGAGCGTGACCGTCGACGGCGAGGTGGTCGGCGAGATCACGCGCCCCGGCCTGCTCGCCCTCGTTGGGGTCACGCACGACGACGGCCCGGTGCAGGTCGAGCAGATCGCCCGCAAGATCGCCGAGCTGCGCATCCTGCGCGACGAGCGCTCCGCCGCCGACGAGGGCGCGCCCGTGCTCGTCGTCAGCCAGTTCACGCTCTACGGCGACTCGCGCAAGGGCCGCCGTCCCACCTGGAACGCCGCAGCACCGGGTCCGGTGGCAGAGCCCCTCGTGGCCGCCGTCGTCGACGCCCTGCGGGCCCGCGGGCTCGAGGTCGCGACGGGGCAGTTCGGCGCGACGATGCAGGTCGAGCTCGTCAACGACGGTCCGTTCACGATCCTGCTCGAGGCGTAGCGGCGGCTCAGTCCCCAGACGGTCGCCGTCGTCGGCCCTCAGTCTTCGAGCCGGGAACGCAGCTCGTCGAGGTCTCGGGCGAACCACACGTGCCGCCCCTCGTTCGACTCACGGACGAAGTCGGCGAGCGCCCCGCTCGCGGCCACGTGGGCATCGATGTCGCCGACGACGGCCACCTGCACGCGGTAGTTCACGAACTTCTGCAGCGCGTCGCCCGCGAGCCCGGTGCGCAGGTCGAAGAACTCGGGTGCGAGGCGAGCGACCGGGATCGCGACGAACGCGACTCCCTCGGCCTCGCCCCACAGGGCACCGATGACGTCGAGGAAGTCCTGGGTCGCACCGAGCAGGGGGCCGTCGTCGTCGAGCACGAACACGCGGGTGCCACCCGCCTCGATGGTCTGACTCATCCGTCGAGGCTAGTGGCTGGCCGCTCCGGGCACTCGCGCACCGTCTGGTTGACAGGACGAAATGTAGTAGGTCTACTACATTGTGGATCTGGGAGGTGATGTCTGATGGCACAGGGCAGGGACACGGTCGTGGACGTGCGCGACCTGCGCATGCGCTACGGCGCCAAGGACGTGCTCACGGGCGTCGAGTTCCAGGTGGGGCGCGGCGAGGTCGTGGCGCTGCTCGGGCCCAACGGCGCGGGCAAGACGACCACCATCGAGATCCTCGAGGGCTTCCGGGCGCGGTCCGACGGCGAGGTCCAGGTGCTCGGTGCGGACCCGGCGACCGCGAGCGAGGAGTGGCGGGCGGGTGTCGGCATCGTGCTGCAGTCGTGGCGCGACCACGGGCGCTGGAACGTCCGGGCGCTGCTCGACCACCTGGGCAGCTACTACGAGCCCTACTCCACCGCGGACCGCCGTCGGCCACGGGACACCGACGAGCTGCTCGCCGCGGTGGGGCTCACGGAGCTCGGCGGGCGACGCATCGCGAAGCTCTCCGGGGGCGAACGGCGCCGGCTCGACGTCGCTATCGGCATCGTGGGCCGGCCCGAGCTGCTGTTCCTCGACGAGCCCACGGCGGGCTTCGACCCCGAGGCGCGGCGCGACTTCCACGACATCGTGCACGGGCTCGTCGACCTCGACGACACCTCGATCCTGCTCACCACGCACGACCTGTCCGAGGCGGAGAAGCTCGCGGACCGCATCCTCATCCTGTCCGGCGGGCGCATCGTCGCGAACGGCAGCGCCGCCCAGCTCGCCCGTGAGGCGGCCGGCAAGTCCGAGGTCCGCTGGTCGCGCGGCGGCGAGCACTTCGTCCACGCCGACGAGGACGCAACATCGTTCGTACGCGGCCTGTTCGCCCAGTACGGCGAGGAGATCGAGGATCTCGAGGTGACGCGCACGAGCCTCGAGGAGACGTACATGGCACTCGTCCGGCGGCACGAGTCCGAGGCGGCCGCCGTCGTCGGCGAAGGTCTTGCCACGGAAGGAGCCCGACGATGAACGCCCGAGCCCACGCGATCAGGGTGGGGCTGCGGCGCGGCTGGACGGAGTTCAAGCTCTCGCTGCGCGCGCCCGACGACCTCACGTTCTACCTGCTGTGGGGCGGCGGCGTGCTCGTCTTCCTGTTCCTCAACCGCCACGAGACGGTCGAGGGGACGTCGCTGAGCCTCTCGGTGCTCGGCCTGCCGGGGGTGCTCGCGGCGATGGTCGTGTTCGGTGCCGTGGTGGGCCCCGGGTTCGGGCTCGTGGTCGAGCGCGAGGACGGCACGCTGCTGCGCGCCAAGGCCGCGCCGCACGGGCTCGACGGGTACGTCGCCGGCCAGGTCGCGCTGCAGGGCCTCGGCATCTTCCCGATGCTCGTGGTGATCCTCCTGCCGTCGGCGTTCTTCCTCGACGGCATGATGAGCCGCGGGGCGCTGGGCTGGCTTGCCGTGGCGGGGATCCTCGTGTTCGGGCTCCTCGCGCTCCTGCCCGCGGGCTTCATCATCGGCTCGCTCGCGCGCAAGCCCGCGCACGTGTCGACCTGGGGGCTCCTGCCCGTGATCGGCCTCGCGGCGATCTCGGGCATCTTCACGCCCATCACGGCGCTGTGGGGCTGGGTCCAGGTCGTGGCGCAGGTGTTCCCGATGTACTGGCTCGGGCACGCGCTGCGCTGGGCGTTCCTGCCCGACGGCGCCGCGACGCTCGAGCTCGGCGGGCA
Organism: uncultured Cellulomonadaceae bacterium; assembly: GCA_964510785.1. Lineage (GTDB taxonomy): Bacteria > Actinomycetota > Actinomycetes > Actinomycetales > Cellulomonadaceae > JAAYZM01. The sequence goes on along the minus strand of CAZECM010000027.1, from coordinate 4,141 downwards.
GTGGAACCTGCTCGGTGCGTTCGCCGTGATCGCCGCGTGGGGGGCGGTGGGGCTCGTCCTGACGCCGCGCATCCTCGGCCGCATGGCGCGCCGGGAGTCGGGCTCGGCGGTCGAGGCGCGCAAGGCCGAGCGCATGCAGCGCATCGGCTGACCATGAGCGAGTTCGTCCACAACCGCATCGCGATGCTGCGCGCCGAGCGCAAGGTCAGCCGCCGCGAGCTCGCCGAGGCGCTCGGCGTGCACTACCAGACGGTCGGGTACCTCGAACGGGGCGAGTACTCGCCCAGCCTCTTCCTCGCGCTACGCATCGCCACGTACTTCGAGGTGCCCGTCGAGGTGGTGTTCTCGACCGAGCCGTTCCCGCGCATCGGGGCGTAGCGGGTTCGACGCTGTCGTGCTCGGTCCCGGGGCGCCGCGAGACCGGGGTTGGATCGGGCCGGGTCGGTGTACGGGAGGTGCGCCAGGGTGCGCCCCGACGCTCCTGAGGGCACGCTGGACCGATGCAGATCGGATCCGTGCGCGTCGAAGCCGTCGAGGGCGACATCACGAGGCAGCGGGTGGACGCGATCGTCAACGCGGCGAACTCGTCCTTGCTGGGCGGCGGCGGGGTCGACGGCGCGATCCACGCCGCGGCCGGGCCGGCGCTGCTGGCCGAGTGCCGCGAGGTGCGCGAGACGCTCTACCCGCACGGGCTCCCCACGGGTGAGGCCGTCCCGACGGCCGCGGGGCTGCTGCGGGCGCGGTGGGTCGTCCACACGGTCGGACCCGATGCGCGTGCGGGCGAGACCGACCCGGCGCTGCTCGCCTCGTGCTTCACGCGCAGCCTCGACGTCGCGGCCGAGCTGGGCGCGGAGTCGGTCGCGCTCCCGGCCGTGAGCGCCGGGGTGTTCGGCTGGGACGCCGACGAGGTCGCCCAGATCGCCGTCGTGGCCGTCCGCGACTGGGTCGAGCGGCGTGCTGGGGCGTCAGAGACCCCTGTGGCCCCTGTGGCCCCGGTGGCCTCGGTCACCCTGGTGCGCTTCGTCCTGTTTTCGCCCGAGGTCCACGACTCCTTCGAGCACGCGCTTTCCCTCTACCGCTGACCCGGCGACCCTTCCCTCACGCGCACCACCCCAGGTGCGCGCCCCAGCTGGTTGCCCTCCTTGAGCCGTCCGCGCACTGCTTGGGGCCAGAGTGACGAGCGGGTGGTCCATTCACGGCGTGTCGCCCGGCGTGTCGCGCGAGTTATGTCACCCGAACACCAAGGAGTGCGCGGACGGCCGGGGGAGATGTGAATAGGACGGTCGTGCTATTTTTGCGGAATGCGAATGGCGGAGGGCACGGCGGCGCGAGCGGTGGAAGGTGAGGCGGCGGCAACCGGGGCGCCAGGGTCCAAGGGTGAACGGACCCGCGGGGCGATCCTCGCGCGCGCGGTCGAGGAGGCCGCGCGCATCGGCCTCGGCGGGCTCACGATCGGCGCGCTCGCGAGCGCCACAGGGCTGTCCAAGAGCGGGCTCTACGCGCACTTCGGCTCGAAAGAGGCGCTCCAGGTCGCGGTCCTCGAGTCGGCGGCGATGGAGTTCTCCGACGCCGTGATCGCCCCGGCGCTGCGCACCCCGCGCGGGCTGGTCCGGCTGCGCACGCTCGTGGACCTGTGGCTCACGTGCGGGAGGCGGCGGTTGCCCGGAGGGTGCCTCATCGTCAAGGCCGGCGCCGAGTTCGACGACCAGCCCGGCCCCGTGCTCGACCACCTGCGAGGCATGTACGTGCGCCTCGCGGACTCGCTGCAGCGCATCGTCGCCGGAGCCGTCACGAACGGCGAGCTCGCGCACGCCACCGATCCCGCGCGGTTCGCGAGCGACCTCTACGGCGTGATGCTCGGCTTCTACCACTCCCACCGGCTGCTCGAGGATCCCCTCGCGGAGCAGCGCGCGCTCGCGGCGGTCGAGGCGCTCGTCGCGGCCGCGACGGCGGCACCACCCGCTGATGCGCCGTCATCGGACACATCCCTCGGCCGGCCACCGTCGGCCACCGCCGTCCCGAACCCAGCACCGACCCCCACCCCGGGAGCCTGACATGAGCTTCAGCCAACCCCAGCGCGCCGCCCGCAGCCGCACCGCCCGCGCGCGGTACGCGATGCAGCTCGCCGCCCTGCGCACCCAGTTCGCCGTGCTCGACCGCGTGCGACCCGACGCGGGCGCGGCGAAGGCGATGGCGATCTGGACCACGCTCCCGGGAAACGCGGGCCGCCGCAAGGACTTCCGCCCGGGGCCCGGCGAGGTGTTCCGCATCGGCGTGCCGCGCGGCGGGAAGGCCGTGGTCGAGACGTGGGGCGAGGGGCCTGTCGTCTACCTCGTGCACGGCTGGGGCGGGTGGCGCGGGCAGCTCGGTGCGTTCGTGGCTCCTCTCGTCGCGCGCGGGCGGCGGGTCGTCGCGTTCGACGCTCCGGGGCACGGCGAGGCGGACCCGGGCGTGCTCGGCCCGGGCAAGGGCACGTTCCCTGAGATCGCCGAGGCGTTCGCGGCGGTCGCGGCGGAGCTCGGGCCTGCGGAAGGCGTCGTCGGGCACTCGCTCGGCTGCCACGTCGCGGCGTCCGTGGTCCACCGGGGCGTCGAGGCCCAACGCCTCGCCCTCGTTGCCCCGAGCAGCGACTTCGGCGAGATCACGCATGACTTCTCGCGCATCCTCGGCTTCGGCGAGCGCACCCGCACGCGCATGGAGGGCATCATGGCGGGCTTCCTCGCCGAACCGATCGCGAACTTCGACCTCGGCCCGCTCGGCGCGGACGGCGCGCTGCCGCCCACGCTCGTGATCCACGATCGTCACGACAAGGAGTCGGCGTTCGCCGTCGGGGAGCGGCTCGCCGCCGCGTGGCCGGGTGCGGAGCTGCTCGGCACGGAGGGTCTCGGGCACCAGCGGATCCTGGCCGACGGCGGGGTCGTCGCCCGCGTCGTCGAGCACGTGACCGGGAGCTAGCCGGACCCGCCCGGTCAGCCCCCGAGCGCCTCCCGCACCCCGGGCTCCGGGTCGCCCAGGTACACCGGGCTGCGGCGCACGACCGCGTCGAGGGCCGCCTTCCACGAGGCCGGGAGCTCACGCAGCCGGTACGTCACGGCCTTGGCCGGCTCGACGCTGTCCGAGGACACGCCCGAGCCCTGCACGGCGATGCCCGCGGCGGCGCACGAGAACGCGGCGCGCCGCACGTGATAGTCCTGCGTCACGACGACGGCGGCCTCCACCCCGAACACCCGCCGCGCGCGCACGCACGTGTCGTGGGTGTCGAAGCCGGCGAAGTCGCGCACCACGTGCTCGTCGGGCACGCCGTGGGCCACGAGCCAGTCGCGCATCGCCGTCGGCTCGTCGTAGTCCTTGCGCGAGTTGTCGCCCGAGACGAGCAGCACCTCGACCGTCCCCGCCTCGTACAGCTCGGCCGCGCGGGCGAGGCGGCGACCGAGGAACACCGACGGCGAGCCGTCCGGGCGCAGTCCGGCGCCGAGCACGATCGCCACGGGAACGGGCGCGACGTCGTCGGCAGAGGCCCTGACCTTGGACTGGCCCACACCCTGCACCACGAGGAAGGGCACAAGGACGACAACGACGACGACGACGGCGGGTACCCACACCCGGCGTCGGCGCCACCAGCTGCGCACCGGGGCCGGTGTGGGGTGGGCCACCGGGCGCTGGGCGCCGTCGTCGTCGGCCTTCGTCGTCACGAGAGGCGATGCTACGGGCGCCGGCCCGCGTCACGCCTGTGGCGAACAGAGGCAGGTTGAGGGGGTCCACGTGGTTAGCATCGAGGAACGCCCAGACCAACAGGAGCGCCGCATGTTCGAGAGATTCACCGACCGCGCACGTCGGGTGGTCGTCCTTGCCCAAGAAGAGGCACGGATGCTCAACCACAACTACATCGGTACGGAGCACATCCTCCTGGGCCTGATCCACGAGGGTGAAGGCGTCGCCGCCAAGGCGCTCGACGCGCTCGGCATCTCGCTCGACGCCGTCCGCGCCCAGGTGCAGGAGATCATCGGCGAGGGCCAGCAGGCACCGTCGGGCCACATCCCCTTCACGCCCCGCGCCAAGAAGGTGCTCGAGCTGTCCCTGCGCGAGGCGCTGCAGCTGGGCCACAACTACATCGGCACCGAGCACATCCTGCTCGGCCTCA
>CAZECM010000026.1:14215-39967 GCA_964510785.1 uncultured Cellulomonadaceae bacterium | reverse complement strand
CCCGCTGCGACAAACCTACCCAGACCCACTGACAACAGGACGAACCGGACGCGCACGCTCCCTGCGATCGCTAGCTCATCGGCTGCCGCGCCCGCACCTTGCCCCGCCACCGCAGCAGCGATGCGCCGATCACGGCGGAGGTGATCGACCCCGCGAGCACGGCCGCCTTGACGGTTTCGGCGTGCGGTGAGCCCGCTGGGAACGCAAGGCCCCCGATGAGCAGCGAGACCGTGAACCCGATGCCCGCGACGGCTCCCACGGCCACGACGTCCCACCACCGCACGGTCTCGTCGAGCCGCGCGCGCGTCAGCGTGACGAGCAGGAACGTCGCCAGCACGATCCCGATCGGCTTGCCGAGCACCAAGCCCAGGGCGACTCCTTGCGCCGGTGGATCGACGATCGCCGCCCCGAGCGTCCCGCCGTCGAGCGCCACGCCCGCCGCGAAGAGCGCGAAGAGCGGCACGGCCAGCCCCGAGCTCACGGGGCGCCACCGGTGCTCCCACGCCTCCGCGACGCTGGGTCGCCGGTCGCGTCCCGGTCGGGCGGGCGCCGTCAGCCCGAGCAGTGCCCCGGTGATCGTCGCGTGAACCCCGGAGCGCAGCATGAAGACCCACGCGACGACGGCGAGGAGCACGAGCACCCCACCGGGCCAACGCCGCCGTGTCGCGAGCGCGAACAGCGCGATGGTGCCGACGGCGGCCACGAGCCACACTGCCTGCAGCCCGCTCGCGTAGAACACGGCGATGACGACGATCGCCAGCAGGTCGTCCGCGACGGCGAGCGTCAGCAGGAACGCCCGCAGCGCGAGCGGCAACCCACGCCCGAACACCCCGAGCAGCGCGACCGCGAAGGCGATGTCCGTCGCGACCGGGGTGGCCCAACCGTCGAGCGGTCCGCGTCCCGCCACGACCGCGACGTACACGAGCGCGGGTGCCACCATCCCGCCGACGGCCCCGACGACGGGGACGACGGCGGACCCGAGGTGCCGTAGCGACCCGATCACGAACTCGCGCTTGAGCTCCACGCCGACGACGAAGAAGAACACGGCGAGCAGACCGTCCGCGGTCCAGTGCGACACGGAGAGGTCGAGACCGAGCGAGGCGGGGCCGACGACGGCGTCCGAGAGCGCCCGGTAGCCCTCCGCCCATGGTGAGTTCGCCCAGGCGAGCGCGAGCACGGTCGCACCGAGCAACAGGGCGGCCCCCACGCGCTCACCGCGCAGCGTGTCGAGGAAGTTCTCTCGCGCGCCCGAGGACATTGGACCGAAGACGCGGCGGAGTGGCACCGGCCAACCATAGTGATCGCCGCTCGTGCTCGTCGTCGGCGACCACCGTCGCGGTCCACCCCGGACGGCTGACCGCCGCCGCCGTGGCCGGATGGAAGAATCCTCGCCATGGCCAAGCTCTACTTCCGCTACGGCGCGATGAACTCCGGCAAGTCCACCGCCCTGCTGCAGGCCGCCCACAACTACGAGGAGCGCGAGCACCAGATCCTGCTCGCCAAGCCCGGCGTCGACACGAAGGCCGGGCGCAAGATCCTCTCCCGCCTCGGTGTGGACCGCAGCGTCGACTTCGTGATCGGGGCCGACGACGACGTCTTCGCCTCCTTCGCCAAGCATCGTGCCCGACGGCGGGAAGAGACCGGCAGGGACGTCTCCTGCCTGCTCATCGACGAGGCGCAGTTCCTGACTCCCACCCAGGTGGACGACCTGCTGCGCATCGCCGTGCTCGAGAACGTGCCCGTGCTCTGCTACGGCATCCGCACCGACTTCCTCACCGTGGCATTCCCTGGTTCGCAGCGCCTGCTCGAGATCGCGCACTCGCTCGAGGAGCTCAAGACCATCTGCCGCTGCGGACGCAAGGCAGTCTTCAACTCGCGCGTCGTCGACGGCGAGACGGTGTTCACGGGGGAGCAGGTCGCGATCGACGGCGTCGAGGTGTCCTACGAGGCGCTGTGCGCCGTCTGCTACCTCGAGGCCTCGGGCGGGGTTCTCGGGGTCCGCTGACCCGCACGTCTCATGGCGGCGTCTCGCCCCAGGGCCCCCGCCACCCGCAGCCCAGCGACCCCGCGGCGTCCGGGCGCCGCCGGTCGGTTCAGTCGAACCGCACGATCCCCGTGCGTGCGGCGTGGATCAGCGCCTGCACGCGATCGCGCACACCCCATTTGGCCATGATGTTGCCGAGGTGGGTCTTGACGGTGGCCTCCGACAGGTGCAGCTCGCCCGCGATCTCCGAGTTCGACAGTCCATGGCCCAGGAGGCGTACGACGTCGAGCTCCCGCTCGGAGAGCGCCTCGAGCGGCGGGATCGCCACGGGCTGCGACGGCTCCGGTGCCTCGCGCACCGACGCCACGAGCTCCTCCGTGACGCTCGGCGAGAGGGTGCACGAGCCCTCGAGGGCGTCGCGGATAGCGGTGACGAGCGCGGCCGGCTCGGTGTCCTTCACGAGGTAGGCCGAGGCACCCGCCCGCAGGGCCGGAACCACGTAGCGCTTGGACGAGAAGGTCGTCACGGCGACGACCCGGGTGCGCGGTGAGGCGGCGAGCACCCCCTTGGTCGCCTCGACCCCGTCCATGCGAGGCATCTGGATGTCCATGAGCACGACGTCGGGCTGGAGCTCGGCGGCGAGGTGCACGGCCGCCACGCCGTCCGCTGCCTCGCCCACGACCTCCATGTCGGGGGCGGCGGACACGAAGACGTGGAGAGCTTTTCGCATCAGCGCTTCGTCGTCCGCGATGAGCACTCGGATGGCCATGGCTCGATCCTAGGGCTGAGCGGGCGCTCCTTCGAAGGTCGCAGCACAGTAGAGACGTTCGCAGGTGCTGCGACGCCGCCTTGTCCGGGGACACTCAGGGCACCACGAACGTCCCCTCACAAACACATAGGAGTCGTAATGTCCCGTATTTCCGCCATTGCCGCAACTGCTGCGATTGCACTCCTGCTCGCAGCAGGTCCTGCGCAGGCCGCCGAGCTCGACGAGGGGTCGGCCCCTGTCGCGCCCGTCGTTCTCACCCCTGGGGTCCGCGGGGCACTGCCGGGCGGTGGCGCAGACGTCCAGCCGACAGGGATCTGGACCTGGGTGTGCCAGACGATCTTCAGCTCCTGCAAGTAGTCCTGACCTAGTACTTGCGTCGGACCCGGGCAGGGGCGGGTTCGCCGCCATAATGGCGGGATGAAGTCAGACTCGACGGCGGGCGGAACACCCCCTGGTCCGCCTCGCCGTCGGCTGGCTCAGTTCTGGTCTTACACGCCTGTGGGGCGAATCGGCAGAGTCGTCATTCTGTCTGCGGTTCTTGTGGTCATCGGGCTCGACATCCTCCTCGCCGTCACTGGTGTTGCTGAGGACCCGGCATCGACCACGATCGCCCAGGTCGCACTGACCGCATCGTTCGCGCTGTTCGCATGGCGACCACCGACGGCGGCACTCGTGCTGCTGGTCGGCGCACTCATGTCGGTGTCACTGGGTACTGGTGACGAGCCCCTCGTTGCCCTGGTCCTGGCGGTCGGCTTGGTTGCTGCGACGTGCAGCCCCGCACTCTCGGTCGTCTTCCTGGCCGGGTTCTCGGGCCTCCTGGGGCTCGCCTTCGTGATGCATCCGAGGGAAGACCCTGTGGGTGCAGCCGTCGCGTTCGCCGTCACGGCCGCGCTCTCGACGCTCGTCGGCTCCCTGCTCCGCCGGATGAACCAGCGCGCAGCACGCCTCACCGACGAGCTGGCCGAACGTCAACGCATGCTGGACTCCGCCGTCCGCGTCGAGCGGGAGCGTATCGCCGACGAGCTGCACGACTTCATCGCGCACGAGCTCACCATCATCGCCATGCACGCCCGGGTGCTCGAGCAGTCACCCGACGTGACCGTCCAGGCCGAGTCGCGTGACGCGATCGGTTCCTCGGCCCGCCAGGCGCTCGCGGACATCCGCCGCGTCCTCGAGGTCACCCACGCCTCGAGGAGCTCCGCCGACGACGCCGAGGACCACGCCGTCGAGCGCCGCCGGCTCGTGCCCACCGTGACCGACATCGAGCGTGAGCTCGCGGCCACGGGGACGCGGGTGGAGGCCGACGGCGTCTACACCGTCGCGCCTCAGATGAGCCGGACCATGGAGATGGCGCTCGCGCAGTTCCTCCGGGAGGCCGCGACGAACATCGTCAAGCACGCCTCGTCGACCGACCTGGTCTCGATCCGCTTCACGTCGACGGACCGTGACGTCGTGATGCGCATCCAGAACGCGACACCGGGCGCCCACAACTCGCTCGCGCTGCCTCCCGGCGGGTACGGGATCGCCAGGATGCGCGAGCGCGCGAGCGTCCTCGGGGGGACCTTCAGCGCCGGGCCGACGCCGGAGGGCTGGCTCGTCGAGGTCCAGCTGCCGACCCGGTAGCCGCCACCGCTGCGACCTTTGGCCAGCCGCGCTCCACCGGGAGTCGCAACGAGAATGGTGCGCACGGGCGATCCGCCCCGCGGCCTCGGCCGGACATCCTGACGGGGTGATCCACACGACCCGCGCCGAGGCCGACCAGCCCGACGCGTCGACCACCCGGCAGGGGGCAGCGTCATGAACGACGACATCGCATGGAACTACGGCACCAGCGTCTGGCAGCAGCGGCTCGTCTTCGACGGCCCGGGCTGGCGGCTCGTGCGTCAGATCCAGGGTGGGTCCCCGGACGACGCGGCGCGCAGGCAGCGTTCGGCCGACCGGGTCGCGAGCATCGAGCAGGCCGTCGACGTCCGCCTCGTCGCACCCACCCACACCGACGACGGCGCTGCCTATGCGCTCTCGGCGTGCGAGGTGCTCGTCGGCCAGCTCTGGCCCGAGCTCCGGGTCGTGGGGCGTGAGCTCGAGTCCGTCATGACGCGGCTCGGTGCTGCGGTCGCGACGATGCACACGAGCGTCGGGTTCACGGCTGACGTCGAGACGGTGACCTCCCCGCACCTGCTCCGGCTCCGGGCGCACCTGGACGCCGCACCCACGACGTGGGCCGGTCGAGCGATCGCGGAGCTGCGACCGTCCGTCGTCGGGCACGTGCGCCGGTGGCTCGACGAGCTCCCCTCGACCGGCACGCTGTGCCACGGGGGGTTCGCGCTCGGCTCGGTCTTCGTCGACCAGGACGCGCAGCTGATCGAGGTGCTCACGGGCGAGGAGCTCATGCTCTCGACGCCCGAGCTCGACCTCGGCTGGATGCTCGGCGAGCTGACCGAGTTCGAGTTCCAGGCGGGGGTGCGCGGCGGCAACGGCATGGTCTACGAGGGTGCGGCCCGGTGGCTGCTCGAGGGCTGGACCTCGGTCACCGGGGTCGACCCGGACCAGCGCTGGCTCGACAAGGTCATCGCGATGCGTTCCTTCCTGCGGATGTGCGACGTGGCCGAGACCACGAAGAGCGCGGACGCCGCAGCGCGCAACGCGCTCTTCATGACCTACCTCGTCGAGCGCGTCGGCTTCCTCGACCAGGTCCCCACCCAGCGGGCACACCGCGCCATCGCCTGAACGGGCTCCTGAGCCCTAGGTCACGGTTCGACCCGTCCCGACGCCCCTAGCGTGGCAAGGGACGGACCAGTCGAAGTCGAACTCCTCGGGAGCGCACGTGATCACGGGCTCAGTGGCCACCAGCCAGGGGGGCGAGGCCAATCTCGTCCTCCCGGACCTCTCGGTCGTACAGATCCTCGGCGGCGGCTCCGGTCGCGCCCTGCTGATCGTGGGCCTCGGCGTGTGCCTCCTCGGCCTCGCGTTCGGCCTGGTGAGCTACGTGCGGTTGCAGCGACTACCCGTGCACGCCGCGATGCGCGAGATCTCCGAGCTCATCTACTCCACGTGCCGTGCGTACCTGCTCCAGCAGGGCAGGTTCCTGCTCGTGCTGTGGGCCTTCATCGCCGCCGTCATCGTCACCTACTACGGCGCGCTCGTCCACCTGCCGTGGGGCAAGGTCGCGATCGTCATCGCGTTCAGCCTCGTCGGCATGGCGGGCTCCTACGCCGTCGCGTGGTTCGGCATCCGGGTCAACACCTTCGCCAACTCGCGCACCGCGTTCGCCGCGCTCGCGGGCCGCCCGCTGCCGCTGCACCGCATCCCGCTGCGCGCCGGCATGTCGATCGGCATGGTGCTGATCAGCCTCGAGCTGCTCATGATGCTCGTCATCCTGCTGTTCCTCCCCGCGGACATCGCGGGCGCGTGCTTCATCGGCTTCGCGATCGGCGAGTCGCTCGGCGCCGCGGCCCTGCGCATCGCGGGCGGCATCTTCACCAAGATCGCCGACATCGGTTCCGACCTCATGAAGATCGCCCTGAAGATCAAGGAGGACGACGCCCGCAACCCGGGTGTCATCGCGGACTGCGTCGGTGACAACGCGGGCGACTCCGTGGGCCCGAGCGCCGACGGTTTCGAGACCTACGGTGTCACGGGCGTCGCGCTCATCACCTTCGTGCTGCTCGCCGTGCCCGAACCGCTCGTGCAGGCCAACCTCCTCGTGTGGCTCTTCGTCGTGCGCGCCGTCATGGTCATCGCCTCGGCCGCGTCCTACCTCGCCAACGACGCGTGGGTCCGGTGGCGCTACGCCCACGCCGAGCGCATGAACTTCGAGACGCCGCTGACGACGCTCGTGTGGCTCACCTCCCTCGCGTGCATCGCAGCGACCTACGCGACGACCTACCTCGTGCTCGGTGCCGCCGCCCCGACCCTGTGGTGGCAGCTCGCCACGATCGTGTCCCTCGGCACGCTCGCGGGCGCGCTCATCCCCGAGCTCGTCAAGGTCTTCACGTCCACGGGTTCGAAGCACGTGCGCGAGGTCGTCAAGAGCTCGCGGCAGGGCGGGGCGTCGCTCAACATCCTCTCCGGGCTCGTCGCGGGCAACTTCTCCGCGTACTGGCTCGGCCTCGCCGTCGTCGGCCTCATGGGCGGGGCCTACCTCGTGAGCGGGTTCGGTCTCGCGGACGTCATGGTGGCTCCCGCGGTCTTCGCGTTCGGCCTCGTGGCCTTCGGCTTCCTCGGCATGGGCCCCGTGACGATCGCCGTCGACTCCTACGGGCCGGTCACGGACAACGCGCAGTCCGTCTACGAGCTCTCGATGATCGAGGAGGCCACGGGGGTCGACGCGCAGGTGCGCGAGGCCTTCGGGGCCGAGGTGCAGTGGGACCGGGCGAAGACGATGCTCGAGGAGAACGACGGCGCGGGAAACACCTTCAAGGCGACCGCGAAGCCGGTCCTGATCGGCACGGCCGTCGTCGGCGCGACGACGATGATCTTCTCGATCATCATGCTGCTCACCGGTGGCCTGACGGAGGGCATCGAGAACCTCTCGATGCTCCACCCGCCGTTCCTCCTGGGCCTCGTGCTCGGTGGCGCCGTCGTCTACTGGTTCACGGGTGCCTCGATCCAGGCCGTCACGACGGGCGCCTACGGGGCCGTGGAGTTCATCCGCGACACGATCCGCCTCGACGGTTCGAGCCGGGCGAGCGCGGCCGACTCGCACCGCGTCGTGGAGATCTGCACGCAGTACGCCCAGCGCGGCATGCTCACGATGTTCCTCGGCGTGTTCTTCGCGACCCTCGCGTTCGCGTTCGTCGAGCCGTACCTGTTCATCGGCTACCTCGTCTCGATCGCGATCTTCGGGCTCTACCAGGCGATCTTCATGGCCAACGCCGGCGGAGCGTGGGACAACGCGAAGAAGATCGTCGAGGTCGACCTCAACGCGAAGGGCACGGCGCTGCACGACGCGACGATCGTGGGCGACACCGTGGGTGACCCCTACAAGGACACGTCCTCCGTCGCGCTCAACCCCGTCATCAAGTTCACGACCCTCTTCGGCCTGCTCGCCGTCGAGCTCGCCGTGAGCCTCGAGGCGCAGGGCCGCCACGCGCTCGTGCTCTCGCTCGCCGCGATCTTCTTCGCCGTCTCGGTGTACTTCGTCCACCGTTCCTTCTACGGCATGCGGATCCGCACGTCCCTGACGGACCCGGAAGACGGCGACGGCACGCACGGCGAGGGCGTGGCCGACGACGGCGGGGCACGGGGCGAGGGCGACGCCGTGCCCGACGACGACGGGCTCCGGGCCGGTGCGCCCCTCGAGACCGCTCGAAGGGAGTGAGTCATGAAGATTGCTGTGCGCTACAGCGACCTGCGGGTCACGGGTGGCCAGATCGTGGGCCAGGACGCCGGTCCCACGCTCGTGCGGCGGCTCCTGCGCGTGTTCCCGGGGGCCGTCGTCGTCGGACCTGGTCCTCGCCTCGGTGACGGCTTCGAGGTGGTGCCGTTGCGCCGCCTCGCCCCCGGCACCCTCGTCGTCACGATGGACGTCATCGACTCGGTGTGCGTGTGGCGCGCGCTGCGCGAGGACCACGGCTCGCCGCGGATCATGAACTTCGTGTGGTGGAGCACGACCCAGTTCACCCACCCCGTCGAACGGGCCGCGCTCGGGCTCTCGTGCGCCCTGTTCCCGACGTTCGCGAACTCCGAGCGCACGGCGAGCGAGGTGCGCGAGATCGTCGCGACGCAGACCGCGGCGCACCTCGCCGAGCAGTCGCGCGTCGCGTGGGTCAACCTCGGTATCCGGCTCGAGCGCGTCCAGGAGCGCGAGGAGCCCGAGGTGCCGGTCGTGCTGTACCCGGCGATCTACCTGTCCGAGCGCAAGCAGCCGCGCGTGTTCCTCGACGTCGTCGAGCGCGTCGCGAGGCGCACCCCGATCCGCGTCGAGGCCCGGCTCCACGAGTCGCACCTCACCTCCGAGCTGGCGATGCGCATGTCCCGGCACGACTGGACGTGGGTCGGCCCGCTCACCGCTCGTCGTGAGGACTACTGGCACGCCCTGGCCCGGACGACGGCCTTCCTCGCCACGGCCGCGGAGGAGTCCTACGGCCTGGAGTACATCGAGGCGCTCGTCGCCGGAGCCGTCGGCGTCTTCCCCGACCGGCCGTGGGCGCGCGCGATCCTGCCCGAGCGATACCCCTTCTGCTACCGGACGCCCGCCGAGGCGGAGGCGCTGCTCCACCGCGCCGTGACGGACACGGCGGCGTGCCGCCGTGAGCTCGACGCCGCAGCGGGGGGCGACTTCGCCGGCTGGCTGCGCGAGCGCCACGACGACGACAACTTCGAGCGTGCGATCTCCGAGCAGGTCACGGAGTGGTTCGGCTGAACCTCGCCCGGCGCTGAGAGTTCGCCCGCGCGACACCGGTCCGTCGCCACCTGGACACCCGGGCTCGACAGGCTGCCCTCTTGGAGGACCGGGCCCGGTCCTCGACCGGTCGGGCGCTCCGCCCCGAGGGACCTGAGGAAACGTCATCAGCACCGACGTCGACCTGCCGCGCCGCCTCGGCACGCGCCGCTCCGGGCAGGACCGCGTCTTCCGTGCCACCTTGCGCACGGGCGGAGCCCTCGTGCTCGTCGTCATGGGGCTCGTGGGGGTCTTTCTCGCGCTGCGTGCCACGGATGCGCTGCGTGTCGCGGGCTGGGACTTCTTCACGACCCAGGCGTGGGAGCCGGACTCGGGGAACTTCGGCATCGCCGCCATCATCGTGGGCACGGCGCTCATCGCCACCGTCGCCGTCGTGCTCGCCGTGCCCCTCTCCCTCGGTGCCGCGCTCTACATCACGGAGTACGCGCCGTTGCGCGCCCGGGCGTTCCTGATCGCCACGGTCGACCTCATGGCCGCGATCCCGTCGGTCGTCTTCGGGCTGTGGGGCTTCTTCTTCCTCCAGGGGCGCATCACCGAGGTCGCCAGGTGGCTCTCGACGACGTTCGCCTGGTTCCCCCCGTTCCGCGTCGACGGCGTGGACCCCGACGACCCGCTGTCCACCACGACGATCTACACGTCCTCGACGTTCATCGCGGGGGTCGTCGTCGCGCTCATGATCACCCCGGTCGTCACGTCGATCATGCGGGAGGTCTTCACCCAGGCGCCGGTGGGGGAGCGCGAGGGGGCGCTCGCGCTCGGCTCGACCAAGCTCGGCGTCATCCGCTCGGTCGTGCTGCCCTACGGCACGGGCGGGATCATCGGCGGCACGATGCTGGGCCTGGGCCGGGCGCTCGGCGAGACGATCGCCGTCTACATGATCATCTCGCCCGTGTTCGTCATCCAGTGGCAGGTGCTGCGCAACGGTGGCAGCTCGGTGTCCTCGCTCATCGCGCTGCGCTACGGCGAGGCGACACCGTTCGGGATGTCCGCCCTGATGGCCGCGGGCCTCGCCCTGTTCCTCATGACACTCGTCGTCAACTTCGCCGCGTCGTCGATCGTCGCGCGTTCCCGCTCCGGCGCGAGCAGCTGAGGCCGCCATGACCACGACAGAGCTCCGCGAGACGTACCTCCCGGCCCACGAGGCCGACTCCGATTCGGCGCGACGCCCCGAGGTGCGCCGGCTCGTGGGGGGCACCCGGCTCGCCGACCTCCTCGCCCTCGTCGGGGCCGCGGCGGGCGCCGTCGCGCTCACGGCGCTCCTCGTGACCCAGGTGTTCCCCGTCGCGAGCGGCATCGCCTTCACGGTGATCTCGCTCGGGCTCTTCGTCGGCCTCTATGCGCTCCTCGTCTCGCTCGACGAGCGGGCGGTCGCGGTGCGGGACCGCGTCGCGATGGTGCTCGTGCACACCCTCGCCTTCACGGTGCTGCTGACGATCGTCTTCATCGTGACCTTCACGTTCGCGCGCGGGCTGCCCGCCCTCGTGCACCCGAACTTCTTCGTCGAGGACATGTCGCTCGCGGGGCCCCTCGACCCGCTCGAGCTCGGCGGGGTCGCTCACGCCATCATGGGCACGCTCATCCAGATCGCGATCGCGCTCGTCATCACGGTGCCGCTCGGGCTCACGGCCGCCGTCTTCCTGTCGGAGATCCCCGGCCCGTTCGCGCGCTTCGTGCGCACGATCGTCGAGGCGATGACCGCGCTGCCGTCGATCGTCGCGGGGCTGTTCGTCTACGCGACGTTCATCCTCGCGCTCGGCATGGAGAAGTCCGGGCTCGCCGCCGCGCTGTCGATCAGCATCATGATGCTGCCCATCATGATCCGCTCGGCGGACGTCGTGCTGCGCCTCGTGCCCGGCACGCTCAAGGAGGCGGCGTACGCGCTCGGCTCGAGCCAGTGGCGCACCGTGTGGCAGGTCGTCCTGCCCACGTCCCGCTCCGGGCTCACCACGGGGGTGATCCTCGCGACCGCGCGCGGGATCGGGGAGACCTCGCCCGTGCTGCTCACCTCGGGCTTCACCGCGTCGATGAACCTCGACCCGACGTCCGGCCCCCATGGTCTCCCTGCCGCTCGCCGTCTTCCAGTTCGTGAAGTCCCCCGAGCCCACGATGATCGCGCGCGGCTTCGGCACCGCGGCGGTCCTCATGTTCCTCGTCGTCCTGCTCTTCACCCTCGCCCGCTTCATCGGCGGCCGCACCCGCAAGGAGCGCTGATGTCCCGCACCCGCCCCGCCGCACGGCTCGCCGTCGCGACGTTGGCGCTCGTCCTCCTGGCGGCGCTCGGCGCCCCTCCGGCGAGCGCCGACAGCTTCGTCCCCGTCAACGGTGCCGGCTCCTCGTGGAGCTCCAACGCCGTGGACCAGTGGCGCCGCAACGTGGAGCAGTACGGCATGCGCGTCAACTACGCCTCGACCGGCTCCTCGGACGGTCGCAACCAGTTCAAGTCCGGCACGGTGGACTTCGCCATCACGGAGATCCCGTACGGGCTCAAGGACTCCGGCGTCGTCGACACCCTGCCCACCCGCGGTTTCGCCTACATGCCGATCGTCGCGGGTGGCACGGCCTTCATGTACAACCTGTCGGTCGGCGGTCAGCGCGTCACCGACCTCAAGCTCACGGGCGAGGTCGTCACCAAGATCTTCACGGGCGTCATCACGAGCTGGGACGACCCCGCGATCGCGAAGGAGAACCCTGGCCTCGCGCTCCCGAAGCGGGCGATCGTGCCCGTGGTGCGCTCCGACGGCTCGGGCTCGACGGCGCAGTTCGCGACGTGGATGGCGGCCAAGCACGCGGGGCTCTGGGACGCCTACTGCAAGGCGGCGGGCCGCTCGACCCCGTGCGGGGTCACGTCGAACTACCCCGTCATCGCCGGCAAGGGCTTCGTAGCCCAGCCCAACTCCCAGGGCGTGGCGGGCTACGTCGCGCAGACGGCGAACATCGGCACCATCACCTACGTCGAGTACTCCTACGCGCTCAAGACGGGCTACCCCGTCGCCAAGGTGCTCAACGAGTCCGGGTACTTCGTGGGTCCCACGGCGTCGAACGTGGCCGTGGGCCTGCTCGGCGCGAAGATCAACACGAACAAGAGCTCCGACCAGTACCTGACGCAGGACCTCACGGGCGTGTTCGGCAACAAGGACAAGCGCGCCTACCCCCTGTCCTCCTACAGCTACATCGTCATCCCCACGGAGACGAAGGGCGGTTTCACGCAGGACAAGGGCAAGACGCTCGGCGCGTTCTCCTACTACTTCCTGTGCGAGGGGCAGCAGCAGGCGGAGGTGCTCGGCTACTCCCCGCTCCCCATCAACCTCGTCGAGGCCGGGCTCGAGCAGGTGCGCAAGATCCCCGGCGTGGTGGCGCAGGACATCAAGATCAAGGACTGCAACAACCCGACCTTCTCCGCGTCCGGCAAGAACCTTCTCGCCGAGAAGGCGCCCTACCCGAGCGAGTGCGACAAGCGTGGCGCCACGTCGTCGTGCGCCGGGGGCGGCGGCGGTGACGACGGCGGCAAGGACGACAAGGGGGGCGACGGCGGCAAGGACGACGAGGACGACGACGGCGGCGAGAGCGGCGACGGCGACTCCGGCGGGAAGGACGACGACGACGGGACCGGCGACGGCGGTCAGGACGGCGACGACGACGCCGCGGACGACGGGTCGACCGACTCACCGGGGGACACCCCCGACGAGGCGGGCGCACCCGGCGACACTGGGTCCGGCTCGAGCTCCGGCGGCTGGTCCGGCAGCCCGGTGACGGGCGGCGGACCCGTCGTCTGCGAGGACGACACGGGCGTGTGCGTCAACGTCGTCGCGCTCCCGCAAGAGGCACCCGTGCGTACCGGCGGTGACGGCCGGGAGCTCCTGGTCCTCGCCGCGGTCGTGGCGTTGCTCGCCGGCGTCGTCGTGCCCCCGCTCGTCTCCCGGGCGCTCGCCCGCAAGAGGGCCGCGCGATGAGGCCGACGCCGAAGGACCCGCTGCGCGGGCTGGGCACCCTGCTCACCGTGGTGGGTGCCGCGTCGTTGGCCGTCTCGGGCGTGCTCGCCGTCGGGCTCGCCGTGCCGGCCCGGGCGGGCACCACGCCCGCGGGGGAGAGCTCCCAGGAGGTCCAGGCATGGACCCGCACGGGTGTGGTCGAGGACCGCGACCGGTCCGACCAGGACTTCGCGACCTTCCGGGACCTGCAGGTCACCGTGTCGCAGACCGCGAACCTCTCGCACCAGGGCGTCACCGTCTCGTGGACCGGCGGGCGCCCCACCTCGCCCGGTCGGTTCGCCTCGAACTACCTGCAGCTCATGCAGTGCTGGGGCGACGAGGACGGCCCGACGCCCGAGCAGTGCCAGTGGGGCGCCCCCGCGGGCAGCCTCTCCACGCAGCTCGGCGACCGCGTCGGCGGGCGCTCGCTGCGCAACGGCGAGGATCCCCTGCAGGTCTACGGGCCGCAGCTCCTCGTCCCGCCGCCGCTCACGAACCCCAACCTCAAGGCCTACGCGTTCCCGTTCGCCCCCGTGCGCGGCGAGGCGGTCAACGACGTGTCGAGCTACTTCACGCAGGGCACCACGAACGAGGTGACCGCGGCTCGTACGGGCGCCGACGGGACGGGCAGCGTCGTGTTCGAGGTGCAGACGGCCCTCGAGGCGCCGCACCTGGGCTGTGGCCAGCTGCTCGAGGGCGGGTCGCCGCGCTCGTGCTGGCTCGTCGTCGTGCCGCGCGGCGAGCTCGACGCGAACGGAACGCCGGGCACGTCCACCGCCTCCGGCTCGATCAGCGGCTCGCCGCTGTCCGCCTCGCAGTGGCAGGACCGGATGCAGTTCCGGCTCGACTTCGCGCCCCTGTCCACCTCGTGCGCCCTCGGCGCGGCCGAGCTGCGGGTCATGGGCAACGAGCTGTTCGGGCCGGCGATGACCTCGTGGCAGCCCGCGCTGTGCAGCTCGGGTGCGACCTACGGGTTCTCGCAGATCGGTGACGCCGAGGCGCGCGCGGTCCTCGTCTCGGGGATCGAGGGTGCGCCGGCGCTCGCCGTCGTCGGCGAAGCGCTCGACGTGCCCGTCTCCGGCACCGAGACGCCCGACGGCGACGCCCCGCCCGCGCCGGCCGACCCGGCGACGACGGTGCGCTACGCGCCGATCAGCCAGTCCGCCGTCGTCCTCGCCTACCAGGTCGAACGGTCCTACCGGCTCGGCAGCGAGCTGGCGGTGCGGGAGGGCACGCTCGTCGAGGATCTCGTGCTGAGTCCCCGGCTCGTCGCCAAGCTGCTGACGCAGTCCTATCGCGCGGACGTCCCCGGGGGCGGGGCGGGCACCGTCGTGAAGGACAACCCGCGCTCGATCACGGTGGATCCCGAGCTCGTCGCGCTCAACCCGGAGTTCGCGCAGTTCCTCGCCTCCGCGGCCCCCGAGGGGCTCATCGTGGCGCTCGGCTCCTCGGACGCGAACGCCGCGGTGTGGGAGTGGGTGCGCACCGACCCGTTCGCCGAGGCGTTCCTCCGTGGCGAGCCCGACGAGTTCGGGATGCGTATCAACCCGTACTACCTCGCGCTCGACCTCGCGGACGACGCCTCGGTCAACAGCTTCCCCAAGGCCGACCTCTCGACGTACCGTCAGGACGCGACCGTTCCCGAGCCGGGGTACGGCACGCTCGACCTGCGGCCGTACACGACGGACATGCTCGACGCCGCGCACCGCGCCCAGCGGGCCGACGCCGGGTCCAAGATCGTGTGGGACCCCACCCGGCTGCCGCCGTCGTTCGTCGCCTCCGGGCCACAGCTCCCCGGCCAGCGGTTCGCGATCGCGATCACCGACATCGCCTCGGCGCAGCGTTTCGGCCTGCGCGCGGCACGGCTGGTCAACGCGGCGGGCCAGCAGGTCGCGCCCACCCCGGAGGCGCTCGAGAAGGCGATCGGGGCGCGCACCGCGACGGCCACCACCAACGTCACGCGCGTGGACCCCGCCCGGCGGACCCTCGGCGCCTACCCGCTCGCGACCGTGGAGTACGCCGCGCTCCAGGTGTGCGGGCCCACCGAGGAACAGCTCGTCGGCTACGCCGAGCTCCTCGACTACGCCGCGTCGGCCGGCCAGGTCACCGGCGAGCGCAAGGGCCAGCTTCCGGCGGGGTACCTCCCGCTCGGTGCGCAGGCACGCGCAGAGCTCGGTGAGCTCGCCGACCTGGCGCGCGACCCGGGGACCGTGGCCGAGCTCTGCCCCAGGTCGGAGCCCGAGCCGGAGCCGGATCCCGAGCCCGACCCGGAGCCGACCCCCACACCCGAGCCCACGCCGAGCCCGACCCCCGCGCCGACCCCCGTGCCCGTCGCTCCCGACCCCGTGGTGGAGCTGGTCCCGGAGCCGGATCCTTCCACCACCTCGGCGCCCGACCCGGACGTCGGTGAGGTCGCGGAGGGGGAGCCGGCACTCACCGGGCGCACGGAGCTGGGACCGGCGCGGCTCGGCCTGATCGGCACCCTCGGCGTCGGCGCGGCCAGCGGGCTGGCCGGTCCGCTGCTGCTGTGGCGCTCGCGCCGGCTCTCCGCCAGGGACCTCGACGAGCTGTGACCGAGACCTGGAGTTGGCTTGTGCGTCAGACAAGGTTCGCTCGATGAACCTCACGCGAGAGTCGAGAGTTCGCCAGGAGTTTGCCTGGCCTTCCTAGGGTCGGCCTTGCGTGAGGCCAAGCTCGCGCGCCCGTGGACTTATCGGTCCCCCAGGAAGGAACAACTCACCATGAAGGTTTCCGCCTTCGCACGGATCGGTGCCGGTGCAGGAATCGGCGCACTCGTGCTCGCCGGCCTGGCGCTCCCCGCCCAGGCCGACCCGGCGCCCGGAACGTTCGGCAAGCTCTCGGGTCTCGGCTCCGACACGACGCAGGACGTGTCCAACGGACTCGGCGCGGCGATCGGCCAGGGCCTGCTCGCCTCCTACGACGCCTCCGGCCCCACCATCACCGTGACGACGCGGGCGGGTGGGAAGGCCATTCCGCGCGCCAACGGCTCGGGCGCCGGCCGTGACCTGCTCCGCGCGGCGATCGGTCAGACAGAGACGGCGAGCATCGCGGTGCTCGACAGCCCGACGGTCCAGGTCACGACGGCGGACGTCGCCGGCGAGATCCAGTTCGCACGCAGCTCGTCGGCCGCTTCCTCCTCCGAGCTCACCGACGACGGCGTCCTCGCCTACATCCCGTTCGCCAAGGACGCCGTGTCCTACGCCGTCGCGCCGAACTCGGTCATCCCCGCCAACCTCACGAAGTCCCAGGTGGCCTCGATCTTCCAGGGCCAGCTGACCAAGGTCGTCGTCAACGGTGCCACCACGACCCTCGAGGGTCCGAGCTACTCCGGTCCGGGTGAGGTCACGGACATCACGACCTTCATCCCGCAGGCCGGTTCGGGCACGCGGTCCTACTGGCTCGGCCAGGTGAACATCACCGAGGCGCAGATCACCGCCGGGACCTTCCCCAACATCCGGGCCACGGACTTCGACGGGCTCGGTGTGCAGGAGCACAAGGGTGCCGCGCTCGTCTCGGGTACCGACGAGCAGAACAAGGGCACGATCGTGCCGTTCTCGATCGCCCAGTGGGTGGCGCAGGGCAACGCGAAGTCCACGGACGCTCGCGCCGGCGCGCTCATCGGCGGTGTCGACGGCCAGGTGGCGACGACCGGTGCGGCGGGCTCCTACGTGCTCAACCCGGCGTTCACCGCCTACACGCGCCCCGTCTACAACATCGTCCCGTCGGTCCTCGCCGACGACCCGACCTCGGACATCGCGAAGGTCTTCGTCGGCGCGAACTCCGAGGTGTGCAAGGCCACCTCGACCATCACGGCCTACGGCTTCGGCCTCCTGGCCGCGGGCGAGTGCGGCGACGACTCGGTGCGGGTCTACAAGCCCTCGCAGAGCCAGGCCGCGCTCACCCTGCCCGCCACCGGTGTGGTGGGCAAGGCAGTGACGGCGACGGTCGCCGTCACGTCGATCGGCAACGGCGGCGGCAAGGTCAACCTGTACCAGGGCACATCGCTCGTCGGTTCGGGGAACGTCGCGGCGGGCGCCACGTCGGGCTCGGTCACGTTCACGCCGTCGGCCACGGGGCAGCTCAGCCTCACCGCGGTCTTCCTGCCCACCCTGCTCGGTGTCGCGGCGTCGACCTCCGAGGTCGCGCCCATCACGGTCGCGGCCGCACCTGCGGTCTCCTCGACCACGCGGGTGGCCGTCTCCGCCAAGCCGGTCGTCGGCAAGTCCGTGACCTTCACGGCCACGGTCGCGGCGTCCAAGGCCGTCGCGGGCTCGGTCGACTTCTTCGACGGGACCAAGAAGCTCGGCACGGCGCGCGTCGCGCCGGCGACGGGCAAGGCCACGCTCAAGGTCAAGGCCACGAAGCGGGGCTACGCGGTCAAGGGCGTCTTCACGTCGTCGTCGCCCGCGACGGTGACCGGTTCCACGAGCTCCGTGCTCAAGGTGACCGCCGCCAAGGCGAGCGCGAAGCTCAAGGTCTCCAAGATCAAGAGCGTCCGGGCCAACAAGAAGGCCAAGTTCACGGTCTCGATCACGGTGTCCGGTGTGAAGGCGACGGGCAAGGTCGTCGTGAAGAGCGGGAAGAAGACCTTGAAGTCGGTCACGCTCAAGAACGGCAAGGCGACCGTCACGCTGCCCAAGCTCAAGCGCGGCAAGCACACGCTGACGATCTCCTACGCCGGCTCGGCGACCGTCGCCAAGGCCAAGGCGGTCAAGAAGACGCTGACGGTCACCAAGGCCCCGGTCAAGAAGAAGTAGCACCACGTTGTCCTCGTCCGCGACGTCCACCGTCCCCCCGCGTCTCGATGCCGTCGTCCCTCGCCTCCCGCGCAGCGAGCGTGCTCGCCTCGCCGGGTTCGTGATCGGGATCGTCAGCCTCTTCGCGCTGGGTGTGGTGGTCCAGGCCCTGGTGGTCTCCCCGCTGA
Organism: uncultured Cellulomonadaceae bacterium; assembly: GCA_964510785.1. Classification (GTDB taxonomy): domain Bacteria; phylum Actinomycetota; class Actinomycetes; order Actinomycetales; family Cellulomonadaceae; genus JAAYZM01. The sequence goes on along the minus strand of CAZECM010000026.1, from coordinate 21,898 downwards.
AGTACGAGCGGGACCAGGACGTCGCGTACCGGGACTTCCGGTACGACCTGGCCGACGGGTCCGCCCCCGTCGGCCAGGTCACGGCCGCCGACGCGTTGCTCAGTGACGGCACGCCCGTCGCGGTGCTCCGCGTCCCGCGGCTCGGCATCGACGACGTCGTCCTCTCGGGGACGACGTCCCCCGTGCTGCTCTCCGGCCCGGGCCACCGGCGCGACACCGTCCTGCCGGGTCAGGCGGGGGCGAGCGTCGTCATGGGGCGCCACGCCGTGGCCGGTGGCGTGTTCGCCGGGCTCGCCGAGCTCGAGGTGGGCGACGAGATCACGACGATCACGGGCCAGGGCGAGGCGACCTACCGGGTCGCGGGCCTGCGCCGCAGCGGCGACCCGCTGCCGGCCGCGAACGGTGCGGGTCGGTTGACGCTCGTCTCCGCCACGGGGACTCCCTTCGTGCCCGAGGACGTGCTCCGGGTCGACGCGACGCTCGTGAGCGAGCCGTTCGCGTCCCCCCGCCCTGTGCTGTCGGCCGTGCTCCTCGACCCCGCCGAGCGTGCGTTCGCAGCGGACGACGGCGCATGGCCGTGGCTGCTGCTCAGCGTGCTCGCCCTCGGCGGCGCGGTGGTGCTGCTGTCCTTCCTGAGCGGCTGGTGGGGTCGCTGGCACGCCTGGGTCTCCGTGGGACCCGTCGTCGTGCTGTGCGCCGTGGTCGCGACCCAGCACCTCGTCGCGCTGCTGCCCAACCTCGTGTGACAACGGGGGTGTTCACCCGGAGTTCATCTCCTGGTCGGCTGCGTGCCGCCCGGGGCTGGCACCGTGTCGCCGTGACGTCTGAACTCTCGCCGCCGGTCGACGCGCCACCCGCGGACTGGCCCTTCTCACCGCTGGGGCTCCTGGAGCACGCCGAGGTCGAGCCCGCACCCGTGGCGATCGAGCCGGCCGGGAACGCCGCGGAGCTCGAGGCCAGGGCGGTCTCGGCGTGGTTCGGCACGCACAAGGTCCTCGAGCGCGTCTCGCTCACGATGCCCGCCGGTCACGTCACCGCGCTCATCGGACCGTCCGGCTGCGGCAAGTCGACGTTCCTGCGCATCCTCAACCGCATGCACGAGCTCGTCCCCTCGGCGGCGCTCGCGGGGGAGGTGCTCCTCGACGGGGAGGACGTGTACGACCCCTCGCGCCGCGTCACGCAGGCACGCGAGCACATCGGCATGGTCTTCCAGAAGCCGAACCCGTTCCCCGCGATGTCGATCGAGGACAACGTCACGGCGGGGCTCGCGCTGACGGGCGTGAAGGTGTCGAAGTCCGAGAAGGTGGACATCGTCGAGGAGTGCTTGCGGCGCGCCGGGCTGTGGGACGAGGTGAAGGACCGCCTGCGCGCGCCCGGTGGCGGGCTGTCGGGTGGCCAGCAGCAGCGTCTGTGCATCGCCCGGTCCCTCGCCGTCCGGCCACGGGTGCTGCTCATGGACGAGCCGTGCTCCGCGCTCGACCCGACCTCGACCCGCCGTGTCGAGGAGACGATCCGTGATCTCGCGGGCGACGTCACCGTCGTCATCGTGACGCACAACATGCAGCAGGCGGCGCGGGTCTCCGACCAGTGCGCCTTCTTCCTCGCCGAGGCGGGCACCCCGGGCGGGATCGTCGAGCACGGTCCGACCGACCTCATGTTCGGCGCGCCCCAGGACCCGCGGACGATGGACTACGTCAACGGCCGCTTCGGCTGAGCCGTCCCGGGAAGGTCTCGCAGGGTCGCCGTGTTGGGGACGACGACGGCGGAGAACCACCCGCCGCACGGACCACGGCGAACGAGGCGATCCCTTGACCGACTACGGCCACGAGCTCGAGTTCGGGAGCTTCCTCACGCCGGCGGCTGCGGCGCCGGCCCACGTCGTCGCCCTCGCGCAGGCCTCCGAGCGTGCCGGGCTCGACCTCGCGACCTTCCAGGACCACCCGTACCAGGGGGCGTTCCTCGACACGTGGACGCTGCTCGCCTTCGTCGCGGCACGCACCGAGCGCATCCGGGTCGCAGCCAACGTGCACAACCTGCCGCTGCGGCCTCCCGCTGTGCTCGCGCGCGCGGCGGCGAGCCTCGACCTGCTCAGCGGCGGGCGCGTCGAGCTCGGCCTGGGGTCGGGCGCATTCTGGGACGCGATCGAGGCGATGGGCGGGCGCCGGCTCACGCCGGGTCAGGCGGTCGACGCGCTCGACGAGGCGATCGACGTCATCCGCGGCATCTGGGACACGAGCACGCGCGAGCGCCTCGTCGCCGGCGGGACGTACTACCGGCTCGACGGCGCCAAGCGCGGGCCGGCCCCGGCGCACGACATCCAGATCTGGCTCGGTGCCTACAAGCCGCGCATGCTCGCGCTCACCGGCCGCAAGGCCGACGGCTGGCTGCCCTCGCTCGGGTACCTGAAGTCCGACCACGACCTCGTGGACGGCAACGCGCGCATCGACGAGGCGGCCGTCGCCGCGGGCCGCGACCCGCGCGAGATCCGTCGTCTGCTCAACATCGGCACCCTGCCCGGCAACGCGCGCGACTGGGCCGAGCGGCTTGCCCGTCTCACGATCGAGCACGGCTTCGCGACCTTCGTCGTGGGTTCCGACGACGCCGGGGTCATCGAGGCCTTCGGTCGCGAGGTCGCTCCCGCGGTGCGCGAGCTCGTCGCCCGCGAGCGGGGCTGAGCGGATGGACTACGGCCACCCGCTGCGCTTCGGTGCGTTCTTCACCCCGGACGCCCAGGACCCGGGCCGCGTCGTCGGCCTCGCCCAGCGTGCCGAGGAGCTCGCCCTCGACCTCGTCACGTTCCAGGACCACCCGTACCAGCCCGCGTTCCTCGATGCCTGGACGCTCCTCGCCTGGGTCGCCGGTGCGACCGAGCGCATCGCGCTGTCCGCGAACGTGCTCAACGTCCCGATGCGCCCGCCCGCCGTGCTCGCCCGCGCCGCGGCGAGCCTCGACCTGCTCAGCGGGGGTCGCGTCGAGCTCGGGCTCGGGGCCGGTGCTTTCTGGGACGCGATGGTCGCGATGGGGGTCGAGCGACGCACCCCGGGGGAGTCCGTCACGGCGCTCGCCGAGGCGATCGACGTGGTCCGTGGCGTGTGGGCCGCGGGCGACCAGACCGAGCTGCACGTCGACGGCGAGTTCTACGAGCTCCACGGCGCCCAGCGCGGACCGGCCGCCGCACACGACGTCCCGATCTGGCTCGGCGGGCTGCGCCCCCGCATGCTCCGGCTCGTCGGCACCGCGGCGGACGGCTGGCTCCCGTCCGCGTCCCGCCTCGGCCCGGGGGATCTCGCCGCGGGCAACACCGTGATCGACGACGCCGCACGCGTGGCGGGCCGCGACCCGCGCGAGGTGCGACGGCTGCTCAACATCGCCCCGTCCCGGGCGCCCGCGGGGCAGTGGGCCGACGAGCTCGCCCGCCTCGCCCTCGACGACGGTGTGTCGACGTTCGTCCTCGCGGTGGACGACGACGACGTGCTGCGGGACTTCGCGACCGAGGTGATTCCCCGGGTGCGCGAGTCCGTGGCCGTGGCGCGCGAGGCGGAGGGCGTCGTCGTCGGCGTCCCCGTCGCGAGGCGACAGCGTGAGCTGCGTCGCGACGGCATCGACTACGACGCCGTGCCCGCGACCGTGCCGGCCGTCGAACCCGGCGGGTCGAGGTTCCCCGGCGTCCGTACGAACTACCTGCGCGGCGGCGACCCGGGACTCGTCCTGCTGCCGCGCACTGCCGCCGAGGTGGCCGACGCCGTGACGTTCGCGCGGACCCAGGACGTGCCGCTCGGCATCCGCAGCGGCGGTCACGGCGTGAGCGGGCGGTCCACGAACGACGGCGGGATCGTCCTCGACCTGTCCGCGCTCGACGGGGTCGAGGTGCTCGACCCCGCCGCCCGGCTCGTGCGGGTCGGAGCCGGGGCGCGGTGGAGCGACGTCGCCGCGGCGCTGGCTCCGCACGGGCTCGCGCTCACCTCGGGGGACTCGGGCGGGGTGGGGGTCGGCGGGCTCGCGACGGCCGGTGGCATCGGCTGGTACTCGCGCAAGCACGGGCTCACGATCGACCGCGTGCGGGCCGTCGAGGTCGTGCTCGCGGACGGCGCGCTCGTACGCGCCTCGGCCGACGAGCACCCGGACCTGTTCTGGGCGATGCGCGGGGCCGGGGGCAACCTCGCCGTCGCGACGTCCTTCGAGCTCGAGGCGCACCCGGGCGGCCCGCTCGGTTTCGCCCAGCTCGTGTTCGACGCGAGCGACGTGGCCGGGTTCCTCGAGCGGTGGGGCGCCGTGGTCGAGGCGGCGTCCCGCGACGTGACGAGCTTCCTGCTGATCGGGCGGCCCCGCCCCGGCCAGCCCGTCGTCGCGCAGGTCATGGTCGCCGTGGACTCCACCGACCCCGACACCGTGATCGGGCACCTGCAGCCGTTCGCCGAGATCGCCCCGCTGCTCGACCAGGACGTGCGGATCACCCCGTACGGCTCCGTCATCGTGCCCCCGGGCGGGCCGCACCGGGGCGAGGGTGAACCCGTCACGCGTTCCTCGCTCGTCGAGCACCTCTCGCGCGACGTCGCGCTCGCCGCCGAGCGCGTGATCGTGGGCGGCGCCTCGTACTTCTTCCAGATCCGCGCCGTGGGCGGGGCGGTGGCCGACGTCGCACCCGAGGCGACCGCGTACGCGCACCGGTCCGCGAACTTCTCGGTCATCGCGTTCGGGGCCTCGCGCGCCCGGCTCGACCCCGTGTGGGACGAGCTGCACCGGCACGCCTCCGGGCTGTACCTGAGCTTCGAGACGGACCCGCGCCCCGAACGGCTCACCGACGCGTTCCCCCCGGCGACGCTCGCCCGGCTGCGTGAGGCCAAGCGCCGCTACGACCCCACCGACGTCTTCCACGACAACTTCGCGGTGGGCGTGGACGCGATGGCGGCGGGCGCCGGTGACATGCTGGGTGCGTGACCCGGCAAACCTGGCGGACGCGCGCCCTCGTCGTGGGCGGTCTCATGACCGCACTCGGCGTCGCGCTGCTCGCGCTCGCCGAGGCGCCGGTCCAGGTCGTGGTCGCGCTCGCCGCGGCGGGGCTCGTCGTCGCGGGCGTGGGTCGGCTGCTCGGGGTGCGCGACGCGGGACCGTGGCGGGCGCGCTGGCTCGACGGTGTGCTCGGGACCGGGCTGCTCGTCGTCGGCGGCCTGGCCGTCCTGTGGCGCGACGCGTCGCTCCGCACCCTGGCGTGGGTGCTCGCCGGCGTGCTCGTCGCGAGCGGCGTGACCGCCGTCGTCCAGGCGCTCCGCGCGCCGAGGACCCTTCGTGGCTGGGCGGAAGAGGTCCGGGCCGAGGGAGCCTTCGAGGGCGTGCCGGGGAGCGAACGGTCCGCGGGGGTGTTCGGCGGGCTGGCTTCCGTCGTCGTCGGCGTGCTCGTCCTGGTGTGGCCGCGGCTGTCGCTGTCCATCTTCGCTCTCGTGGTGGGGTTCTGGCTCGCGTTCAGCGGGCTCGGGATGCTCGTCGCGGTGTGGCGCCGTCGGCATCGGGTCGCACGCGCGGGCGGGCTCGGGGTCCGGCCCCGGTCGGCCGTGCGCCGCCAGCTCTCGCTCGTGGGCGCCGTCGGGTCGTTCCTCGTGGCCGTCGCGCTCGCGGCGGGCACGGTGTGGCTGCACAACGTCGACCCGCGTGACGAGCCCGACGCGTTCTACACCCCGCCGCTCGCCGTCCCCGCCGAACCGGGCCGGCTCATCCGTGCCGAGCCGTTGGCCGCGGACCGCGTGCCGGACGGCCTGCGAGGCTGGCGCATCCTCTACACCTCGACCGACGGCACGGGGCGCGGCACGGTCGTCAGCGGCACGGTGCTCGCGCCGGGGGAGGTGGGTGCGGCGGCCGCCGACGACGGCACCGCCCTGCCCGTCGTCTCCGTCGCCCACGGCACCACGGGCATCGTGCCACGGTGCGCACCCTCGCTCGCCGCAGACCCCTTCGCCGACGGTGCCGGCGCGGCCCTCGAGCAGATCGTCGCGGAGGGCTGGGTCGGCGTGACCTCGGACTACGTGGGCCTCGGCACGCGCGGTCCGCACGGGTACCTCGTGGGGCCCGACGCCGCGCGCAACGTGCTCGACGCGACCCGTGCTGCGCGTGAGCTCGACGAGCTGGCGCTCAGCGCGCAGACCGTGGTGTGGGGACACTCGCAAGGTGGGCACGGGGCGCTGTGGACGGGGATCGAGGCGCCGTCGTACGCGCCCGAGCTGGACGTGCTCGGTGTCGCCGCGTTCGCGCCGGCCGCCGATCTGTACGCGATCGCGCAGGACGTGCGTGCCACGACCGGGGGCAAGCTCGTGTCCGCCTACATCGCGGCCTCGTGGTCGCAGTTCTACCCGCAGCTCGACCTCGCCGAGCTCGTCGCGCCGGGGTACGTCGGCATCGTGCACCAGATCGAGGGCCACTGCTTCAACGGGGCGAACGTGCTCGGGGCCTTCGCGATCGCGAGCCAGCTCACGGACGAGGTGTTCCGGCCCGAGGCGTGGGAGGGCGAGCTCGTCGAGCTGCTGCACGCCAACACGCCTTCCGGCGACATCGGTGTGCCTGTGCTCGTCGCGCAGGGCACGATCGACCAGCTCATCCACGTGGACCAGCAGCGCGAGTTCGTGGCCCGGCGCTGTGCGGCGGGCCAGCCGATCGACTTCCGCGAGTTCGAGGGCCTCGACCACGTGCCGCTCGTGGCAGCGGACTCTCCGCTCACGCCGCAGCTCCTCGACTGGACCCGCGACCGCCTGGCCGGCGCGCCCGCGACCCCCACCTGCTGACCCCACCTCGGACCCGCGAGGAAGTGACTTCTCCCCGAGGAAGTGATTCCGCCGTCACTTCCTCGCGCACTCCTCACTTCCTCGGCGTGGGTTGCGCGGGCTGGACGATGCGGAGGAAGGCGCTGAGCTCGGCGAGGGCCGCCGGGGTGGTCGGCAGGTAGTCGACGAGCGACGGGGAGTGGATCACGTAGGCGGCCCACTGGGCTCGTGAGATCGCGACGTTGATCCGGTTGCGCATGATGAGGAAGCCCATGCCGCGCGGCACGTCGGTCGGTGAGCTCGCGGCGAGGGTCACGATCGCGACGACGGCCTCCTGGCCCTGGAACTTGTCGACCGTGCCGACGCGGACTCCGGGCAGGCCGGCGCGTTCGAGCTCGCCACGCACTCGCGTGACCTGGGCGTTGTAGGGCGCGACGACGATGATGTCTGCCTCGGTCAGGCGGGCCCGGTCCCGGCGGGCACTCGGGTCGGTCCACGCGGTGCCGAGCAGGTCCCGCACGAGCCGGATCACCTCGGCCGCCTCCTCGGGCGACTCCGTCGCGTTCCCCACGTGGGCCACCGGGACCGGGTGGACCCCGGCCACGACGCCCTCGAGCCGGCGCTCGTCCGCGACGGGGTGCGCGGCGAGCTCGCCGTCGTACGAGAGCCCCGAGACGGCGGCCGTGAGCGGACCGGCCATGCGGCGTGAGGTGGCAAGGAAGTGACCGAGCTCGGGCGGCAGCACGTCGTGGCCCTCGCTGATCCAGCCGAGCGCCGAGCCGTCGACGGGTTCGGGGTGCTGCCCCTGGGACACCTGGGGGAGCTGCTGGGGGTCGCCGAGGAGCAGCAGGTTCTTCGCGGCGACACCCACGGCGATCGTTGCGGCGAGCGAGAACTGCCCGGCCTCGCCGATCACGAGGAGGTCGAGCTCGTC
>CAZECM010000026.1:1310-14205 GCA_964510785.1 uncultured Cellulomonadaceae bacterium | reverse complement strand
CCGCGCGCGCGGAGACGGCTGCGGGCCGCCGCCGGCTCGCCGGGCTGCGCGACGACGTGATCGACGGCGCCGACCTGATCGGCCTGGCCGAGGTCGAGCTCGTCGCGCCCCACGTGCTTGGTGTTCGAGAACACCCACGCCGTCCCGCCGAGCACCCGGCCGCCGGGCTCGGCGAGGAAGTCCGACTGGTTCGACGGCGTGAGCGAGCGCCACGGCTGCTCGCCGGCGTCGCCGTCGCGGGGCCGCTTGCCGACGGCGACCGGGTCGAGGCCCGCGTCGAGCACCGCGGCGAGCAGGTTCTCGACGGTCGCGTGGGACTGCGCGACGACGCCGATCTTCCAGCCCGCGCGCGCGAGGGCCGTGATGACGTGCGCGCCCGTGTACGTCTTGCCGGTCCCGGGCGGGCCCTGGACGGCGAGGTAGGAGGAGTCGAGGTCGCGCAGGCTCGCGACGAGCGCGTCGACGGCCGAGGCTGCGCCGGTTCCGGTGCCCTCGTCGACCGGCACGAGCCCGCCCCCGCTGCGGGTGCGCGGGGGAGTGCGCCGCAGGATGTCCGACGCCGCGTCCCGCGGAAAGCCTGGCTGGCCGGCGAGCACCCGCGCGGCCCACTCGGCAGTCGCGGACTCGAGCGCGTCGGCGTTCGGTGGTGCGCCCGGCGTGAGCGCGAGGGGAAGGTCCTCGTACTCGTCCACGGTCTTGCGCAGCAGCTCGCGCACGAAGAACGTACCGTCGGGGGCGACCTCGAGGATCTCGGTGCTGCCGTGGACCATACGGGCGCCGTGGCCGGTGGAGGCCGCGAACGGGGGACCGCCCGGCGGGTAGACGGCGAAGGGCTTGGTACCTGCCGCGAGCGTCGATCCCGGGCCCAGGTCGCCACGGATGCGCAGGACCCGGCGCAGCGACTGACGGGGTGTCTCCCGGTGCCAGTCCTCGACGACCTCCGCTTTTTTCACGATGAGCACGTCGCGGGTCTCGGCCCAGTCGTCGATCGGTTGCACGAGCCGGTCGAAGTGCCCCCACCAGAAGCTCTTGCGCTCGCGCCGGTGGTAGTCGACCGCCGCGCTCGCGAGGCCCAGCGCACGCTGGTCCGCCGTGCGGTGCGGGGCCGACGGCGGCCCCGCGAGCTCTCGCAGCCGCAGCGCGACCGGCGTCTCGACGAACGGCGGTGCCTCGACGAGCGGCGTGGCTCCGCCGCCGTCGGCCACCGCCGTGCCACCCGGCACCACACCGCCCGGCCGCACACCGCGCTCCGCGGCCCGCGCGAGCAGCCAGTCGCGTAGCCCGAGCGTCGAGAGGCAGTCGGCCTCGTTGTAGTCGGCGATCTGGGCGAGCAGCCCGGCGGCCTCTTCGCCGTGGCCGTCCTCGAGGAGCCTCCGGTAGCGCGCGTACTCCTCGACGGAGTCGCCCGCCGTCGTCACCTCGCCGGTGCGCGCGGCCTCGAGGTAGAGCGGCTCGATCTTCTTGAGCGAGTAGGACCGCGAGCCGACGCGAAGCGCCCCGCGCGCGGCGGGGTACAGGTCCACGAGCACCTGCTCACGCAGCAGGTCGTCCACCTCGTCCTCGCCCACCCCGTGCCGGGCCGCGAGGGACAGCAGGTGCGTGCGCTCGTAGGAGGCGTAGTGGTAGACGTGCATGCCGGGGAAGCGGGTGCGGCGTTCGGCGAGGTAGTCGAGGAACTCGCGCAGCGCGACGCGTTCCTCGGCGAGCGAGTGCGCCCAGAAGGCCCGGAACGTGCCGTCCGCCTCGACGAGCCCGAACAGGTAGTCGAGCCCCCAGCGGGTCTCGTCGCCCTCGCCCGGCTCGGCGTGGAGCGGGTCGCCCTCGAAGTCGAAGAAGATGTCGCCCGCGTCCGGGGCCGGCAGCGCGGCGATCACCTCGGGCGCGACAAGCTCGAACGGCGGGGCCTCGCCCTCGGTGGCCCGGAGCTGGAGCGCGGCCTGCAGACGCAGCGTGGCGAGGGTCGACGCCGCGACGCCCTCGACGGCCCCCGTGCTCGCCGCGAGCACGTCGATCGTCGTGATGCCCGCGGCGCGCAGCTTCGCGCGGGTCGTGGCCCGCAACCCCGCCACGAGCAGCAGGTCGCGTGCCGCGAGGACCTCGGGCTCGCACACCGCGCACCGCCCGCACGCGGCGTAGCGCTCGTCGCCCCACGTCGCGGCGACCTCGTCCGCGAGCCGTTCGGCGACGATCCGGCGCAGGTGGGCGCGTCGTTCGCGGTACACGGGCGCGATGTCCGCGAGGGCGTGCTCGCTCACCGTGCCGTCCCCGAGCAGCAGCGTCACCGTGGGCGAGACGGGCACGCCGAGGCGTTCGAGCTGTTCGGCGTACGCTGCGAGCTGGAGGAGCGCCATGACCTTCGCGGAGCGCGCGAGCTTCGAGTCCTGCACCTCGTAGCGCCCGTCGGGGCTGCGCACGATGAAGTCCGCGAAGCCCAGGAGCTCGCCGTCGAAGAACGTCGCCTGGAAGACGACGTCTGCGCCGGAGACGAACGCCTCGCGCGTGCGCGCCACCGCGTCCGCGAGGGCTGCGGCGTCCCGCACGTCAGTTCGGTCGATCTCGACGACGACGGCGTGCTCCCGGCGGTAGCGCTCGAGGATCCGTGCCTCGTGGTCGTCCCCGAGGGCGGCCGCGCGACGCAGCATCGGGTCGTCGTCCCGGGGCGGTGCCGCAACGCGACCCAGCTTGGCGTCGAGCGCGCGCACGAACGCGAGCTCGCACGCCGCCGCCGTCGCCAGGTCGCTCGGGCTCGTCACGACGTGGCCGTCGTCGGTGAGAATCACTGACTTGCCTCCGCTGGATCGATGGTCCCTCGAACCTAGCGGGCGCCTCCGACGTCGCGGTGCGGGAGCGTACCGAGCTGCCTGTCTCGGCGGGAGCCGGTCACCGTCCCGTGCGCACCAGGATCGGCCCGGTGCTCTCCGACTCGAGGCAACCGCAGGTGACGCCGTACTCGATGTCGGCGTCGAGCACGATCTTGCGTACGGGGCGCCCGGGGTCGTTGGTCCGTTCGGCAAGGACCTGCAGCGCTCTCGCGGAGATGGTCTGGACGGGCAGGACGGCCTGCGTGGGCATCAGGCCCGTCACCGTCAGGTCGCCCGAGCCGTCGAACGTCGTGACGGCGACGTCCCGGGGCACGGTCAGGCCGAGCTGGGAGATCGCCGCCATGGCTCCCCAGAACATGCGGTTGCCGGTGGCGAAGACACCGAACGGCGGCTTGAGCCGACGGAAGAGCTGGAGCGCTCCCGCCGCGGCGTCGCCCGGTGTCAGGTGGCCCGGGGAGACATGAGGCTCGAGCCCGGCCGCCGCGATGGCGTCCGCATAGCCGAGCTGACGGTCGAGCACCGAGGAGATGGACTGCTCTCCGGCGACCATCGCTACCTGGGTGAGTCCGTGCTGCTCGATGAGGTGGCTGGTGAGCACCCGAGCCGACTCGCGGTTGTTGACGAGCACCTGGTCGACGAGGCCCTCCAGCTCGGGGCGGGTCCGGTCGAGCACGACGACCGGGACGCGCTGGGCGAAGTCCGGCAGGCTCTCCGAGCCGGCGGGCAGCACGATCAGGCCGTCGATCCGCTGCTGCCGGAACACGCGCAGGTAGCGCTCCTCCTTGTCCTGCCGCTCGTCGGAGATGCCCAGGAGGATGGTCTGACCCGCCGTGCTGAGCCGCTTCTCGATCGTGTTCGTCAGGCCAGCGAAGAACCCGTTGCGGATGTCGGGGACGATCAGCCCGAGATAGCCGGACCTGTCGGTCCGCAAGGCCCGGGCGTGGTGGTCGGTGATGTACCCGAGCTTCTCGACCGCTGCCATCACGACCTGGCGCGTGGAGTCCTTGACGTAGGGCTCGCCGTTGAGGACCCGTGAGACCGTCTTGATCGACACGCCCGCGTGGCGCGCGATGTCGACGAGCCGCGTGGGGCGCAGGAATCCGGTCGAGCCCTCCGTGGTCACGACCACCGCACGCTCGCTCTCAGACATGCTGGACACGGTACCAACCGAGTCACGCCGAGAGCCGGGCTCCACGCCAGGACCCAGCCCTCGGCCTGCGCGACGATCAGCCGGCGGCGCTCGCCACGAACGGCACGTGCGTGTAGTCGGCCGCGTGACCCGCCTGACCGAAGATCACCATGCGCTCCTCGATGAGATCCTGCATCGCCTGACGCCCGCGGCGCAGCGCGGGTGCCGGGTCGGCCGAGATGCGGTCGGTCGCGAGATGGGTGCGCAGTGCGGCCATGAACGCCATGTGGGAGTCCATGCCCTGGTTGATCTTGGTGACGCCCAGCTTCGTGGAGCGAGCCTTCTCCTCCTCGGGGACCCCCCACGACTCGGGAAGCGCCCCACCGTGGGCGTTGATGACGGCGCGCAGGTCCGCGGGCAACGACGACGACCCGTGCATGACGAGGTGCGTGCTCGGTACCCGGGCCGCGATCTCGCTGATGAGGTCCATGTGGAGCACGGAGCCGTCCGGGGGGCTAGTGAACTTGTAGGCACCGTGCGAGGTGCCGATCGCGACGGCCAGGGCGTCGACCTGGGTACGTGCGACGAACTCCTCGGCCTGGTCGGGCTCTGCGAGGACGATCTGCGTCGTCTGGGTCCCGTCGTCCTCGGCTCCGCCGATCGTGCCGAGCTCGCCCTCGACCGAGACGCCGTGCGCGTGCGCGTGCTCCGCGACCCGTGTCGTGACCTCGATGTTCTCCTCGAAGGAGCGCGGCTGCTTCGTGTGGTGGTCCACGCTGCCGTCGATCATCACGGACGAGAAGCCCGCCGCGATGGCGCGGCGACACGTCTCCTCGTCAGGACCGTGGTCGAGGTGGACGACCACGGGGACGTCGGTGTAGCGGTCGACCGCCCGGAGCATGAGCTCCCAGAAGAGCTCGTCCTCGCGGAAGGCGGAGGAGCCGGAGAGGGTCTGGACGATGACGGGGGAGCTCGTCCGCGCCGCCGCATCGAGGACCGCCTCGACCTGGATCATGTCGGTGACGTTGAACGCGCCGATGCCGTATCCGCCCTCACGGGCGTGGTCGAGTGCCTGGCGAAGCGTGATGAGAGTCATGCATCCTCCTCGATGGGACAGGACATCTCTTGCCCTGTATGACAACGATGGACAGAATAGTCCAAGGACAAGACATCGCGATACCCCCGGGTGTGGCTGCGACGATGGAGGAGTGGTCATGGACGGTCGTGTGGTGCTGGGCATCGACGTGGGTAGCTCGCGCATCAAGGTCGCCGCGTTCGCGCGGGACGGGAGCCTGCGGGCGCTCGCTGCTCGACCGACGCCCGTCCGGACGGGGGGCGGGTTCACGGACTTCCCGATCCTCGCCGTGCTGGACCAGGTGTGCGCGACGGTGCTCGACCTGGGGCTCGAGCCGGACGAGGCCATCGGGGCCGGGATCGCGACCGTGGGCGAGCTCGGGACGGCTCTCGCGGACGGCGCGCTCGTGGACGTCGACTTCCCGGCATGGCACGACACCCGTGGCAGCGAGATCGCCGTCGAGCTCGAGGCGCGGTTCGGCGCTCGAGAGCTGGCCTCGCGGACCGGGGGCCATCTCCGCTCGGTCTCCACGGTCGCGAAGCTGGGCTGGTACGCCCGCGCCCACGGCCCGTTGCGAGGTCGGTTCGTCGGGCTCGCCGAGGCCCTTGCCTGGCGACTCACCGGTGAGGTGGGGCAGGACGCCTCCCTCGCAGTGACCACGGGCGCCTTCGATCCGCTCGACGGGTCGTACCTGCACGAGGTGTGGGCGTCGGCCGGCCTCGCCGAGCTGGATCTCTCCCCGGTGACTCCGCCGGGTCATGGCTCGCCTGCGGTGACCGCGCTGGCCCGTGACCTGGGGATTCGTCGAGGGAGCCCGATCGTCGTCGCTGGTCACGACCACCCGGTGGCAGCGGTCGGGTCCGGTGCGGCGCCGGGCGACGTCGTCGACTCGATGGGGACCGGGGAGCCGCTGATCGCCGCGTGGCAAGGCCCGCCGAGGGCCAAGGCCTACGCGCTGATCGAGGAGTGTGTCGACGACGGGATGTCGGTGGAGGCCTGGCCGTCGACCGACTTGCTCGCCCTGATCGGGGAGGGGCTGCGCCCGGGCCTCGCGATGGAGACCTTCCTGCGTGCGACCGATGGTGACCGTGCCGAGCTCGACAGGAACGCGCCGCCACCCGGCGAGTCGGCCCTCCTCGCGCGAGCCGAGATCGACGCGCTGGACGGCGGGCGCAGCACGCTGGCGCCCGGCCCGGAGTCGTGGGCGAGGATCGTCGACACCTACGCGGCGCTCGCGGCGGTGACGGAGCGAAGCGTCCGGGCACGCAGCGGTGCTTCGGGGCGCGTCGTCCTCACGGGAGGCGGCATCCGGTCGCGGCGCTGGGTCGCCGCGAAACGCGCGGCCTCGGAGAGCGAGCTCGTGGTCTCGTCCGTCCAGGAGACAGTCGCTCGCGGTGCCGCCGCCATCGCCGGATCGGCCCTGGGTTGGTGGTCGGAGGCTGCCGCGATGCCGGGTTCTGGGCTCGTACGGGTCGCGGACTGGCTCGGCGAGGGCATCGAGAGGTCACAGAACGGTCACGTCGCAGGACAAGACTAGACAACGTTGTCATATCGGGTTCATGATGCTGCTACGCCGACAGCGACCTGTACGCACCATGCGCAGCGCATCGGCGTGAACGTGGCAACAAGGTCACTCAACGAAGAGAGGTCACCTCATGAAGCACTCCCGCACCCGCCAGAGCGTGCTCGCCGCGAGCCTGCTCGCTACGGCAGGGCTCGCACTTGCTGCATGCGGCTCCGCACCGGTCGCGACGCCCACGGAGTCGGACGAGCCCACCGCTGCAGAGCCGGGCACCTCGGCGCCGGAGGAGACGGCGGCCGGCGACCCGCTCAAGATCGCGTTCGTCACCAAGCCGCTCGACAACGTCTACTTCGGCTCGATGGTCACCGGTGGCGAAGCCGCCGCCGCTGACCTCGGCGTGGAGCTCACCGTGGCGGCAGCGCAGAACGTGAGCGACGACGCCGGCCAGGCGTCGAAGCTGGGCGCGCTCGCGTCGTCCGGCTACGGCTGTTTCGTCGTCAACCCCACGAGCCCCACCAACCTCATCGGCTCGCTCGCCGCCGCAGGCGACGCGACCATCATCAACATCGACCTCGAGATCGACGTCGAGGCCGCGCAGGCCCAGGGTGTCGTGGTCTCGACCTTCCTCGGCACGGTGAACGAGGACGCGGGGGCCGCGGCGGGCGAGGCGATGCTCGGGCTCGTCCCGGAGGGCTCGAAGGTCGCCGTGATCGGCACCCTCGCGCAGGATGCGGGCAACATCGCGCGCCAGGCAGGCTTCCACTCCGTGGTCGACGGGAAGCTCGACGTCGTCCAGACGGTCTCCGCGGACGCGGACCGGGTCAAGGCGAAGAACTCCGCCGCGGCGATCATGCGCGCCAACCCCGAGGTCGTGGGCTTCTTCACCCCGGCCGGGACCCAGGCGATGGGCATCCAGGAAGCCATTGCGCAGGAGGGCCGTGAGGGCGAGGTCTTCGTGGTCGGTATCGATGGCACCGAGGAAGAGCTCGAGTCCATCGCCGCAGGCAGCCTGGCGGCGACCGTCGAGCAGTTCCCCTACCTCATGGGTTACCAGGCGGTGCAGGCTTGCGTCGCCGCGCACGAGGGCAAGACTCTTCCCGAGCGGGTGGACACGCCCGTGCTCATCGTGACCCAGGAGAACGCCGCGGCTGCGCTCGAGGCGTCCCCGGCCCCTCCGGCCGGCTTCGAGGTCCCGAACCCGTTCGAGAACTGATCTAGCAGGAAGAGCCCGTACCGATGTCCACCCTGACGACCACGGCGCCGAAGTCTGACGGCAAGGCCGCCACACGAGTGCACGCGCTCCTGACCGAGGAGGTGTGGACCAAGCTCGCCGCTCCCGTGGCGCTCGTGGTCGCGTTCGTCGCGTTCTCGATCGGCGCGCCGAACTTCTTCACCTGGGCCAACGTGAACGGGATGCTCGCCGACGCGGCCATCCCCATCCTGCTGGCCATGGGCATGACCTTCGCCGTCATGCTCGCGGGTATCGACCTGTCGATGGCGGCGACCCTCGCGCTCGCGAGCGTCGTCTTCGGCAAGTCGTACTCCGCCGGGTGGGGGCTCGGGGTGAGCTGCTTGCTCGCCGTCATGGTCGGGCTCGCGGTGGGCGCGGTGAACGGGTTCTTCGTGGGTAAGGTCCGGATCCCGGACATGATCGTCACGCTGGGGACGATGGGGCTGATGCAGGGCATCGGCCTCATCTCCTCGCGTGGCATCCCGGTCCCGGTCTCCGACCCCGTGCTCCGCAGCATCTCGTCGGAGTCCCTGGGGTTCCTGCGGTACAACATCGTGATCGTGCTGCTGATCGCGGTGGTGCTGCACGTCGTTCTTACCTACACCCCGGTGGGTACTCACCTGCTGGCCGTCGGCGACTCGATGGACTCCAGCAAGGCGATGGGGCTCCGGGTGCCTCGGGTGAAGATGATCGGCTATCTGGTGTGCGGCGCGATGTCCGGCACTGCGGCGATCTTCCTCATCCTGTACGTGGGCTCGACCCAGCCCGCGACCAACACGGACTACGTCATGAAGGCCGTGGCGGCGACCGTGCTCGGCGGCACGAGCCTGTTCGGCGGCCGAGCGACGGTGTGGGGCCCGGTCCTGGGCGCCATGCTGCTCACCGTGCTGCAGACGGGTCTGATCATGGTGGGGGTCGAGGCGTTCTACGAGCCGGCCGTGATCGGCATCGTCGTCCTTGCCGCCGCGACGCTCATGCGAGGAAGGAAGTGACCATGGCCACGACGGCCCCGCACAAGATCGAGCTGAAGGACATCCGCAAGTCCTTCGGGAGCGTCGAGGCGCTCAAGGGCGCCTCGTTGTGGGCGGACACCGGAGAGGTCACGGCCATCGTCGGTGACAACGGCGCCGGCAAGTCGACACTCATCAAGTGCCTCGCCGGCTATCACGCACCCGACTCGGGGACGATCGTGGTGGACGGCGAGGAGGTCGACTTCGGATCGCCCATCGCGGCTCGCCGGCACGGGATCGAGACGGTCTACCAGGACCTGGCGCTCTCGGACCAGCTCACGGTGTGGCAGAACATCTTCCTCAACCGCGAGCTCACCACGGGTGTGCGACCGGTGCGGTTCCTGCGGCGTCGGGAGATGCGGGCCCAGGCCAAGGAGCTCGTCTCGAGCCTCGCCGTCAACGTCCCAGCCGTGACCAAGACGGTCAAGCGGCTCTCGGGCGGCCAGCGGCAGGCGGTCGCGATCGCTCGCGCCGTGATGTGGTCCAACCAGTTCGTCATCATGGACGAGCCGACCGCGGCCCTCGGCCTGCGGGAGACGGCCCAGGTGGAGGACCTCATCAAGAGGATCGTGGACGACGGGACGTCCGTGCTCATCATCTCCCACAACTTCGAGCAGGTCATGCGCCTCTCGCAGCAGGTGTGGGTGATGCGAGGCGGGCAGGTCGTCGACGGCCACCGCACGGCGGACGTCTCCGGCGTGGATCTCGTCGCGCAGGTCACGGGAGCACGAGAGTTCTCGTGACGCCCGGGGTGGTCACCCGGCGGTGAACGCCGCGCGGAGCCCCTCCTCGAGCGGCGTGGTCGGGCGACCGATCAGCGCCGAGAGCTCGCCAGTCTCCTCGTCGAGCAGCCCGGCGGCGATGTCGAGGTCGAGCTGCACCACGAAGCCCGCCGTGCCCTCGTCGAGGCCAGCGTGCTCGACGAGGATCGAGCGCAGCGTCTCGCCGTCGACCCGGCGGTAGGTCACGGGGCGTCCGACGACGGCGCCCGCAGCCGCGGCGAGCTCCTCGAAGTCCCACGTCGAGTCCCCGCCGAGCTCGTACACCTTGCCCTCGTGCCCCTCGCCGAGCAGCACGGCCGCCGCACCCGCCGCGAAGTCCGCGCGGGTCGCGGAGGCGACCCTCCCGTCACCGACGGCGGCGACGATCTCGCCCGACTCGGCGGCCTGCTGGAGCGTGCCGACGTAGTTCTCCGTGTACCAGTTGTTGCGCAGGATGGTCCACGCGAGCCCCGAGGCCCGCACGAGCTCTTCGGTGGCCCGGTGCTCAGGGGCGAGCACGAGCGCCGAGGTGTCGGCGTGCGGGGCGCTCGTGTAGACGATGCGGTCGACCCCGGCCTCGACGGCGGCGTCGATCACGTTGCGGTGCTGCTCGACCCGTTGGCCCACCTCGGAACCGGAGACGAGCAGGAGGACGCGGACGTCGGCGAGCGCCCGCACGAGCGCCGCGCGGTCGGAGTAGGGGGCGACGCGCACGAGGACGCCGTCGTCGGCCAGGTCCTCGGCCTTGCCCTCGTCGCGGACCACGGCGACGAGCGAGCCGGCGGGGCGTGAGCGGCGGAGCTCTGCGAGGACGAGTCGACCGAGGTGGCCCGTGGCTCCGGTGACGGCGATGGTCATGTGATCCTCCTGGTGCGTGCTGTTTCCCGGAGAACCCGCTGGCCAGACGAGACATTCCCGGTGGGCCCGAGAAGCCCCGGCACGAGTCGGCCCCTGGCTATGCTCACCCTCGTCTCCACTTCGACGACGAAGGACGCCTCGTGAGCACTCTGCCGCCCAACCCCTCGCCCCGCTCCCTCGAGCCGCTCGGCCACGCCGTCCCCTCGACGGTCCCGACGCACTGGTACAACCTCGCGGCGGACCTGCCCGAGCCCACGCCGCCGCACCTGCACCCTGGCACCAAGCAGCCGCTCACGCCGGACGACCTCGCGCCGCTGTTCCCCATGGCGCTCATCGCGCAGGAGGTCTCGACCGAGCGGTACATCGAGATCCCGCAGACGGTCCGTGAGATCTACGCGATGTGGCGCCCGTCCCCGCTCGTGCGCGCGCACCGCCTCGAGCGGGCGCTCGGCACGAAGGCGCGGATCTACTACAAGTACGAGGGCGTCAGCCCCGTGGGCTCGCACAAGCCCAACACGGCCGTCGCCCAGGCGTACTACAACGCTCTCGAGGGCACGACGAAGCTCACGACCGAGACGGGCGCGGGACAGTGGGGCGCCTCGCTCTCCTTCGCCGCGGCGCTCCTCGGGCTCACGTGCGAGGTGTGGCAGGTGCGCGCGTCCTTCGACGCCAAGCCGTACCGCCGCTTCCAGATGGAGGCGTACGGCAGCGTGTGCCACTCCTCGCCCTCGGAGCTCACCGACTCCGGCAAGGCGATCCTCGCCGAGCACCCCGACACGACGGGCTCGCTCGGCATGGCGATCAGCGAGGCGGTCGAGGCCGCCGCGAAGGACCCGCTCGCGCACTACTCGCTCGGTTCCGTGCTCAACCACGTGATGCTGCACCAGTCGGTGATCGGCCAGGAGGTGCTCACCCAGCTCGGCGAGACGGAGGAGTCGCAGGTCGACGTCGCGTTCGGCTGCGCGGGCGGCGGCTCGAACCTCGCGGGGCTCACGTTCCCGCTCATCGGGCAGAACCTGCGCGAGGGCACCACGACCCGCGTCGTCGCGTGCGAGCCCGCCGCGTGCCCGTCGCTGACGCAGGGCGAGTACCGCTACGACCACGGCGACGTCGCGGGCCTGACGCCCCTGCTCAAGATGCACACGCTCGGCAAGGACTTCGTGCCGCCGCCCATCCACGCCGGTGGCCTGCGCTACCACGGCATGGCGCCGATGGTCTCGCACGCCCTCGAGCTCGGCCTGCTCGAGGCGACGGCCGTGGACCAGGACACGGCGTTCCGGGGCGGGGTCGAGTTCGCGCGCGCCGAGGGCATCATCCCGGCCCCCGAGTCGACGCACGCCGTCGCGGCGGCGATCGCGTTCGCGCGCACGGCTGAGTCGGACGGGCAGTCGGTGCTCATCGGGCTCTCAGGCAACGGCGTGCTCGACCTGCCCGCCTACGCGGACTACGTCTGAGCCCCGGGTCATGATGGGGGCATGAGCGAACAGCAGCCCAGCAGCCCCACCACCAGCACGTCGCGTACGCGGCGGTCGGACCTCGCCGTCGTCGGCGGCTACGTCGTGCCCGTCG
Source organism: uncultured Cellulomonadaceae bacterium (assembly GCA_964510785.1). Lineage (GTDB taxonomy): Bacteria > Actinomycetota > Actinomycetes > Actinomycetales > Cellulomonadaceae > JAAYZM01. Next base: position 2,228 of record CAZECM010000026.1, on the reverse strand, counting down.
TCGGCGAGCCCTTCGTCGGGACCGTCCTCGTGCGCGACGGCGTCATCACCGCGCTCGGCGCCGACGTCGAGGTCCCCGCTGGTGTCCAGGTCGTCGACGCGGCCGGCCGGTGGGTGCTGCCCGGCTTCGTCGAGGCCCACGGGCACATGGGGGTCATGGAGGAGGGGGAGGGCTGGGCCGGCAACGACACCAACGAGATGACCAACCCGGACGGCTCGGCGCTGCGGGCGATCGACGCGATCAACATCGAGGACGAGGGGTTCCGTGACGCGCTGCTCGGCGGCGTCACGAGCGCCGTCATCAAGCCGGGCTCGGGCAACCCGATCGGCGGGCTGACCCTTGCGATGAAGACGTGGGGCGGGCGCACCGTCGACGAGCAGGTCATCAGCGACTCGGTGTCCGTGAAGTCCGCGCTCGGCGAGAACCCGAAGCGCGTCTACGGCGAGCGCAAGGAGACGCCGTCGACCCGGCTCGGTGTGGCCAAGGTGATCCGCTCGGCGTTCGTCGCGGCCCAGGACTACGTCGCCCGGCGCGAGCACGCGGCGGCCAAGGGCGAACCCTTCGAGCGCGACCTCGGCAAGGAGACGCTCGCGCGCGTGCTCGCCGGGGAGCTGGTCTGGGACCAGCACACGCACCGCGCCGACGACGTCGCCACCGCGATCCGGCTCGCCGAGGAGTTCGGCTACCGGCTCGTGGTCAACCACGGCACCGACGCCGCGCCCATCGCCGACGTGCTCGCCGAGAAGGGCATCCCCGTGATCTTCGGGCCCGTCATCACCGCGCGGGTGAAGATCGAGCTGCGGGACCGCTCCGTCGCGAACCTCGGTCGGCTCGCACGCGCGGGGGTCACGGTGGCGATCACGACGGACCACCCGGTGGTGCCGGTGAACTTCCTGGTGCACCAAGCCTCCTTCGCGG
>CAZECM010000026.1:519-1300 GCA_964510785.1 uncultured Cellulomonadaceae bacterium | reverse complement strand
AGCACGTCTATTCGGAAAAGCCGTTCGTGCTCTCGGTCAAGGAGGGGCTCGACCCGCGCACGGCGATCGAGGCGCTCACGATCAACCCGGCGCGCATCCTCGGGCTCGACGACCGCATCGGTGCGCTGCGCGAGGGGCTCGACGGCGACGTCGTGGTGTGGTCGGGCGACCCGCTCGACATCTCCTCGCGCGCCGAGCGGGTGTTCATCACGGGTACGGAGGTCTTCGCGTGGGACGCGGGGGCCGACGGCGGTCGGGGGGCCGGCCGGGTGCGCGAACGGGCCGAGCGCTTCGGGGAATGATCCGGCCGTCCTTGCCGTTGCACCGGGCAGATGGTTGAATAGTTAACAAGATCACGAGCCCAGGAGCACCCCATGCAGTTCGGCATCTTCTCCGTCAGCGACATCACGACGGACCCCACGAGCGGCCGTACGCCGACCGAGCAGGAGCGCATCAAGGCGATCGTGACGATCGCGAAGAAGGCCGAAGAGGTGGGCCTCGACGTCTTCGCCCTCGGCGAGCACCACAACCCGCCGTTCTTCTCCTCCTCGCCGACGACGACGCTCGCGTACGTCGCCGCCCAGACCGAGCGGATCATCCTGTCGACCGCGACCACGCTCATCACGACCAACGACCCGGTGAAGATCGCCGAGGACTACGCGATGCTGCAGCACCTCTCGGACGGTCGCGTCGACCTCATGATGGGCCGCGGCAACACCGGCCCCGTGTACCCGTGGTTCGGCCAGGACATCCGCAACGGCATCGCGCTCGCGGTCGAGAA
>CAZECM010000026.1:0-509 GCA_964510785.1 uncultured Cellulomonadaceae bacterium | reverse complement strand
CTGCACCGGCTGTGGCGCGAGGACGTCGTCGACTGGGAGGGCAAGTTCCGCTCGCCCCTGCAGTCCTTCACCTCGACGCCGCGCCCGCTCGACGGTGTGGCCCCCTTCGTGTGGCACGGCTCGATCCGCTCGCCGCAGATCGCCGAGCAGGCCGCTTACTACGGCGACGGGTTCTTCCACAACAACATCTTCTGGAACATCGAGCACACCGCGCAGATGGTCGCGCTGTACCGCGAGCGCTTCGAGCACTACGGGCACGGCAAGGCCGACCAGGCGATCGTGGGCATCGGGGGACAGGCCTACATGCACAAGAGCTCCCAGCAGGCCGTGCGCGAGTTCCGGCCCTACTTCGCCGTCGCCCCCGTCTACGGACACGGTCCGAGCCTCGAGGACTTCACCGCGCAGACGCCGCTCACCGTCGGCTCGCCGCAAGAGGTGGTCGACCGCTACGCCACGATGCGCGAGCACGTGGGCGACTACCAGCGCCAGCTCTTCCTCATGGACCACGC
>CAZECM010000025.1:17989-40007 GCA_964510785.1 uncultured Cellulomonadaceae bacterium | reverse complement strand
TCGGAGTACGCGGCGCTCGGCTTCGAGTACGGCTACTCCGTCGAGCGGCCCGACGCGCTCGTGGCGTGGGAGGCGCAGTTCGGCGACTTCGTCAACGGCGCCCAGACCGTCACCGACGAGTTCATCTCCTCCGCCGAGCAGAAGTGGGGCCAGCGGTCCTCCGTCGTCCTCCTCCTGCCGCACGGCTTCGAGGGCCAGGGCCCGGACCACTCCTCCGCGCGCATCGAGCGCTTCCTGCAGATGTGCGCCGAGAACAACATGACCGTCGCGGCCCCCTCGACGCCCGCGTCCTACTTCCACCTGCTGCGCCGCCAGGCCTACGAGCGCCCGCGCCGCCCGCTCATCGTCGCGACCCCGAAGTCGATGCTGCGCCTGCGGGCCGCCGTGTCGCAGCCGGAGGACTTCACGACGGGCACGTTCCGCACCGTGATCGGCGACGACGAGGCCGCCGCACGCGGTGGCGTGACGCGCGTGCTGCTCTCGACGGGCAAGCTCCACTGGGAGCTGCGCGCCGCACGGGAGAAGCTCGAGAACACGACGACGGCGCTCGTCCGGCTCGAACAGCTCTACCCGTTCGACGTCGACGCCGTGAACGAGGCACTCGCCCCGTTCGGTGACGCCGAGCTCGTGTGGGTGCAGGAGGAGCCGGAGAACCAGGGCGCCTGGCCGCACGTCGCGCTCGGGCTGCAGCCCCTGCTCGGACGCGACATCCGGGTCGTGTCGCGCCCCGCGTCCGCGTCCCCCGCGACCGGCTCGGCCAAGGAGCACCTGGCGGAGCAGGGCGCACTGGTCCAGCGCGCCTTCGCCTGAGCCCTGGTGCCGGGTCCACCGCGGACCCGGCATCGATCCACCCGCGCCTACTCCTCGGTGTGCCCGAGCCTCGGTGCTGCCGCGAGCTCGACCGAGGTGTCGCTCGCGCCGAGGAGTTCGAGCACGACCAGCTCGTTGTTCCCGGGGTGCAGCAGCGGCGCAGGTAGGTAGAGCGTCTCGGTCGGGCCCGCGCTCCAGTAGCGTCCCAGCAGGAACCCGTTGATCCACACGAGGCACCTCCCCCAACCGCCGAGCGCGAGGAAGAGGTCGCGCTCGGCGTCTGAGGTGAACGTCCCAGCCGCAAAGCTCGGCCCCGCGAGCGGGAGTGCCGGGTCTTCGGCCGGAAGCGCGCGCAGCGGTCCCAGGACCCGCTCGTCGAGCGTCTCGAGCTCAAGCGCCACGGTCTGCCACCGAGTCAGCTCGCGCCCGCGCACGCGAGCCGGCCCGATGAGTCCCTTGGACTCTCCGATGTGCGGACCATAGTTGACCCGCCCCTGATCCTCGACGAGCAGCTCGAGCGTGCCTGGCCGTGCGGGCAGAGCCAGGGAGCGGTCGCCCGTCGTGCGCCAGAGCGCACCCACGGGGGTGCCGTCGAGCCACGCATAGGCCGCGTCGCGGACCTCGGCGACGCTCAGGACACCGTCCGAGGCGAGCGTCTCGGTACGGTAGAGAGTCAGGCCCGACCACTGCCCCACCTCTTCGACGGTGGGCAGGTGGTCCCAGTCCCGGACCTGTCCCAGGGAGCCGAGCACCTCGCCGAGCGGGAGCCTTCGATCGAGGAGGACCTGCCCCGTCGGGGAAGGGCGAGCGGCCTCGGGCAGCTCGTCGGGAACCTCGGCGTATCGGCCGATGACGGCGCGGAGCGCAAAGTACTTCTCGGTGGGCGAACCGTCCTCGGCCAGAGGCGCGTCGTAGTCGTACGACGAGACGATCGGCACATATCGCCCCTTGTGGTTGGCTCCGTTGGTGAAGCCGAAGTTCGTGCCACCGTGGAACATGTAGAGGTTGGCGGAGGCACCGACCGCCAGCAGGGCGTCGTAGTCCGCGGCGAAGAGCTCGGGATCGGTCACGTGGTGGGGACGCCCCCAGCTGTCGAACCAGCCGTCCCACATCTCCATGCACATCAACGGCCCCGTGGGTTGGTGGCGCCGCAGCAGCGCGAGCCGCTCCGTGGTCCGCGAACCGAAGGTCGCCGTCTTGTGCAGCTCGGGGAGTCCGCCGCGCGCGAGCATCCCGTCGTCGGCCTGGTCGCACGTGGTCAGTGGTACGTCGATGCCGTGCTCGCGAATCATCGCGACGAGCGCCCGCAGGTAGTCCTTGTCCTCGCCATAGGCGCCGTACTCGTTCTCGACCTGGACCAGGAGCACCGGACCACCGCGGTCGACCTGACGCGCCGCGACGACGGGCAGGATCTCGTCGAAGTAGCGCGCGACGTGACCGAGGAACACGGGATCGTTCTGCCGGACCCTGACCCCCTCCTCGGCGAAGAGCCAGGCGGGCAGACCACCGTTGTCCCACTCGGCACAGATGTAGGGGCCTGGTCGCACCACGGCGTACATCCCCTCCTCGGCGACGATGTCGAGGAACACGCCGAGGTCGCGCGAGCCGTCCGTGCGGAACTGCCCCGGTCCCGAGGCGTGGAAGTTCCAAGCGACGTAGGTCTCGATGGTGTTCAGTCCCATGAGGCGGGCCTTGCGGATGCGGTCGCGCCAGTGCTCCGGGTGCACCCGGAAGTAGTGCAGGGCCCCGGACCGGATCTGCAGCGGCGCGCCGTCGAGCAGGAAGTCCTCGGAACCGATCTCGAACGTGGGCATAGCCGTCCTCGTGCTCAGGTGTGGTCTGTCGTGGTGCGTCGGTGCGTCAGAAGGCACCGGGCGGACCGCATCGCGAGAGGACGCAAAGCCTCAGATCGACGACCGGCCGCCCGGTCCCGGTGGCCGTCACTTGAGACCGGCGCTTCCACTGACGAGCCCAGACTCGTACAGGTACTTCTGCCCCACGTAGTAGACGATCAACACCGGGATGACGAGCAGCAGCGCCCCGACCATCACGAGGTTCCAGGGTGGGACCTGCGCGCCCGAGCTCGTCGCGGAGAGGATCTGTACGCCGAGCGCGAGCGGCATCTTCTCGCGCGTGTTGATATAGATCAGCGGCCCGAAGAAGTAGCCCCAGTTGAACGTGAACGTGAAGATGGCGACGGCGGCGAGGATCGGTCGCATCACGGGCATGATGATCCTTCGGAAGACCCCGAAGTGCCCGAGCCCGTCGATCATGGCCGCCTCGTCGAGCTGGCCGGGGATGCGCGTGATGAACTGCCGCATCAAGAAGACGTTGTACGCGTTGGCGAAGAAGTTCGGCACGATGATCGGCAACAGCGTGTCGATCCAGCCGAGATTGCGGAAGAGGATGAACTGCGGGATCAGGAGCACCTCGGCGGGAATCATCATCGTCGACAGCAGCATCACGAAGAGCATCGACTTGCCGGGGGCCCGCAGCCTGGAAAACCCGTACGCCACGAACGCGGACGACAGCGTCATCCCGATGCATGCGAACGTCACGATGATGACGCTGTTGAGCAAGAACCGACCCATCGGCAGACCCGAGGTGAAGGCCGCGACGAAGTTCTCGAAGTGGAACTCGGTGGGGAACAACGTGAAGGTCATCTCACGTGACGACTGGTCGCTCGCCAGAGCGATCGAGACCATGAACACGAAGGGCGCGAGGAGGATCGCCGAGACGACCGTGAGGATCGCGTACCGCGAGGTGGAGCGGACGGAGTTCAGCATCGAGCCGTCGCGGGCGGAGCTCATGAACGTACCTCGGTCTCGTAGAAGACCCACGCCTTCGACGAACGCATCACGATCAGGCTGAACACCATGATGATGAGGAAGAGCACCCAGGCGAGCGCCGAGGCGTACCCCATTTTGTAGTACCTGAACGCGTTGTCGTAGATGTAGGGCACGAGCATGAGGCTCGCGTTGTTGGGGCCGGACTTCCCGTTGGTGAGCACGTAGACCTGCGAGAACACCTGGAACGCCGCGATCATGCCGGTGACGAGGTTGAAGAACAGCACCGGGGTGACGAGCGGGACTGTGACGCGCCAGAAGGTCTGCAACCGGCTCGCCCCGTCGAGGTTTGCCGCCTCGTGGAGCTCGGGAGGCACACCTTGGAGCGCGGCGATGAGCAAGATGGTGCCCGCACCGACCTGCCAGACGGCGAGCAGGATGATGGCCGGGATGACCCAGTTGGGATCGAGGAGCCACGCCGGACCGTCGATGCCGAAGATCGCGAGGAACCCGTTGATGGGACCGGCGTCCGGTGCGAGAAGCCAGCGGAAGATCATCGCCGCGGCGACGAGCGGGACGAGGGCCGGGATGTAGATCACCGTGCGGAAGAACCTGGCGCCGCGAAACTTGGCCGCCAGGAGGTTGGCGAGGAACAGGGCGAGGAACAGCGAGAGCGGGACCGACACTGCGGCGAAGTAGAGAGTGTGCCAGAGCGCCTTCCAGAACAGCGGGTCGTCCGTCAGGAGCGTGACATAGTTCGCGAGGCCGACCCAGTTCGGGGTCTGGAACGAGTCCCAGTCAGTGAAGGACATCCCCAGCGAGGCGAGCATCGGAACGGCCGTGAAGACGATGAAGCCGATGAGCCAAGGGGAGATGAAGAGGTAGAACAACCGAGCCTCTCGTCGGCTGCGTCGATCCCGCCGCTGCTTCCGGCCGCTCGTCGTAGCCGCGACGCTCGTCGCTGTCGTGGTGCTGGCCATGTCGTGTGCACACCTTGTCGATCGTGCGGCCCTCGGGGGCGGCCGCTGAGCCGCCCCCGAGGACCTGCGTCTACCGCGAGATCATCCGAGGATGCGCTCGAGGCTTGCCTGAACCTGGTCGAGCCCGTCGCTGATCGAGCCGTCACCGCTCCACGCGGCCGCGAGGCCGTCGACGAAGGCCGTCTGGATCTCGTTCCACTCGGGGATGGCCGGCGGGAGGAAGATGTACTCGACCGAGCCGGTGAACGCCGTGAGGTCGACACCCTGGGTGTTCCACGCCGGGTTCTGTGCCTCGTCGAGCGCGACGACCTTGAGGTTGGCGGGCACGTCGAGCGCGTTCGTGATCCACGGCAGCTGGCCCTCGGGGGTCGTGGTGAGGAAGCGAACGAGCTCGGTGGCCGCGTCCTTGTGCTTGCTCTGGCTGGAAACTGCGAGCGCATCACCGAAGCCCGGCACCGCGATCTCGTCACCTCGTTGAATCGGTGCGACACCCCAGTTCAGGTCGGTCTCCATGAGTGCACCGACGTTCCAGAACCCGGTCTGGCCCATCGCGAGCTTGCCCTGGGCGAAGAGCGGGTCGGGCTGGCCGTTGTTCAGTCCGAGGTTCGCGTAGTCGATCGGCGCGAGGGTGGATCCGTCCTCGAAGACCATCGCGTTGTAGAACTCCAGTGCCTCGATGTTCTGTGGAGAGTTCGCGGCCGGTGCACCAGACTCATCGAAGATCCCGCCGCCGTTCTGGTACATCCAGGACATCGGCCACGGCCACCAGTCGCCCGCTCCGTAGCCCCACTGCACCACGGTGTCGCCTTCGCGCACGGTCAGCTTCTTGGCAGCGTCCCGGAAGTCGTCCCAGTCCCAGGTCCCGTCGGGGTAGGCGACGCCGGCCGCGTCGAAGAGGTCCTTGTTGTAGTAGAGCGCCATGGAGCCGATGCGGTCCGGGGCGGCCCACAGCTTCCCGTCGGTCGAGTAGGTGTCGATCGTGCCCTGGCTGAACTGCTCGGTGACGTCGGGGAAGACGGCCGAGAGGTCCTCGAGCTGCCCCTTGCTCGAGTACGCGTGCACCGAGGCACCGACCTGGAGCACGTCGGGGGCGGTCCCACCCGCGAACATCGTCTGGAGCTTGGTGTCGTACTCCTCCGTGATCTGCACGACGTCGACGGAGACGTTCGGGAGCACTTCCTTGGCGGCGGCGAGACGCTCCTGCATCGTGGCCATGTCGGCCTCACCGCCGACGATGGTCAACGTCAGACTGACGTCACCAGCCGGCTGTTCGGAGTCTCCACCTGGTGCGGGTGACGCTCCGCCGTTTCCTGCGTCGCTGCATGCGGCGAGCGCCGTGGTGAACGCCACCGCCGCGAGTGCGACGCGAACGCTGCGTCTTGGGGTCGAGCTACGTGAAGCGGTCATCGATCCTCCCTTGGATCGTTGTGATGGGTGGTGCATCTGTTCGTCGACGCGCGGACTAGTGAGTCCCCGCCTCCGAGGCCGCAACCACGTACCCCTCGAGGGCGAGGATCGCCACACCGAGGGTCACCGTGTTGCCGGCGGCCCCGATGGGCTCGAAGGACACGGCGGCCGCCGGGGTCGGCAGCGCGTGGGTGCGGAAGTGCGGCAGCGCCCGGTCGAGCAGTTGCTGACCGAGGTGCTGGCTCACCCACCCGGCCACGATCACCGTGTCCGGGTTGATGATGTTGACGAGCGAGGCGATCGCGACACCGAGCTGGTGCCCGACGATCTCGAGGACCTTCTCGGCCTCGGGGTCACCGGTGCTCAGCCCGGCCGCGATCGCATCGATCGTCTGCGTCTGCGCGTCTCCGAGGAGCAGCCTGCTCTCGGAGTTGATCTCACGCAGCGTCTGGATGATTCCCGGGGCACCCAGGTACGCCTCGACGCAGCCTCGCGAGCCGCAGCGACACGTGCGACCGTCAGCGACGAGCGTCGTGTGGCCCCACTCCCCCGCACTGTTGGTGCGGCCGCGCAGCAGCGTGCCCTCAAGGGCGATGCCCGCACCGACGCCCGTGCCGAGGTTGAGCGTGATGAAGTTCTGCGTCACCCGCTCCGGCGAGGTCCACAGCTCGGCGAGCGCCGTTGCCTTGAGGGGGTTGTCGAGGTAGAGCGGGACGGCGACGGCCTCACGCAGCATGTCGAGCAGCGGCACACCACGCCAGTCCCAGTTGTGGGCGAAGACCGAGGTCCCGCCATCCTGGTCGACCTGTCCCGGCGCAGAGACGCCGACGCCGAGCACCTGGTCGGCCGGGTACTTCGCCAGCTCGACGAGGAGCGACTCGCGAACGTGCTCCACGACGAGCTCGGGCGCCCGGTCGTGGACGTCGATGGGCAGCTCGGTGCTCGACCGCAGCTCGAGCGCGCTGTCGAACGTGTCGACGCGGACGTAGGTCTCGGCGATGTCGACACCCAGGACGTAGCCGCGCCCCGGGCTCAGGGTGAGCTGGGCGGTGGGACGGCCCACGCGCGCCCGCACCAGGCCGACCTCAGCGAGCATCCCGAGCTCGGAGAGCTCGCTGCACACCGTGGAGACCGTGGCGAGGCTGAGCCCGGTGGCCTCCGCGAGCTCCTGGCGGCTGACACCCTCCGGGCGCACCCGGAGCACGCGCATGACCGAGAACACGTTCACGCGTCGGATCTCCGCCGCTGTGCGCACCATCGCAACCTCCTCCTCGGGGCTCTTCGGGCTCGATACCATCATGCGTCGACGATAATGTCAACTATTGAAATAACTAGTGTTGATGCCTATCCTCGGGGTCACGACACCGAGCCGGCCCGCGCGGGGCCGGCGTCGTCCCGCCCGTGGCCGTCCGCTCGAAGAGGAGAGACCCGATGTCAGACCCCGCCGTGCCCCCCGCCCCCCGCGACGAGGCCCGCTCGCGTGCCGTCGTCACCGTCACCCCGAACCCCTCGTACCGCGCGAGCACCCCCTTCGAGGGCTGGGGCACGAGCCTGGTGTGGTTCGCGCACGCCACCGGTGCCTACCCCGACGAGGTCCGCGAGGAGCTCTACGCGCGGATCTTCGGCCCTGAGGGTCTCGACCTGACGGTCGCCCGCTACAACGTCGGTGGCGGCAACGCGAGCGACGTCGACGACTCCTACATCCGTCCCGGTGGCGACGTACCCGGCTGGTGGCGTGCCGACCTGCCTGGCATCTCCTCGACCTACGCCGACCGGGACACCTACCGCGCGGCGTGGGACGCGGACGACGACGCGAGCTTCGACCTCGACGCCGACCCCGGCCAGCGTTGGTGGCTCCAGAAGCTGGCACGCGAGGGGCAGATCACCCGGTGGGAGGCGTTCAGCAACTCGCCCCCCTACTTCATGACCACCTCCGGCTACGCCACGGGAGGGTTCGAGGCATCGACGGACCAGCTCCTCACCGAGTCCGTCGACCAGTTCACCGGCTACGTGCTTCGCGTCGTCGAGCACCTCGAGGACGCGCATGGCATCCGGTTCCACACGATCGACCCGATGAACGAGCCCAACGTCGAGTACTGGATGACCTTCGTGGACGAGGACGGGACGCTCTCGTGCCGTGGACAGGAGGGCGCCCAGCTCTCCCCCGCGCTGCAGGCCGCCGTCGTGGAGTCCCTGCAACGTCGCCTCGCGCGGCCCGGCACACGCACGACGGCGATGATCTCCGGCCCGGACGAGACCAAGCCTCTGCTCTGGGTCACCGACTGGGACGGCTGGACCCCGGCCGCCCGCGATGCGGTGGGGCAGCTCAACGTGCACACCTACGAGACCGAGGGACGCACCCAGGTGCGCGACATCGCCAAGGCGACCGGGAAGCCGCTGTGGATGAGCGAGGTCGACGGCCACTTCGGCGCGGGCTTCGACCCCGAGGACGTCGATCACGGCCTGGGGATGGCGACCCGGATCGTCGACGACCTGCGCGAGCTCGAGCCCTCCGCGTGGGTGTTCTGGCAGCCGCTCGAGGACCTCTACAACATGGAGGTCAACGACGACAAGGGCTGGGGCAGCATCTTCATCGACTTCGACTGCGACGCCGATGGGCTGTCCCGGCGCCGCAAGTCCGACGGCGACCCGGGCACCCCGTGGCGCATCGTGACGAACACCAAGTTCGACATGTCCCGCAACTTCACGCGCTACGTCCGCCCCGGTGACGTCCAGGTCGCCACGGACGACACGTCGAGCGTCACGTTCGTCAAGCCGGACGGCCGTAGCGCCGTCGTCGTACACGTGAACGACACCGGCTCGGCGCGCGAGGTGGTCCTCGACCTCACGCGCTTCGCCTCGTGGTCCGGAGCGAGTGTGACCCCCGTGGTGACGACCGGCACTTGCGACACTACGAACGGGCACCTGGTGCTCGCCGCACAAGAGCCCGAGCTCGTGGACGAGCTCAGCGGCAAGGTCACCGTCCACGTGCCGGCAAGGTCGGTGACAACGCTTCTCGTCGAGGGCGTCAGTGGCGTCGCCGAGGGTGCCGGCCCGCCGGACGGCATCCCGATCGTGCTGCAGAACCTGGCCCACGGCACGGTGCTGACAACCACCTCCGGCGCGAAGGCGCCATATGCCGCCGCTCCGGGGAGCGCCGTTGCGGACGAGCAGCACTGGACGCTCACCACCGTGGCCGGGGAGGGCACGCACCGGCGCACCGTCGTCGTCCGGGACACGGCGGGTGCGGCGCTCGCCGTCGACGCCGCCGGGACCGTGGCCCTCGAGGACCCGGCCGAGGGCTCCGCGCGGCAACGGTGGATCCTCAACACGCTCGACGGGCACCACTACGGGCTGCTCAACGTGTCCAGCGGCACGCAGCTCGACGCGGGCGACGACGTGGGTGCGCCGCTCACCGCCAGGCGCAGCACGCCGAGCCACGTCCAGTCGTGGCGCCTTCTCGCACCCGCCGACACCGCCGCGCTCTGACGCCCCGAACAGCGACACGAAGGAACCCTCATGCACGCTCACGTGAGCATCTCCCCCGCATTCACGGTGGCCCCCGTGAACCGGCGTCTGTTCGGCTCGTTCGTCGAGCACATGGGCCGATGCGTCTACTCCGGCATCTTCGAGCCGGGCCATCCCGAGGCCGACGAGGAGGGGCTGCGCACCGACGTCCTCGAGCTCGTCCGTGAGCTCGGGGTCTCCGTGGTGCGGTACCCGGGCGGCAACTTCGTCTCGGGGTACCGCTGGGAGGACGGCGTCGGCCCGCGGGAGGACCGCCCTCGCCGCCTCGACCCCGCGTGGCGCACGATCGAGACGAACGCCTTCGGTCTCAACGAGTTCATGTCCTGGTCCCGCAAGGCCGGCGTCGAGCCCATGATGGCCGTCAACCTCGGTACGCGCGGGATCGGAGAGGCGCTCGACCTCCTCGAGTACGCGAACCACCCGCACGGCACGGCGCTCTCCGACCTCCGGGGCTCGCACGGTGCGCAGGATCCGCACGACATCCGGCTGTGGTGCCTGGGCAACGAGATGGACGGCGAGTGGCAGCTGGGCTATCGCACCGCCGAGGAGTACGGCCGGCTCGCGGCACGCACGGCGCGGGCGATGCGGCAGTTCGACCCGGGTCTCGAGCTTGTCGTCTGCGGCAGCTCCGCACGAGGCATGCCCACGTTCGGCAGCTGGGAGTCCACGGTCCTCGAGCACACCTACGAGGCCGTCGACATGATCTCGGCGCACGCCTACTACGAGCTCGAGGGCGACGACATCGGGAGCTTCCTGGCCTCCTCCTGCGACATGGACCGCTTCATCAAGGACGTCGTGGCGACGGCAGACCACGTGGGGGGCAAGCTGAAGTCCGACCACCAGGTCAACATCTCCTTCGACGAGTGGAACGTCTGGTACATGAAGGCGATGCACGACGGCGGGCTGCCTGAGGACTGGGTCGAGGCCCCCCGCATCAGCGAAGACGACTACACCGCGCTGGACGCCGTCGTCGTCGGCTCGCTCCTCATCACGCTGCTGCGCAACGCCGACCGCGTCGCGGCCGCCTGCCAGGCACAGCTCGTCAACACCATCAGCCCGATCCGCGCCGAGCCCGGCGGCCCCGCATGGCGGCTGCCCACGTTCCACCCGTTTGCGCAGACGGCCCGCTACGCCCGGGGCACCGTGCTGCAGACACAGGTCGAGGCACCGACCGTGGCCACCACCAAGCACGGCGAGGTCCCGGCGGTCGACGCTGTGGTGACCCATGACCCGCAGGACGCGGTGCTCTCGGTGTTCTGCGTCAACCGAGACCCGGGCAATGAAATCATGCTCGACGTCGACCTCGGAGCTTTCCCGAACAGCGCCATCGTGAGCAGCGCGATGATCGCTGAGGAAGATCTCTTCGCGGTGAACACGCAGCAGGAGCCCCACAGGGTGACACCGCGACCCCATCCGGCCGCGAAGGTCGAGGACGGGCACCTTCTCGCCGCTCTTCCTCCGGCCTCGTGGGCGACCTTCCAGCTGGCGGTGGGTTGACGACCTGGAGCCACCGCCCGAGGCTCCGGAGTCGGGTTCGGCGGCCTGAGCCGCAAGTCGTCGCGCCGCCACGACATACTCCAGGCAGGTGGGTACGCAGTGCCGCCCGCACAGGTACTTCCCGAAGGGGTCCGGGCATGACGACGACGACGGCCTCCCTGGCGGCTCGACGCACCGCGGTGGCCGTGCTCGTGGGCGCCACGCTCGTGCTCGGCGCGTGCGCCACCCCGAACGCCAGCCCAGGTTCGACCCAACCCGATCCGGGCGCCGTCGTCCCCACCACCGACTTTCCGTCCTGCGCGGACGTGCCTGCTCTCACGGCGGACCCGTCGCTCTACCGCGACGAGCCTCGGTACGGCAACGCGACGGACCTGACCGACGGCGTGCTCGCGTGGGCCGGGCGCCAACCGGGGTTCGAGCAGCTGTGGCTCGACCGGGACCGCAACGGGTGGGTGCACGTCGGCTTCTCCGGAGACATCGACACCGTGGCCCTCCAGCGCGAGGTCGAGCAGGAGTTCCCCGGTGAGGGCGTCGTCGTCGTCGCCGTGCCGTACTCGGAAGCCGAGCTCCTGGCCCTCCTCGACGAGGTGCACGAGTCACTGCGCGACGCGGGCGTGCAGGTCTCCGGCCTGAGCGCCGACGTCAGCCCCGGCGTTGTCGGTCTCTACGACGTGGCACCCGTGCCCGCTGCGGCGGATGCACTGAGGGACTATGCCGGGCGGCCGTTGTGCGTGGACTTCCTGGCACCGGAGTCGCTCGTCCCTGAGGGCGAGCAGGCGACCGCCGGAGAAGGGTGGCGGCTGCTCGGGCACGAGCGCGGCGTGGGCGACGCGTACCGGACAGGGGTCGCGACGACGGACGAGCAGCTCACGGTGCTGTGGCTCGCGGCGGGGCTCCCCGGCGAGCCGGGCGCGGTCGACTGGGAGCGCGAGATCGTCGTGTGGTTCGGTGCGGTGTGGGGCTCGGGCTGCCCGGTGCGGCTCGACGGGGTGGTGGTCGACGGCGCGACCCTGCACGGCGAGATCGTCGTGCCCGGCTGGCCCGGGATGTGCAACGCCGATGCCAACCCGCACGCCTTCGTCGTCGCGGTGGATCGCGCGCTGCTTCCCACCGGCCCGTTCCACGTCCAGCTCCGCGCCGAGGATCCCCCCGCCGGCGTGCCGGAGGAGCGCACCGTCGTCGACGTCGACCTGAGCGTGCCGGGTTCCCAGGTCACCGACGACGAGACGCGGCCCGGTGGACCGATCGCCGAGCCCGGTCTCATCACGGACGGCCACGAAGGCATGCCCGAGAACGGCGCCCGCTACGTGTGGCACCCGCGCCCGGAGTGCTCCGGCATCGTCATCGGACCCATCGACTCGAGCCTGTGGCGCCTGGCCGACGGCGAGCCGGAGTGGCTCGAGCCCGACGGCGAAGAGCTGCACCTCTACCCGGTGAGCGCGGACTCGCTCGTCGCCGCAACGTCCCTGGCCGACTACATCTTCCTCCGCACCGACTCCCCCACCTGCCCCTGACCCTTCGCCGAAGTAGAGACAGCGGTCGTCAAGTAGAGACAACAACGCCTCTACTTCGCGGCGTACGTCTCTATCTCGCGGGGCGGGCTTCGTCGAGGGTGCGGAAGCGGCGGCGGTAAGCGAGCGGGGTCGTGGTGAGCGAGCGGGAGAAGTGGTGGCGCAGCACGGCGGCCGTACCGAAGCCGGACTGCGCCGCGACCTCGTCGACGGAGAGCGTGGAGCCCTCGAGGAGCTCCCGTGCGCGCAGCAACCGCTGCCGGGCGAGCCACGCGGCGGGCGTGGCGCCGGTCTCCGCGCGGAACCGCCGCGCAAAGGTGCGCTCGCTCATGAACGCCCGCGCCGCGAGCTCGGGCACGGTGAGGTCCTCGGCGAGGTGATCCACCATCCAGTCCAGCAAGCCTGCGAGCGAGTCGGCCGCCGTCGGCAGCGGGTGCTCGATGTACTGGGCCTGGCCACCGTCACGGTGCGGCGGTACCACCATGCGACGCGCGATCTGGGACGCCGCCGCCGCGCCCCGCTCGCAGCGCACGAGATAGAGGCACGCGTCGATGCCCGCCGCCGTACCCGCTGACGTGATGATGCGGTCGTCCTCGACGTAGAGCTCGTCGGGGCAGACGTTCGCGCCCGGGGCCGCGGCCGCGAGCTGCTCGGTGTACATCCAGTGCGTGGTGCAGTTCCGGCCGTCGAGCAGGCCCGCTTGCGCGAGGGCGAACGAGCCCGAGCAGACCCCCACGATCCACGCGCCGCGGGCGTGCGCCTCGCGCAGCGCGTCGATCACGGCCTCGTCCACGGGACCGAAATCGGCGGAGTAGGCGGTCATGATCACGGCGTCGGCCGTGCGCGTCGCCTCGAGACCTTCGCCGACGACGACGTCCAGGCTGCCGGCCTTGGCCTGCAGCACTCCCGGGGTCGGCGCGCACACGGTGAAGTCGAAGTTCGGACCGCCCGTGTCGGAACGGTCGATCCCGAACACCTCGCACGCGACGGAGAGCTCGAAGATGGAGAAGCCGGGGACGGCGATGGCGACGACGCGGTTCAGCATCTCCCCATGATGGCAGAAATCTGCCGGATAGGGGCAGTCCTGCCACTCGCGGCGGAAAACTAACGGGCACAGACTTTCTGCCATGACCGCATTCATCATCCTCGTCCTGACGATGGCCCTCCTGCTCATCCTCACAGCACGGTACGTGCGCCGCGACGGCTATGGGCACCGGCCCCCGCCACGGTCCCACGACCCGTGGAGCCTCGACCGGTGGCCGAGCGAGCCGTACCGCAGCTTGCGCTGAACTTCCGGGCGCGTCGCCGCCGCAGGGACCGGACCCCGCGGGACACTGGGACGGCGGCGCGCCCGGTAGCCCGGACGTCCGTCGGCAGTGCTCACGTCGCGGGAGGAAGTCAGTGGACCAGCGGGCGATCCGCGTGTGCGTCATCGGCGACGAGCTGGTGGCCGGCGTCGGCGATCCGAGAGGCCTCGGCTGGGTCGGCCGCGTCGCTGCACGCACCCCGGTGGCCGCTCCCCTGACGGTGCTCCAGCTCGCCGTCCCCGGCGAGACCACGGCGGAGCTCAGCCAGCGCTGGGACGCCGAGGTCGCGAGGCGGGTCAGCCCCGAAGCGGACAACCGACTCGTCATCGGGCTCGGCCGCGCGGACCTCGACGCCGGCATCTCCCCCGCGCGCTCCCGCCTCAACCTCGCCAACATCCTCGACATCGCCCAGCGGCGCGGTCTCGAGGCGTTCGTCGTCGGCCCCCCACCCGGCGGCCCGCACGCGCCCGAGGCGGTCGGCGAGCTCTCGGCCGCCTTCGCCGACGTCACGACGCGACGCTCGATCCCCTACGTCGAGACCTTCGCCCCCCTCATCTCCCACGAGCAGTGGCAGACCGACCTCGCGGCTGGAGACGGCGCGCACCCCGGACAGGCGGGCTACGGACTGCTGGCGTGGCTCGTGCTCCACACCGGTTGGCACCACTGGCTCGGCCTGCCGGCCGACACCCCCTGACGCACCCTCTCCCACACCACCCGGCGCCGGGGTCAGCGCAGGGTCGCCCGGATGGACGTGCGGGCCTGGTCGAGCACCGTGCGGATCGTGTCGAGCGTGAGCGGGGTGAGGGGTTCGCCGGATGCCGTCACGGTACGCAGCTCGGTGCGGAGCTCGTCGCGGAACTGCCGCAGCTCGGCCTCGGCCTCGGAGAGCCGGATGCGCGCGGCGACCCGCTCGTCCGGTGAGCGGGTCGAGCTCGCGGTCGTGGCACCGGCGCGGGCCTCTTGCGCCGCGGCGGCAAGGTCCGCGCGCAGCCCGCGCATCGAGTCGCGCACGTCGCTGCGCACCTGGTCCGCGAGCGCACGCACCGTCTCGGCGAGGTTCTCCTCGAGCTCCGCGAGGTCGCCGCGCCGCGCGTCGAGCTCTGCCCGGCCCGCGTCGGTGAGGGCATACGTGGAGCGGCGGTCCCCCTCGGTCCGGCGCACGAGTCCTTCTTCCTCGAGTCGCGCGAGGCGGGGGTAGATCGTCCCTGCGCTCGGCCGGTAGGTGCCGCCGAACCGGTCGGCGAGCGCCGTGATGACCTCGTAGCCGTGGCGAGGTCCCTGCTCGAGGAGTGCGAGCAGGTACAGCCGCAGCTGCCCGTGAGCGAAGACAGGCGTCATGACGTCGCCGTGCGCAGGACGGTCAGGTTCCCGGACACGGTGCTCACGGTCGCGTAGCAGCCCGTCCCGCCCGAGCGCGTGTCGACGTGGGTGCGGCCGGGGCGGCTCGAGGTGTGGTCGACGCCGTCGACGACGACGCGCCCGCTCACGGACTTCGCCTCGACGCCGAACCCGACACCCTGCGGCAGCCTGATCGTCACGTCACCCGCGACGGTCGTGGCGGAGACGGTGGTGGTGCTGCTCGTCATGTCGAGCGAGACGGCACCGGACACGGAGTTGGTCGTGACGCGGCTGAGCGCCCCGGAGGCGGTGAGGTCCCCCGAGACGGTCGAGAGCGTCAGATCGCCCGCGTGGTCGCGCACCGCGATCTCCCCCGAGACGGTCTTGGCCGTCAGCGCACCGAGCGTGTGGTCCGTGACGAGCGAGCCGGAGACGGTCGAGACCTGCGCGTCCTCGCGCATGCCGGCGAGCAGCCCCTCCGCGGCCACGGTGCCGAGGCGCACCCTGACGTCGCGCGGGACGGCGATGTGCACGGCGGCCGAGTCCTTGTCCGAGAAGTTGCGGAGCTTGTCGAGGAAGGACTCCCACCCGCCGAGGGTATGGCCGTAGCCGACCTTGAGCTCGCCGTCGACGAGGCTCACCTCGAGCGGCCGCCCCGAGACCTCGTGCACCTCGACTCGGGCGCCGCGAGCGTCGTCGTCGTGCGCCACGACGTCGACCCTGCCCCCGACGAGGCCTACGCGCAGCGCGCGAATCTCTTCCAGCTCGATGATCTGCGGGCCGGAGACGACCCAGGACTCGGTTGGCATGACGTTATCCCTCTCGCGATATATCTCGTTACGAGAAACACGTTATATCGCGTCTTGGGTGCGCGTCAACAGGGCCGCCCTCCCGCAGGCCCTACCGTGGCGCGCTGACCCACCGGCCCGGACAAGACAGTGAGCGATTGCTGACGCCAGACGTCAGCAATCGCTCACCGTGATGCAGGAGATACCGTGCGGCGCGGTCGGCGCGGTCACGTAAAGGGTGCGGCCCGCCCCGGGTCAGCAACCGCCCGGGCTAGGAGACCAGGCCCGCCGCGCGCAGCTCGACCGTGAGGTCCTGCGGGTTGGACGCGACCGAGCACGCGTCCTCGTAGGAGACGGCGTCGTCCCGAATCAGCTGGAAGAGGTGCTGGTCGAAGGTCTGCATCTTGTAGTAGCCGCCCTCGGCGATGAGGTCGATGATCGGCGTCGACTCGACCGGGTCGAGGATCGCCTCGGCGGTGCGGCCGGTGTTGACGAGCACCTCGACGGCGACAGCGCGCCCCGAACCGTCCTGGCGACGGACGAGCCGCTGCGAGATGACGCCCTTGAGCGACTGCGCGAGCGCGGTGCGGATCTGCTTCTGCTCGTGCGGCGGGAAGAAGTCGACGATGCGGTTGATCGACTCCTGCGCGTCGATCGTGTGCAGCGTGGAGAGCACGAGGTGACCGGTCTCGGCCGCGGAGAGCGCGGCCCGCACGGTCTCGACGTCGCGCATCTCGCCCACGAGGATGACGTCGGGGTCCTGGCGCATCGCGGCGCGCAGCGCGGAGTTGAAGTCGGCCGTGTCCTGGCGCACCTCGCGCTGGGAGACGATCGCCTTCTTGTCCGAGTGCAGCACCTCGATCGGGTCCTCGATCGTGACGATGTTGACCTCGCGGTAGGAGTTGATGAGGTCCACCATCGAGGCGAGCGTCGTCGTCTTGCCCGAACCGGTCGGACCCGTCACGAGGACGAGGCCGCGGGGCTCGAGCGCGAGCTCGCCCACGACCTCGGGCAGGCCCAGCTCGGAGAGCGACTGCGCACCCACGGCGACCCGTCGGAACACGAGCGCGTTCGTGCCACGCGCCTGGTAGGCGTTGACGCGGAACCGCCCGACGCCCTTGAGCGAGTAGGCGAAGTCCGCCTCGTGCGTGCGCCGGTAGTGGTCGACGAGGTCCTCGGGGAGCACCTCGATGAGCATGTTCTCGGTGTCGATCGGGCGCAGGTCGGGCACCTGGAGCTTGCGCAGCCGCCCGTCCACGCGCACGCGCGGTGCAGAGCCGACCTTGCAGTGCAGGTCGGAACCGTTCGTCCCCGCGAGCGCGTGCAGGAACGGGATGACGGAAAGAGGCTGGTCGCTCACCATCACCTCATCGGGCGACGGAGCCGCGAACTTGAGCCCGTTCGTCCCCGCTTCGCGTGGTGAACGGGTGCTCCGTTCGGCCCATCGCGCCGGATGTGGGAGCATAGGCGGGTTCGTCGTGACTCAGCGACGTCCGCGGACCCAAGGAGAACCTCATGAGCAAGCGTGGACGCAAGCGCCGCAGCCGGAAGAAGAGCTCGGCCAACCACGGCAACCGTCCCAACGCCTGAGGACGCAACGAGGGCCCGGTGCATCGGCACCGGGCCTTTCGTATGCCCGACGGCGCCTACGTGCCCGACGGTGAGAGCACGAACCCGGATCAGCCGAGCTCGGCGCGCAGCACCGTGAGCTGGGTGCGGATCCGCACGTGCAGCTCGACGGGCGCCTGCTCACCGCACGAGCGCTTCACGAGGGCCTTGATGTGGTCCACGACGTCGTACTCCGCGAGGCACTGCTCGCACGAGGCGAGATGGACGCGGATGAGATCACCGCGGTCGTTGTCGATCTCGGCGTCGAGAAACTCGAAGAGCTGGTCGATCGCCTGGGCGCAGTCGACCCGCTTGGCCGGGGCGCCGTCGTCGTTCGTGCTCATGCGTCCTCCTTGGTTCCCGCCGGAACCAGTCCCCGCTCTTGTGCGTAGTCCCACAACAGCTCGCGCAGCCGCGCGCGCCCGCGATGCAGCCGGGACATCACGGTACCGATCGGGGTGCCCATGATCTCGGCGATCTCCTTGTAGGCGAACCCCTCGACGTCGGCGAGGTACACGGCGAGCCGGAACTCCTCACCGAGCTCGGCGAGCGCGTCCTTGACGGCGGAGTCGGGCAACCGGTCGAGAGCCTCGGCCTCCGCAGAGCGCAGCCCCGTGGAGGTGTGCGAGGCGGCGCGGGCGAGCTGCCAGTCCTCGACCTCCTCGCCGGCGGACTGCTGCGGCTCGCGCTGCTTCTTGCGGTAGGTGTTGATGAAGGTGTTCGTCAGGATCCGGTACAGCCACGCCTTGAGGTTGGTGCCCGGCTTGAACTGGTGGAAGGCCGCGAACGCCTTCGTGTACGCCTCCTGGACCAGGTCCTCGGCGTCGGTCGGGTTACGCGTCATGCGTAGCGCGGCGCCATAGAGCTGGTCGACGTAGGCGAGCGCGTCCGCCTCGAAACGCGCGGTGCGCGCGGCCGTGTCCTCGGTCGCCGGGTCGACCGGCGTGGGCTCAGTCATCGAGCCCGAGCCTAGCCCGGAGCATGCGTGCGCGGCGCGGCGCGGCGCGGTGGCGGATCGATGTGCGAGCAGGGTCACACCGGCCTCAACACGTGCGCCGTCGTCCCCATTCCCTTCAGGGGGCTCTCACTACCGGTGGGCCGGGCGCGCTCGACGCGTTAGGTTGGACCCATGAGCGATTCACGGTTCCTCCAGCTGCTCCGCGAGCAGGTCGGTCACGAGTTCAACGCCCACCAGCAGTACATCGCGATCGCCGTCTGGTTCGACGCCCAGGACCTCCCCCAGCTCGCCCGGCACTACTACGCCCAGGCGATCGAGGAGCGCAACCACGCGATGATGATCGTGCAGTACATGCTCGACCGCGACCTGCCGATCGACATCCCGGGCAGCGGCGACGTCATCAACGGCTTCGAGGACGTCGTGGCCCCCATCAAGCTCGCCCTCGCGCAGGAGAAGCAGGTCACCGCGCAGATCGAGGCGATCTTCGCGGCGGCCCGCGCCGAGGGTGACGCGCTCGGCGAGCAGTTCCTGCTGTGGTTCCTCAAGGAGCAGGTCGAAGAGGTCGCCTCCGCGACCACGCTCCTCACGGTGGCCGAGCGTGCGGGTGCGAACCTGTTCGACCTCGAGAACTACGTGGCGCGCGAGCAGATCGGCGACGGCGGCGAGTCCGCCGACGCCCCGGCCGCCGCGGGCGGAGTGCTGTAACGGTGCTCGCCCGCCCGCTCGCCAGAGCGATGCTCGCCACGTGGTTCGTCACGCGAGGCATCGACGCCGTGCGGCACCCGGCCGCGCACGCGGCGGCGACCCTGCCGGTGCTGCGCCCGGTGGCCGAGCGGGCCGGGGCCGCGACCGGCACGGACCTCGTCGGGTACCTCGACGGCCCCACGCTGCGCCGCGTGGTTCAGGTGCACGGCGCCGTGACCGCGCTCGCCGGCCTCTCGCTCGTGTTCGGCAAGGCACCCCGCACGGCCGCGCTCGTGCTCGCGGGGCTGAGTGCGCCCCTGCTGCTCGCCAACCTGCCGGTCCGCGTGCCCGGCGAGACGCGTGAGGACCGCGCGGCCCGGCGCGACCGTCTCGTACAAGCGCTCACGGCCACGGGTGGCGCGATCCTCGCCGGCGTCGACCGCGAAGGGCGGCCCGGCATCGCGTGGCGCGTCGAGCACGCGCGCGAGGCACGTGCTCAGGCGCGGGAGTCGGTGCGCGAGGCCTGAGGACTTCGCCACCTGCGCCATCGCTAGGCTGGGCCCCGTGACCGAACCTTCGACCCCCGCAGCCCCGCTCACCGACGGCGACTGGACCGCGCCCCACGCGAGCGCGCCCGTCGACGCGACCGTCGTCGTCCCCGGTTCGAAGTCGCTCACCAACCGCTATCTCGTGCTCGCCGCGCTCGCCGACGGCCCGGGCACCTTGCGCGGCGCCCTGCGCTCACGAGACACCTCCCTCATGGCCGACGCGCTGCGCGCGCTCGGGGCCACGGTGGACGACGACGGACCCGACTGGTCGGTCTCCCCCGCCACGTTCGACGCCGGCGCGAGCATCGACTGCGGCCTCGCGGGCACCGTGATGCGCTTCGTCCCACCCGTCGCGGCGCTCGCCCGGGGCCCCGTCCGCTTCGACGGCGACGAGGGGGCCCGCGTGCGACCCATGGAGCCCGTGCTGCGGGCGCTGCGGGCCCTCGGGGTGCACGTCGAGGACGAGGGCGAGCCCGGGTTCCTGCCGTTCACCGTCGTCGGCCACGGCGCCGTGCGCGGCGGCCAGGTCGACGTCGACGCCTCGGCCTCCTCCCAGTTCGTCTCGGCCCTGCTGCTCGCCGGCGCGCGCTACGACCAGGGGCTCACTGTCCGCCACGTGGGAATGACCCTGCCGAGCCTGCCGCACATCGAGATGACGGTGGCGGTGCTGCGGGAGTTCGGCGTCGTCGTCGACGACTCCCGCCCCGACATCTGGCGCGTGTCCCCCGGACCCGTCGCCGCGCACGACGTCCTCGTCGAGCCCGACCTGTCCAACGCGAGCCCGTTCCTCGCGGCGGCCCTCGTGGCCGGCGGCGAGGTCCGCGTGCCCGGCTGGCCCACCAGCTCGACGCAGCCCGGGGCGCAGGTCCCCGAGATCTTCGAGGCGCTGGGCGGGCAGTCCGCGTTGTCCGACGACGGGGTCCTCGCTGTCCGTGGCACCGGGGAGCTGCACGGCGCCGACCTCGACCTGCACGCCGTGGGCGAGCTGACCCCCACGATCGCCGCGCTCGCGACCCTCGCCGACTCCCCCTCGCGCCTGCGGGGCATCGCCCACCTGCGCGGCCACGAGACGGACCGGCTCGCGGCCCTCGCCACCGAGATCACGCGCCTCGGCGGGCGCTGCGAGCAGACCTCCGACGGGCTCGTCATCACGCCGCGGCCGCTGCACGCGGCCCGCTGGCTCACCTACCACGACCACCGCATGGCCACGGCGGGGGCGATCCTCGGGCTGCGGGTGCCGGGCATCGTGGTGGAGAACGTCGGGACGACGGCGAAGACGCTGCCGGACTTCACCTCGCAGTGGCTGGGGATGCTGGGCCGGTGACGGGTCGCCGCGTGGACGAGGGCGATTTTCGCGCCAGGCCCACCCGGCGCGGCTCGCGCCCCCGCACGAAGCAGCGGCCCGAGCACGCCGACGCCGAGCGCGGCCTCGTCACGGGGGTCGACCGCGGCCGCTACACCCTCCTCATGGCCGCGGACGGCGACACGGACAGCACGCGGCGCATCACGGCGATGAAGGCCCGGGAGCTGGGTCGCGGGCGGATCGTCGTCGGCGACCAGGTCGACGTCGTCGGGGACACCTCGGGCGCCGAGGGCTCGCTCGCACGCATCGTGCGGGTCACCGAGCGCACCACGGTGCTGCGGCGCACGGCGGACGACACGGACCCCGTCGAGCGCATCGTCGTGGCCAACGCCGACCAGCTCGCGATCGTCACGGCGCTCGCCGACCCCGAACCGCGCACCCGCATGATCGACCGCTGCGTGGTCGCGGCCTACGACGCCGGGATGGACGCTCTGCTCGTGCTGACGAAGGCGGACCTCGCGCCCGCGGACGAGCTGCGGGCGCTGTACGAGCCGCTCGGGGTTCGCGTGGTCGTGACGCAGCGGCGCGCGGACGAGATCGAAGGCATCGACGTGCTGCACGCGGACCTCGCGGGTCGCGTCACGGTCATGGTGGGCCACTCCGGCGTCGGCAAGTCCACGCTCGTCAACGCGCTCGTGCCGACCGCGGGCCGTGCGACGGGCATCGTCAACGACGTGACGGGGCGCGGGCGGCACACCTCGACGTCCGTCGTCGCGCTGCACATGCCCGCAGGGCACAGGGCCGGGGCGGGCTGGGTCGTGGACACGCCGGGGGTGCGGTCGTTCGGGCTCGCGCACGTCACGACGGACACGCTGCTCGCAGCGTTCGGGGACCTCGCGGAGGTCGCGGCCGAGTGCCCGCGCGGGTGCACGCACCTCGACGACGCCCCGGACTGCGCGCTCGAC
>CAZECM010000025.1:0-17979 GCA_964510785.1 uncultured Cellulomonadaceae bacterium | reverse complement strand
CGCTCGACGAGTGGGTCGAGGCCGCCGACGACGGCGAGGAGCGGGCCGGTCGCGCCGCGCGCACGGACTCCTTTCGGCGCTTGCTCGCGGCACGCACCGATACCGTGTCGCCATGACCTCCCGCCCCGTGTACGACGACGACCTGCGCCTCGCCCACGTCATCGCCGACCAGGTCGACGCCCACACCATGGACCGCTTCGGTGCCGTGGACCTTCGCGTCGAGACCAAGCCCGACCTGACGCCCGTGACGGACGCCGACCGGCACGCCGAGGAGATCGTGCGCTCCCAGCTCTCCCGCACGCGCCCGCGCGACGGCATCATCGGCGAGGAGTTCGGCGAGACGGGGCACGGCTCCCGACGCTGGATCATCGACCCGATCGACGGCACCAAGAACTTCGTGCGCGGCGTACCCGTGTGGGCCACGCTCATCGCGCTCGTGGACGGCCAGGACGTCGTGGCGGGCGTGGTGAGCGCCCCCGCGATCGGGCGGCGGTGGTGGGCGGCCTCCGGGTCCGGCGCGTGGACCGGCCGCTCGATGTCCGCCGCGCGGCGGCTGCGCGTCTCCGGGGTGCGCTCGATCGAGGACGCCTCGTTCAGCTACTCGAGCCTGAGCGGCTGGCGGGACATCGGGCGCATCGAGGAGTTCCTCGAGCTGGCCGACACGGTGTGGCGCACGCGGGCCTACGGCGACTTCTGGTCCTACATGCTCGTGGCCGAGGGTGCCGTCGACGTCGCCGCCGAGCCCGAGCTCGCGTTGCACGACATGGCCGCGCCGTCGATCATCGTCGCCGAGGCGGGTGGGCGGTTCACGTCCCTCACCGGTGCTGACGGTCCGTGGGGGCCGGGCGCGATCGCGAGCAACGGGACGCTGCACCGCGCGATGCTGGGGCGGCTCGGGCACTGAGGGCGTGTGTCTCTCGCGGGACCCCTCTTCGCTCCAGCTCGCTGCTCGAGCCTGCACCTCACGTTTCGCCGCGCCAGTACGTCTACTCGGTGACGGCGGGTTCGGCACCCGGTCACGCTGATCGCTGAGTCTTGTTGACATATCGGACATAAAGGTCAATAATAGATCATGCGTACTAGGACGGGAAAGGGATGGGCGGCATGTCGAGATCGAGGACCAACGTAGCCATCGACACCGACATTCCCCCTGCCCTGGGTCGGCCCGGGTCGACGGTGGCGGCGGTGTGCGAGGTGCTGCGTGAGGTCGCCGAGGCGGACCTGGGCGCCCTGGAGCGCAACGAGCTGCTGGGCCTGCTCGCAGGTCTTGACGAGTCCGCCCGGATGCTCGAGGTGTGCCGCACAAAGGCCCTGGCCGCGGTCGACCGCACCGAGGCCTGGCGCGGCACGGGCAAGGACGCCTCGCTGACGGCATGGCGTTCCCGCACCACCCGCACCGGGCAGGGCAAGGCGCACCTCGAGGTCACCACCGCCCGCACCGTGGCCACCACGCCCGGGGCCGCCGAGGCACTCACCGCAGGGGACCTGACCCCCGCGCATGCCGAAGTGCTCGGGCGTATCGCCACGAGCGGCGGCGCCGATCGGCGGGAGAAGATCACCGACGCCCTGGCCGACCCCGCCGCCAGCGGCGAGCTGCTCGCCTCGGCCAAGCACTTGGACGCACCCCGTTTCGCTCGCGCCGCAGAAGCCTGGGCCGCACGCCTGGACCCCCTGACCCTCGAAGCCGACCACGCCGCACAACGACGAGCCCGCTACCTGTCCGTGGCCGACACCCCCGGCGGAACCATCGTCAAGGGCCGCCTGGACAAGATGGCCGGCCACCGCCTCCGCCTGGCACTCGAAGCCGTCACCCCCGTGCCCAGCGCCGGCGACACCCGCGACCACGGCCAGCGTGCCGCCGACGCCCTGGACGCTCTCGCACAGGGCGCCCTCACCGACCCCACCACCAAGCCCGGTGGCCACGTGCCCCCGCACGTGTCCCTCATCATCACCGCCGACACCCTCGCCGCCCTCCACCAGCTCCACGAAGGCCCCCAGAGCGGCAATCCGCAGGCGGGGAGCGAGCGGGCGGGGAGCGAGCAGGGTGGGTCCGGAATGTCGTTCGATCCGGCGACCTTCGAGGACGGCACCTCCGTCCCGCCCAGCGAGACTGCCCGCATCCTGTGCGACGCACAGATCACCCGCATCGTCCTGGACGCCGAGTCCGTACCCATCGACCTGGGACGCACCAAGCGCCTGTGGACCGGCCCGCAACGCCGACTCGTCATCGCCCGTGACCGCCACTGCGCATTCCCCGGATGCCAGATCCCTGCCCGCTGGTGCGAGATCCACCACATCACTTGGTGGGCCCGGGACAACGGCCTCACCAACATCGACAACGCCGTCCTGCTGTGCACCCACCATCACGGCGCCGTCCACACCGACGACCTCACCCTGGCCCGAGATCCAGCGCCACCCGGGCCACGAGGCGCAAGCCTGCCCTTGGCCACCTACACGATCACCGGCGCTGGCACGGCCGCCAGCCGACGAACCTGGCACACCCCTGCCCCGGGGGCGTCAACACCCACCCCCGGGGCGTCACCCCCTGCCTCGCGACCCCTGCTCAGCCCTTGAGCCCTGCCTGGGCGAGCCCCTCGACGAACTGCTTCTGAGCGAAGACGAACACGATGAGCACCGGGAGCGCCGTCATGGTGGCAGCAGCGAGCTGCACGTTCCAGATCTGCCCACCATAGGCGTCCGCGTAACGGGTCAGCGCCTGCGGAAGCGTGAACATCTCGGGCGAGGACAGGTACACCGTGGGTTCCAGGTAGAGGTTCCAGACGTACAGGAACGTGAAGATCGACACCGCCGCGAGCGCCGTGCGGGACAGCGGGGTGGCGATACGCCACCAGATGGCGAGCCTCCCCAGCCCGTCGAGACGAGCCGCCTCCTCGAGCTCGACAGGCAGCGTCACGAAGAACTGACGCATGATGAACGTCGCCAGGACGCTCGGCGCCCCGAAGGTGGTCACGAGGATGAGCGGCCAGTGGGTGTCGATCATCCCGAACCGGTTGAACATCTGGAAGAGCGGCACGATCGTCACCTCGCTCGGGATGAGGAGGCCGACGAGGACGACGAGGAACAGCGTGTTCTGCCCCCGGAACTTGATCCGCGCGAACGCGTACCCGGCGAGCGAGGACACGAACATGGTCCCGACCGTGACGGCCGCGGCGATGTAGAGGCTGTTGAAGTACTGCCGCGCGAAGGGCTGCATCCGGAACGCGTCGGAGTACGCCGCGAGCGTCGGCTCGGCCGGCCAGAGCGTCGGGGGGAAGGCGAAGATCTCGTTGATCGGCTTGAGCGACGACGTGATCATCCACCACGTGGGGAACACGAAGGGGATCGCCAGGACGCACAGCAGTCCGTACAACGCGATCCGACGCCCCAGGTGCGTGTCCCTCTCGTCCGGGTACTTCTCCGACCGGGTGCGTCGCACCGGGTCGCGCCCGGCGGCGAGGCTCGACGCACCGGGCCGTGACAGCGTGGCTGCGTTACTTCTCATAGAAGACCCACCTCTTTCTCAGCTGCCACTGCGCGATGGTCAGGAGCAGCACGATGACGAAGAGCAGGATCGCGAGCGCCGAGCCGTAGCCGAACCGGTGGAAGTCGAACGCCTGCTGGACCAGGTAGTACACGAGCACGGTCGTGGAGACCCCGGGACCGCCCTGCGTCAGGACGGCGATCTGCGCGAACACCTGCAGCGACCCGACGATCGTGATGATGAGCGTGAGCAGGATCGTCGGCGAGATCATCGGAACCACGATGCGGAAGAAGATGCGGCGGTCGTTCGCGCCGTCGACCCGCGCGGCCTCGAGCAGCTCGCGCGGCACGCCCTGGAGCGCGGCGAGGAAGAGCACCATGTTGAGGCCCACGTTCTTGAAGACCTGCACCACGATGACGCTCAGCATCGCCGTGTTGCCCTCGCGCAACCAGTTGGGTCCCTCGATGCCGATCACGGCGAGCAGCCCGTTGATCCCGCCGTCGGCCTGGAGCAGGAACCCCGCCACGATGGTCCAGGCGACGAGCGAGACGACCACGGGCGAGAAGAACACCGTCCGGAAGAAGGTCACCGCACGCCACCGGCGGTTGAGCAGCACGGCGAGCGTGAGCGCGAGGCTGACGTTGAGCACGACGAGGCCGACGGAGAACACTCCCGTGGCGCGCAGCACCGATCCGAGCTTCGGGTCCTCGAAGAGCTCCCGGATGTTGTCGAGGCCGACGAAGGTGAAGGTGCCGCCCAGGACGTTCCACTCGTGGAACGCGTAGTAGAAGATCAGGGCGAGCGGCACGAGCACGAACGCGACGATGCCGAGCACCTGCGGCGCGATGAACGCGTACCCGATGAGCTCGTCCTGGCGTTGATAGCTCAGGCGGGGCCGGGTGGCCCGGGGCCGGACAGCAGTCCGGCCCCGGGACCCGGCGACAGTGGGAGTCGACATGGTCCGTGCTAGCCGAGCAGGGACTCGATCGACCCGCACGTCGCCTGCAGGACTCCGGGGATGTCAGCGTTCGGGACCCAGAGCCCGTCGAGCGAGGCACGCACCTCCTGGCCGAGGCGAGCAGCGTCCGTGTGGCTCGGGCGGACCTGCCCCGTCGCGATCCCGGGGATCACCACGTTCTCGATCTGCTCGGCACTCAGCAACGGGTTGGCCGCCGCGAGCACCTCGGTGTTGAGGAGAGACTCACGCGGCGGCGGGAAGTACTGCGCGAGCAGCGCGGAGTTCGCCGGGTTGGAGAAGTGCGCCAGGAACTGCGCGGCGGCCTCGGGGTTCTCACCCCGGGCCAGGACGCCGATGCCGGCCTGTCCCGTCACCGAGTAGGTGCCCGCGGGCCCCTCGGGCAACGGGAGCAGGTCCCACTCGAAGCCGCCGTCGGCGAGCAGGTTCGCCCGCGAGATCTGGGTGACCGTGAAGGCCGCCTCGCCCGCGAAGAAGTCCGCGGTCGAACCCGGACCGGGCATCGACTTCGCCTCGAAGGCGGCGTCGTGCAAGAACTCGAACGCGGCGACCATCTCCGGTTCCGCGAACTTGCAGACCGCACCGTCCTCGGTCCACGGCGCCGCACCCCAGCCGTTCCACACCGTGCTCAGGTAGTCCCAGTTCAGGTACTCGAAGTCACGGATCACGAACCCGGTCTTCCCGGTCGTCTGGTTGACCACCGAGCCGACCTCGGAGACGTTCTCCCAGTCCCAGCGGCCCGACTCGAGGAGCGCCGCACCAGAAGGCTGGCCGGCTTCCTTGAGCAGGTCCTCGTTCGTGAACACCACGAAGGGCGACGTGCTGAACGGGTACGCGAGCAGCGCGCCGTCCTGGCGCCACAGCGCGGTCGCGGCGTCGTTCAGGTCGTCGAACTCGTAGCCCTCGACGTTCGAGAGCACCTCGTCCAGCGGGAACAGCGCCCCGCTCGAGACGAAGTCCGGTGCAGCGTTCTCGAGGATCCACGCGAGGTCCGGCGCGTTGTTGCCCGCGATCTGCGTCGTCACGGTCGAGGTGTAGTCGTCGAACGGCAACGGGTCGAACGTGATCGTGCCGATCTCCGGGTGGTCCGCCTTGTACTCGTCGGCGATCGAGTTGAACAGGGCGAGGTGGTCTTCGTTGGAGGACCACACGGTCATCCGCAGGTCGATGCTGGCGTCCGCCGCGGGCGGAGCCGCGGACTCGGCAGGCAGGGTCCCGGACTCGCTGGGCCCCGGTGCAGGTGTGTCACTAGAACTACAGGCCACGAGCGCGAATGCCGTGAGTGCGCACGTGGTGATCATGGTCAGCGGCTTTGCTGATCTCATCTGGCTCTCCTAGTAGCCGGTGACGTCGGGCCAGTGCAGCTCGACGCCTCCGCGAGTGAGTAGGGACTGGAACCCCTCCAGGAGTGAAGGGGTCTCCTGAACCGCGCGGGGGCCCACCGCGCGGTCCAGGCAGTACGCGGCGAGGCTTCCGGCAGCCTCGCCGAGGTTCCACTCCACCGGGTGGAGCCGGAAGGCCCCGTTGGTGATGTGCGTGCTGCCGACGTTCTTTCCGGCTGGCAGCAAGTTCGTCATGCGGCGCGGGACCAGGACTCCCAGCGGGATCTCGAACGGAGCGCTCGCCAGATCCAGGTAGTTGTCCCCGCCGCTCGTGGGGTGCAGGTCGATGCGGTACATGCCGACGCCGACGCTGTCCGGCGTGGTGAACGGGCGCCCGTGGCCGCGCACCGCGATCGACAGGTCGTTCTCGGTCGCGGTGCGCACCGTGAGCATGCGGCGCGACTCGCGGATGTAGGGCGCCATCGCGAGCCCGTCCGGCCCCTCCGTGACGTCGCCGCGCAACCGCAGTCCGGGAAAGCCCGTGCCGCCGTCGGGGCGGGGCGCCTCGGTCTGGAGCCAGTACAGCATCGAGAGCGACTGCTGGCGCGAGGCGGCCAGGTGCTTGTCGACCTCCGTGGGTGCGACGTCGACGATGGTGCCTTCGAGGTAGTCGATCATCGGCCAGTTCACGAGCACGAGGTCGCTCGGGATCGTGCCGTCCGCCAGGTGGTGGCGCGCGAGGATGCGCCGGAAGGTCCACAGCTCCCGGTCGCCGGGGTCCTTGCCCTGGTCGGCCACGACACCCGGCCGGGGCGCGTGCGGGGTGAACGTCCGGGTCAAGGTCTTGAGAGTGCGCGGGTCCGGTCCCGTCAGCGAGAGCATCGGGGCGCCCCAGAAGGGCGGCTGGACCTGTCGCCAGCGGTCGTAGTCCGCCGGGCGGTCGATCGTGTGGTCGCCGTCGACGTGGTCCACGACGAAGCACCAGCTGAAGGCCTGCTGGTTGTGCGGCTGCGCCTCGTCGGGTGCGCTCGGCTCGCCCGTCTGGTCCTTCGACTCGAACCCCGTGACGTACTCCGCGCCCGCGAGGGGAAGCAGGTCGCCGAGCTCTGTCGCGTCGATGACGTAGTCCGCCTCGATCTCGACGAGACGAGACTCGTCAGTCAGCTCGAGCGTCACGGCCGTGACGCGGTCGCCGTCGGTGTCGACCTTGACGGGCACCGCGGGCTGGACGATGCGCAACCGTGAGGCGGCGCGGTACGGCGCGAGCATGGCCTCGATCACCGCGACACCGGCGCGCGGCTCGGCGCACAACCGGCTCACGAGACCGTCTCCCGGGTTGAGCATCGGGTCGGCGCGCGCCTGCGGGGTCAACGGGTACCACTGCCGGTAGTAGTCCCGGATGCCTCGGCGCAGTGCGCGGTAGCGGGCCGTGGAGCCGAACTGCTCGATCCAGGAGTGCTCGTCGAACGGGACGGCCTGGCTCGTGAGCTGTCCGCCCAGCCATCGGTACTCCTCGGTGAGCACGACCGAACGGCCCGCGTCGAGGGCGGCGAGGGCCGCCGCGACGCCACCGAGACCGCCGCCGACGACGAGGACCTCGGTACGCATGCCGCTGGGCAGGTGCCGGGTCATCGCGCTCCCCCGCCCGCGCGACCTGGGTTGCTTCGCGGCGCCGCCAGGGTGTCGCCGTCGTAGACGACGCAGTCGAGCATGATCTGGAGCTCGCCGTCGTCGATGTCGTCCGCCGGGTCGAGCACCCGCGCCAGGAGGCTCAGCGCGTCGGCACCGAGCTGGGTGCGCGGCGGGCTCAGCCGCGTGAAGTCGCGCGCGGCCTCCGCCGGGTGGGAGGGGTCGGCGAGCACGACCATGGACAGGTCGCCCGGGACGTCGAGGCCGTCGCGCACGGCGAACCTCGCGAAGTGCGACGCCAGGCTCGGCCGCTCGACGAAGGCGACGGTCGCACCCGACTCCCGTACGGCGCGCCAGTCGGCCTCGGGGTCTGCCTCGTCGGAGGCCCGCAGGCTCGTCGCCCGGTCCAGTGCGCCGCTGCGCCGCTCGAGCTCCTCGCGGAACCCTCGCTGGCGGTCCAGGACGGACTCGCCGGTGCTGTCCGCGTGCACGTAGATGAAGTCGCGGTGCCCCAGCTCCCATGCCCGGGAGACGAGCGCACCGGTTCCCGTGACGTAGTCCGCGGCGACGTAGGGCACGCCGACGGCGTCTCGGCGCCCGACGGCGACGAACGGGAAGCCGCTCTCGACGAGCCGTTCGAGGTCGCTACCGTCCATCTCGAGACCGAGCAGGAGGCAACCGTCGGCGAGCCGCAACCGGTTCTTCTCGCTGAAGAGCTGCCGCCGCCCGCCCTCCACCGGGGCGCTCGTGAAGAGGAGCAGGTCGAAGCCGAGCTCCTCGGCGCGGGCCTCGATGCCCGTGAGCAGCGCGGCGTAGAAGTCGAGGCTCGCGCTGGGGAACGCCGGCTCGTAGGTGAAGATCCCGACGAGCCGGTTGCCCACCCCGGCGAGCCGCCGCGCGGCGGGGTCCGGCACGTACGTCGTCTCGTTGATGACGGCCAGGACCCGCGCGCGGGTCTCCTCGGGGATCCGGCTGGCGGCGTCCGCCTTGCCGTTGAGCACGAGAGAGACCGTCGCCTGGCTGACGCCTGCGAGCTCGGCGATGCGGCGCTGCGTGATGCGCTGCGGTGGTCTGGCACTACTGGGCATGTCCGGGTCCTCCATCGGGGTGAAGTCGTTCGACTTCTTCGCTAATTCGCATTAGCATCGCACATCAGTCGCGCTAATGCGTATTAGCGAGACCGATCCTAACCAGTGAGCACCGCAGGGTGTCAAGTTCAAGGGAGAACCTCGATGGGGATGACAGAACGACGACGACGGCCAGCGGCCTTCGCAGCACTCGCGGCACTGCTGCTCGCCGGAGCCACGGCGGCACCCGGCGCGAGCGCCGCCACGGCACCACCACCGGACGACTGGCCGACCTTCGTCTACCAGGGCGAGATCACCGACCCGCTGACGATGCAGTACAACCCGACGGACGAGTACATCTTCCCGAGCGTCTTCCACGCGGGCGCCCACCTCGACGACCCGCTCGGCGAGTGGTACCTGTACCTCGCCCCGCACGACTCCCCCGGCGGCATCGTGCTCATGTACGCCGACGACCTCGCCGGACCGTGGGTCGAGCACGCCGCGAACCCGATCGTCGCGAACGTCTGGAGCCCGCACTACTCGGTGAGCCACGTCTCGAGCCCCGACGTCATCTGGCACGAGGAGACGGACCAGGTGGTCCTGTACTTCCACGGCGAGAACTCCACGACGCGCTACGCGACGAGCGACGACGGTGTCGACTTCACGTACGGCGACCGCGTCGTGTGGAACGCCCTGGGCGGCCCCTCGGTCACCGAGACCAGCTACGCACGGGTGTTCCCGCACCCCGACCCGGACTCCGGGTACGGCTACGCCATGTTCTACATGGGCAACGAGACGGACAACACCCGTCGCATCCGGCTCGCCGAGTCCGTGGACGGCTTCGAGTGGACCGTGGACCCCGCGTACGTCGTGGCCGGCGGCTTCGAGGAGGGTCGCAACGTCTCCTCGGCCAACCTGTGGGAGTGGGACGGACAGCTGTACGTGATCTACCACGCGACGAGCGGGAAGATCTACGCGCGGACCATCGACAAGACGCTCCGACAGGTCGGCGCCTCACCGATCCTGCTGCACCAGGCGAGCGGGGCGGGCGACGACGTCGGCCGCGTCGCCGCTCCCGACATCGTGACCCACGCCGGCGAGACGTTCCTGTTCTACGAGTCGGGCGCGCGCCTCGGTGCCACGATCCGGTTCGCGAAGCACGACCCCGACGCGACGGTCCCGGAGCCGGAGCCCCCCTTCGGCGGGTTCCCGCACGACCCGGACAACCCGACCTTCGCCGTGTGCGCTGCCGACGGCTCCGACGAGTTCGACGGTGACGACCTCGCCGACGGCGTCTGGGACCGCGTGGTCCGCGCCTCCGAGGCCCGCCACGAGGTGCGCGACGGATCGCTCGTGATCCCGACCTACAGCGGGGGTGTCGCCGCCGCGCCGCTCATCCAGCAGGAGCTGCCGAGCGGGCCGTGGCAGGTCACGACCCGCGTCTCGATCGACCCGCAGGTGACGTTCCAGCAAGGCGGGCTGCTGCTCTACCTGACCGACACCTGGTACACCAAGTTCGACTTCGCTCGCACCACCCCGGGACGCCAGATCGAGCTCGTCTACCACCGCAACGGCGCCAACCGGCTGGACACGGTGGCCGTCCCGGTCGGCGCGACGTCGCTGTGGCTGCGGCTCACGAGCGACGGGAGCGAGATCCGCGCGAGCGTGTCGAGCGACGGGCAGTCCTTCGCGCCGATGGGCAGGGCGATCGACGTCGAGGAAGCCGGGTTCACCCACATCGGCCCGTTCGCCTTCCGTGGCTCGGCTGCGACCCCCGAGCTCGAGGCCGAGTTCGAGTTCGTGAGGTTCTCGCCGTCGGCCACCGCCTACGCGGACTGCATCGGCGAGCCCGGTGAGCCTGGCGAGCCTGGTGAGCCCGGTGAGCCCGGTGAGCCTGGCGAGCCTGGCGAGCCCGGTGAGCCCGGTGAGCCTGGCGAGCCCGGCAAGCCCGGCAAGCCCGGCAAGCCCGAGCCGCCAGCGGCCATCGCGCCGACCATCACGTCGCACCCGGTGTCCAGGACGGCGGCGATCGGCAAGACGGCGACGTTCTCGGTCCGTGCGACGGGCACGCCGAAGCCGTCGATCCGCTGGGAGCGGCGCGCACCCGGCGGCACGTGGCAGGTCGTCAAGGGTGCGACCGGCACGAGCCTCAAGGTCAAGGCAAAGGCCACGCTGAAGAACTACCGCTACCGTGCGGTGGTCTCGAACAGCGCGGGCACGCGCACGAGCAAGGCCGCGAGGCTGTCGATCAAGCTCGTCAAGCCGAAGATCACCAAGCAGCCACGCCACGTCAAGGTCGCCGCGGGCAGGACGGCGCGGTTCACGGTGAAGGCCAGCGGCTATCCCGCACCGAAGATCCAGTGGCAGGTCAAGCGCGCCGGGACCTCGACGTGGCAGAAGATCCCGGGTGCACGCAGCAAGACCCTCAAGGTCAAGGCGACCCAGCGTCTCGACCGGGCGAAGTTCCGCGCCGTCCTGACGAACAAGGCTGGCACGAAGGTCAGCAAGGTCAAGACGCTGCGGATCGCGCGACGCTAGCCGGTATCCCCTGACCGACGGGTGTCACGACGGGGTGGTGCGGGTACCTGTGCCCGCACCACCCCACTCCCGTGACGCGGCGCGCGGCGGTACCGCGTCAGGGCCGAGGCACGTCCGCGAGCTCGCTGACGTCGTACCAGAGCAGGTCCCGGTCTGCGAGTCGCTCGGCGGCCGCGGCGTCGCCCGCCCGGGCCGCCCACACGTCCGCGGCGGCCTCCGGCTCGTCGACGAGCACGCAGACCACGTCGCGCCAGGCCACGGCGTCGGCGAGCAGCAGCTGGCTCGGTTCGGCCGCTCCGTCGACGGCCCGCACCACGCCGTCGGGCACCTCGGCGACGATCACGAGTCGCAGCGGGACGTCGTCGTCGGCGATCCGGGTGAGCGAGTCGTCCGCCGCGGCGAGCTGGGCGACGAACTCCCAGGCCTCCTCGTCCTCCCCGGGCAGCGCGGCGCGCACGAGCGGCGTGGGACCGTGGGCCGCCCCGATCGCGAGCGGAGCGGGGTGGGCGTCGAGCTCGGCGAAGGTGGCTGGCAGGTAGATGCGCACGACCCCAGTGTGCCCGTCAGGAGCGCACTGCCGCCCGACGACCCGATCGACGGCGCGGCGTCTCGCCCCGCGCCTCCAGGACCTGCTGGGCGCGCGAGGCGGCGAGGCCCGCCGCGAGGGCTGCGATCGCCTTGCGGGCGGGTGAGCCCGAGGCGACCTCGCGCAGCGCCACCCCGCGCAGCACAGCGGCGTCGAGCGCCGCTCGATCGTCCGGCACGAACCGGACGTCCGCCACCCCTGCGTACCGCTCGAGCGCGGCGCCCACGAGGTCCGCGGGCCGGGGCC
This sequence comes from uncultured Cellulomonadaceae bacterium, assembly GCA_964510785.1. Classification (GTDB taxonomy): domain Bacteria; phylum Actinomycetota; class Actinomycetes; order Actinomycetales; family Cellulomonadaceae; genus JAAYZM01. Next base: position 6,134 of record CAZECM010000025.1, on the reverse strand, counting down.
CGACCGCCGACGCGCGCAAGCGGTTCGCGACGACCACCCGCGAGCCGGGCAGCCCGAGCGCATCGAGGTCCGCGAGCGCGCGCACGAGGCGCTGCACCCCGATCGGATCCGCTGCTCCCACGACGACCACGAGGTCCGCGGCCGCGAGCGCGCTGAGCGTCGCTGCGTTGCGCCGAGGCGCGCGCGTGTCGTAGCTGAGCGCCTCGTCGTCCTCGACCCCGAACCCGCAGTCGATCACCGTCCATGTGGCGAGCGTGCGTGCCGCGTCCCACACGACGTCGAGCGAGACGCCGGGCACCTCGGCCCAGCGCGCCGCACGGGATATCCCGGTGACGACCCGCAGCCCGGGAGACGCGACGGGCGCGAGGAGTGCGAGCGCCGTCCGGTCGAGCGTGCCCTGACCGGCCGCGCGGGCCGCCGCAGCGATGCCTGGCGCCTCGTCGAGCATCCCGAGCGCCTGCCCCACCGTGCCGCCGTAGGTGTCCGCGTCGACGAGCAGCACTCCGCCGTCGGGTCCCGCTGCCGGGGCCCCGGTTGCGCCGGGCCCGTCGGTGGCGGCGAGCACGGCCGGCACGGCCAGCTCGGCGAGCTCGGCGGCGAGGTTCACCGCGAGCGTCGTGCGGCCCGGTGCGCCCGTCGGTCCCCACACCGCGATCACCGCGCCCGGGAGCTCTGGCGCCACCTCGGCCGAGCGTGCGCCGTCGCCGTCCGTGGCGAGGAGATCGTCCACGACCGACCAGTCCGTCGCATCGACACCCCCGCCCGCGCCGTGAGGGGCCGCACTCCCGGCGCCCGAGCCACGAGGACGCACGGCATCGGGCTCCGCCGTCGTCGGCCCCACCTCTCCCGCGCGAAGGCGCGCCGCCTCCTGCGAGACCGCGGTCACGGCGTTCTCGGGGGCGACGACGACGGCGATCCCCAGGGACCGCGTGCGCTCGGCGAGCCAACCCTCGGGCGGCTGGGCGATCGCGATCGTGCGCACCCCCGCGGCGTGGAGCGTGGCGACGGCGTCCCTGTCGAGACCTGGCAGGTCCGCGGAGACGACGGCGATCTGGCCGAGCCCGGCCTGCGCGGACGCGAGGAGCTCCGCGACGTCCCCGCAACGGCGGGCGAGCACGACCGCGGGCGCGAGCGCCTCGACCGCCGTGACGAAGGCGACCTCGTCCGGGCCGTGGACGGCGCCGATGACACCGAGCGAACGGCTCATCCCGGTCCGCTCCCGCCGAGCACGGGCACGACGCGCACGGATCCGGCGGCGGCCGTCGCGGCGAGGACGGCGGGGAGCTGGTCGCGCGGCACGAGGACGTGCACCACGGTCTGCCCCTGGGCGAAGGCACCGTTCGGCTTGGCGACCTCGACCACCGTGAGCGCGAGCGCGAGGGGGCTCGGCTCCGGCGCCGCGTCGTCCGGCTCCGGGACGAACCACAGGTCGACGACGGCGCCCTGGGTCACGGCCGAGCCCGGATCGGCGACGGTGAGCGCGACCGGGTGCACGTCGAGGTCCGTCCGGGAGCCGAGCGCGGAGAGGGGCACGAGCTCGCCGTCGGCCACGGTGCGCAGCACGACCTGGTCCGCCGGGAGGGGCTGGGTCGCGTCGAGGTAGGCCGCGCGCTGCTCACCCACGAGCCGCACCTCGGCGACGACGACGTGCTCCGCGGTGAGCGGGGTCCCCGGCGTGAGCGTCCCTCGGGCGACCCAGACGGGTGTCGCCGCTTGCGCCGCGGTCACGACCCACGAGCCGGCCGCGACGCTCGCCGCGACGAGCAGCAGGCCCACCACGAGCCGCGGGTCCCGCCACGACGGGCGATGCAGCCGGGTCGCCGGCGGCGCGGGCAGCGCGGTGAAGCTTCGTGGGGGCGCCGTCGTCTGCGCCATGGTGGACCCTCCGTCCCATTTGTCCGATAGCGGGACCATCATGGCCGATGGACGGTCGATCGCGCAGAGACCCTGTGGATATCTGAGACGGCGCCGCTCTGCGTGACAAGATCTGCCCCATGACACCTCGATTCCTCCTCCTGGCCGACGTGGTCGAGCAGCTCAACATCTCGATGGCGCAGGCGCGCGCGCTCGTGCGGTCCGGCGAGCTGCCCGCGCTCCAGCTGGGGGGCCGCAACGTGTGGCGCATCGAGGCCACCGAGCTCGAGGCGTACATCCAGCGCAAGTACGCCGAGACGCGCGAGCGGATCGCGACCGAGCAGGAGGAGTCCCGCGACCGCTCGGACGCTGAGCAGGACTAGTGAGCCGGCTCGCATGAGCAAGATCTCCAGAGCAAGGCTCTATGAGCACGGCTCCGTGAGCAAGGCCCCGCGAGCTAGGCGGACGCGACGACGTCGAGCGCAGCGAGCGGCACCGTCCAGCGCTCCGTGAGCGCACGCCCGTCCTCCCCGAGCGCCACGACGTCGACGTGATCGGCACCCACCACGTCGATGCGCCCGCGCAGCTCCGTCGACCGGGCACTCACCCGCACCGTGACCCTGTCGCGCGAGAGTGCACGCAGCGCGTGCCCGAGCCCGAGCCGGCGCAGCACGCTGCCCGAGTCCGGCTCGACGGCAGTGCCGAGCCCGCGCACCACGGCGAGCGCGTGCGCCGGTAGCAGGTAGCGCCGGGGTCCGTCCGCGAGCAGGAGCCACTCGGCCGCCACGTCGACGAGCTCCCCCGCGAGCTGCTCTCCGCCACGCACACGCACCGTCAGGTTCTGGCCCAGCGCCGCTCGGACGCGACCGTCGAGTCGCACCGTGGCGCGTTCCGCCCGCGTGAGCTCCCCGACCGCCGCCGCCCTGTCGGTGAGCTCGAACGCGGCGAACTGCGCCTCGAGGTCGTCGAAGAGTGCCTCCCAGCGCATCTGCACACCGTAGTGCAGCGCGAGAGGCACGGTTCGGAGTGATCGTGAAGTGGACAAACCGGACCGGATGGGATACCTCTAGTGTCTGTAAACGACATCAAACAACATTAAATGACACCAATCGAGTTCATCGAGGAGAGTTCGTGAGTGCGACATCCCCCACCCTGATCGTGCAGCGCACCCTGGCGCGCGTGGGTCTGCCGTGCGGCGCCACCATCACGCTCGGCCTCGCCGCGCTCCTGGGGCGCCACGCCCTGACGCTCGTGGACGACCTCTCCCCCGCCACCCAGGTGGACGGCGTCGTCGCCCTCGCCATCGCTGCGGCCGGCGCGATCCTCGCCGCATGGCTCGGGATCCACCTGACGATCGGCACCCTGTGCGTGCTCGGCGCGGCGACCGGTCGCCGCTGGCGCACGGGAGAGCGGTTGGTGATCGAGCGCGGCCCCGCCCTCGTGCGCAGAGGAGTTGCTCTCGCGGTCGGCGCTTCCCTCGGGCTGGGTGGCCTCTCGATCGCCACGGCCGCGGAGCTCCCCGACCCGATCGACCTCGGCTGGGTGCCGACGGCGGGTCTCGAGATCGCACCCGTGGCCGACACGGAGACCGACGAGGGCCACGACGCGGGCACCGGGGAGCCAGCGGCCGAGGACCGAGGCACAGCGGACTCGGGCGGCGGCTCGGACGGCAGCGACGAGAGCGAGCCTCGTGACGGGGCCGACGACGTGTCCGACGGCGAGAGCACCGCGACCAAGTCCGCTACCCCGGACAAGACCGCACGGAGCATCGTGGTCGATCCCGGCGACAGCCTCTGGTCGATCACCGACGACCTGCTCGGAAGTGCGAGCGACACCGAGATCGCGCGCGCGTGGCCCGCGCTCTACGAGGCGAACCGCGACCTCGTGGGTCACGACCCCAACCTCATCCACCCCGGGCAGAAGCTCGTGGTGCCCACCGTTCTCGAGGAGCAGCCATGAGCACCATGCTCGCCCCGGCCCCGGCCCCGGCCCCGGCCCCCGCACCGGCGCCCGCAGCCGCACCGGCCCCCGCGCGTGCCACACCTCCTGCGCCCGGCCACGAACCCAGCCCCACACTCGCCACACCCGCGGCACTCCCCGGTGCACCGGCGCGACGCAGGCCGATCCGGCTGCGACCCGCCGCGCGGTCGACCCGATCGCTGCGCACGGTCACCCACGCGCCGGCCGCCGATCAGCCCGCCGTCGCACCTCCCCTTGCCCTGGTGCCGCTCGTGACGTTCGCCCCTCGACGCACCGGCGGTGCCGCAGCGGTCGGGCCGGACGCGGCGGGCCCCACGCCGCCGGCGCCGGCGCCGGCGCCGGCGGAAGCTGACCTCGGGGACGTCACCCCGCTGCGGTCACTGACCGGGCCTGCCGCCGACCCCGCTCGCGTGTGCGCATCGATCCTGCAGGTCAGCGGCGAGGCGATGCGAGGGCTGCGGCCGCTCGTGCAGCTCACCCGCTGGGTCGACGAGGAGATCTTCGACGAGCTCGCGACCTTCGCCCCGGCGCACGGCTCCCGCACGTCGGTGCGCCAACGCCTCGAGCCGGACGCCACGGCGACCGTGCTGTCTCGCGCGCGCCTGCGGCGGATCCGGGTCGCGCGCCTCTCGCTCCACGTCGCGGAGTGCACCGCGATCGTGGAGGTCGAGGGGCGCGTGCGCGCCGTCGTCGTGCGCCTGGAAGAGCGCGGCACGTCCTGGCGCGCCACGGCGCTCGCCGCCGTCTAGGGCGTGTCTCCTATAGGTCTCGTGCGGTTCGCGGCAGTCTGGGGGGATGAGCGCTTCTTCGAGGTTCGCGGTGTTCTCTGATGAGCAGTGGGCTCGGATCGAGCCGTTGTTGCCGAGCAACGTGGGGCGCCAGGGGCGCCCGTTCGGGGACAACCGCAAGGTGGTCGAGGGGATCGTGTATCGCTACCGGACCGGGATCCCATGGCGTGACCTTCCCCGTGAGGCGTTCGGGCCGTGGCAGACGGTGTGGAAGCGGCATCGTCGCTATGCCGGGGACGGGACGTGGGACCGGGTGCTGGCCCAGTTGCTGGCCGAAGCCGACTTCGCCGGGCTGGTGGACTGGACGGTGTCGGTCGACGCCACGATCAACCGCGCCCACCAGCACGCGACGAACACCACCCGCCCCGCCCAGGACACAGGGGGCAGCATCGAATTACAAGAATCTGCCGACCAGCGAGTGTGAACCTGCAGGTCACGGCATCGGACGCTCACGGGGTGGGTTGACGACGAAGATCCACGCCAGTGTTGACGGCAAGGGCCGGCCGTTGACGATCGTGGTCACCGGTGGACAGCGCAACGACGGGGCGATGCTGGTCGAGGTCCTGGCTGATATCCGTGTCCCACGCCTGGGCGCGGGTCGTCCCCGCACCCGCCCCACTGCCGTGGTCGCCGACCGCGCCTATGCGACCGGGGTGATCCGCCGCGAGCTGCGCAGGCGCGGCATCAAGGCGGTCATCCCCGACAAGTCCGACCAGATCGCCGCACGCCAGCGCCGCGGCCAACGAGGAGGGCGACCCCCCACCCTGGACGCCCAGACCTACAAGGGGCGCAACGTCGTCGAACGCCACTTCGCGCTAACCAAGCAGTGGCGAGGACTGGCCACCCGCTACGACAAGCTCGCCATCACCTACCGCGCCGCCGCCGTCCTCGCCGCCTGCATCACCTGGACACACATATTGGGAGACACGCCCTAGCCGGCGGCGCGAAGAACTACTCGTTGCGGCCGTGGCAGACCTTGTACTTCTTGCCCGAGCCGCACGGGCACTCGGCGTTGCGCGGCGTGCCCGGGAACGTCTGACCGTCCTTGTGGGCGGCCGCCGCCTGCGGTGCGCTCGAGGTCGCCGCGGCGGGCGTACCGTCCTCCATGCTCGGGGCGTCGCCGTCCACGCTCGGCGCGGAGTACTGCAGCGGCACCTGCCGGCGGGGACCGTCGAGACCCTTCGCCACGAGGCGTCCACCGCTCGCGGCGACACCGAGCGCGGAACCCGCACCGGAAGCCGCGGGGACCTCCGGCGCCTTGCGCCCGCCCTTCTTGCGCTGGCTCGGCGGCGTGATCGGCACGTCGACCTCGTCGGAGAACTCGTCCTCCCCCTCGAGGTCGATCTCGACCTCGACCTCGCCGTCCTCGTCACCGTCCGCGTCGCCCTCGGTCGTGACGGTGACCTCGAGGTTGAACAGGAACCCGACGGACTCCTCCTTGATGGCCTCCATCATCGCCGCGAACAGGTCGTAGCCCTCACGCTGGTACTCGATCAGCGGGTCCCGCTGGGC
>CAZECM010000024.1:0-43891 GCA_964510785.1 uncultured Cellulomonadaceae bacterium | reverse complement strand
CGGTCGACGGGCACGACGTGCCCGCCGACCGGCCCTCGCCGGAAGCGCGGCCTAGCGCTTGCGGGTCTTCACGGCGGTCTCGGCAGTCCTCTCGCGCTTCTGGGCGCGCTTCTCCTTCAGGGACGAGGCCGCTTCCTTCTTGGTGCTCTTGGCCACGTGAGTTCACCTCCCCTCGTGGTGGATGAACGGGCCACCATAGCCCAGTTCGTCCGCCGCGGGGCGAGGCGCCGCGGGGCTCAGCCGCGCAGGCCCGCCATCCACGCCTCGACGTCCTCGGGCCGGCGGGGGAGCGCGGCGGACAGGTTCTCGTTGCCGTCCACGGTGACGAGGACGTCGTCCTCGATGCGCACGCCGATGCCGCGGTACTCCTCGGGCACGGCGAGGTCGTCGGCCTTGAAGTAGAGGCCCGGCTCGATCGTGAAGACCATGCCCGGCTCGAGCACGCCGTCGAGGTAGAGCTCGCGGCGCGCCTGCGCGCAGTCGTGCACGTCCAGGCCCAGGTGGTGGCTCGTGCCGTGCACCATCCAGCGGCGGTGCTGCTGGCCCTCGGGCGACAGCGACTCCGCGGCGCTCACCGGGAGCAGCCCCCACTCCTCGAGCCGCGCGGCGACGACCTCCATCGCCGCCGCGTGCACGTCGCGGAACCGCGCGCCGGGCACGGCGACGGCGAACGCCGCGTCGGCCGCGTCGAGCACCGCCCGGTAGATGCGGCGCTGGACCTCGGTGTACTCGCCGTCGACCGGCAGCGTGCGGGTGACGTCCGCGGTGTAGAGGGAGTCGACCTCGACGCCCGCGTCGAGCAGCACGAGCTCGCCGGAGCGCACGACGCCGTCGTTGCGGATCCAGTGCAGCGTCGTCGCGTGCTCGCCGGCGGCCGCGATCGTCTCGTAGCCCACGGTGTTGCCCTCGAGCCGGGCGTGCGCGTCGAAGGTCGTCTCGATGACCCGCTCGCCGCGTGCGTGCTCCGCCGCGCGTGGCAGCGAGCGCACCACGGCCGCGAATCCGTCGATCGTCGACGCCACGGCCTCGCGCAGCTGGTCGATCTCGAGCTCGTCCTTGACGAGCCGCAGCTCGGACAGCGCCTCGGCGAGCTCCGCGTCGATCTCGCCCGCCTCCTCGGTGGCACGGATCTGTGCGACGACCGCCTCGATCGCCTCGTCCGCACCGGGGACGACCCGCAGCTGCACGCCGCCGTCGCCCACGTCCTTCGCGAGCGCGTCGCGCAGCTCGGCCACGTCGGCCGTGTCGATCCCGGTGAGGATCGCGATCTCGTCGAGCGTTGGACGGGCACCCACCCAGAACTCCCCGTAGCGCGAGTCCGCGTAGAACTCCTCGGTGTCACGCGGCGCGAGCGGCCGCAGGTACAGCACCGCCCGGTGTCCGCCGTCGTCGTCGGGATGCAGCACGAGGACGGCGTCGGGCTCCTGGTCGGTCCCCAGCCCGGTGAGGTGCGCAAAGGCGGAGTGCGGGCGGAACCGGTAGTCCGTGTCGTTGGAGCGCACCTTGAGCCCGCCGGCGGGAACGACGAGTCGTTCGCCCGGGAAGAGGGCGGAGAGTCGCGAGCGCCGGGCTGCGGTGAAGGGTGCGGCCGGCCCTTCCGTCGCCGACGACGGCGGACGCTCATCCCATCCGCTCGTGATGAACTCGCGGAACGCCGGGGAGTCGGGACGCTGGGATCGGTTGGACCCGCGCTCCTCGAGGGGCTGGTCGGTGTCGTGCTGGCTCATGGCTCCATGGTCGCACCCGTGGACCGCTGGCGCGGCGCGGAGCCCCTACGCTTGCCGGTGTGCGCATCGACCTGCATACCCACTCCACCGCCTCGGACGGCACCGAGCTCCCGTCGGAGGTCGTCGCGCAAGCCGCGCGAGCGGGCCTCGACGTCGTCGCGCTCACCGACCACGACACGACGGCCGGCTGGGACGAGGCCGCCCGTGCCGCCCGCGCGCACGGCGTCGCCCTCGTGCGGGGCGCTGAGGTGTCCGCACGGAGCAGCGGGATGAGCGTGCACGTGCTCTCCTACCTGCACGACCCCGACCACACCGAGCTCGCGGCCGAGCTCGCGAGAGCCCGCGACGCCCGCACCTCCCGGGCCAAGCGCATCGTCGCGCTGCTGCACGGCGACTTCGGCCTCACGTGGGACGAGGTCGAGGCGCACGTGGGGCCCGGCGCCGTCCTCGGTCGACCCCACATCGCCGACGCCCTCGTTGCGCGCGGCGTCGTGGTCGACCGCAACGAGGCGTTCGCCGAGCTGCTGCACCACGGCTCGAAGTACTACGTGAAGCACTACGCGCCCGAGGTGCTCGACGCCGTCATGCTCATCCGTGCCGCGGGTGGCGTCGCGGTCTTCGCGCACCCGGGTGCGGACGGCCGGGGGCGCATCGTGCCCGACGCCGTGATCGACGCGATGGTCGCCTCCGGGTTGCAGGGCCTCGAGGTCCACCACCGCGACCACACCCCGGCCCAACGAGCCCGGCTCGTGGAGATCGCCGAGCGGCACGGCCTCTTCGTCACCGGTTCCTCGGACTATCACGGCGCCGGGAAGGACAACCTGCTCGGCGAGAACACGACCACGCCCGAGGTGCTGGCGCAGATCGAGGAGCTCGGCAGGCTCGAGGTGGTGCGCTGATGCCCGAGATCCTCGACTGGCAGCTGTTCATCTCGGTCTTCGTGACGCTCTTCGTCATCATGGACCCGCCCGGCACGGTGCCGATCTTCCTGGCCCTGACGTCGTCCATGACGCGCCAGCAGCGCAAGCGGGCCGCCCGGCAGGCCGTCGTCGTCGCGTTCGCCGTCATCGCCGTATTCGCGGTGTTCGGCAAGCAGGTGCTCGACTACATGCACGTCTCGATCCCCGCGCTGCAGGCGTCCGGCGGTCTGCTGCTCCTGCTCGTCGCGATGGAGCTGCTCACCGGCAAGATGGAGGACCCCGAGCCGTCGCCCAACAAGTCCGTCAACGTCGCGCTCGTCCCGCTCGGCACCCCGCTGCTCGCCGGCCCCGGTGCGATCGTCGCGACGATGGTGTTCGTCGCGGGCGCCGACGGCCCGGCGCAGTGGGGCTCGGTCGGGCTCGCGCTCGTGGCCGTGTGCCTCATGCTCTGGCTGTCGATGCGATTCGCGGGGGTGATCAGGCGGGTGCTCAAGGAGTCCGGGACCATCCTCGTGTCGCGTATCGCGGGGCTGCTCCTCGCCGCGATCGCGGTCCAGATGATCGCCGACGCCGTCCTCGCCTTCGTCGCCCAGGCCCAGTAGCACGAGAGCCGTCCACGCCTTGCGGCGGGACGGCTCTGCGTGGTGGAACGAGGTTCAGCCCTCGGCGGGCGGGTTGCCGGCTTCGCCGGAGCTACGACGACGCCGACGACGGCGGTTGCGCGAGGCGCCACCACCCTCACCGGTCTCGCTCGGGCCCAAGGTCGGCGCGGCAGCGTTGGCCGATGCGCCGGTCGACGTGTTGGCCGACGACGGCACCGTGGCCCGATCCTGTCCTTCGCCCGAGGCACCGCCGCGGCGCCGGTTGCGGCTGCGCGTGCGACCGCCGTCGGTCCCCTGGTCTCCCGTGGTCCGCTCGTTGCGGCCACTGTCACCACGGCCGCCTTCGTTGCGGCTGCCCGAGCCGCCGCGTCCACCACGATCACCGCGGCCACCGCGATCGCCGCGATCCCCGTCGCGCCCCGCGCCGACCTTCTTGCCGGTCTCGCCGAGGTCCTCGAGGACCTCCGCGCGGAGGCCGGCCCGGGTCCGCGCGGACGTGGGCAGGCGCCCCTTGGTGCCCTCGGGGATGCCGAGCTCGGAGTAGAGGTGCGGGGAGGAGGAGTACGTCTCGACCGGCTCGGGGTGCCCGAGCGAGAGCGCCTTGTTGATGAGCCCCCAGCGCGGCACGTCGTCCCAGTCGACGAACGTCACGGCCGTGCCCTTGTTGCCCGCGCGCCCGGTGCGCCCGGTGCGGTGCAGGTAGACCTTCTCGTCCTCGGGGCACTGGTAGTTGATGACGTGGGTCACGTCGTCGACGTCGATGCCGCGCGCGGCGACGTCGGTCGCGACGAGGACGTCGACCTTGCCGTTGCGGAACGCCCGCAGCGCCTGCTCGCGAGCCCCCTGACCGAGGTCGCCGTGCAGCGAGGCGGCCGCGAAGCCGCGCTCGGCGAGGTCGTCGGCCACCTTGGCGGCCGTGCGCTTGGTGCGCGCGAACACGATCGAGAGCCCGCGGCCCTCGGACTGCAGGATGCGCGCGAGCACCTCGACCTTGTCGAGCGCGTGGGCGCGGTAGACGACCTGGCGGATGTTCTTGACCGTGGCGCCCGAGTCCTCGGGGTCGTTGGCGCGGATGTGCGTGGGCTGCGTCATGTAGCGCCTGGCCATCGCCACGATCGCGCCCGGCATGGTCGCCGAGAAGAGCATCGTGTGCCGCGAGGCGGGGGTGCGCGCGAGCAGCTTCTCGACGTCGGGCAGGAAGCCCAGGTCGAGCATCTCGTCCGCCTCGTCGAGCACGACGCACTTGACGTACGACAGGTCGAGGTGCCCCTGCTGGAGCAGGTCGATCATGCGCCCGGGGGTGCCGACGACGACCTCGACGCCGCGGTTGATCGCCTCGATCTGCGGCTCGTAGGCGCGCCCGCCGTAGATCTGCACGATGCGGACCGAGCGCAGCGACGACGCCATCGTGAGGTCACCGGCCACCTGCACCGCGAGCTCGCGGGTCGGGGCGACGACGAGGGCCTGGGGCTTGCCGGGAGCGGGCAGGTCCTCGTAGCCCTCCTCGCCCGGTGCGACCACGCGGTGCAGCAGCGGGACGCCGAAGCCGAGGGTCTTGCCGGTACCCGTCTTGGCCTGGCCGATGATGTCGTGGCCCGACAGCGCGACGGGGAGCGTCATGGCCTGGATCGGGAAGGGGGCGGTGATACCGGCACCCGCGAGCGCGTTGACGATCTCGGGGCGTACGCCGTAGTCGGCGAAGGTCGTGTCGGACGCCTGCACGCTCGCGTGCGTCGCCTCGACGAGGGGCAGTGTCGGGTCGGCGGGCTGGGACTCGGGGAGAGTGCCGGCCTCGGTGGGTGAGTCGGTGGGGGTGGTAGTCACGTCGATTGTGCCTTCGTGCGTGCGACGGCGGTCAACGTGATCCGACCCGGTCCCGTGCGGAAGCGTTCCGGGGACTCGTCGATCAGGACGTGCGCCATCGCGAGATGGTCGGCAGCCGATCGTGAATGGCAGTGCCGGCGACGTCGCCCGGAGTGCGGGCGGGCCAGCGGATCGTCGAGACGACCGGGCAACCGTTGAACGTGGGCCATGGTATCGGACGGGAGCCGGAACGCGCAGTGACGCGCAGTGACGCGCGACACCGGGCCGACCGCGACGAGCGACGGTGGCGTTAGGATTCCGCGGTGACACCTCCCCAGCCGCCGTCGGCGCGACCCATCACCGAGCACGACACCCTCGCCCTGCTCGGCCTCGCGGCGGAGTTCGAGTTCGAGGCCTTCGTGCGCCTCGCCGGGGACTCCGCGGCCGCCCCGAGCATCGCCGAGCGCCAGGTCATCGCACGGTCGGCCGCCCGGGCCCTCGAGCGCCAGGAGCAGCTCGTGGCGCGCATCGGGGAGCTCGGTGGCGACCCCGCCGAGGCGATGGCCCCCTTCGACGGTGTCATCGAGGACTTCGAGCTGCGCACGACGGCGGGAACCTGGTCGGAGCGGCTCCTCAAGGCATTCATCGGCTACGCGGTGGCCGACGACTTCCTCCGGCTGCTCGCCGAGGGCGCCGACGCACGGTCCCGCGAGCTCATCCTGTCGCTGCTCGGGGACCCCGACTACGCGAAGCTCGTCGTCGAACAGCTCTCCGTCGTCCTCGCCGACGACGTCGCCGCCGCGCGCCTCGCGCTGTGGGGTCGCCGGCTCGTGGGCGACGCGCTCGCCGTCATCCAGGGTGCCGTCGTGCGTCAGCCCGCCTTCGGCCGGCTCCTCGCGTCGGACGGGGCGCCCGACGACGATCGCGTGCAGCGCGTGTTCGCCGTGCTGACCGCGGAGCACACGCGCCGGATGGAACGCCTCGGCCTCACGGCGTAGGCGCCCGCTCCCCGCGCGGGTGCCCCCGGCGTGACGGCCGGGCGAGCTCGTTAGCTGACGTTCCCGAAGCCCACCGGGCGTGGCGACTCGGTACCGATCTCGATGTAGCCGATGGATGCCGTCGGCACCACGACGCGGCGTCCGCGAGTGTCCTTGAGCTCGAGGGTGCTGGCCCCTGACAGCGCGGCGGCGACCGCGGCCGAGGCCTCGTCCGCCGTCAGGTCGGTCTCCACCACGAGCTCGCGGTTGAGGTGCTGCACACCGATCGTGATCTCCACAGTCATGCCTTCCGTCGCTGTCGCCTGCCGCTCCGCGGCCACGTCCACCTGCCGCATCGCGGCACCTCGTCATCCTAGGTCGCACGTACGGACCAGGAGCGCTGCGTTCGCGCCAGGCGTACGGGGTGTTCGCGTCGAGCCGCGTAGGTCGGTCGGTCGTGCAGCTCAGTCGGTCGCGTACGGGAAGTCGGCACGGATGAGCCCCGTGACGCCACCCCACGCGACCCGGGCGACGAGCTCGGCCGCTTCGTCGACCGGAAGGGCGGCGTACACGCCGTCGCCGCGGTGCCGGGCGCTCGCAGCCACCTGCGCCATCCCGACGAGCGCGGTTGCGACGAGCTCGTTGTGCTCTTGTGGAAGTCCTGTGTAGTGCTCGAGCACCCCGGAGATGTGCCGGGCGGTCTCCGCGGAGGCGCTCTCGACCCTCGCCCGCACGTCGTCGTCGCGCGTGACGTCCGACTCGAAGAGCAAGGAGGCGGACTGTCCGGCCGACTCGACGTAGCTGAAGTAGGCGCGCACCAGGGCGTGCACGACGGCCTCGCCGTCTCCCGGTTGGACGGGACCTTCCGAGAGGGGCTCGAGGGCCGCCGCCACGGCGCTGATCAGGGCTTCTCCACCCCGGTCGACCACCGCCAGGTACAGGTCGAGCTTGGACGGGAAGTGCCGGTAGAGCACGGGCTTGGAGACGAGCGCCTGGTCCGCGATGTCGTCCATCGAGACGTGGTGGTACCCCTGGGTCGCGAAGAGCTCCTGGGCGATCTCGAGCACCTGTTCGCGTCGCGCGTCGCGCGTCATGCGCTCGCGGCGGGGCGGTTGGGGTGTGCTCCTCACGGGCCGATGGTAGCCGCCCGACTTGGCGATCAGGCGCGCTCCGGTGAGAACATGTACCGATGGCATGGCGACAGGGGTCCGGTGGACCGGAGCACTCGACGACGCCGCAGCACGTGCGAGCGCACGCTGCGGCCCGCCGTGTCGTACGTATCCCGATCCTGCTCGCGGCGGTGCTCGTCTCCTTCGGCGCGGGCATCGGTGCCGGTGCGTTGACGCACCAGGAGGTCCCCGAGGACACGATCGCCGAACAGCTCTCGGGGGACAGCCTCGGCCTCATGACGGTCACGCCTGCACCGCCGGACGGTGACGCGCCGTCGGCCAACCCCGACGAGCCGGACGCCACGGACCCCGGGGACGATGACGGTGACGCTCCCGACGGCGAGGGGGGCGAGGGAGCTACCGACCCCGAGGAGCGCGACGAGACCGGGCTGAGCCTCTCGGACCGTGAGGCCGGGATCCTCGAGGCGGGCACTCCTGCGAGCGCGGGTGGCGAGCTGCTGCGCGTACCCGGCGAGACGAAGGCCCCCGGGTCGGGCGAGCTCGTCCGGGTCCGCGTCGAGGTCGAGGACGGGCTCCCCGTCGACGGCATGAAGTTCGCCGAGACCGTCATGGCGATCCTCAACGACGATCGAGGCTGGGGCCACGAGGGCACCCTGACCTTCGCCCGTGTCGAGGGCGACGCCGACATGCGCGTCGTGCTAGCGAGCCCCGACAAGGTCGACGAGATGTGCGCCCCGCTGCGCACGGGCGGCGAGTACTCGTGCGGCCGCTACGGGCACGCCGCGATCAACTACACGCGCTGGGTCGACGCGACGGAGGAGTTCACCTCCCGCACGCAGTACCGCCAGTACGTCGTCAACCACGAGGTCGGGCACCTGCTCGGCAAGCAGCACGTCTCGTGCTCGGGAGCCGGCGAGCTCGCGCCGATCATGCAGCAGCAGTCGATCAAGGTCGCCCCGTGCGAGCCGAACGGCTGGCCCTTCCCCGACGAGACCTGACCCCCGCCTCGCCCCCACCCCTGTCCGCGAGGTAGGGCTGGGCGCGGCGAGTCGCAGGGGGCGAGCGCCGTGTCGGTGGCGTGTGGTGTGATGCGCCCATGGCATCGGAACCCGCAGTGCGCCTCGTCGCGCCCGCCGCGCCGGAACCCCTGCCACTGCTCGACGAGCACCAGTCAGAGGCCGTCCGGGCCTCGCTCGTGGGCCGCTCGACCGTGGTCCTGGGCGCGCCCGGTTCAGGCAAGACGACGACGGCGCTCGCCGCCCTGCTCGCGTCCGTCGGCGCCGGTGTGCCGGCCGATCGGGTGGTCATGCTCTCCCCGCGTCGTCGCAGCGCCGGGGTGCTGCGCGAACGTGTCGCCGGGCTGCTCGGCGTCGTGACCCGCGGTCCGCTCGTGCGGACCCCGGCCGGTCTCGCGTTCGCCGTGCTGCGCACGGAGGCCGTCCGCGCGGGGGAGCCGTTGCCGGTGCTCATCTCGGGTCCCGAGCAGGACATGCTGCTGCGTGAGCTCCTCGAGGGGCACCTCGAGGGAGAGGGCGTGCGCCTCGACCTGCCCGACGACGTCCCCCCCGAGGTGCTCGCCCAGCGCGCCTTCCGGGACGAGCTGCGCGACCTGATCATGCGCGCCGCCGAGCGTGGCGTGAGCGCCGAGGAGCTCGCCGGGCTCGGGGTCCGGCACGCCCGGCCCGCGTGGGTGTTCGGGGCGCGGCTCTACCGCGAGTACCTCGACGTCGTCACCCTGGGTGCAGCGACCCCGGACGCGGGGGAACGCCTCGACCCAGGGCTGCTCGTCGAGCGGGCCGCGGAGTCGCTCGCCGCGTGGCCGGAGGACGACGGTGCGCGACCCGGCTGGGACCTCGTCGTCGTCGACGACGCGCAGGAGGCCACGCAGTCCGTCGCCGCGCTCGTGCGCGTACTTGCCGACCAGGGCGCGCGGGTCGTGCTGCTCGGGGACCCCGACGTCGCCGTCCAGACGCACCGAGGGGCCGTGCCGGGGGCGTTCCTCGACGGGTTCGGCACCGCGACCGCCGCCCCGGTGGTGCTCGGCAACGGCTGGCGCCAGGGAGCCGCGCTGCACGAGGTCACCGCACGGCTGGGTTCCCTCGTGCGCGGTGCGGGGACGTACCGGCACCAGGACGTGGCGCCGCGCGGTCCCGAGCACGCCCGCGTCGAAGCAGCGATCGTTGGCTCCCAGGCGCAGCAGACCGCCGTCGTCGCGCGGACCTTGCGGGAGGCGCACCTGCTCGACGGCGTGCCGTGGCGGGAGATGGCTGTCGTGGCGCGGTCGGGGGCGCAGGTCGCGGCGCTGCGCTCGGGGCTCGCCCGGCTGGGTGTCCCCGTCGTCGTCCCCGGGGCCGAGGTCCCCGTACGCAGCGAGCCCGCCGTGCGACCGTTCCTCCTCGCGCTGCGGTGCGTCGTCGGTGACGAGGAACGACCCGACGGCACCGAGCCAGCCGTGGAGACTGCTGAGGGTGCCGCGCCGCAAGGACCTCTCCTCGACGAGGCTGCCGCTGCGGCCCTGCTCGCCTCACCGATCGGCGGGCTCGACGCGCTCGGGCTGCGGCGGCTGCGCAAGGCGCTGCGCGCGGCCGAGATCGACTCGGGCGGCTACAGGGCGTCCGGGGCACTGCTCGTCGAGGCCGTCACGGTGCCCGGTGTCGCGGCGTCCCTGGGACCACGGGCGATCGTCGGTGCGCGGGCGCTGCGGAACGTCGTCGGCGTGCTCGAGGCGGGCCGGACCGCTGCCCGGGTGCCCGGGGCGACGGCGGCGACGGTCCTGTGGGCGCTGTGGTCCGCGTCGGGGCTCGAGGGGCTCTGGCGGTCCACCGCGCTCGCTGGTGGTCTGGGAGGTCTGCGGGCCGACGGCGACCTCGACGCGATGCTCGCGCTCTTCAAGGCCGCCGAGCGCTACGCCGAACGCATGCCCCACGCGGCGCCGCTCGGCTTCCTCGAGCACCTCGACGCGCAGGACCTCACGGAGGACACGCTCGCGGCCCGGGCCGCGAGCACCGGGGCGGTCACGCTGTGCACCGCCGCGAGCGCCGCCGGTGCGCAGTGGGAGCTCGTGGTGGTCGTCGGTGTGCAAGAGGGCGCGTGGCCCGACCTGCGGCTGCGCGACTCGTTGCTCGGCGCGCAAGCGCTCGCGGACGCCGTCGCCGGGCGCCTCGCCGGGGGCGCCCCCGACCTGCGCGAAGCCCGGCTGGCGGTGCTCGACGACGAGCTGCGGGCGCTCGTCCTCGCGGCGTCGCGCGCGCGCTCGCGGCTCCTCGTGACCGCCGTCCAGGACGAGGACGACCGCCCGTCGGCCTTCCTCGACCTCGTGGTCCCCCCGCCCGACGAGCCCGAGGGCGACGACGGCAGCGAGGCGCCCGATCCCCGCCACGTGGCGCCCCGGCTGCCGCTCGACCTACGCGGGCTCGTCGCACAGCTGCGCCACGAGGTGCTCGCACCGGAGCTCGAAGCGAGCCCCCCGGTCGAGGTCGTCGAACGGGCAGACGCCGCAGCGCGCACGCTCGCCCGGCTCGCCGCCGCGGGCATCCCCGGGGCGGACCCGGCCGCGTGGGCGGGCCTCGCCCCACCGAGCACGGACGCCGCGCTCTACGGCCCGGAGCAGGTCGCGAACCTGTCCCCGTCTCGCGTCGAGTCGCTCTCGACGTGCTCGCTGCGCTGGGCGCTCGAGTCCGCGGGGGGCACGGCGTCGGGCACCTTCGCAGCTCACCTCGGCACGCTCGTCCACGAGATCGCGGAGAAGTTCCCCACCGGCACGCTCGAACAGATGATGGTCGAGCTCGACCTGCTGTGGCCGAGCCTCGGGCTCCCCGAGGGCTGGCTCACCGATCGGGACCGGCGCCGGGCCGAGGGCATGGTCGCAAGGCTCGCGGCCTACGTCGCCTCGCACGAGGACGTCCTGGGCACCGAGGTCGAGTTCGACCTCGAGCTCGCGACGGACGCCGGGCCCGTGCGGCTGCGCGGCCGGGTCGACCGCGTCGAGCGTGACTCTGCGGGGCGGTTGCGGATCGTCGACATCAAGACCGGCAAGTCCGCGCCCTCGGTGGAGAAGGCGAAGGAGAACCCGCAGCTCGGGATCTATCAGCTCGCCGTCGATCGGGGCGCCATCGACGCGGGTGCCATCGACGAGCTACCGGGCGACGTGCCCGCACCCTTGAGCGGTGGCGCCGCCCTCGTGTACGTCGGCACGGAGGCCGTGAAGGCCGCCGAGCGCCACCAGCCGCCACTGTCCGAGTCACCCGACCCGGGCTGGGTCGACGAGCTCGTCGGCTCGGCCCGTGCGCAGATGGCGGGGCCGGCGGTGACGGCGGTCGTCAACGACCTGTGCCAGTACTGCCCCGTGCGCCGCAGCTGCCCGCTGCAGGACGAGGGCGTGCAGGTGACGGCATGATGCGCGTCTCCGCGGCCGAGGTCGCCGCAGTCATCGCCCCCGGGACGAGGCCGACGGCGGAGCAGACCGCCGTCGTCGAGTCCCGCGACCAACCGACGCTCGTCGTGGCGGGCGCCGGCTCGGGCAAGACGCAGACGATGTCGCTGCGCATCGTGTGGCTCGTCGCCAACGGGCTCGCCACGCCCGAGGAGGTCCTGGGACTCACGTTCACGCGCAAGGCCGCAGGCGAGCTCGCCGAGCGCATCCGGCGCCAGCTGCGCCGGTGGTGGGCCCACGACGGCACCGTCATGACGGCCGCGGCGGGGCCCACGGTCGCGACCTACAACTCCTACGCGGCGTCCGTCGTCGCGGACCACGCGCTGCGCATCGGCCACGATCCGGGCGCGCGCGTGCTGAGCGAGGGGGCGCGGTGGCAGCTCGCGCACGAGGTCGTCGCGGCCTTCGACTTCGCCGAGGACGCGCCGTCGTCGGCGGTGAGCACCCTCGTCGGCGCAGTGCTCTCGCTCTCCGACTCCCTCGCGGAGCACCTGCTCGACCCGATCGAGGCCGAGGGTCGGCTCGAGGAGCTCGCGGGCGAGTTCCTCGAGCGCGAGCTCGCGCCGGGCAAGCGTGTGTACCCCAAGGACCTCATGGAGATCGCCGAGAACCTGCGCACGCGGGCGCGCCTCCTCGCCGTCGTGCAGCGCTACCGCGACCGCAAGGCCGAGCTCGGGGTCATGGACTTCGCGGACCAGGTCATGCTCGCGGGCCGGCTCGCTCGCGTCGGCGCGGTGCGGGCGGGGGAGCGGGCGCGCTTCTCGCGGGTGATCCTCGACGAGTACCAGGACACGTCGGTGGCCCAGCTCGACTTCCTGCACACCCTGTTCGGTGCGGGGCACCCCGTCATGGCGGTCGGCGACCCCAACCAGTCGATCTACGGCTGGCGCGGTGCGTCCGCCGGAGGGCTCAACGCCTTCCGGGAGACGTTCCGCGGTCCGGACGGGGAGCGGGCGACCCAGCTGCACCTGTCCACGGCGTGGCGCAACGACCACGCGATCCTCGACGCGGCGAACACGGTCGCCGGGCCGCTCGCGCGCGACACGGGTCTCGAGGTGCCGCCGCTGCGGCCCAGACCCGGTGCCGGGCCCGGTGAGGTCCTCGCCGAGTACTTCCCGACGGTCGAGGACGAGGCCGAGGGCGTCGCCCTGTACCTCGCGAGGTTCGGCTGGGCCGACGGCGGCGCACGGCAACGGCCCACGGCGGCGGTGCTGTGTCGCAAGCGCAGCCAGTTCGGCCACCTCGTGTCGGCGCTGCGTCGGCACGGCATCCCCTTCGAGGTCGTGGGGCTCGGCGGACTGCTCTCCGTGCCCGAGGTCGTGGACGTCGTCGCTGCCCTCCAGGCGGCCCACGACCCGTCGCGCGGCGACTCGCTCATGCGGCTCCTGACGTCCGCGCGGCTGCGCCTCGGCCTCGCGGACATCGCGTTCCTCGGCGACTGGGGACGGCACCTCGCCGCGGTGCGCCGGGGGAGCGGTGGGGCCGGTGCGCACCGGGACACGGCCGATCGGGACGACGATCTGCCCGAGGTCGAGGCCGACGAGGTCGACGAACGCTCGATCGTCGAGGCGATCGAGGACCTGCCGCCACCCGGCTCGCCGTGGCGCGACGCCCGCGGCCATGCCCTGTCCGCGACCGCACGCGGACGCATGGGGCACCTCGCGACCCAGCTCGAGGCGCTGCGTCGGGCGACCTACCTGCCCGTGGGCGATCTCGTCGTCGAGGCGGAGCGGTTGCTCGGTCTCGACGTCGAGCTCATGGCGCGGGGCGGTCCGCGGGCGCGCGTGCACCTCGACCGCTTGCAGGAGGTCGCCGAGCAGTTCACCGCGGAGCAGGACGCCTCGGGGGCGACGCTCGGTGCCTTCCTCGACTACCTGGACGCCGTGGCCGTGCACGAGCGGGGCGGTGAGCCCGGCCAGGTCGACGTCGCGACCGACCGCGTGCAGCTCCTCACGGTGCACGCCGCGAAGGGGCTCGAGTGGGACGTCGTCGTCGTCCCCGGGCTGCGAGACGGCAGCTTCCCCACGATGCCCGTCAAGGACCCGAAGGGTGCCCGCACGAAGGCGTGGCTCACGGGCCTCGACGCCCTGCCGTACCCGCTCCGGAAGGACTACCGCGACCCCGACGGCACGGCACGGCTGCCGGCGCTCGAGCTCGGACCGGGCGTCGACACGCAGGGCGTGCTCGAGGCGATCAAGGAGTTCCAGGTCGACGTCGCGCGCCACGAGGTTGCCGAGGACCGGCGTGTCGCCTACGTCGCCCTGACGCGGGCGCGCAGCCACATGCTGCTCTCGGGTGCGTGGTGGGCCGAGGCGAAACAGCCGCGCGAACCCTCCGTGCTCCTCGACGAGCTCGCCGCCGCGGGGACCATCTCGGTCGCTGTCGACCCCGAGGGCGCGAACCTCGAGGACGGGAACCCCCTGCTCGCCAAGACCGTCACCGGGCAGTGGCCCGCGGACCCCTTCGCGGGACTCGAGGGCTCGCGACGAGCTGCGCTCGACGCCGCCGCTGCGCGAGTTCGGGTCGCGATGGTCGGGCGCGACACCGCTGTCGTCCAGGACACCGAGATCACCCAGGGCGTCGAGGCTGCCCAGGGCGTCGAGGCTGCCCAGGGCGTCGAGGCTGCCCGGGGCATCGTGGCTGCCCAGGACACCGAGGTCGACGACGGGCGCCTCGTCGACCTCCTCCTTGCCGAGGACGCCGCACGCCGCGACCCCGGCCCGAGCGAGGTCGCCCTGCCGGTCGCGGCCTCGCCGACGGCGCTCACCCAGCTCGTCCACCACCGGGAGCGGTTCATCACCAACCTGCGCCGCCCGGTGCCGCGCGAGCCCTCCGTCGCGGCGCTGCGCGGCACCCTGTTCCACCAGTGGATCGAGCAGCGCTACCGCGCCACGTCGCTCGTCGACGTCGACGACCTGCCCGGGGCGGACGACGGCGCGCGTGCCGACGAGACGACCACCGCGCTGCAGGCGGCGTTCGACGCGAGCGAGTGGGCCGCGCGCATACCCGTCGAGATCGAGCTGGACCTGGTCGTGCCCGTGGGCGGCGTCGTCGTGCACGCCCGACCGGACGCGATCTTCGCCGAGGGGGACGGCTACGTCGTCGTCGACTGGAAGTCCGGCCGGCCGCCGCGCACCCCGGAGGAGCTCCGTGAGCGCGAGCTCCAGCTCGCGCTCTACCGGCTCGCGTGGGCGACGTACCGGGGGATCGACCAGACGCGCGTGCGGGCGGCGTTCTTCTTCGCCGCGACGGGCGAGACCGTCGACTCGCACCGCACGGTGACGGCGGAGGACATCCCGGCGATCCTCGCGGGAGAGCTGGACGCGTGAGGCGGGAGCGTGGGACCGGTGGTCGGGCCTAGACCACCGAGTCGCCGCTCCCGGGCCGGTCCCCGGACGGGGGAGCCTCCTCGGCGAGCACGTGCTCGGCCAGGTCGGCGAGCATGGACACGGCGTCCTCGACGACGTCCTCCTGGTTCGTGCGCACCCCGAAGAGCAGCCATCGTGCGAGCGCGAGCTCGCCCGCCAGCAGGGCCCGGTCCATGAGGTGCGGGTCCTTGAGCTCGGTGCGGCGCAGCTGGTAGGCCTCGGTGATGGAGTCGACGGCGTCGCTCGGTGCGGCCACGAGGAGCCACGCGAGATCGTCGGCGGGATCGGCGACCTTCGCCTCGCCCCAGCCCAGCACCCCCGTGATGAGGTGCCCGTCGGTGAGCACGTGCGACGAGGTCAGGTCCCCGTGCACGACCGTGGGCCGGAACCGCCACAGGGCGACGTCCTCGAGCTTGGACTCCCAGCGGCGCAGCAGGACCGTGGGCACCTTTCCGGTGCGGGCCGCCTCGTCCACCTCGGACTGGCGCCGCTCGCGATAGGCCTGCGCCTCGTAGACCGCGAGCCCGGCGATCTCGACCGTGCTCGTGGGCAGCTCGTGGATCGCAGCGATCGTCCGGCCGAGCGCCGCAGCGAGCCCGGGACCACCCGTGAGCGACTCGAGCCGGACCTCGCCCCCGCGCAGCGCGGGGTAGACGACGGCCCGCCCGCCCTCGGGCAGCGGCGCCGAACCTGCCACGCGCGGCACGTCGAACGGCAGCGCCCCCGCGTCGACGTGGGACTCGAGCGCGCCGAGGAGCGCGAGCTCGGCCTCGAGGGCGGCCCCCGCCGCGGCGTGCAACGGGGCGCGCACCACCCAGCGGTGGCGCTCGGCATCGGTGACGACGGCGAGGTCGAAGTCGCTGCCGGAGTGGGCCGCGGGGCGCACGTCCCGGGCGTCGAGCCCGGGGACCGCCGCGGTGGCGAGCGCGGCGAGTGCGAAGGGGGATCGGGTCACCCGTCCAGCCTAGGTCGCGCCCGACGACGCGGCCCGGCACGTCCCGGGCGTGTCCCGCGCGCGTCGTCGTCGTCCGGTCCCGGCCGGTCGCTCCGACGACGTACCGTGGGAGGCGTGACATGGCCGGTGCGGTGGGACGAGCTGCCGCTCGCTCGTTCGAGCGTGGACCGAGCCGCGACGTTCCGCGGCGAGCCCGGGCTCGTCGACAACCTCCTCGCTCTCCCGGGCACCCGCGTGCTCCTCGCGCACGGCGAAAAGTTCGCCGTCCTCCCCGACGCGGTCGCCGGGCCCACGGTCGCCGGCCCCACGACGGCCAACCACACCGTCGGAACCCTCGTCGTCGCGGACCTGCGACCGCCGCACGACCCCGCCGTCCTCGCGTCGCTACCCCTGGCCCAGCGGTACTTCCTCGGCAGCGACGACGACGGCGCCTACGTGGCGCTCGCACTCCCCGCGGACTCCGAGCCCCCCGCCGGCTGCGCGTGGTCGAGCCTGCGCGAGGTGGGCGAACGCCTCGGCGCCCGGGACGCGGGGCTCGCGGCGACGACGGCGGCGCTCACGGCCTGGCACGCCTCCCACCGGTTCTGCCCGCGCTGCGGGGCACCCACCGAGCCGAGCTTCGCGGGCTGGCAGCGGCGGTGCAGCGTGGAGGGCACGGAGCAGTACCCGCGCACGGACCCCGCCGTGATCATGGCGGTGACCGACGACGACGACCGCCTGCTGCTCGGCCACGCGACGCACTGGCCCGAGCGGCGCTTCTCGACCCTCGCGGGCTTCGTCGAGGCGGGGGAGAGCGCCGAGCAGGCGTTGCGGCGCGAGGTGCTCGAGGAGGTCGCGCTGCCGATCGGCTCGATCGAGTACCGCGGCTCCCAGACGTGGCCGTTCCCGGCCTCGCTCATGCTCGCCTACCGGGCGCGCGCGACGGCCACGGCGATCGTCGTCGACGGCGAAGAGATGGGGGAGGCGCGCTGGTTCGACCGAGCCGGCCTCCGCGCGGCGACTGCCTCGGGCGAGGTGCTCCTGCCGGGGCGCGCCTCGATCGCACGCGCCCTCATCGAGGACTGGCACGGCGCGAGCCTCCCCTGAGGCTCGCGCCGTGCCACCTCGCGCTCAGGGGGAGGCGGTGAGCCGGCTGCGCACCTCGGCGAGCGACGGGTTGGTCGCCGTCGAGCCGTCGGGGAACACGACGGTCGGCACGGTCTGGTTCCCGCCGTTGACGCTCTCGACGAACGCGGCGGAGTCCGCATCCTGCTCGATGTTCACCTCGCGGTAGGCGATCCCCACGGAGTCGAGCTGGGTCTTGAGGCGTCGGCAGTACCCGCACGTCGTGGTCGAGTACATCGTGATGGTGTCGATCTCGGTGTCTGCAGTCACCTCTGCAGGCTACGTCACGCGAGCGGGAAGGCCCCGGCGCTGTGGGGTCCGCCGCACGGTGCTCCACAGCCCCGACCACCCGTCGTCGTCGCTGTCGGTGAGGCCTGGGAGGATGGGCCCCGATGCTCTCCGCCGACCAGATCCTCGACGCGCTCGACCCCGAGCAGCGGGAGGTCGCCCTCGCCACGACCGGCCCCGTCTGCGTGCACGCGGGCGCCGGGACGGGCAAGACCCGCGCCATCACGCACCGCATCGCCTACGGGGTGCGCAGCGGCACCTTCGCTCCGACGTCGGTCCTCGCCGTGACGTTCACGGCCCGCGCCGCGGGCGAGATGCGCACGCGGCTGCGCCAGCTCGGTGTCGAGGGGGTCCAGGCGCGGACCTTCCACGCGGCTGCCCTGCGCCAGCTGAGCTTCTTCTGGCCCCAGGTCGTCGGTGGCGCGCCGCCGAAGATCATGGAGCACAAGGCGAGCGCGGTCGCGGAGGCGGCGGGCCGGCTCGGGCTCGGTGTCGACCGCATCTCGGTGCGGGACCTCGCTGGCGAGGTCGAGTGGGCCAAGGTCTCGCTCGTCGAGCCGGACGACTACGTGCGGGCGGCCGAGGCGACGAACCGGCCCCCGATCGCGGGCTACAACCACCAGAGCGTCGCGCGGCTGCTCGCGGAGTACGAGAAGACCAAGGCGGCCCGCGGCGTCATCGACTTCGAGGACGTGCTGCTCCTCCTCGCGAGCATGTTGCAGGACCATCGTGAGGTCGCCGAGCAGGTGCGCTCGCAGTACCGGCGGTTCGTGGTCGACGAGTTCCAGGACGTCTCGCCCGTGCAGAAGTTCCTGCTCGACCAGTGGCTCGGCGGGCGCAAGGAGCTGTGCGTCGTCGGCGACCCCGCCCAGACGATCTACTCCTTCACGGGCGCGACCCCGCACCACCTGCTGACGTTCACGAAGGAGTTCCCGGGCGCCAAGGTCGTCAAGCTCGTGCGGGACTACCGCTCCACGCCCCAGGTGGTGGGCCTCGCCAACCGCATCCTCGCCGTGCCGGGGCGGCGGGCCGGGAGCCTCGAGCTCATCGCACAGCGCCCCGCGGGCCCGCCCGTGGGCTTCACGATCTACCCCGACGACGACGGCGAGGCCGAGGGGATCGCCGCCCGTGTCGCGAGACTCGTCGCGGCGGGCACGCCGGCCGGCGAGATCGCCGTGCTGTACCGGACGAACGCCCAGTCGGAGGCCTTCGAGCAGGCGCTCGCGGCCGCCGGCATCGGCTACCTCGTGCGCGGCGGCGAGCGGTTCTTCCAGCGCCGCGACGTGCGTGAGGCGATCGTCGTGCTCCGCGCGGCGGTGCGCCAGGCGGACGCCGACGACGGCCTGCCCGACCAGGTGCGCGACGCGCTGCGCGACATCGGCTGGACCAAGGAGCCGCCCTCGGCGCGGGGCGCGGTGCGCGAGCGGTGGGACGCGCTCCAGGCGCTCGTCTCCCTCGCGGACGACCTCGACGCCGAGCGTGCCGCCGCTGGGGGGCGCGCGAGCCTGGCCGACCTCGTGGCCGACCTCGACGAGCGCGCAGCGGCCCAGCACGCGCCCACGGTCGACGGCGTGACCCTCGCGACCCTGCACGCGGCGAAGGGGCTCGAGTGGGACGCCGTCTTCCTCGCGGGGATGAGCGAGGGGCTCATGCCGATCTCGCTCGCGGAGACGGACGCCGCCGTGGCCGAAGAACGACGGTTGCTCTACGTGGGCGTGACCCGCGCGCGCGAGCACCTCGACGTGTCCTTCGCCCGCTCGCGCAACCCTGGCGGGCGGCACAGCCGCAAGCGCACGCGGTTCCTCGACGGCATCTGGCCGGACGGCTCGCGCGGGCTGAGCGGTGGGCAGCGCGGCGGGCAAGATGGTGGGCGGGTTGCGGGACAGGGTGTCGGGCAGAGCAAGCTCCAGCCGGGACGCCGCGTCCGGCTCACCGGCGAGTACGACGAGGGTCTGTTCGACGCGCTGCGCGAGTGGCGCTCGTCCGTCGCGGAGGCCCAGGGGAAGCCCGCCTACACCGTGTTCGCCGACGCGACGCTCGAGGCCGTGGCCGAGGTTCGCCCGGGCTCGCTCGCGGAGCTCGCGGGGGTGGGCGGCGTCGGCCCCACGAAGCTCGAGAAGTACGGCGAGTCGGTGCTCGGGATCGTGCGCGCCGCGGCGTCGTCGGGCGAGGGATCTGCGTGAGACCGGCACGAGACGAAGCTCGACGAAAACTCGTCGCATAAATGCGTTGTCAACCCCGGTCGACCTCGCATAGGTTGTTCAGGTCCGCGTTTGAGGAGCGTCGCCGAGGGGCGACCCGAGTCCAGTGAGGAGGTAGGTACCTGATGATCACGATGACAGATCTGTGCGTTGCGTCCGCTACGGCCCAGACCATTCGTCGCTTCGACGTGCCCGCCACCCGCTATGGGATCTCGGGCCTCGTTGTGCGCACGCGTGGGTGGCAGTCCGCTGGGACCGGCTTCGCCTCGACGCACGGCAAGTCCGCCGCACCAGACCCCGCACCTCACAGGGACGTCCTGCTCTAGAGCAGAACCAGCCCCCAGGCCGCGGAGTCCGACTCGGAACCCGCGGCCTTTCCCATTCCTCCGCCACCGGCGGTGAAGTGGGTCGGCCCCGGGAGTACCGGAACCGACACCACATCACCAGCACGGATCTTCAGGAGGACATCGTGCGGCTCACCACGTTGCTCGACACACTCGACGGCGGCGGTTCAGCGATCTACCCCGGCGCGGCGGCTGGCTACTCACTCGATGACGAACGCGCAGAGTTCGACCGGGTCATCTCGGACCTCATCCCTTGCCGGGTGAACGACTCCGAGCTCTGGTTCGCCGAACAGGGCGCCCAGGTGGAGCAGGCCAAGGCGCTGTGCCGATCCTGTCCGCTCATGGAGGGTTGCCTCGCCGGCGCGATCGACCGCGCCGAACCGTGGGGCGTCTGGGGCGGTCAGGTCTTCGTCGACGGCGTCGTCGTCCCGACCAAGCGCGGTCGAGGCCGGCCGCGCAAGGACGCCTCGCGCGCCGCTTGACCCGTCCGCGCGGGAGCCCGCAGGGGAACCTGTGTGCTCCGGCCCGGCATCAGCAGGGGGCCAACCAGCAGGGGGCGCAGGCAGGGGGCCAGCGCAGGGGAACAAGCAGGGGGCTCACGCCGGGAGCTGGTCGCCGCACCCGCACGACGGGTGCGGCGACCACTCCCGGCGCACACCCACAGGTTGGGGCAGCGCGAACTCGAAGCTCGCCCCGGCGGTCGCGGGAACCTCGCCGTCGAGCACGGCGAGCACCTGGCTCGCCGCGAAAGCCCCGACGAGCTGCGCGAGTACCGACTCCTGGGGAGCGGGCGCCTGCTGGCCCCGCGAGCACAGCTGCGCGACGAGCAGCGGCCAGTCCTTGTCGGCGTCGGCGTGGTGCAGCCCGATGCAGCGCAAGCAGGGTGACCCCTCCGGCGCGACGAACGGTCCGACGACGGCGTCCGCCTCGCGTACCACCACCGGCAGCACCGCCACACCGTCCTCCCACCGGGCGAGCGCACGCTCGGGATCCGTCGCGTACGAGTCGACGAGGACCACGAGGTCGGGCCGCCACGTGCGCCGCCCGGCCCCCAGCCCGGCGCCCGGTCCGGTGGGCGACCCGGTGCCCGGCCCTGTCGCGGTTCCCGGCGCGAGGTCCATCACGATCCGTGCCACCACCTGATCGCGGACCCCGCCGACGTCACGCTCCGTGACACCGCCGACCCCGGGCTCCTGCGGTCCGACGGTCCGCGGGTCGGTGAGAGCGAGCGTGCCGACCCCGGCCGCGGCCAGCGCGCAGGCGAGGACGGCGCCCGTGCGGCCGAGCCCCTCGATCGCCACGGTCCGTCGTGCCCGCGCACCGACCCGTGCCGCGCCGTCGGCGTCGTCGATGAGGAGCGAGTGCACCTGGAGGTCGTCGCCGAGCCGCGCGGGGACGGGGTCGCGGTCGGTGCCCCGACGATTCAGGGGCGGCGGGGCGAGCAGGCGCGCCTCGTCGAGCAACCGGTGCAGCTCGAGCGCCCGGTCGGCCTCGACCCCGTGCCGGAGCGCGAGCCCCTCGAGCGGCAACTCCTCGAGATCCGTCAAGGCCCGCAGCATGTGTGCCTCGGCGCGGTCGAGGCCGCTGACACGCACGGCCCACCGGGGGTCGGTGCCGATCTGCACCTCACCCCGTCGCCGTGTCAAGACATGGAGCCCTCGTCGCCATCGCATTGCCGCAGGCTGTCACGGTGCGTGGCCGCGGGCGGAGTTATCCACAGGGCAGAGGTCGGGACGGCCGCGCGTCGCTGCGCGGCCGCCCCGGTCGTCTTCGAGCTGTCGTGGTGGGCTCAGAGCCCGGTTGTCAGGCCTTGCCGAGGATGCGGTTGAGCTTCGTGCCGCAGACGGGGCACACGCCCTTGGCCATCCGGCGTCCCGTCGAGGTGACCTCGACGTTGCCCTCGGCTTCGCGCTTCTCCTTGCACTTCACACAGTAGAAGTCGCCCTTGTAGGTCTCAGCCATGCCGATCTCCGTTCACGTCAGGACCGCACCGGCGGGCTGCCGTGCGTTGCCGGTCCCGGGCGGCATGTCGCCACCGGGGCCGTGCCGCTCCCAGCGTAGACGGGAGGGCCCTCACCCGCGGGATTGCAGGCCCGGCGCGCCGTCGGGAGTTGATTTCCACAGCTCGAGGTCGTGGTTGTGGACAACTCGCAACGTCGGTGGGGCGCGCTAGCGTCGTGGTGTGAGTTCAGCAGAGCCCGAGATCGAGGTCCGTCGGTCGCGCCGTCGCACCCGCACGGTGTCCGCCTTCCGCGAGGGCGGTCGGATCGTCGTCGCCATCCCCGCGCGACTGAGCCGTGCCGAGGAGCGCGAGTGGGTCGCGCGCATGGTCGCCCAGCTCGAGCGGAAGGAGGCAGCGCGCAGGCCGTCGGACCACCAGCTCGTGCAGCGTGCCGCCGAGCTCAACGCGCAGTACCTCGACGGTCGGGCCGTCCCCACGAGCGTCCAGTGGTCCCGGCGCCAGAACAAGCGCTGGGGCTCGTGCACGCCGTCGGCCAGGTCGATCCGGCTGTCCTCGCGGCTGCAGGGCATGCCGTCCTGGGTCGTCGACTACGTGCTGCTGCACGAGCTCAACCACCTGCTGCACCGCAATCACGACGCCGCCTTCTGGGCCGAGCTCGCGAGGTACCCCCACCACGAGCGGGCAAAGGCGTTCCTCGAAGGCGTCGACTGGGCGGAACGCGCGCCGGAGTCCCACCACGACGACGACGGAGCGGACGACGACGAGGCTCACGACGACGAGATCCACGACGACGAACGGGACGTTCCCGGCGTCTTGTGGTGATCCCGCCCGGGGCTGGCTTCTGCTGCGCCTACTGCGGCTCGGTGGGGCGGGGTGCGCCGTCGTTGCCGTCGGACAGCAGCGCCTCGAGCGCCTCGTCGATCTCCGCGTCGGCGGTGCGCGCCGCCTCGCGCCGGGCGAGGAAGCCGGCGGGGTCATCGAGGTCCTCGGCCGTGGGCAGCAGGTCCGGGTGGACCCACACGGCTTCGCGGGCAGCGGCGCCACCGGCCGTCTGCACGTGCGCGAACAGGGCGGCGGCCTCGCGCGAGCGGCGCGGGCGCAGCTCGAGGCCGACGAGGTTCGCGAACGCCCGCTCGCCGGGTCCGCCCGCGGCGCGCCGTCGTCGGACCATCTCGCGCAGCGCGACCGTCTGCGGCAGGTGCGCGATCGCGGCCCCCGCCACGACCTCGTCGACCCAGCCCTCGACGAGCGCGAGCACCGTCTCGAGCCGCAGCAGCGCGGACTCCTGGGCGGGGGTGACCTGCGGCGCGAAGACGTCGGACGTGATTGCCTGTTGCAGCGAGCTCGGGTCGGACAGGTCGACGGACCGGATGGACTCCTCGAGCGAGGACAGGTCGATCGTCACGCCGCGCGCGTAGTCGTGCACGAGCGCGAGCACGTGGGCGCGCAGCCACGTGACGTGCGCATACAGCCGGGCGTGGGCCGCCTCGCGCAGCGCGAGGAAGAGCCGGACCTCCTCGACGGGTACGGACTGACCCTCGGCGAACGCGTCGACGTTGGCGGGGACGAGCACCGTGCCGGGCTCGGGCAGCAGGGGCAGCCCGATGTCGGTGCCACCGAAGACCTCGCGCGCGAGCGTGCCGGCGCCCTGACCCACCTGCAGTCCGAAGACGGCGGAGCCGAGCTGGCGCAGCAGCACCTCGGGTCCCTGGCCGCCGACACCCGGCGAACCGGGGGAGTCCGGACCACCGGTGCCGCCGAGCAGCCCACCGAGGTCGCCGCCACCGAGCGACCCGAGCTCCTCGGGGAGCTGGTCGCGCAGCGCCTCGGCGAAGGCCGTCGACATCGAGGCCGCGACCGGCTCGGTGAGCAGGCGCCACGTCGGGAGGGTCGCCTCGACCCACTCCGAGCGGCTCCACGCCCGCGCGGGCCCGCCCGCGGGTGGCAGGTCGGTCGCGGCGTCGAGCCACAGCTCCGCGACGCCGAGAGCCTGGGTCGCCACCCGGGCGCGGCCCTCTCCGATGCTCGGGTCGCCTCCTTCGACGGCGGCCTGGCGTGCGACGTCGTGCGCGACTCCCCAGTTCACGGGGTCGTCGCCCGACGTGGCGAGCATCCGCTGCACCTGCGTGATCATGGCCTGCAGGGCGGCTGGGTCTGTCGGCATCCCGGCGGAGGCGGCGAGCGAGGCGAGGTCGGCCCCGTGTGCCCGCAGCTCGCGCAAGATCTCACGCCCGTCCCCGCCGAGGATCGAGCCGAAGAGCTCGGCCAGCCGTTCCTCCTCGGGCGAACCCTCGTCGGGCAGCTCCCAGCCTGCGTTCTCGCCCATCGGGCCTCCACTCGTCCTGTAGAGGCCCACGGTAACCACGAGCACGCCCAGAACCACAGAGCGCGGGGCCTTGGTTCGCTCTCGGCGCACTCCGGCGTACTCCGGCGCGCACCCGATGCGCCCGGCGGTATCGGTGAGGGATGATGTTGCGGTGCTCGATCCATCGACCCCAACGACCGCCGACGACGATCCAGACGGCGGCGACCCCGATGCAGCGCCCCCGGCGTCGCGCCGTGCGCTCGTGGGCGCGGCCTCGGGGTTCCTGACGGTCCTCGGGCTCGCGGTGCTCGCCGTCATGCCCGCGCCCTACACGTCGTCCGCCCCCGGGCCCACGTTCGACACCCTCGGTGCGTCGGCCAACGGTCCGCTCATCGAGGTCGACGGCGAGCAGACGTTCGCGTCGTCGGGCGAGCTCCGCCTGACGACGGTGTCCTTCGCCGGCTCGCGAGAGCGTCAGCTCGATCTCGTGACGGTGCTGCGTGGGTGGGCGTCGCCGCGGATCACGATCGACCCGGTCGAGCGGTTCTTCCCCGACCCCGGGAGCGGCACCGACCGTGAGGCGCAGTCCCGCCAGGAGATGACGACGTCGCAGGAGAACGCGACGGTCGCCGCGCTCACCGAGCTCGGCATCGAGGTGCCCGCCACGATCACCGTCGTGGAGCCGATCGCGGACACGGGCGCCGTCGGCGTCCTCGAACCGGGCGACGTGATCAAGGGGATCAACGGCGCCGAGGTCGCCACGTACCGCGACATGTCCGACGCGCTCGCCGCGGCGGGCGCCGGCTCGACCGTCGAGGTGCTCGTCCTGCGCGGTGGGGCAGAGACGACGCTGGACGTCGTGTCCGGGGAACGTCCGGACGGGTCCGCGCTCCTCGGCGTCTGGGTCGACCCCGAGTTCGACTTCCCGTTCGACGTGCGCATCCAGGTCGACGACGTCGGCGGCCCGAGCGCCGGCACGATGTTCGCCCTCGGGCTGCTCGACCTGCTCACGCCGCAGGACGAAGCGGCCGGTCACGTCATCGCGGGTAGCGGCACGATCGACCTCGAGGGCACCGTCGGGGCGATCAGCGGCATCCGGCAGAAGATGTTCGGTGCAGTGCGCGACGGCGCCACGAGCTTCCTCGCACCGGTGGGCAACTGCGACGCCGTCGTCGGCAACGTCCCCGGCGGCCTCGAGGTGTTCGCCGTCGGCACCCTCGCCGAGGCCCGCGACGCGGTCGAGGCGATCGGCGCCGGAGACACGGCCGGTCTCGCGACGTGCGAATCATGGGAACCTAGAGGTGCAGACGCTCGTTAGTACGGGCGCAGCAGCCCATCTTCCAGTCGAGACGACGAGGTCATCCCGCCGTGTCCAACGCTTCCATACGCGTCCAGTCCCAGCCCAGGCGTCGTCGTAGCCCGCTCGGGGTCACGGTCGCCGTCCTCGCGGCCGTCGTCGTCGCCGTCCTCGTGCTGGCCCAGATCTGGACCGAGGTCCTCTGGTACAACCAGCTCGGCTTCATCGAGGTGCTGCGCACCGAGTGGTTCACGCGCGGCGCGCTGTTCGTGCTGGGTGGCGCCATCATGGCCGCTGCCGTGTGGTCGAGCCTCACGATCGGGTACCGCACGCGGCCCGTGTACGCACCGACGAGCCCCGAGCAGGTCAACCTCGACCAGTACCGCGAGGCTGTCGAGCCGCTGCGTCGCCTCGTCACGGTCGCCGGTCCCGCCGTGCTCGGCTTCTTCGCCGGCGTCGCGGCGTCCCAGCAGTGGGAGACCATCCAGCTCTGGTTCAACGCCGTCCCGTTCGGCGAGGTCGACCCGCAGTTCGGGCTCGACCTGTCGTTCTTCGTGTTCGTGCTGCCGGGCATCCGCTTCATCGTGTCGTTCCTCATGGCCGTCGTCGTGCTCGCGTCGATCGTGGCCGTCGCGACGCACTATCTCTACGGCGGGCTGCGCGCGACGGGCGGCGAGGGCGACCGCACCACGCGGCCGGCCCGGATCCACCTCGCGACGCTCGGTGCGTTCTTCATGCTGCTCGTCGCCGCGAACCAGTGGCTCGACAGGTACTCGCTGCTGAACAAGTCCGGTTCCCGGATCGACGGCGCGACCTACGCCGACGTCAACGCCGTCATCCCCTCCAAGGCGATCCTCACGGGGGTCGCGGTCCTCGTCGCCGTGATGTTCGCGATCGCGGCGGTGCGCGGCACGTGGCGGCTGCCGGCGATCGGCCTGGGACTCATGGTCGTCTCGGCCATCGTCATCGGCGGCATCTACCCCGCCGTCGTGCAGCGCTTCCAGGTCACCCCGAACGCCCAGGAGCTCGAGCGCGAGTACTTCCAGCGCAACATCGACGCGACGAAGAAGGCGTTCGACCTCGAGGACGTCGAGACGATCCCGTACCAAGCCACGACCGAGGCCGTCGCCGGGGCGCTCGCCGACGACGCCGAGCCCACGGCCTCGATCCGCCTGCTCGACCCGACGATCGTGTCGAACTCGTTCCGACAGCTCCAGCAGAACAAGCAGTACTACAACTTCGCGGACTCGCTCTCCGTGGACCGGTACGTCATCGACGGCGAGTCGCGCGACACCGTGATCGCGGCGCGGGAGCTCAACCTCGCGGGCCTCGATGCGCGCAACTGGGTCAACGACCACACGGTGTTCACCCACGGCTTCGGCGTCGTCGCCGCCTACGGCAACACGACGACGGTCGACGGGCAGCCCGCGTTCTACGAGCGCGACATCCCGTCGATCGGTGGGCTCGGCGAGTACGAGGAGCGCATCTACTTCGGCCAGAACTCACCGATCTACTCGATCGTCGGCGCACCGGAGGGGCGGGGGGCCTGGGAGCTCGACTACCCCGACGACGCGGCGGGCGGGCAGGTCAACACGACCTACCCCACGGCTGAGATCTCCGCAGGCCCCGCCGTCGGCGACCCGTGGACCAAGCTGCTGTACGCCTTGAAGTTCGGCGACGAGGAGATCTTGTTCTCCGAGCGTGTCACGCCCGAGTCGCAGATCCTCTACGACCGCGACCCGCGCAGCCGCGTCGCCAAGGTCGCGCCGTACCTGACGCTCGACCAGCGCGTGTACCCCGCGGTCGCGGACGGGCGCATCAAGTGGATCATCGACGGCTACACGACCACGGACGCGTACCCGTACGCCACGGCCCGGTCGCTCGACGAGGCGACGGCGGACTCGCTCACCCTCAGCACGGAGGGGATCGCCGACCTGCTGCCCGAGATGGTCAACTACATCCGCAACTCCGTGAAGGCCACGGTCGACGCGTACGACGGCACGGTGACGCTCTACGCGTGGGACGAGGAGGACCCGATCCTGCAGGCGTGGGCGAAGGTGTTCGACACGTCCCTTCGGCCGATGTCGGAGATCTCGGGCGAGCTCATGAGCCACTTCCGCTACCCCGAGGACCTCTTCAAGGTGCAGCGCGAGCTGCTCTCGCGCTACCACGTGGACGACGCGACGGAGTTCTTCGCCGGCCAGGACTTCTGGCAGACCCCGGACGACCCGGTGAAGTCGGGCACCGTGCTCCAGCCGCCCTACTACCTGACCCTCAAGATGCCGACGCAGGACGAGGCGACGTTCTCGCTCACGTCGAGCTACATCCCTGCCGGCAGCTCGGGGCGAAACGTCCTGACGGGTTTCCTTGCCGTCGACGCCGAGACCGGGAACACGCCCGGTGAGGTGCGCGAGGGGTACGGCCAGCTCCGGCTGCTCGAGCTGCCGCGCAACTCGACGGTGCCCGGTCCGGGTCAGGTGCAGAACAACTTCAACGCCGACCCGACCGTCTCCACGACGCTCAACCTGCTCAAGCAGGGCAACTCGAACGTCCTCAACGGCAACCTGCTGACGCTCCCCGTGGGCGGCGGTCTGCTGTACGTGCAGCCCGTCTACGTCCAGGCGTCCGAGGGCACGCGGTTCCCGCTGCTGCAGAAGGTGCTCGTCGCGTTCGGCGACAAGATCGGGTTCGCGGACACGCTCGACGAGGCGCTCGACCAGGTGTTCGGGGGCGACTCCGGGGCCGACGCCGGGGACGCCGGCAACGAGGGCCCGTCGCCCACGCCCACGCCCACTCCCACGCCGTCACCGACGCCGTCGCCCGAACCCACGGACCCGCCGACGACGGAGCCCACGGACCCGCCGACCACCGAGCCGACCGACCCGCCGACGACGGAGCCCACGCCGGGCGACGAGTCCCCGCGGGCCGCGCTCGAGGCGGCGCTCCGGGATGCCGCGCAGGCCATGCGCGACTCCGACGTGGCGCTCAAGGCCGGCGACTTCGCGGCCTACGGCGAGGCGCAGGAGCGGCTCCAGGAGGCGATCGCCCGGGCGATCGCGGCGGAGGCTGCGCTCGGCGCCTCGTGACGCGAGACCAGGTCGTCGCCGACGAGATCCGCCCTGCGAGGGCGGTGCTCGTCGGCGGCGATTTGGTCGGGCTCCCACAGTCACGTACAGTGATCTCACCGACGCGGGGTGGAGCAGCTCGGTAGCTCGCCGGGCTCATAACCCGGAGGTCGCAGGTTCAAATCCTGCCCCCGCTACTCATGGAGTAGTAGACCAGAGGCCCTCTCGATCATCAGATCGAGAGGGCCTCTGGTGTTCCCCAGCTCCGCCGGGTCAGCGCAGCGTGAGCTTCACCGACCTCGCCTTGGACGCCTTGACCTGCGAGCTACCGAGGTACTTCACGGTCAGGGTCCGCTTGCCGGCCTTCTTGCCGAGCTTGGTCGTCTTGACCTTGACCTTGGCGACGCCCTTCGCGTTCACCTTGGCCGAGCCGACCTTCTTGCCCCGGTAGTACACGGCCACGGCACCCGGGCGGGCGAGTGCCTTGGGCGAGACCTTGACGGTCACCGTGAGGGTCTTCCCGCGCTCGAGCGTGGACTTGCTCAGCTTGACCGAGGAGAGCTTCGACGCCGCCTTCGTCACCTTCAGGGTGACCCGGGTGCTCGACGAGGTCTTCGCCGCCGTCGTGCCGCGGAAGGTCGCCGTGACCCGGTGCGTGCCGACCTTGGGCGTGTAGCGCAGCGTCGCCCTGCCCGACGACGAGACCGTCGCGGAACCGAGCTTGCTGGTGCCACGGTAGAAGTCCACGGTCCCGCTCTTCGCACCCGCGACCGTGGCCGTCAGGACGGCCGTCTTGCCCGCGGTGAGCTTCGCCTTGGACAGCGCGAGGGTCGTGGTCGTGGCGACGGGGCCGGTCTCCTCGCCGTCGTCGTCCCCGTCCTCGTCGCCGTCGCCGGGCTCTGGCGGGGCCACGTACACCGCCGCGCGCCCCACCTCGGCGGGGGCGACCACGGGGTGCGCCTCGAAGTACTGCACGGTCGCCTCGAGGTCGACCATGCCGGTGTCGGCGCTGTTCGTGCCCTGCGCGAAGGTGACGAAGTTGTCGCCGCCCGCCGCGAGGAAGGAGTTCGTCACGACCCGGTAGGTGTCGCCCGGCTGCACGGTGGCACCCCGGAAGGTGATCTCCTTGACGTGCGAGCCGCGCGGTGCGTCGACCTCGTAGGTGTAGGACAGGTCTTTCGACAGGCCCAGGTGCAGCTTCGGGCGCGAGGACCCGGCGGGCTGCCACTGCTCCTCGAGGACCGCCTTGAGCTGAGCGCCCGTGAGGTCGAGCGCGACGAGCGTGTTGCCGAACGGCTGGACGTCGGCCACCTGCTTGTAGGTGACGGTCCCGTCCCCGGCGAACGTGAGGTCGGCGCGCACGCCGCCCGGGTTCATGATGCCGATCT
Organism: uncultured Cellulomonadaceae bacterium; assembly: GCA_964510785.1. Taxonomy (GTDB): domain Bacteria; phylum Actinomycetota; class Actinomycetes; order Actinomycetales; family Cellulomonadaceae; genus JAAYZM01. Next base: position 14,022 of record CAZECM010000024.1, on the reverse strand, counting down.
CGGCGGGCTCCCCGGCGAAGCTCGGGTTCGAGGTCGCCCACAGCTGGACGTCAGCGATGAGGTTGCCGAGCGAGGACTCGCTGCCGCGGTCCTCCGAGGTTCCCGAGAACGCCCGGGAGATCGTCGCGGAGATCTTCCCGATCGGCTCGTTGCCGACGAGGTCCGCGGCGGTCTTCGCGTCCGCGACGATCTGCGTCACGGCGGGGTCGGCCGGGTAGAGCGCCGTCGTGCCGTCGTGCAGGGCGACCACGGACCCCTTGGCGGAGACGACGTCCTTGCTCGCGGCGTCGACCGTGAGCTCGAGGCGCGCGAGCGCCTTGCCGTACTCCCAGCCCTGCAGCACGGGACGGGTCTTGCCGCCGCTCCACGCGACGGGGACCTCGCACGCGTACTGCAGGTGCGTGTGGCCGGAGAAGATCGCGTCGATCTTCGGCGAGGCCTTCGTGACGAGCTCGGCGTAGGTCGAGCCCTCACCGGGGATGTCGGCGCAGCGCGAGGAGGTCGCGCCTTCGTGCGTCAGGAGGACGACGACGTCGGCCTCCCCGTTACCGGTGATCCCGTCGGTGAGCCTCGCGGCGACGCGGTTGGCCGCCTCGAGCTGGTCGCCGAACTCGATGTCCGCGATCCCGTCGGGTGCCACCATCGAGGCGGTCTGCTGCGTGACGGTGCCGATGAACCCGACGCGCACGCCGTCGACCTCGGTGACCCAGAACTCGTCGAGCACGGGGGTCGTGGTGCCCTTGGCGTAGACGTTGGCACCGAGCGCGTAGCGCGGGTCGCCGTAGCGGTCGATCACGCGGTTCTCGAGGTCGTCCCAGCCGCGGTCGAACTCGTGGTTGCCGACCACGGAGGCCTGCAGGCCGCCCGCGACGAGCGCGTCGATCGTGGGGTTGTCCTGCTGGGAGAACGACGTGAACGTCGAGCCGCCGATCGAGTCGCCCGCGGAGACGAACACCGTGTTGGGCCGTGCGGCGGACAGTGCGTCCACGGCGCCCGCGACGACGGCGGCCCCGGCGACGCGGTTGCCCGGGTCGGCCTCGAGGCGGCCGTGGAAGTCGTTCACCGAGAGGATCTGCAGGTCGATCGTGCTCGGGGTGACCTCGATGAGCGTCGTCGTGCCCGAGACCTCGTTGCCGACCGCGAGCAGGGCCTCGCCCGTCGGGGACTCGTCCGCGGCGATGAAGGCGATCGACTCGGGGCCGAGGTCGCCCGCGGCGGGGGTCTCCTGATCGACCGTGAAGTCGCGGTTGTTGAGGTACGTGACGTACTTCGCGGCCGCGGGCCGGGTCACGTCGTAGACCATGACCCCGCCGAGGCGCTCGAAGCCGATGAACGCGTAGGTGCGACCGCCGACCTGGCCGATCGTGACGGCCTCGGGCTCGACGCCCTTGTCCTCGCTGCGGCCTTCGAAGTTCGCCTCGGTGTGGTTGGAGTTGAAGTACTCGGGGGCGACGTCCGCGATGATCTGCTCGAACTGGTCGCCCGAGTCGAACACGAGGTTGCCCGCGGTGTCCCACACGGAGAAGGAGCGGGCACCGAAGGCGTGGAGCTCGGTGTAGCACTCGTTCGCCTCGTCGTACGGGCTCGCGATCGAGATGTTGAGCCGGCCGAGCCGCTTGTCGTCCGCTGCGGCGGCCTTGAGCGCGGGGTTGGTGTCGCACACCGGGAGGTTCTTGGCACGCACGGGCTCGAGGTACTCGTTCGGCTCGTCCTCGCCCCACTCGCGCGCGTCGCCCTCGTTCGCGGTCACGAGGTACGTCGCGCCGTCCACGGAGAACGTGTCGATCGCGTCGGGCATGTAGACGCCCTTGAGGCCCGGGTAGGTGCGGATCGAGATCGTGCTCTGGCTGCTCGAGATCTCGCGGTCGGAGGCGTCGAGGCCGTTGCCGGCCCTCCCGTGGTCCTTGAGCCCGAGGGGGAGCAGCTCGGTGATCTCGGCCTCGTCCAGGTCGACGACGGCGATCGCATTGGCCTCCTGCACCGTGACGTACGCCGTCGCGCCGTCGATCGTGACGTACTCCGGCTCGAGGTTGCGCGAGACGGGGAAGTCGGAGCCGGCGATGCCCGCGAAGATGCGCACACCCGCGGGGAGCGTCTTGGTGCCGCCGGCCTCGAACGCGTGGAAGTCCGCCGTCCGCACGTCGGCCTGCGCCGCAGCGGCGAGGGCCGCAGGCAGCGTGATGATGGACACGGAGCCCTCGGGGTCCACGGAGTAGTCGTCCGCGGGCTCGCCCTCGTTCGCGACGACGGCGTAGCGCCCGTCGGTCGTGATCGCGACGGAGTCCGGCAGGGCGCCCAGCTCGACCGAGCCGAGCACGGCGTCGTCGGCGCTCGCGGCCGTCGCGTCGAAGAACACGCCGTAGCCGTCCGCCGTCTTCGTCGCACCCTCGGTGATGACGACACCGAGACCGTCGGCGCGTACGGCCACCGACTGGGCGGCGTGGCCGGCGTCGATCGAGAACAGCTTCATGGGGGCGCCCGGGTTCGCGATGTCGAGCACGTCGACGAGACCCGCGAGCGCGTTGACGACGAAGAGCCGCCCGCCGTGGTGGACCACGATCTCGGCGGCCGCCTCGTCGAAGGCACCCGTCTCGTAGCTGCCGAGCACGCGCAGGTCGAGCGCGGCGCGAGGGGCCGAGCCGGTGACGGGGTCGAGGACCGGTGCGGCGTGCGCCAGAGGGGCGGTCAGACCGGTCGCGACGAGCGCGGCGGTCAGGCAGGCACCGACGGCGCGCGCGCCGCGTTGCCTCGTGGAGCTGGATGACATGGGTGAACCTCTCGAGAGTCCATCGGGACGAATCAGGACAATCGACTGTGTATCGAGCCCGGATGAGCGAGAGATGAACGCCGGTGGACGGCGAGGCGAAGAACGAGGCTCGGGGCTCGGGGCTCCGGTCAGCGAGGCCGGGTCGACCCACCCTCGCGCAACGTCGGGACGAGCCGTGTGCTCCGCACGGGTGCCTCGGAGCCGTCGATGCGGTCGACCAGGAACCCGATCGCCTCGCGTGCGATCGCCTCGACGGGCTGGACCACCGTGGTCAGCGTGGGGAAGACGAGCGAGGACATGATCGTGCCGTCGAAGCCCGTGACCATGACGTCGTCGGGCACCTCGACGCCGTGCTCGCGCAACCGGGCGACGAGCCCGAGGGCGATGAGGTCCGCGCCCGTCACGAGGGCGTCCGGCAGCGGTCCCCGGGCGAGCAGCGCGTCGGCGGCGGCCACGCCCGTCTCGACGTCGAAGGCCTGGCGGAACGGCTCGTGCAGCTCGAGGCCCGCGCGCTCGGCGTGGCGGCGTGCGGCCTCCCAGCGCTCCACACCGTTGGTGTTCGTCGCATCGGCACCGACGTACGCGACGCTCGCGGCCCCGCACGCCGCGACGTGGTCGACCGCGAGGGCCATCGCCACGTCGTTGTCGACCCCGGCGAAGTCGGCGACGGACGGCCCCGTCACGCGGTCGACCTGGACGACGGCGGTGCGCCGGGCGAGCGCGCGCAAGGCCGTGGCCGAGGTGCTCGCATCGGTGGCCGCGATCACGATGCCGTCGACCTTGCGCTCGACGAAGAGCGCGAGGCGCCGAGCCTCCTCCTCGGGGTCCGCGTGCGAGTCGGCGAGCAGGAGCTCGAGCCCGTGGCGGTGCAGCTCGACCTCGACGGCGCCCACGAGCTGGGCGTAGTAGGGGTTGGCCACGACCGGCACGACCATGCCCACGATGCGGGTGGCACCTTCGCGCAGCGCGCGCGCGATGGGGTCGACGCGGTAGTCGAGGGCGGCCGCGGCCTCCCGCACGCGGGCGATCGTGGCGGCCGAGACGCGGTCCTTGCCCGCGAGCGCCCGGGACGCGGTCGCGACGGAGACCCCGGCGGCGGCGGCGACGTCCTGCAGCGTCACCGATCTGGCCATGGGTTCCTCCTCGGTCGTTCGATCACGGGCTGCCTGAACACCGGTCGGTCGAACTCTAGAGCCCTTGACACCGTCGCGCAAGAACGATGTAATCGATTCCGCAGTTCTTGAACCAACACCATCAGCCACCCAGGAGGCACCCATGAGCATCCCCGTCATCATCGACTGCGACCCCGGGCACGACGACGTGTTCGCCATCTGGCTCGCCGCGGCGAACTCCGCGATCGACCTGCGCGCCATCACGGCGGTCGCGGGCAACGGGACCCTGGAGCACACGGCGCTCAACGCGCGCGTGGCCCTGACCGTCGCGGGGATCGAGGGCGTCCCGGTCGCCGCCGGTGCCGCGGTGCCGCTCGTCGCCCCGCTCACGCCCGCCGAGTGGATCCACGGCCCCAACGCCCTCGGTGGCCCCGAGCTGCCCGAGCCGACCGTCCCGCTCGACCCGCGCTCGGCGACCGAGCTCATGATCGACGTCATCACGGACTCGGCGGCGCCCGTCACGATCGTGGCGACGGGGCCGCTCACCAACGTCGCGATCCTCGCCCGCGACCACGCCGACGTCTTCGCGCGCGTCGAGCGTGTCGTGTGGATGGGCGGCTCGACCGGGCGCGGCAACACCTCGCCCTACGCCGAGTTCAACGCGGTGACCGACCCCGAGGCCGTGGACATCGTGGTCCGCAGCGGTGTCGACTTCACGATGGTGGGGCTCAACATCTCCCACCAGGCGCTCGCGACCCAGGAGGTTCGCGCACGGATCGGCGCCGCCGGGACGCGCACGGGGCAGTTCGGGCGCGAGCTGCTCGACTTCTTCAGCGCGAGCTACGGCGTGGTCGAGAACATGCCCGACGGCCCGCTGCACGACCCGATCACCGTTGCGATGCTCATCGACCCCGCGGTTGCCACGACGCAGCGCACCCACCTCGACGTCGAGCTCGAGGGCACGTACACGCGGGGCGCGACGTGCACCGACCTCATCGACTTCGAGGGCAAGGAGCACAACGCGACGGTCGCGCTCGTGCTCGACGTCGAGCGGTTCTGGGCGCTCATCGAGGAGTCGGTGCGCTCCCTCGCGTGAGGGCGCTGCCGTGTCGCGCGCCCTGGGCCCCCGTCGGCCCAGGGCCGTGACCGGACCGCGCCGTGATCCGACCGAGCCGTTGCTAGCCTCGACGCATGGTCGACGACGAGCCGCGGTGGCTCACTCCCGACGAGCGCGAGGCGTGGCTCGCCACCGCAGCACTCATCGTCAAGCTTCCCGGCGCGCTCGATGCGCAGCTCCAGGCCGACGCCGGACTGAGCTTCTTCGACTACATGGTGATGGCGGCGCTCTCCGAGAAGGACGATCGCACGATGCAGATGAGCGACATCGCGCGGTTCGCCTCGGCGTCGCTCTCCCGGCTCTCGCACACCGCGAAGCGGCTCGAGCGCCAGGGCTACCTGGTGCGCACGCAGGTTCCCGGCCCCGGCCGGCGCACCAACGCGACGCTGACAGAGGCCGGGTACGCCAAGGTCGTCGAGAGCGCACCCGCGCACGTCGAGCACGTGCGACGACTGCTGATCGATGCCGTCACCCCGGACCAGCTCGCGGTGCTCGGGCAGATCGGGCGGCAGGTGCTCGAGGAGATCGAGGGCGAAGGGGCGTGGCCTCGCTGACGGTGCGGGCCGCGGTGTGACCGCCCTAACACTTGAACATTCAAGTAGTTGGCGCTACAGTTGAACTTGAAACTTCAAGTGAGTAGTTGGACACCCTCGTCCGACACCCTCGTCCAACGAACTGGAGCACCACATGAGCACGGTCACCATCATCGGAACCGGAAACATCGGCACCGCCGTCGCGACCCTCGCGCAGCGCGCCGGCGCGGGCGTCCAGGTCCTCGCGCGCGACGCGGCCAAGTCGGCCGAGCTCGCCGCGCAGGTCGGCGGCACGGCCGGCACCGTGGGTGACGCGGTGGCGGGCGACGTCGTCGTCCTCGCGGTGCCCTACGGTGCCCTCACCGAGCTCGCGGCCACCTACGGGACGCAGCTCGACGGCAAGGTCGTTGTCGACGTGACCAACCCCGTCGACTTCACGACCTTCGACTCCCTCACCGTGCCGGCCGACTCCTCCGCGGCGGCCGAGCTCCAGGCGGCGCTCCCGGGTGCGCGGGTCGTCAAGGCCTTCAACACCAGCTTCGCGGGCTCGCTCGCCTCGGGCCAGGCGGAGGACGCGCCCACCACGGTGCTCGTGGCCGGGGACGACGACGGCGCACGCGCCGAGGTCGTCGCCCTCGTGACGGCCGCCGGTCTCGCGGCCACCTCGGTCGGCTCGCTCAAGCGTGCGCGCGAGCTCGAGTCCATCGCCTTCCTCCAGATGACGCTCGCCGCGCAGGAGGTCATCAGCTGGGGCGGTGGGTTCGCGCTGCGCAAGTAGCGCGCCAGTAGCATCGGCGGCGTGGCACGGATCAGGCGAGAGCCGAGCAAGGCGCAGCCCAGCACCGCCGCACACTCGGGCGGGGCGGCGAGCGACGCGGGAGACCCCGTCGCCGCCGCCCCGCTTCGCCATTCCTGGCTCGAGGACGCTGTCGCGACGCTCACGGGCACGTACATCGCCTCGATCGGCGTCTTCCTGCTCCACTCGGGCGGCGCGGTCACGGGCGGCACGGCGGGCCTCTCGCTCCTGCTGAGCTTCGCCTCCGGCTGGCCGTTCGGTGTGCTCTTCCTCCTCGTCAACCTGCCGTTCCTCGCGCTCGGGGTCTGGAAGCGTGGGATCGGCTTCGGGGTGCGCACGCTCGTCGCGATCGCGCTCGTGGGCGGCTGGACCGAGGTGCACCCGCTGCTCGTCGACGTCTCGGCGATCAACAGCGTCTACGCCGCGCTCACGGGCAACCTCCTGGTGGGCATCTCGATGCTCATCCTCTTCCGCCACAACGCGAGCATGGGTGGGCTCAACACGCTCGCGCTCATCGCCCAGGACCTGCTCGGCTGGCGGGCAGGCTACGTGCAGCTCGCCCTCGACGTCGTCGTCATCGCCGCGGCGCTCACGGTCGCCTCGCCCACCGTCGTTGCCGCCTCGGCCGTCGGGGCGGGGCTGCTCAACCTCGTGCTCATCATGAACCACCGGCCCGGCCGCTACCTCGGCGGGGTGCGACCGGGCTAGGCGCCGCGCCCCGCACTTCGAGGCTCGCGCGGCTTCAGTGGGCGACGACCTCAGGGGACGACGACCTCAGGGGACGACGACGGCGCGCCCGCGCAGCGTCCCGTCGTGCAGCTTCTGGTAGGCCGCGACCGCGTCGTCGAGCGAGAACACCTCGGTCTCGACGTGGACCTGCCCGGTCCGCGCGAGCTCGAACACCTCGTAGAGCTCGCTGCGCGAGCCCCAGTACGGGGCGCGCACGGAGGACTCGTACGGCGCGGCGAGCATGCCGACGGGCAGCGTCCCGGCACCCGCCCCCACGATGACCTGGTCGCCGCCGATCCGGGTCACGGCCCGGCCGAGGTCGATCGTGGGCTGCACCGCGACGAAGTCGAACACCGCCTCGACGCCCTGGCCGCCCGTGAGGTCCCGGATCGCGTCTGCCGCTCCCGCGTCGGAGGGCAGGGCGTGGTGGGCGCCGACCTCGCGCGCGAGTGCGAGCTTCTCCTCGCCGAGGTCGAGCGCGATCACCGTGGCGGGAGAGATGGCCCGCAGGACCTGGATGCCGACGTGCCCGAGGCCGCCCGCGCCGATCACGACCGCCGTCGACCCCGGCACGAGCTTCGCCAGCGAGGCCTTGATCGCGTGGTATGGCGTGAGGCCCGCGTCGGTGAGTGCGACGTTGGCGACCGGGTCGAGGTCGCCGAGCGGCAGGAGGAAGCGCGGGTCGGGCACGATCATGTAGTCGGCCATGGCGCCCGGGGAGCCGAGTCCCGGGGGTGCGATGCCGAGCTCGACGGCGCGGCGACAGTAGTTCTCCTCGCCCCGCGAGCACTCGTAGCAGCGACCGCAGCCCTGCGGCCCGTATACCGCGACGCCGTCACCCACCGCGACCTCGCTCACCCCCTCGCCGAGCTTGTCGACGACCCCGGCCCCTTCGTGACCGAGCGTGAGCGGGAGCCCGAAGGTGTACGCCTCGGCGGGCAGTCCCATGATGAAGCTGTCCGAGTGGCACGCACCGGCCGCCGACACCTTGAGCCGCACCTGCCCGGGGCCGGGCTCGGGGGTCTCGATCTCGACGAGCTCAGGTGGTCCACCGATCTCGCGGTACTGCAGGGCTCGCATCACGTGCCTCCGTCCTCGGCCGTGACGTCCACCGCCACGGCGGTCTCGTTGTCCTTCGAGTCTCACCCGTGGCTCGGGGAAGCGCGAACGGTCCAGCGGTCGGGCGGGGGCAGAGGCGCGTGGTTGGCCCGCGGTAGGCAAGAACGCGCACGACGCCGGGACCAACGTCCTGGGTCCCGGCGTCGTGCGCGACGTGACTGCTAGTGGTCGTGCCCGTCGCCCTCGTGGTCGTGGTCGTGGTGCTCGTCGTCCTCGTGGTCGTGGTCGCCGCCGACGCCCGGCGCCTCGCCGGTGATGCCGACGATCTCGTTCGGTACGACGTCGATCTGTGCGCTGCGCCAGACCTGCCCGGTCTCGACGTCCACGGCGTGCACCGTGCGGCGTGCCGGGTCGGTGACGTAGGCGGAGCCGTCGAACACGAGGAGCGTCGGGCGAGGCTCTTGCCACGCGTCGGGTGCCGTCCACGGTTCGACGACGGCGATCGAGCTCTCGACGTGCCCCGAGCCCGGGTCGATCACGTGGAGCGCCCCGTCGGTGCCGAGCACGAGCGCCTCGCCGTGCGCGCCGCGGCCGAGCGAGCGGAACGTGTAGCCCGCGGGCAGCTCGACGACCTTCATCGAGGCCGTGGCTGTGTCGATGAGCGAGACGAACGAGGTCTCCTCGCCGTCGGCGGCGCTGGACTCGGCGGTACGGGACTCGGACGTGTAGTCGCCGAGCACGACGCCGGAGGCGGGGGAGCCGGTGAGCGTGCCGAGCTTCCCGTCGGCGTCGGGGGAGTCGACCTTCGTGAAGGTGCCACCGGAGAACACGAGCGCGCCGTCGGTGCAGCCGAACACGGCGGCCTCATCCGCGGCGACCGCCTCACCGTGCACGCCGGGGCACTGCGCCGACTCCGCGGTCACGCGTCCGTCCGCGTCGAGCGCCCGCACCCCGGTGCGCTGCTCCGGATCACCCTCGGTGACGAGCACCGTGCCGTCGGCGAGCTCGACGGCGACGCCGTGGTGCGCCTGCGGCGTCGTGAACCCACGTGGGTTCCCTGCGGCCGGGCCGCCGCCCACGGCGGACGAGTCGACGGCGAGCACGGTGCCCGTCCCGTCGTCGAACAGGACCGTCCGCCCCGCGTGGACGACGACGTGCCCGGGTGTCTCCGCCGGGAACACGACGTCCGTGAGCATCGGAGCGGCGTTGAAGTAGTGCGCGTGGTCGCCGTGCGCCTCGCCCCACGTCCCGGCGTCGAGGGCCTGGAACCCGCCCGAGGTCGAGACGAGCGCGTGGCGGCCGTCGCCCGCGGCGTTGAGCCGCACGAACCCGTCCATGGCGACGGTGCCGACGAGCTCGAGGCTGCCCGCGTCGAGCACCGCGACGCCACCGTCGTAGCTGAGCACGAGGCGAGGGCGCACGGCGGGGGACTCGGTGATGTCGGACGTCGCCGGCGCATCGGCGTCGGGACCTGCCTCGGTGGGGGACGCGGCACCGGGCGAACCGGCGGTGGCCGACGGCGGCACGTCGCCCGGCGTGGTGCCGGCACAGCCCGCCAGCAGGGTGAGGCTCGCGGCGGCCGCGAGCGCGAGGGCGCGCGTGCCGGTGCGGGTGCGGTGGGCGGGGGGATGGGACATCGGGTCTCCTGGGTCGGTCTGTCACGGGGTCGGTCTGCCGTGCTGGAGCGGCGCTCCGCGGGAACCGTAACAGAGAATGAGAATTGTTATCAATAATGGTGGCACGCGGCGGGGCCATGCGGGATGCTCGACGCATGTCCTCGACCCACACTCACGGCCACGCCGTCGCCGTCGTCGCGAGCCCGAGGGCCAAGCGGGTCCTCGCGGCGTTCCTCGCCCCGGCGCTCCTCGTGACCCTGTGGGGGATGTGGGTGCTGTGGCCCGGCGGCGAGGACCTTCCCGTGCTCGAGTCGACGGCGCCGGGGGCCGTCGTCGTCGACGTCGTCGTGACGGCCACGGGCATCGAGACCGATATCGGCCCCCAGGTCGAGGCGCGCCTGCCCGGCGGGGGGAGCGCCGACGGTGAGAGCGTGCTCGTCTACGTCCCGCCCGAGTACCTCGAGCACGTCCGTGAGGGGGACAGGCTGCGCGTCGTCTCGCTCGGGTCCGACCTGGGTGAGGGCGCACCGACGCACCTCTTCATGGACTTCGTGCGTACCCCGCCGATGCTCGCGCTCGCCCTCGTCATGGCGCTGCTCGTGGTTCTCGTCGCGCGGTTGCGCGGGCTCGCGGCGCTCCTCGGGCTCGGGCTCTCCCTCGCGGGCCTCGCGGTGTTCACCCTCCCGGCGCTCCTCCTCGGCAGGCCCGCGCTCGCGACCGCGCTCGTGAGCGCCTCAGCCATCATGTTCGTCGTCCTGTACCTCGCCCACGGCTTCTCCGCCCGGACGTCGACGGCGCTCCTCGGGACGCTCGCCGGCGTGGTCCTCACGGCGGGGATCGCGGCGTGGGCCACGGGCGCCGCGCGGCTGACGGGGCTGTCGGGGGAGTTCTCGCTCGACCTGCTCCACCTCGCGCCGCAGCTGTCGCTCAGCGGGGTGCTGCTGTGCGGTTTCGTGCTCGCGGGGCTCGGCGTCCTCAACGACGTGACGATCACGCAGGCCTCTGCCGTGTGGGAGCTGCGGGCGTCGGCCCCGCTCGCCTCGCGGCGCGAGGTGTTCACGCGCGCGATGCGGATCGGACGCGACCACATCGCTTCCACCGTCTACACCGTCGCGTTCGCGTACGTCGGTGCCGCGCTCCCGCTCGTGCTCCTCGTCTCGATGAGCGACCGGCCGCTCGTGCACTCGCTCACGGCGGGGGAGCTCGCCGAGGAGATCGTCCGCACGCTCGTCGGCTCGATCGGGCTCGTGCTCGCGATCCCGGCGACGACGGCGATCGCCGCGGCCGTGGCCGGCCCGGGTTCGGTCGCCGTCCAGATCCCCACGTCAGGGCTCGAATTAGGTCCGGAAGTATGAGAAAATGTCTCTATCTCCGGCTCGCAAGAGATTCTCGCCAGTGCACACCTGTGCGCCCGCCGTTCCTTGCGCGTTCCGCGGACCGGCACCCGTCCCCAGCGGGTGCGGCACGCGGTGCGGCCCGTCTCCCCGGACCGGGCTGAGCGCGGAGCAGCGCTAGCGCAGAGGTAGAGGCATGCAGTTCTCAGTTGGCCAGACCGTCGTCCACCCCCAGCACGGACCTTCGACCATCACCCAGGTCTTCCACCGCACCATCCGCGACGAGCAGCACACCTACATCGAGCTCGAGGTCCAGCGCTCCGACCTCAAGGTCTCCGTCCCGGTCAAGATCGCGGAGGAGATCGGCATCCGCGAGCCGCGCACCGCCAAGGAGCTCGGCGAGCTGTGGGAGGTCCTCGGCCGTGCGACGGAGCACGAGGAGGAGCAGTGGTCGCGCCGGATGAAGGACAACCAGGAGCGCCTGCGCCTCGGTGACCTGCTCTCGACCGCCGGTGTCGTCCGTGACCTGACTCGCCGCAGCGAGGCCAAGGGCCTGTCCGCGGGCGAGAAGGACATGCTCCGCAGCGCGATGCAGCCGATCATCGTCGAGGTCGGGCTCTCCCTGGCCATCTCGGACGACGAGGCCGAGCAGGTCCTCGAGAACGCGATCCGCGGCGAGCTCCCCGTCCTCGCGAGCTGACACGCCCCGGGTCTTCGTACCCGTCGACTCGTCGAACCCGCTGCCGCACACCCGCGGTGGCGGGTTCGACGTCTCCGGACCCGGCTCACCGCTACCCTCGAGGGAGCCAGCAACGTCGCTGACCTGGAGGTCTTGGTGAACTACGTCATTGCCCTGTTCCGGTTGTTCGTCGCGTGGCTCGCGCTCCTGGGCACCAAGGAGATCTGGCTCGAGGGCGACCTGCACGGTCTCGTCTTCTTCACCAACCAGACCGGGTTCATGCTCGCCGCCGTCATGGTGTGGGGCGCGATCGCCCAGGTCACCAGGGTCCGCCAGCCACCGGCGTGGTTCAAGGGTGCCGTCGTCGTCTTCCTGATCATCACGGCACTCGTCAGCTACTTCGTGCTCGATCCCGAGGCGGCCGACGCGCCCACGCTCGTGCTAGGTATGACCTCCGGCACGATCGAGCACGAGCTCAACCCGCTGCTCGCCGTCGTCGACTTCCTGCTCTTCGAGGCGCACCGTCGACTGCGGTGGCGCCACGCGGCGCTGTGGCTGCTCTACCTCGTGGCCTACGCGACCTTCACCACGATCCGCGCCGAGGTCATCACGAGCCCCGACTACCCGTACGGCTTCCTCGACGTCGGTGCGCTCGGGTGGGGCGGCTTCCTGCTCAACGTCGCGATGTACGGGGTCGGGTTCTACGTGATCGGGCTCGCCGTCGTCGGCATCGACCGGCTGCTGCCCGCGAGGGCGCTGCTCGGCTCCGCCGGTCGCACCGGCACGTCGACGGTAGCCGAGTCGGGCTAGAGACCCGCGCGGGCGAGGGCGCGACCCACCGCCCGGCCCGAGAAGATGCAGCCGCCCAGGAAGGTCCCCTCGAGCGCGTTGTACCCGTGCATCCCCCCACCGCCGAACCCGGCGACCTCGCCCGCGGCGTAGAGGCCCGGCAGCACCTTGCCGTCGGGCCGCAGCACGCGCCCGTCGAGGTCGGTGTGCAGCCCGCCGAGCGTCTTGCGCGTGAGGATGTGCAGCCGCACCGCGATGAGCGGGCCGGCCTTGGGGTCGAGCAGCCGGTGCGGGCTCGCGACCCGGACGAGCCTGTCCCCGCGGTAGGTGCGGGCCTGGCGCAGCGCCGCGATCTGCAGGTCCTTCGTGAACGGGTTGTCGAGCTCACGGTCGCGCGCCCTGACCTGGGCACGGACGGCTTCGACGTCGAGGAGGTCCTCGCCCGTCATCGTGTTCATCGCCGTGACGAGCTCGTCGATCGTGTCCGCGACGGCGAAGTCGGCGCCGCGGGACTTGAACGCCTCGACGGGCTCCGTCGCCCCCGTGCCGAGCCGCTGGCGCAGCAGCTCGCGCACCGAGCGGCCCGTGAGGTCGGGGTTCTGCTCCGAGCCGGAGAGCGCGAACTCCTTCTCGATGATCCTCTGGGTCAGCACGAACCACGAGTAGTCGTGCCCGCTGGCCCGCAGCAGCTTGAGGGTGCCCATCGTGTCGAAGCCGGGCAGCCCGGGGACGGGGAGCCGCCGCCCCGTCGCATCGAGCCACAACGAGGACGGTCCCGGCAGGATGCGGATGCCGTGCGCGGGCCAGATCGGGTCGAAGTTCTCGATGCCCTCCGTGTAGTGCCACATCCGGTCGGAGTTCACGACGTCGGCGCCCGCCTCCCGGGCGATCGCGAGCCCGCGGCCGTCGACGTAGTCCGGCACCCCTGAGAGCATGTGCGCCGGGGGAGCGCCGAGCCGGGCGGGCCACATCTGGCGCACGAGCTCGTGGTTGCCGCCGATGCCACCCGTCGTGACGACCACGGCCTGGGCGCGCAGCTCGAAGTCGCCGGCCGCCTCGCGCGTCGTGGGAGCGCCGCGTCGGACGTCGCTCGGGGCGAGCAGGGTGCCGCGGACGCCGACGACGGCGCCGTCGTCGACCACGAGGCCGTCCACGCGATGCCGGAACGCGAGCCGCACGAGTCCCCGCGCCACGCCGTCGTGCACCGTCCGGGCGAAGGCCTCGACGACGCTCGGTCCCGTGCCCCACGTGATGTGGAAGCGCGGCACGGAGTTGCCGTGCCCGCCCGCGAGGCCCCCACCGCGCTCCGCCCAGCCGACGACGGGGAAGAACCCCAACCCGCGCCGGCGCAGGTACTCGCGCTTCTCGCCGGCGGCGAACCGCACGTACGCCTTGGCCCAGCGGCGCGGCCAGACGTCGGTGTCGCGGTCGAACTGCGCGCTGCCGAGCCAGTCCTGCCACGCGAGGTCAGCCGAGTCGCGGATGCCCATG
>CAZECM010000023.1:0-44098 GCA_964510785.1 uncultured Cellulomonadaceae bacterium | reverse complement strand
ACATCCAGCGTTTCGTGGACCTGGGCTTCGACCGGATCTACCTGCACAACGTGGGACGCAACCAGCGCGAGTGGATCGACGTCTTCGCCCGCGACGTCCTACCCCAGCTCAGCCGATAGCCGGGGGAGGGGGCGGCCGCCGCGCGAAGGTCTGCGCTGCTGCCCCGTCAGGCCTCAGCCGCAGTCGTCGCAGACGCCGGTCGCGGGGAGCACCATGAAGCACGTGGGGCAGACGGCGGCGGGCCGCTCCTCGACTGCGGGCTTGCGCGCCGCGGGAGCGCTCGGGGTCCGGGTCGCGCGGGCGGCAGGGGCGCGCCTGGTCGCCGTCGTCGGCCCCGTCACGTCGAAGCCGCGCCGGCGCAGGATCGCGAGCGCCTGGTCGAGGCTGCTGCGGAACTCCTCGGGCGTGGCGAGGCGGCCCGTCGCGTGGCGGTGGGCGACCGCGAGGATCGCGCGAGCGTCGTAGCGGCGGCCCTCGTGCGTGATCTGGGCGTCGGGCGACGGCGTGAAGCCGTGAGCAGCCAGGAACTCCTCCGCCCCGAGCTCGTCGTGCTCGGCGAGCGTGTCGAGGAGATGCTGCTCGGTCGGCGAGGAGAAGGTAGCCACGTTCGCCTAGCCTATGCCGCCCGCTGGTCGGCGAACGTCAGGTCGGCGAACGTCAGGTCGCGCGAATGATGAAGGTCAGCCCTCCCACGACGCGCTCGGTCCCGGCATCGAGCTCGACCACGTCCACGACGTGCAACCGCCCGGGCTCCTCGCCGTCGGCCACCGCGAACGTCACGACGCCCACGCGAGGCTCGGCGTCCTTCTCGAGCCGTGCGCCGAGCTCGGCACCGCCGAGCGTCCGCTCCGGGCGCTCCGCCACGCCGAGCGTCACCCGCGTGGGCGCGCTCAGGCTCGGGCGCCGCTGCGTCTCCCGGGCCGTCAGGGTGCGGACGGCGAGCCCGGCGAGCGGCTCGGTCGCGGGCAGGCCGCCCACGCACCCCGCAGCCTTGACGAGCGCCCCCAGCTCGACCTCGCGCGTGCGCTCGAACGCCCGCACCGTTGCGCGTGAGTGGTCCTCGCTCCATGCGGCGAGCTCGAAGCGGAAGCTCGTCCTCTCGCCGGCCGGGACGTCGAGCACCGTGATGTTGCGCTGGGCCACGTGCCGGTCGCCTACCACGTCGAACACCGTCGGGTCCGTGTAGGAGTCGAACGGGACGACGAGGCTCACGCGGGCGATGACGCACCGGTGGCCCGAGTCGGTGGCCAACGGGGTCCACGGCAGGTCGACGGAGGCGGTGGAGTACGCCTGCACCGTGACCCAGTCGCCCCCGATCGGGGTCGCGGTGGCCGGCGTGAAGCCGGTCGAGGGGTTCGCCACGAAGGCGTCGACGTAGGCGTCGACCGCGGGGATGCCACCCCCGTTGGTCACGACAACGCGCACGTGGTTGAGCTCGAGGGGAACGGCGAGTCCACCCACGGCGCCGCCGGGCTGCACGATGAGGATGTCCGGGCTCTGCCAGAAGTTCGGCGAGGCCGTGAACGGTTCGCTCCCGTCATCGGCGGGATGGGTGCGGATGTAGAGCCGCGTGACGGCGTCGAAGGGCTTGTCGGGCTTGTCGCCGTCGCCGTGTCCTGCTCCTGCGCCGCCGCCGTCGGGCGGGCGGTCGGGGTTCTTGTCGTTGCGCATCTCGGAGTCCTACTGGTCGATGTAGTGCACGGGGACGGGGTTCTGCGCCTCGATGTCGGGCTTGTCGGGCTCCCACGTCTTCCAGCCGTGCCCACGGTCCGCGTCGAGGTTGAAGTTCGGCAGGTCGTCGATGTGGCCCGAGAGGAGCCGGGCCGTGAACGCCTGGATCGATCCGAGCTGGTGGGCGCCCCACGTCTGCTCGTCGGTCCAGTGCGTGAACTCGGGCCCACGGCCGTACGGTTCCTTGGCCGTGTAGAGGTCCTCGACCTGCGGGTCGTACGGGTGGAAGCCGCCGAGGAACACCGAGGGGTTCTGGCCGTAGAACGGGACCGGCGCGGCCTCCGAGAACGGGTACTCCTGGAGCGTGCCGGGGTAGACGAGGTGGTGCTCCATGGGGCCGAACAGCCCGTGCGCCTCCTGCTTGCGCGGGTAGGTGTAGAACGACGGCGAGGGGCCGCCGGTCTGGTGCGCGCTCGCGGTGTTGATGAACGCCGTGCCCCATGGGACCTTCGCGAAGTCGCGCGGCTCGGGCGGCAGGTAGGCGCCGAGGACGAGGGCGAACCGCGCCTCGTCGTAGATCTGCCACATCGCCTTCTGGACCTGGTACAGCAGCCACTTGACGAGCGCGAGCGCCTCGGTGATCGGTAGCGTGAGGATGTCGATCGAGTGCGTGACGATCCACTCGACGATGTACGCGACCGACTCCACGAGCCACTTGATGAACGCCGCGATCGCCGCGAACAGGTCGAGGATGCTGAAGCCGCCCCCACCGCCTCCGCCGCCACCCCCGCCGGGGAAGCTCGGGAAGCCCGAGAGGAAGTCGGTGACGAGCGTGGCCGTCGCGCTCCCGGGCGGCGGCACCGGCGTCGGCTTGATGGCGTTGCCGATCGACGTGGACATCTCGAACCACGCGAGCCACAGCCGGTACGTCGAGTCGTAGTCGGCGGTGCCGAGCACGGGTGGGACCGTGGTGCCGGCGTAGGTGAGGTCGACGGCGTCCACCATGAGCTGCGCGAGCTTGCCGGGCAGCGCTCCGCCCGGGAACTCGCACAACCGGTAGTAGTAGCTGCCCGAGATCGCGTCCGCCACGTACGTGTCGTCCGGGCCGATGTCGAGGCACTTGCGCACGCCCTTGGGGTCCGGGTACGTCTTGCGCGCGTACGCGTCGATCCAGTTCTCGACGAGGTGGTGACGGTGCCAGTGCGAGCGGTAGGGGCCGCCGACGACGGCGTTCACGAACGGGTGCCCGGCCACGTCGCCGCCGATGTGGCTGCCGTACCCGATGACGTAGCGCATGAGGTCGTCGTCACCCTGGGCGAGCCGCCACATGGTCGACGCGAGCCTGCCCGTACGGCGGTAGTGCCACGTGTCGAACCAGTACCACTCGTCCTCCGGCCTGCCTTGCTGGAGCTTGGGGTAGAAGGGATAGAAGAGGTCGACGTTCTTGACCAGGAGCGCCTCGAGCGAGGTCGTGAGCGTGGCCGACATCAGGTCGGTGGTCTGGCCCAGCTGGGCGAGCAGCCCGTCGAACAGCGCCTGGTCCACCGCGTTGACGGCGTCGTCGATCGCGTCCTGGATGGGCTCGACCACGTCGCGGTAGAAGTCGATGAAGGGTTTGAGCGCGTCGTAGACCCCGAACAGGAAGTTCACGAACTCGTCGAGCGGGGTGCCGTACTCCTTGAGCGAGAAGAGCAGGAAGTCCGGTCCCTGGGCGCCGAACGCGGCGTACGGGCTGCACGGGTCCTTGTCGAGCAGGTCCGCGAGCTCGTGGCCGCGATCACCGCCGATCTCGCGCAGGTACGGGGGCAGGGTCTTGACGTTGAGCAGATGAACGATGGGTCCCGGCATGGCGGACTCCGAGGTGCGGCCCGCGACGGGGCGGGCGAGAGGGCGTTGGTGGTGCCGCCTGGGCGTCGTTGTGGGCGTCGGTGGCCACGACTACTTCGCCCACCCATTCACCCATTCGGGTGAGTGCGTGTCAACGCGAACCGGGCAATTTCACCCGAAACCGGGCGTGGTGCGGGTCTCGCCCGGCCCGAGCGACCGCAACGTCGAGCGCAGGCGCAGCGGCAGCCCGGCGGCGACGTTGTCGTAGGAGTCCTCCACGAGCTCGGCCACGAGGTCGAGGTCGGACTCCGGGCGCAGCTCCACGGAGATCCAGTGCTTCTTGTTCATGTGCCAGCCGGGGTGCACCATCGCGTGGGCCTCGATGAGCAGCGGCAGCTCGCGCGGCTCCGCCTTGAGGTTCACGATCGGGTGCTCGCTGACGGCGGCGGCCTGCGTGAGCAGCGCGAACACCTTGCCGTGGATGCGGAACGTCTCGGCACCGGGGCCGAAGGGCTGGTCCACCGTCGCCCCGGGGAGCGCGAGACACGTCGCGTGGCACCACCGGGCGAAGTCCTCGGCGGTGCGCGGCACGGGGAGCATGCTCCCAGCGTAGGTGCGGGGCCGACGACGACGCCCTACGATCCGACCATGGCCCGAACCGTCCGTGTGACGCACGACGGGGCGACCCCGCCCCGCGGTCCCGCGCCCGCTGGCCGGGACCGGATCTAGCACCGTGCCCATCCCGATTCGCTCCACACGTGCCCTGCGGCGCGCGCTCGATCCGGCCATGGTGCGGATCGCCGGCCGTGGTTCGCTCGTCGAGCTCGAGCACACCGGCCGCCGCTCCGGCAGGACCTATCGGACGCCGCTGCTCGCCTTCCGCCGCGGGGACGTCGTCACGGTGGCCCTGACCTACGGTCCGGGCGTGCAGTGGCTAGCGAACATCCGCGCCGCCGGGTCCTGCCGCGTGCGGATGCGTGGCGAGGTGCTCACGCTCGGCCCGCCGCGCGTCGTCGACCCCGAGCTCGGCCGCCGTCGCACCAGCGTGCCCGCGCGCTGGCTGTTGCGATGGCCGATCCGTTGCCGGGACTACATCGAGCTCGACGTGGCAGCGTCGACGGAGCGGGCCTAGACACCTATCCGAGCGTGTAGAACGTCCCGCGCCGCGAGCCGCGCTTCACGAGCCGCCCCTCCGCCACGAGCCCGGCCAGCAGCTTGAGCGTCTCGCGCCGCGTGAGCCCGGTGCGCTCGCGGACCTGCTCGTTCGTGACACCACCCTTGACGGCCATCGTGAGCACGACCTTCTGGAGCTGGCGGTGGGCGAGCCGTGGCCCGGCCAGCGGGGCGAGCCCTTCCGCGAGCACGTAGGACGCCCCGCCGAGCCGCCCGCTCTGCTCGAGGAAGCCCCGGTCCCGCAGGCTCTGCAGCGCGAGTCGCGCCGTGGGGACGTCCACGTCGAGCGCCGTGCGCGCCCTGGCGTTCGTGAGCGCCTCGCCGCGCACCGCGAGCAGCAGCAGCGCTCTGTCGTTCGCGTCGAGCGAGGCGTACTCCGGGGCCTCGGCCCGGCGCGACATCTGGGCCATCCACGCGCGTTCCTGGGGGCTGGCCTCGCTCGCGAGGCGGAGCTCGACGCTCACGTGGCCGCCGTCGTCGGCGAACCGGGGCGCCTCGAGCAGGTGCACCGCCATCGTGTCGATCATGACGCCGACGCCGCGTCCCTTGCCCTCCGTGGCCCCGAGCAGCCGCAGCGTCTCGGCGAGCGCCGGGTTGCGGGGCGCGCTCTGCTCGCGCAGGTTGTCCGGGGTCACGGGTTCGGGCAGGGAGCCGGGAGAGCGGACCATCACGCGGTCCGGGTGGATCTCGATGCGCACGGGCTCGGAGCCGGGTTCGTAGCCGCGGTGGGTCACGGCGTTCGCGATCGCCTCGTGCACCACGGCCTCGGGCAGGCGCCACAGCTCGTGCGGGTGCTGGTCCACCGTGACGGAGTCCGTGCCGAGGGCGTCGAGCACCGCGCGTGCGGCCTGGTCGATCTGGTGGTGGGCCGGTCCCACGAGGGTGCGGGCGGCACCGTGTCCGCCGTCGTCGTCGAACCGCACGACCTCGACCCCGCCCGTGCCGAGCGTCCGCGCCGGGTCGGGCAGCACGAGGAGCGCGCCAGCCACGGTGAGGGGGGCGTCCGCGCGCGGCTCGGTCACGAGGCCCGCCGCGTGGAGCCGTTCGGGGAGCTGTTCGGCCGGCCGACGGAGCGTGCGGCGCAACGTCTCGAGGAGAGGGGGGTCGGCCTGGTCGAGCCGGGGGCCGACGGCGGACGCCTCGAAGCGCACCGGCGTGCGGGCGGCGACGAAGTCCGCGAGCTCGGTGCCGAGCAGCGGGACGTTGACCGCGTCGCGGCGTACCAGGATGCGCCCGTCCGGTGTCTGCGCGAAGCCCTCGCGGCGGTGGCCGACGGCGATCGCCACGAGCGTCGCGTCCCCCACGGCGAGCCGGTGGAGCGTGTAGCGGGCCGGGTCGCGGACCTCGGCGATCAGCTCGTGGATGCGTGTGAAGGTCTCGCCGTCGGCCTCCTGGTCGAGGATCGCGCCGTCGTGGCGCACGCCCAGCAGGATGACGCCACCGTCCGCGTTGGAGAACGCGGCGACGTTGTCGCGCACGTGCTGCTCGAGCAGGGTGCGCGAGAACTCGACGTGCTCGCCCTCCGCGGGGAAGGCGGTGGCGAGCTGTTCAGGGGTGAGCCTCGTGGGTCGGTCCGGCGGGCCGGCCTCGTGGAAGAGCGGATATGCCATGGTTGTCGAGTCCTTGGTCGGAGCTGTGACAAGAGTGGCATATCGGGTGCGCCCGCCCGAAGCGGTTGTGGACGGGCGGCGTGCGCCCGGGTAGGGCTAGCCCGAAGAGAGCTGGTGGGTCTGCCCCGTCGTCGTACACGCCGCTCGACCTCTACCGTCGTCGACATGGAGAACACCATTCCGGCAAAGGCGACACTCGCCGACGACGTCGCGCTCGTCGCCCCCGCCCTCGGGTCCGCCCGCGGCGTGGCCCTCGCCCCCGTGTCTCGGGCGACGTGGGTGGCGGCGGGCGAGGCGATCGTGGGGTTGGTCCTGTCGTGGCTGGGGTTCGTCGTCATGATCGTCCTGGTCGTCGGTGCCGCGCTCGTCCCCGTCTTCGGCATCGGGGTGCCCGTCGTGGCGCTCGCCCTCGTGGCGGGTCGCGGGCTGGCGCGCGCGGAGCGGCACCGGCTCGGGCTGCAGCTCGACGCGCAGATTCCGGCGCCCGTCCGCGCCGCCGGGACGAAGGGGCGCTGGTGGCGGTGGTCCACCTGGTGGCGGACCCTGCGGGACGGTCGCACGTGGGCGCACCTCGGCTACCTCGGCATCTGGCCGCTGCTCGCCTCGCTGCGCTTCATGGCCGTCTACGCCATGGGTGCGGCCCTCGCCCTGGTGCTGCTGCGCACCGACCTGCCGGTGGTGCCGAACCTCCTGGTCGCCGTCGTCGGTGCCCTCGTTGGCCTGTGGTTCGCCGCCGTCGCGACGCAGTGCCTCGCGCTCGCCCAGCTTCGCCTCGCCCGTGGCCTGCTCGGCGTGCCCGCCTCCCAGCGATCCGCCGAGGCCGCCCGGTCCGCCCAGGAACGCGCGGCCGAGGCCGAGGAGCGTGCGGAGCACCTCGACCAGACCCGCACCCGGGCCGTCGGTGCCGCCGACGAAGATCGGCGCCGTATCGAACGAGACCTGCACGACGGCGCACAGCAGCGACTCGTCGCCCTCGGGGTCGAGCTGGGCTCGGCCCGGCGGCGGGTCTCGACGGACCCGCAGTCCGCCACCGCCGCCCTCGATCACGCCCACGCGGAGGTCAAGGCGACGCTCGCCGAGCTGCGCGACCTCGTGCGTGGCATCCACCCCGCCGTGCTCACCGACCGGGGGCTCGACGCCGCACTCTCGGCGCTCGCCGCACGCAGCCCGGTGCCCGTCGTCGTCGTCGTTCCCGATCCCACCGCCCTCGCGACGACGTCGAGCGCGGCCCAGGCCGCCGCCTACTTCGTCACCGCGGAGGCGCTGACCAACGCCGCGAAGCACTCGGGAGCGACCGGCGCCACCGTCACGGCGGAGGTCGACGGTGACCGGTTGCGGCTCACCGTGGCCGACGACGGCAGCGGGGGCGCGAGCGCCACCGACGGCAGCGGTCTCGACGGGCTCCGTGCCCGCATCGAGGCCCTCGACGGCACGTTCGACCTGGACAGCCCCGCCGGAGCGGGCACCCGACTCACCGTGGAGGTGCCATGCGCATCGTGATCGCCGAGGACTCCGTGCTCCTGCTGGACGGACTCACCCGGCTCCTCGGGGCCGAGGGCCACACCGTGACGGGCTACCGCACCGCGGACGAGGCCGTCGCCGCGCTCAGCTCGCCCGGTGCGCTGCCCGACGTGCTCGTCACGGACGTGCGCATGCCGCCCTCCCACACCGACGAGGGGCTGCGCGCCGCGCTCCACCTGCGCAGCCTCCACCCCGAGCTGCCCGTGCTCGTGCTCTCGCAGTACGTCGAGCAGCGGTACGCCCGCGAGCTCTTCGCGGGGCGAGTGACGGGGCTCGGGTACGTGCTGAAGGACCGCATCGCCGACGTCGAAGAGTTCCTCGACGCGCTCGACCGGGTGGCTGGCGGTGGCACCGTCATCGACCCCGAGGTGGTGGCGCAGCTGCTCGCCCGCTCGGACCGCACGGGACTCGAGCGACTCTCTCCCCGGGAGCGCGAGGTGCTCGCACTCATGGCCGAGGGGCGTTCGAACGGGTCGATCGCCGAGCGGCTCGTCGTCGGCCCCGCCGCCGTGGAGAAGCACGTCACGTCCATCCTCACCAAGCTCGACCTCCCGCCCGACGAGGACCAGCACCGCCGCGTGCTCGCGGTGCTCCGGTGGCTCGAACACACGAACCAGTAAGGGGAACACCATGACCACCACCACCCAGCACACCGCCGCAGGCCCTGCGGCACCCCAGAGGCCGCCGTCGTCCCCGCTCGCCGCAGCACTGCGCACCGCGGGAATCGCGCTCGCAGCCGTCCTCGTCGCGTGGGCCGCCGTCCAGGCGGCCGACTGGGCGTCCTCGAGCGAGGGCGAGCAGCGGCTCACCTACGACGGCGTGGCCACCGTCGAGCTCGTCGCCGACGGACCCGTGACAGTGCGCGCAGGGGAGCCGGGCGCGGTCGAGGTGCGACGCGAGTGGCGCGAAGGACTGCGCCCCGTGCGCTACGACGCCGTCGAGACGCCAGACCGACTTCTCGTCACCCACGACTGCCCCTGGTTCCTCAATGCGTGCCGGGCTGCGCTCGACGTGACGGTGCCCGCCGAGACGAACGTCGTGGTGCGCGCTTCCGACGGTCACATCCAGGTCGCAGGCATCGCGGGAGACCTCATGGCGAGCACCGGGAGCGGCTCAATCACGATCGAGCGCGTGGGCGGCGACGTGGTCGCGCGTACGGGATCCGGCAGCGTCGTCGCGCTCGAGGTGGACGGCGAGGCCGACCTGCGCAGCGGCAGCGGCAGTATCGAGGCCAAGGGCATCGGTGGCTCGCTCGAGGCCCGCGCCTCGAGCGGCCGGGTGGACGCGCGCGGCGTCGGCGGTGAAGCACTCGCCCGCTCCGGATCGGGAGACGTCTTCGTGGCCGACGTCGCGAGCCACATCGACGCCCACGCCTCGTCCGGGCGCGTCACCGTGCACGGCTCCGGGGTACCGGTCGCGCTCGACATCTCGACGAGCAGCGGGCGTCAGACCGTCGAGGCGGCCACCGACCCGAACGCATCCGTCACCGTGCGCGTCCGTTCGAGCAGCGGGGACGTCGCCTACCTCGCGCCACTGCCCTGACGGGCGGGCCGGCGGTGTGGGCTCGGTGCCAGATCAGCCGCACTCGTCGCAGACGCCCGTCGCGGGGAGCACCACGAAGCACGTGGAGCACACGGGGGCGGGCCGGTCCTCAGGGGCGAGCTTGCGCGGTGAGGGAGTGCTCGCGGGCCGGGCCGCGCGAGGGACCGGGGCCCGCTTCGCCGTCGTCGGCCCCGTCGCCTCGAAACCGCGGCGGCGCAGGATGGTGAGCGCCTGCGCGAGGCTGCTGCGGAACTCCTCGGGCGTGGCGAGGCGGCCCGTCGCGCGCCGGTGGGCGACCGCGAGGATCGCGCGCGCGTCGTAGCGGCGACCTTCGTGGAGGATCTGGGAGTCGGGCGACGCCTCGAAGCCGTGAGCGGCCAGGAATGCCTCCGCCCCGAGCTCGTCGTGCTCGGTGAGCGTGTCGAGGACATGCTGCTGGGTCACTGAGGAGAAGGTAGCCACGTTCGCTCAGCCTATGCTGCCCGCCGGTCACCGCCTTACTCGAGCTGTGGGTTGTGCCGCGGGCGGACGCGCGCCATCCTCTCGGTGTGAGCGCACCGTTGCCCGACGACCCGTTCGCCCCGCCGCGGGCTGAGCCAGACTCGTCATGGCCAGCCTGGCTGCCTACCGGTCCTCCCGGGCCACCTGGTACGCCAGTGTCTCCCGGGCTACCCACGGGTTCCGACTCTCTCGCGACCCCCGCCGGCGAGCCCGCGGCGTGGTTCTACCCGGCGATCTCTGCCGCGGCGGCAGTCTTGGTGCTGTTGCCCATCCTCGGTTTCTCGATCGGCACGACGATGCTCTACACCTTGACCGCGCAGGCCTTCTGGGTGATCGCCCTCGTGCACCACAGGCGGACAGGGGTGAAGGACAAGGTCGGCACCACGCCGAAGAGCCTTGCGATCGTGCTGCTCGCCCTCGTGATCCTCGCCGGGCTGGTGGTCACCTCGTTGCTGCTCGCCTGGCGCGACCAGCAGGGCTGGATCCTCGTGGCGACCGCTGCCGCGTTCGTCGTCATGCTCGGGGGTCTTCGGTTGGCTGAGCGGGCGTACCGCATCGAAGCCGCTGCTCGTCGCTGAGCCGCCGCGGGTCGTGTGCGGATGGCCGGGGACGAATGACAAAGTTTGCCATCGCGCCTAGCATTCGAAGCATGGCCACCATGAACATCTCGCTCCCCGAGAGCCTCAAGGCGTTCGTCGACGAGCGGGTCAGCGGCTCCGCATATGGCTCGAGCAGCGAGTATGTGCGCGAACTGATCCGTCGGGACCGTGATCGGTCCCACCTCCGCGGTCTCCTGCTGGAGGGCGCGGCGTCGGCCACGACGGAGCCGGTGGGGGCGGAGTACTTCGAAGAACTGCGTGAGAGCGTGCGTTCCGGTCGGTCACCCATCGACTCGTGAGGCGACGTCGGGTCGTACCGCGCGAGTCCGCTCGCCAGGACGTCGAGGCCGTGATCGCCTACTACATCGAGCAGGAGGCCGTCGATGCCGCCCTGGGGTTCATCGACGAGCTTGAGCAGGCGTACCTGACGATCGGCGAGCATCCCGGGATCGGTTCGACTCGCTGGGGTGACGAGCTTGACCTACCGGGACTGCGTTCGCGAGGGCTCGCGCACTACCCGTACCTGGTCTTCTATGTCGAGCGCGCGGACCACGTGGACGTCTGGCGCGTCCTGCACGCCCGGCGCGACGTCTCTGAGGTTGTCGACGAGCCTGGCGAGGCGCGTGACTGAGAGTTCGACGTCGGTCGGGGGTTCGCGGTGTCGCATCGAGAGTGCAATGACCCCCGACCTGTCTACACAGGTCAGGGGCTTGCTCGACTGCGGAAGATGGGTCGCGCGTCAGCCTTGGGGCAGGATCGACTGGACCGGTCCCGAGAGAGGCGGAGTGCGCGCCGTCAGGTCAAGGGCGTGATCCGCAGACCGGCGTGGACTGTGCGTCTGGACATAGGAACTCGAGAGTCACATCGATTTCGGACGCTGTGATGTTAGCTACCCCGAAGATGCTCGGGCGGGCCCGCACGGCAGAGACAAAGTCGTCGTAGTGGTCGCAGGTCGACAACATCACCACCACTTCGGCGTCATTGGGTTCGGCCAGGGGCACGCTTGCTGCCGCGTTCGCGGCCTCGTCGCACGGCGTGAGCGGCTTGGGGGACGATGCGCCCATCGCCTTGTCGTAGATTTCCTGGCTCACCGCCGCACGCTCTTCCTCGCTCATAGACGAGCCCGATGAGCAACCCGCCATCAGCACGCCTATCCCGGCGAGCGTCAGGGCAAGCGCGGCGAGGCGCGTGGGGGTCTTCATTCGAGTTACTTCGACACAGCGCGACCGGACCTTGACCGTCTTGGAGGGGCGCGGCCCTCACTACGACCAACTGGCATTCAGAACGGGGGCGACGAGGTCACCTTTCGGCCTGGATCCGCGCTTGTGCGCGTCCGAGATCATTGGCCCGTTCGTCATTGGCCGCGCCGGCTACGGCTCGATCTTGTCGGCTTCGATGAGCGTCGCCTCGATCTGCGCGATCTTGATCAGGTGCTCGTCGATGAGCGTGAGCGTGTCGGTACGGTCACGGTTGGCGACAGCGAGCTCAGCGCGGATCTGCTGCGCGCGAAGCGTGTCTCCATGGTCCACGGCGACCATGAGCCAGGAGTTCAGTTTGGCGATCTCTGCGTCGAGGACTTGAACGTCCACGCGTAGTGAGGCCACACGTCCCCGGTGGGTCCCCAGGTCACCGAGCAGGTCGCGACGTTCGTCAGCGGAGAGCGGCTTGAGGACCGGTTCCGTCCACGGCGACCAACCACCTGGCCCCTTGACCCGAACCGCGACGGCGTCCTTGAACTCCATCCACAGCGACGCAGAGGCACCCTTCACGGTAGTGGTGTAAGAGCCGACGCGTACCTGCGCTTCAGTAGCACCGGTAGGCGTCAACCACGAGACGAAACCTTGGTAGTAGCCGGACGCCCGGACCGCAACCTTCGTGGGCGCACTCGGCGCCCGGTGCGCGACCTTGCTCCACGCCCCAACTGGGCCGCGCTTGCCCACAGCGCGCACACGAACATGTTGGGCTGCAGTGGCTCGCACCGTTCGTGACGTCGCCTTGGTGCTGAACGTCGCACTCCCCACACGCACCACGTACTTCTTGGCGCCCTTGACGCGCTTCCACGACACCACGGCCTGGTCGGCACCCTTGGCAGCCGCCTTCACATTCGTCACCTGCACCGGTGGCCGGTAGGTGGGTGCCGACCACTTGCCGCGGCGTCCGTCAACACTGACCGCGCGAACACGAATCTTCGCACCGACCTTCGCCTTCACACGTGTCTTTGTCTTCTTGGTGGTGTGCGTCTTCGTGCCCACGCGGAGCTCATATGACGCTGCACGCTTCACTCGCGTCCAGGACACCGTGGCCTTGGAACTGGCCACCTTCGTGACCTTCGGCTTCTTGACCTTCGCCACCCGCACCGCAACTACCGACGATGCAGCCACCTCATGTGCTGCCAAGGCGGGAACGCCCATCGTGCCGCCACTCAACACGAGCGCAACGACGACGGTCGCCGCGACCTGTCTCCAACTCCGCACGCAATACTCCTCTCGGTCAGTCCTCTTAGTGCTCCATCGGCACAGCGTCGTCGCTCCTGAACCCGTAGTGAGACAAGGGGCGGCTGCGCGATCACTGTCGGTGTGGGGGTCGTCCCTGATCCGCGAGGCAACTGCCGTTGTCTCTCCTCGTCCAGACCGCAGACAGTTCTATCAACAGCCGGGCATAGGGCGAGACGCACTCTGGTTTCGCAGGTCAGCGAGTTGTTCTGGGACGGAGTATGACGGACAGCGGCCGCCGTCGACCTGACTCGTATCGCCGGGGTCTGCATCGACTCCTTCTCTCGCCGTGGCCGATCCCCCTGGGCGATGGAGACGCTCAGTTCGGACGAACCGCTGGGGAGCAGCGTCGTGAGGGCGAGCAGCACCAGCTGCTGGACCGTGTGGGGGACCGCGCGGACGACACCTCGCCATTGCGCTTCCTCATCGTGAACCCCGGATGGACGGTGCACGACGACGGGTGCGCAGAGGGTGGTTTCGGGGTGAGCCTGCGGCTTCTTGCCCCTGTGCCCGCGAATCTCAACCACGAGCGCCTAGCACGGGCTCGGAACAGCTGCGAGGTGCGTTCGAGCTATGCGATTCATCTGGAGGCGATGATAGGTCACCGACGCGAGCGCCATCAGGTCGACGAGCGCCGTGACGACAGCACATCGTTCCGTAGGATCTGGGTGGTTCTCCACGCTTGCGGCAAGTGCGAGCCGATCGTCGCGAGCGCCGCATCGGATGCGTGACCCTTGGGCACCACAGCCCGGCCGGGGAATGCACTCGTCTGCACCAACTTTTCTGGGCATACCCTGGCAGCGTGCCCAAGTGGACCCAGAAGAAGCGTAGGGAGCGCCCACAGCAGCGGGTACGTCACACACCGGGACGATCAAGCAGCTCGCGCGTGCAGGTCGACCCGCCGCACAAGCGCTTGCCTCTCTTCTTTGGTGTCCTCGATGACATGGCAGTGACTGCAGATCTCGCTATCGCGTCTCGAGACCGGACGCTCGCCGACGATGATCGCTTCGACATGGCCGTGTTCGTCCGCGCAATCAACTTGCTCAAGGCGTCACGCACGCTCCTAGCCGAGGGTCACTGGGAAGTCGCGGCATCAGTCGCACGCCAACTATTCGAGATCCTTGTGAATGTGGAGTATCTGCTCAAGCAGCCCGATCCTTCGGCTGAGCGGCTGCGGTACACACGGTTCGGCATGCTGCAGTTGCTCTTGAGCCGGTTGCGCGAACTGGACTACCAGCGGAATACCGGTCGCCCGACTGACGAGACCGACGTCACCACCATCCAGTCGCTCCTGGTTGCGTCTAGCTTCGACGACTTCCGGACCAGAGACGGAAAGTGGAAGCGAAGCTGGTCAGGCAAGACGACTCGGGCCCTCGCCGAGAGCTCGCACGTGGCGCTTCGCCGTCCGCAGTACGAGCAACTCTTCGCCACGTGGTCAGAGGAGTCGCACGCGGCACCAATCGCCCTGCTTGAGGACATCCTCCCCAAGGACATGGACGGCTGGGTCGAGCGCGAGGTCTCGAAGGACGACCACGAGATTGCTCAGATGGCCTTGATGCTCGTTGCTCACTTCCTTGAGATTTGGGAGATGCTGCCAGGTGCGCCGACGCTCGATCCGGAGCGCGCCTATAGCTGGACGACACCTCTGCACGACCTCCTAGTGGCGCACGCGGCTGGCAAGCCGGACTTGCGGTAGCCCATGCGTCCTCCCCGAGCCGCTCCGAAACGCACGGCGCCTGACCCGGCGGGTGGATCTGTCCCACCGCATACCGTGAACGTGTCGCAGGGGCCCCCGACCCGACGGCCCCATAGCTCGACCCCGCGGTCTAGACCGCAGCGGGGGTCGAGCACCTCGCCCGAAGGCGCGCCCACCTCCCGGCTCGTGCCAGTTGGCACTGTGACTTCTTGTGAGCCGGTCGGGGATGGCCTAGGCCTCGGGAGGCGTTCCCGGTCGAGGGGTTCGGCACCGCGGCGGTCACGTGCGAGGGAGTGGGGCCCGAGCTTCCCACCACGCACCCGCCGCTCCTGCGCCACCCAGTAGGCATCACGGACGGGTCGACGTCGAGTCCGAACGCTCAGGCACGCGCTTCGGCATTGAGACTCTCGCTATGCCAGTGCCCATCGTGGGTGCCAGCGTCGCGCCACTTGACCTGCCGCGAGGGGCACCCGGCCCGCGTCACGGAACCGGAGGTGGTGATCCCCGGGACTGTCAATTGAACAAGCCCCTGTCCTGTTTTCGCAGGTCAAGGGCTTGTCCGACGGCGGAGGATGGGGGATTCTCCCCGACATGCGTGTGACCTGCGAGAACGCGCATTCCAGCAGTCTCGTCCTACCTCGGTCCCAACTGGATCGGAGCCACCATGAGCACCACGATCACCCGCCACACCGGACCTCCCTGCCTCGCCAGCGATGACGACGAGCACGTCCCCGTCCGATGCACCCTCGACCGGGGTCACGCCGGTGACCATGCGGCCGACGATGGCCAAGTGGTCGTCGCGACGTGGCCCGCCGGGGGTGTCGACAGTACCGACACCCTTCCGCCCGAGCACGGCCTCTCCCTGCGCGAGCGCTTCGAGCAGATGGGTATCACGCCGACGATGGCCCGCTGGATCTTGGGCGTCTACACCGAGCACAGGATCGACGACCCCGTGGCCATCGCCGCGCTCCGCGCCTACCTGCGGGGCACCGCCGCTCGTGAGGTGGTGGCATGAGCTCTCACGAGGATCTCGTCGTAGAGCGCGCCTCGTGCGAGGTTCCCTGCTGTCTCGCCGCGTGTCCTTTCGCGAAGGCGAACCACGATCGACAGGCCAGCGCGGGGCGCGACAACTCTTGGGCGAAGTGCCCACGTATCAAGCTCGCCTACCTGGAGGTCCGTATGGGGAACGCGCGCCAGCGCCGCGTCGCCTTCCGCTAGCCATCCCGCCCGCGTGTCAGTGACCCCCACCAAGATGAAAGCGCCCCGACCGACGCAGGAACGTCGACCGGGGCAAGTCCAACCCCTTCCGAAGCAAGGAGCACGACCATGAGCAGTATCACCGAGTTCCCGATGCCCGCCTGGGCCACCGAGCGTGCCGTCTCCCGCGAGGGAGTGCACGACTGGAGCCACAGGGTCGCGCTGCTGCCCGCCGTGACGACGTACGGGCAGCGCGACGTCTACGTCGAGGTGCGTCACTCCTCACCGAACGACGAGGACGGGGCTCCGGGTCCGTTTGTCTCTACAACCGCCGGCATCGACACCTTCGACATCGCTCCCAACGATGCCCGCAAGCTCGCCGCCGCACTCATCGAGGCCGCGGACCTGCTCGACGCCGAGGTGGTAGTCGCACCGTGAGCAGTATCGACGACGCCTGATCCGTCCGCACCACGACGCCCCGGCCGCTTGGTCGGGGCGTTCGTGTGGGTGGCGCGCGAAGGGGCTCCGCTGTCCCTGGGATGTTGCTGTCGCGTGGGACGACTCACTCAGGCGACGCGTATCTGGACTCCCCGTGCATGCGTATGGAGTGTCAGGGGGCGGGTGGAAGATGGACTCTCAAGCGTTGAGTCACACACAGGAAGCGCGCTAGCCACTATCGTGTGAAACGAAGAAGGAGACACAGGATGCCCAAGAGCAACAGTGAGCGCAGCGGCGCGCCGGCACTCGTACCTCCCCGCGGATCCGACCCTAAGTGGCGGGAGAAGGTGGAGTCTGCTCAGCAAGCGCGCCGCATGTCCGCACGCGCCCGCGCTGGCAAGCCCTCCAGTTTCCGATCCCAGGTCGGACGCACCGTCGTATGACGGGACCACTCGGGGGGCAGAGCAAGACTTTCCTGTTTGCTGCCCAGCACTCGGATCGCTACGACCGGCAGGGGATCATTCGCCAGTATCAGGAACTGACAGGTGCTCGACTGATCGTGATGATCGACCAGGTGTTCAGCCATAGCATGACGTTGCTGGAAGAACTTCTGACGGGCGCTGACCCCGATCAGGAGTTGCACCTCCTGCTTTCCAGCCCTGGCGGCGATGGCGAAGTCGCGGTCCGCTTGGTGCGTGCGATGCAGGCTCGATGCTCACGACTGGTGATCGCCGTTCCAGACATGGCAAAGTCGGCAGCGACAATCATGTGCCTTGGCGCCAACGAGATCCTGATGACTGCCGCTAGCGATCTTGGCCCGGTCGACCCTCAGTTCCCGATCAACGGTCGTCTAGTTGGCGCCAAGGAGATTGAGCAAGCCGTTGCCGATGCCGAGGCACGCATCGCGGCGGTTCCAGACTCCTATCCGATGTATGCAGGACTGCTCAGCGACATCAACATGCTCATGGTCGAGCAGGCGCGTGCCGCAATGGACCGCAGCTACACGCTGATCGACGAAGCGCTTTCGTGCTCTGGTCTTGACGCAGAACAGCGCACGTCCATCGCCGCGAAGGTCAAGGGACCGCTTATCGACGAGGCAAAGTCCCACGGCGCGACGGTCGGGCCGGACCACGCGCGCGACATGGGGCTGCCCGTAACTACCGTCGATCCGAACTCGGAGTCCTGGCAACTTATCTGGGCACTCTGGACCCGGTACTTCAACCTGGGTGCGTGGCCCGCGGATCAAGTTGGTGTGTATGAGAGCGCACAGGCTTCGCAGATTCTCGGCTCTCGCCGCTAGTACGCGAGCCTCCCCCGATCCCGCGTGGATCGCCTGCCTCATGGCAGTCAAGCCACCCTCTACTCCTGTCGATGAGACCGCATGAGCCAGGACACCGCCACCATGGTCAACATCTGGATCCAGTCAGCTGTCGCCCTGGCTGCCGTCAGCGCAGCCATCATCGCTCTGATCGTTGGAGCACTCGACCGCAAGGCAGCCCGCGTCATCGCGGAAGAGGATCGTCGAGCCACCCTCGAGCAGGCCAAGCTCATGTTCGACCTCGAGGTGCTGCTGCGGTTGTCGCGCAACATCGAGCGTGGCGGTCACACCGATCCCGTCTTGCGCAGCGACATGGGCGCCGAAGCAGCTGCTCTGCTCAACATCATCGGGGCCGAGAGACTGCCTCAGACCTGGGCTGACAAGCGTGCCTCCACTGAGGAGCAGGCCCGTGAGTACGCGGCGAAGCCGGACACCCCGGCCTACAAGCGCCACGCGATCGAGGTCCACCTGGAGATCAACCGCGTGACGCGCAGGATTGCCGAGCTGACCGCGAGTGACACCTAGGGGCCTCTCCCCTCCCGCCCCCCGGAAGGCGCGCCCGTAGGCATAGCGCCTTTCTCTCCCCGCGCTCAAGAAAACCCCCTCCCGACGCGCTCGAGAGAGGGCTCTGTGGGTGTCTTCGCAGGTCAGAGGATCGCATCGACTGCCCGCTGCCCCCGAATCTGCCGTGTGTGAAAGGCACTATGCCTACGGGCGCGCCTTCCGGGGTGGGGGGAGGGGGTGACCCCTACCCCTCTCGCCTCGGCGCCCGGCACGCTCGTATCGATCTGTTCAGCGCCGTTGGCTTGTGCTCGTCGTCGCCAGATCGGTGAGTGCGTGACTGGCTTCGGTCGCGCTCGGGGCGGCGTCGGCGTGCTCTTCGCACTTACGCTGTCCCCGTGCCAGATCGACTGTGTGAGCTGATGCTGGCGGACGTGGCGGAGCTCCCCCCGTTTCGCCTCCCGGAGGGTGCGGGCGGCGCCGGGACGACCGGTTGCCGCCTCGGCCGCAGCGGCCTTGGCGCGACCTGGGGTTGGGGAAACTTTCCCGAAGGTCTGGCGCTCCGCGGCCTTCGGCTTCTCGATCTCGAGCAGCGTCGCGTCCTCGCTGCTGACCTATGGCGATGCGCTCGCCAAGAACGCGCTTCTCAGTGACGGTTCATCTCGTGAGCTTCGCTTCGCGCTGTCCTTGGCGCGCGCCGTGCGTGACAGTCCGTGACGACGCTGAGGTGTCATGGGGCTGAGGGGCGGGGGGACAACACGACCCCCCGGGCGTGTTCGCTCGGGGGGTCGTGTTGGGGTGAGTACCCCTGGGGGTGTTGATGGCCGAGGTTCAGAGCTCAGCGACCGTGGCGCCCCGCTCCTTCTGGTGCCGGCGCACCGCTGCTTCGGTGGCCCGCGTGATGGCCCGGTTGATCGCGGCGGCGAGGTCGTCGTCTGTGAACCGTGGGGCGTCCGAGGTGAACGACTTCACACCGAGGTCGACGGGCGTGATGGAGGTGTGATCGTCGTGCTGTCGGGAGGCGGGCCGGGGAGCCTGCGCGGTGGCCTCGTTGATCTCGGCGTTGATCGCCTCGAGCGTGGGGTGGGGTCCGGTCGGGTAGGTGCCCAGGTGATCGGAGATGCGGCGGCTCCACTCCTCGCATCGCTTCGCCCACACGCGCCGGTCGTTCTCGACGCGGACGCGGGTGAACTGCTCGATGATGTCGAGCTCGGCGCGGGCGACGGCCTGAGCGTTCTGGTAGGCGAGCCACGTGCCGAACACGTCACCCCCGCCCGTGACGGCCGCCTCGAAGGCCGCGCGTGCTTCGCGTGCCGGTCGGGCGTAGCGCTGGGGGAACTCTCGCTCCCGCTGCGCTTCGAACTGTGCGCGGGCAGCGCGCTTGCGGGCCTTCTCGGCGGCCTCGGCCTCGGCGCGCTCGCGGCGCAACTGCTCGGCCTTCTCGTTGGCCTTGGTCGCCGCGGCCTCAGCGGCCGTGATCTTGTCCTCGATGGTGCTCATCGCTGGTCCTCCTTGGTGGTGACGGGCTCCATGGTGATGGGGTCTACCGGGGTGTTGACCGTCGGGTCGGACGTCGGCGCGGGGCGCAACGCCTTCTCCAGGCGGTCGGCGTCCTCGCGGCCGGTGCGGTGCGCGCGGTCGATCATGTGGTCGACGGTGGCAGCCTTCAGCGCGAAGGCGGCCGCCTTCTCCTGCTCGTCGCGCTGCGCGATGTTCTCGGTGAGCATCGCGGCCTTCTCCAGCGCGATGCGCTCGCGCTCTTCCCGTGCGGCTAGTGCCGCTCTGACGTCGTTCATGTGAGTGCTCCTTCGGTGATTCCTCGTTGGTACTCACGTGCCGCCATGACGGCGGCGCGCGTGTGTTCGCACGTGTCCTTCCTCATCCCGCGCCCGTGCTGGGCGCACACGTACTCGTTGGGTCGGCCGCGGTGGACGATCCACGCGACTTCGGTCGTTGACTGGTCACTGAGCCGGAAGAGCCGGGCCAGCCACCAGGGCCGTTCCGGGCCGGGTGACCACAGCTCGGCGGTTGCGTCCGGCGCCTCGACCGTCACGTTGGGCACGCCTCGGTCCGGATCCGCGACCGCTGCGATGCTCGGTGTGTGAACGGGGTCGCTCGTGGGGTCCGGACCCTCGGCGTGCGGGCCGTTCGGTGTGTAAACGGGGTCGGTCATGCTGCCCTCCCTCGGGCTCTCGATGCTCGGAATCTCGTGTGTGTAGAGGCCGCTGCTCACGACGCTCCTCCTCGCTTCAACCTGACGGCGCCGCATCCGGCGCACCGCAGGGCGTGCCATCCGATGACGGCTGACCCGTTGCTGATCCATCCCGGCTGGTCGCATCCGAACCGGTGCCGGGTGCCGTGCTTGTCGACCGTCTCGGGCCTCGTCGCGCTCATCGGTGGGTTCCCGTGATGTGCGTCTCGACGAGGTACAGCACCCCGCCCGTCTCGTGGGCCACGAGCCCGGTATCGCAGACCGCGCACCCGCCCTCTTCCGTCACGATCTCCACGACATCGGTGTTCATCGCTTCGTCTCCTTGCTCTTCGGTCGTCCGACCTTCGGCTTGCGGTCGGTCTCGGTCAGCCCGCCAAGCACTCCGGCCGCGAGCGGGTTCGCCTCGGCGTACTCCCGGCACATAGCCAGCGGCGTGCACTCTGCGCACGCCGCGGCCGCCCTGCGCTGCTCGGTGGGGTCCGAGCTGATCCACTTCTTGGTGGACTCGAGGTCGCCCTCACGGCACGGGACGCGCCCGCCGGCCTCCTGCACGTGGTCGACGGCGTCGGCGAGCTCGCCCCACGTGAGGGCGGTCACGTTGCGGCCCGGTGACTTGGGCGGCATCGCTCGGTGAAGCCGGGGCCTTCGAGCGGTTCGGCACACTCGGGGCAGTTCGACGCCCGCGCGTGATCGGTTTCTTCCGCTACATCCGCTACACCGCTACGCGCGGGGTCGATCTGTAGCGGTGTAGCGCTTGTAGCGGGTTCCTCGGCTGACGGGCGGGGCGGTAGGTACCGTGCCCATGCGTCGCCAAGGTCGCCGACGTCGTACCCCTTCACCACGCCCGAGGCCGTACGCAGGTTCTTCGGCCCGATCCCGTACTTCGACAGCCTTCGGGACAGCCCGCGGGCGTCGAGGGCCTTGCCCCGGATGTCCCCCCAGGGCGACTCGTCCATCTCGACGAGACGGTCGAGGATCTCCTCGGTGGGGAGACGGTCCTGCCCCGTCTCGGTGAAGACGTCCCGCAGGTCACGGAGCAGCAGCACGCCGACCGTCAGTGCTCTGTCCTGCGACTTGCCGACGATGGCGACCGCAGCAGTTCGAGCACGTTCGGGCCACTTGCCACCTGCCGCGTCAGCGACAGCCAGGAGCGCCTCCCACACGTCCGCGTTGCGGTCCTCGACGCTCTCGGGCATCGTGGGCCACGAGCTGCCCACGCGGCGCGAGACAGACCGCGACCACTCGCGGAGCCGCTCCCCCAGGGCGTCAGCGTCGGGACCGCACGTGCGCAGCCGCCACGGCTCAACGACCTCCCCCGGGGCTCTCCGGCGCATCCTTACGACGACCGAGCGCGTCATGATCGTGTCGGGCAGATCATCGAGGCCAGCAAGCGCCACGGCCGCGTAGGCGGGCAGTTCCTCGGTGAGCACTTCCTTGCCGCGGATCACGCACCGGCCCGCCATGGCGCCCTTGCGGTGCCCGGCGTTGAGCAGCCCGCGGAGCTCCTCGTTGTCCTTGGCCTTGGGGCCGAAGATCGTATCGATCTCGTCGAACAGGATCGTCGGCGCGCCCTCGGGATCGGACACCTTGCGGAACAGGTAGGCCGGAGTCGCGTTCACCGCGTGCACGGGGCGCGGCACGAGCGGTTCGGTCACCTCGAGCGCACGGGACTTGCCAGAGCCCGGTTCGGGGCTCAGGAACGCGATCCGAGGCGTCGACTCCCACGCGTCCATGAACCAGGTGTGCCCGATCCACAGCACGTGAGCGACGCGCTCATGCTCGCCCGGGTAGACCACGAAGCGCGAGAGGAATGCCTCGACGTCTCGCAGTACCGCCCACCCGTGATCGCGCGAGTCCGCTACATCCGCTACACCGCTACGTCTCACGCTTGTGGTGGGAGTGGCGGCACTGGCAATAGCGGCGGGGTCTGAGGTGTCCCAGGGGCTAGACATCGGCACCGCCCTCCAGCACGGCGCTGGCGAACGAGTGCCACTCTCGAGCGACGGCAGGACGATCTGCCTCGATCGCGACGACGAACCGCTCGAGCAGCTCGCGCCAGGTCGCCTCAGTGACGCTCAGATGGGGGCGGATCGTCCCGACGCGCACGACGAGTTCGACGCCAGCGGGAGCGGTCAGAGCCTCGTCAATCCGCCGGAGCGCCTCGCGGGTGCCAGCGAACGTCGGCCACCCGTGAGAGACCTCGACGTCGCGCAAGTCGAGAGTGAGTCGTACGATGACGCTAGGCCCGTCAGCCTCGGAGAGCGCACCCGTGGTGCGCTTTTCGTTTGCCATCAGGCGCCGACCTCGACGCGAGTGACGGGGCGCCCGGCGCGCCTGACGTCATCGGGATGGACGCGGATCAGCCGCCCGAAGCGGGACGCCTTGAGCTCCCCGCGCGAGATCATGCGACGGACGGTGTAGGTCGAGCAGTTGAGTCGTTCTGCGACTTGCTCGAGGGTAAGGAGTTGGTCCTGCATCGATGCCTCCAGGCACGCTTCAAAGGAAGCTGCCTTGGAGGGGCATCACGACGCGCGCGGGTTTGCGCTCGTCGCCTGGCTGCGGTGCAGGTCACCTGCCGGGGGTCTCCCTCCCCGGCTTGGGCTCGGTCTACTTCCCGAGCGTCACCCCATGGGGGCTAGAGATCTATCGCGACCTCTCCGCGGGCTGAACCGCAGCCATCTCCTGAATGATAGCCCGAAGCTCAGCCAACGTGAGGTCACCTCTGCCCGCGTGTCGAGCGGCGTCCAGGGCGCCCGAGAGCGTCCTGTTGCTCCAGACCGACTGGCTGCCGTGGCGATACGAGCGGTGGACCTCGGTAGCTCCGACCCCGTAGCTGCCGCACGCGTCACAAGCGACGACGTGCTCGACATGACTCCCTGCTGGCGCGATCGCGCCCGAGCCTTCGTCGGAGGGCGCGCCGACGTACTTGCCGTCCTTGTCGCGGTACACCTCGGTTTGCATCGCGCTGCTGCCTCGTCGAACTGGCGCATCCCTCCACCGCCGCCCGCGCTTCTCGAACACGGCAATGACGCGTCCTCTCGATCCGTGGTGCGGCGAGTCGCACCGAAGCACGATCCTCGGTCGCTGCTCAGTCATGAGGGCTCCTCCCCGACTGTCGCGCTGAGCCGTTCCGTGAGTGCCCGGTCCCGCTCGATCGAGCTGTGCTGGTACTTCATCGCCGCCTCGGTGTTGCGGTGCCCGCCGCGCTTCTTGAGCTCGGTCAGGGTCGCTCCCTGTTGCGCGTAGATCGTCAGCCCGGTGTGTCGAAGGTTGTGGAACGTGAAGCCTGGGCGAACGGCCTCGCGAGCAGCCCGCCACGCCCGGTCGAACGCGGTCTGACCGATGGGTCGCGCCGGGTTCTTTGACGAGGGGAGTAGCGGGGCCTCGGGGTCGTCTGGCGTGAAGTCCTTGAGGTGGTCGCGAAGCGCCGGGAGCAGGTGCGCGGGGATGGCGAGCGGCCGCGCCGAGCCACGCTTGGGCGGGCCGTAGCCGGGAGGGGAGAGCTTGGTGAGCCACTGTCGCCGGACGTGGAGCGTGGCCCGCTTCGGGTCGTCGAGGTGCTCGAGGTCGTGACGCTGTAGACCGAGAACCTCACCGAGGCGAAGCGCGCACCATGCGGCGAGATGGACCGCGATGCGCAGCTCCTCCGGCATCGCCTCGGCCATCCTCCGCACCTCCTCGGGGGAGGCGATCGCAGACCTGTCGAGCGTGTCGTCGGCCGGAGAGCCCTTCGGGATCGAGACGAGGACCGGCGACACCTTGAGGCTGACTGCCCGGTCCTCTGCGGCCGCGCGGAACATCGCCCTGAGCGTGCGAGCAACGTTGGCCCACGGTCCCTTCGTCGCTCGGACCTTGGCGAGGAGGTCGTCGATGTCGTCGGGCTCGACGTCGACCAGGCGGAGCTCTCCGAGCGGCCCGAGGATGTGGACCCGAAGCGTGGAGCGGTAGCTCGTGATGGTCCCGGGAGAGCGTCCGTCCCCGACGAGCGCCTCGAGCCACTTGTCGGCCCACTCGCGCACGGTGAGGGCATCGCGCGCGGAGAGTGCGCTCTCGGACTGGCGTAGGCGCCTACGCTCCGACGGCGGCACGAAGGTGCGCAGCGCGATCTCGGATCGAGCGATCGCGAGCGCGGCCTTGGCGTCGCCCAGCGTGAAGAAGTTGCCGATGGAGTACTGCTGACCCTCGAAGCTGACGCGGGCGCGGTACATGGTGACGGTCTTGCCGGCGCGGTTCTTCGACGTGCGCTTGTCGATACCGCGGGGCAGGTCGCCCGACTTCTTCACCATCTCGCCCCTCAGTCCTAGACAATCGACCTATCTTGGTCCTAGTCTCAAGCCTACTAGAGCACACCCGTGCTACCTAGTGCTGTTGAGAAGAGTGGCCGAGAACGGCGAGATTGCAACGAAAACCCCGGAACCCTGCGGGTCCCGGGGTGATCATGGCGGAGGATGGGGGATTCGAACCCCCGAGGGCGTTAACCCAACACGCTTTCCAAGCGTGCGCCATAGGCCACTAGGCGAATCCTCCTGGCCGCACGAGGATACCGGAGCCGCGGACCAACACCGAACGAGCCCGGACTTGACCTACTGTATCGAAGAACGTCAATATAGACACATGTCGAAACAGCGAGCACGCCACGGGAGGCTCCCGTGACCGCGACGGTTCCCCGGACGCGTGCACCATCCGCTTCACCGCGTCTGCCGTGGCTCGACCGATGGCTCCCCGCGTGGATCGGGCTCGCGATGGCCGCTGGTCTGGCACTGGGCCGGTTCGTCCCCCAGGTGGCGGACCTCCTCGACGCGCTCGAGGTGGGCGGCATCTCCCTGCCGATCGCACTCGGGCTGCTCGTGATGATGTACCCGGTGCTCGCCAAGGTCCGTTACGACAAGGTCGCGTCGGTCGCCGGGGACAAGCGACTGCTCGTCTCCTCGCTCGTGCTGAACTGGCTCGTCGGTCCCGCGCTCATGTTCGCCCTCGCCTGGCTGTTCCTGCCTGACCTGCCGGAGTACCGCACGGGCCTCATCATCGTGGGCCTCGCCCGTTGCATCGCGATGGTGGTCATCTGGAACGACCTCGCCTGCGGTGACCGGGAAGCCGCGGCCCTCCTCGTCGCGATCAACTCCGCCTTCCAGGTCGTCGCCTTCGCCGCGCTGGCCTGGTTCTACCTCACCGTGCTGCCGGGATGGCTGGGTCTGGACTCCCAGGGTGTCGAAGTGTCCGTCGGGCAGATCGCGCTGAACGTGCTCGTCTTTCTCGGGGTCCCGCTGGCCGCCGGGTTCACGTCCCGCTGGGTGGGCGAGCGCCGTAAGGGTCGGGCCTGGTACGAGGAGCGGTTCCTGCCCGCCGTCGGCCCCTGGGCGTTGTACGGCCTGCTCTTCACGATCGTGGCGCTCTTCGCCCTCCAGGGCGAGGCGATCGCCGCGCGGCCGTGGGACGTGGCACGCATCGCGGTTCCGCTCCTGGGCTACTTCGCCGTGATGTGGTTCATCGGTCTGTTCACCGGCAAGGCGCTCGACCTGGGCTACGCGCGCTCGACCACGCTCGCGTTCACCGCCGCGGGCAACAACTTCGAGCTCGCCATCGCCGTCGCAATCGGCGCGTTCGGTGCTGCATCTGGCCAGGCGCTCGCCGGCGTCGTCGGGCCCCTCGTCGAGGTGCCCGTGCTCGTCGGGCTCGTCTATGTCTCGTTGTGGGCCGCTCGTACCTGGTTCCACACCGATCCCTTCGCTCCCGAAAGGTCTCCGTCATGAGCGCAACCACCGCACCCCAGGCAGTCGAGTGCACGCCGACGGTGCGCCACGCGATCGGCGAGCCCGCAGCGGGCAGTCTTGCCGCGACCCTCCGAGCCCTGGCCGATCCGCTGCGCCTACGCATGCTCTCCGCGATCGCCGTCGCACCCGGCGGCGAGGTGTGCGTGTGCGACCTGACCGGGCTGACCGAGCTGTCCCAGCCCACGGTGTCCCACCACCTCAAGGTGCTCAAGGAGGTCGGCGTCCTCGCCTCCGAGCGGCGTGGCACCTGGGTCTGGTACCGGATCGTCCCCGAGCTGCGCCCGGCCGTGACGACGCTCCTCGAGGCGTTCGCACCCGCGGCCGTGGGCCCCAGGGCGCCGCGCGGCGAGTACGGCGGACTGCACGACGTCGATGACGCCCTCGGCGCGCTCGCGGCGCAGCTCGCCGGTGAGCACCCCGGCGTGAGCGACGAGTCCGTGCTCACGGTCGTGCGCGAGTCCTACGCCGCGCTCGCCCGCTCCGCGCGTGTCTCGACCCACCTCGTCCCCCTGACCGAGCGGTTCGCACGCCAGCGCCTCGCCGACCTCACGCGCGACCGCGCGGCCTCCGCGCCGCAGGTGCTCTTCGTGTGCGTCGCGAACGCCGGGCGCTCTCAGCTTGCTGCTGCGCTCGTCAACAAGATCGCCGGTGGCCGCGTCGTCGCCCGCTCGGCCGGGTCGAGCCCCGCTGCGGACGTCCACCCCCACGTGCGCCCGCTGCTGGACGAGATCGACGACGGCGCCCCTCAGTTCCCCAAGCCCCTGACCGACGACGCCGTGCGGGCGGCCGATGTGGTCGTCACGATGGGCTGTGGCGACGTCTGCCCCGTGATTCCCGGCGTCCGCTACGAGGACTGGCCCGTCGGCGACCCGGCCCTCGCCTCGCCTGACGGCGTCGCCGCCATCCGCGACGACATCGCCGATCGGGTCAAGACCCTGCTCGCCGAGCTCCTCGGCGGCGACGATGAACTGGAGACCCCATGACCACCCACACCCCCGCCGTCTTGTTCGTCTGCGTCCACAACGCCGGCCGCTCGCAGATGGCCGCCGGTTTCCTGCGCCATCTCGCGGGCGACCGCATCGAGGTGCGCTCGGCCGGCTCGATGCCAGCGGACCGGATCAACCCGACGGCCGTCGCCGCGATGGCCGAGCTCGGCATCGACATCACCGCCGAGCAGCCCAAGGTGCTCACTACCGAGGCGGTCAAGGACTCCGACGTCGTCATCACGATGGGCTGCGGCGACGCGTGCCCCTACTTCCCGGGCAAGCGCTACGAGGACTGGGTGCTCGACGATCCCGCCGGTCAGGGCATCGACGCCGTCCGCCCGATCCGCGACGAGATCCGCACCCGCATCGAGACACTCGTCGACGAGCTCCTGCCCGACGACGGTGGGGCCGACGACGGCGCCGTCCGAGCGGACTGAGCCGGGCGGGCACCGGTCATCATCCGACCTCGAACACCCCGATCTTCGTGACGCCGTCGGACGCGTAGACGGGGATCATGAAGATCTTTCCCGCGCGTTCTTCCTGCCAGCGCAGCGCGTCCTCCGGGCTGGTGAACCCCGCGGCGGCGGTCTCACCGGTGGCTTCGTCGAGCTCGGCTCTGTCGACGTAGCCCTCGCGGCCGTTCGTCGCCACGACGGCGACCAGGTCCGGCTCGCCGGTCCCGGTGCCCGAAGCGCCGTAGGTCTGGCCACGCTCGTTGGCGCCGAAGAGCGTCGGCACATGGGTGACGTACTGCACCGTGACCGTACCCGTGAATCCGTCCGGCTCGAGGTAGAGGATGTCGACCGTGGCATCGAGCGGCGAGTCGTAGGACGTCCACGCCGACCCCGGGGTGTCGAGGTCCTGCTCCGTCCATCGTGCGCTCGCGTTGTTGCCGCTGGGATCGGTCCCCCAGTGCAGGCTTCCTGGGCTCGCCGCGATCACGGTGACCCGCGCGTGCGTCGCGTCACTC
This sequence comes from uncultured Cellulomonadaceae bacterium, assembly GCA_964510785.1. Taxonomy (GTDB): domain Bacteria; phylum Actinomycetota; class Actinomycetes; order Actinomycetales; family Cellulomonadaceae; genus JAAYZM01. Next base: position 16,073 of record CAZECM010000023.1, on the reverse strand, counting down.
GGACGCTCGGCCAGCGAGACCTCCATCGATGCATCGACGTAGCGCGTGACCGGTTCGCCCAGGAGCGCGATGACGGGCGAGCCCGGGGTGACTCCCGCGGGCGCCTCGACGGCGTCGGGCAGGTCCGGCGTCGGCTGGCCCTCCGGCAGAGACGCCTGGCTCGTTTCGGACGACGCGCCGGCCGAGTCGGTCTCGGCTGGCTGCAGCATGCCGGTCGCCGCGAAGGCACCCGCAGAGACTCCCGCGCCGGCGAGCGCTCCCGACAGGAGCAGTCCGACCGACCAGGCCGTGCGCCGACGCCGGTGCGGATGCTCGGCGACGTGGCGCACCAAGGCTCGCTCGATCGCCTCCGAGCGTTCAGCGCTGAAGGTGTTCATCAGGGCCCTCCTTCGGGCAGTGCGTGCTGGGGTGTCGCGGCCCGCACCCGTGAGCGCAGCCGGGCGAGGCGCATCTTGGCCGCGGACTCCGTGAGGCCGAGCACCTCGGCTGCCTCACGGAGGGTGAAGCCCTCGAGCGCAGTCATCGCCAGGAGCCGGGCGTCCGCGGGTCGGGAGCTCGCGAGGGCGGTGCGCAGCTCGCGCAGTCGCTCGTCATCGCCGTCGGCCACCTGATCGGCGTGGTCCGGCACCTGGGTCGGTTCGGGCAGCGCGGCGAGGAAGCGGTGGTATCGCCGTCGGGCACGGGTGGCGTTCCGCGACACGTTCTGTGCCGTGACGATGAGCCACGGCAGCAGCGACGCGTCGACGAACCGCACGGCCTCGCGCCGGCGCCACAGCTCCAGGAACGTCGCGGCGGTCAGGTCCTCGGCGTCGGCCGACGGCGTACCGCACGCGAGGTGATGGCGGAAGACCCTGTCGCGGTGTCGCCGCCAGATCTCCGCGAACGCATGCGACTCCCCGGACAGCACCCGCTGCCAGATCGTCTCGTCGGAACTCTCCGTCACACCTCATAGTGTCCGCACCGGGCGAGACGGTCACTCCTGATGGTCGAGGACCATCCCGACGGCGGTCGCGCACGCGTCGCCGCGCCACGCCTCGACGCCCTCGCGCAGCGCGAAGCAGGCGATGACGAGCCCTGCGACCGCGTCGGCCCACCACCAGCCGAGCGTGCTGTTGAGCACGAGACCGCCGAGCACCGCGGCGGACAGGTACGTGCACAGCAGCGTCTGCTTGGAGTCGGCGACGGCGGTCGCGGAGCCGAGCTCGCGTCCCGCGCGCCGTTCGGCGTAGGACAGGAACGGCATCACCGCGACGCTCACGGCGGTGAGCACGATGCCCACGGTGGAGTGGGCGACGTCCACGCGACCGGCGAGTGCGAGGATCGAGGTCACGGTGACGTAGCCGGCGAGGGCGAAGAACGCGACGGCGATGACGCGCAGCGTCGGCCGTTCCCAGCGCTCGGGGTCGGGGCGTGTGAACTGCCAGGCGACGGCCGCAGCGGAGAGCACCTCGATCGCGGAGTCGAGCCCGAAGCCGACGAGGGCCGCCGACGACGCCGCACTGCCGGCCGCGACGGCCACCACGGCCTCGACGAGGTTGTAGCCGATGGTGATCGCGACGATGATCCGGATGCGGCGTTCGAGCAGCAGCCGGCGAGCGCTCGGCAGCGCGACCTCGACCATCAGCAGGTGCACCCCGACCCGGCGCAGCAGTCCGGCTCGACGTACAGCACCACCCGCAGCAGCTCGTCGAGCGCTGGCGCGAGGTGCGGGTCCGCGAGCCGGTACCACGTGCGCCGCCCGTCGGGGATCGCCTCGACGAGCCCGCAGCCGCGCAGGCACGCGAGCTGGTTCGACATCACCTGGCGCGAGACGCCGAGGGCGTCGGCGAGGTCGGACGGGTACGCCGGGGCCTCGCGCAGCGCGAGGAGGACGCCGGTGCGGGTCGGGTCGGACAGGGCGTGGCCCAGCCGGGCGAGCGCGGCGGTGTGAGTGAGGGAGGCGGTGGCGACGGACATGCCCCGACAGTACACGGAAGCGTGAATTAAGAGAACTGTGTATCAAGAGCTCGGCAGGAGCGCGGTCGCACCGGCGTCCGGGTCGCACCGTCCGCCGTCGTCGGCCCCTGCCCTGGACCGTGATCGTCCGCCTACGGCGTGACGACCACCTTGCCGCGCGCGTGCCCCTCCTCGAGGTGGGCGATCGCCGCGGGCAGCTCGTCGAGCGCGTACGTGCGCGAGACCTCGACCCGCAGCTCGCCGCTGTCGAGCAGCGTCGCGAACAGCTCGAGGTCCGGGCCCGTGATGCTCGCGATGTAGACGGGCAGCCTCTGGCTCACGAACGGCCCGATCACCATGGGTGCGAGCATGTGCAGCACGGGGTGGCGTGGGGAGGCCCCGGCCACGGCGATGACCCCGTTCGGCGTCGTGATCCGGCGCAGCGCCCGGTAGGAACGGTTGGCCGCGAGGTCGAGGATCAGGTCGTAGGGCGCCGTCGTCCGCGTGAAGTCCTCGGTCGTGTAGTCGACCACCTCGTCCGCCCCGAGCCCACGCACGAGCTCGACGTTGCGCGAGGAGCACACGCCCGTGACGTGCGCACCGAAGTACTTCGCGAGCTGGACGGCGAGATGCCCGACGCCGCCCGCCGCGCCGTTGACGAGCACGCGCTGACCGGCGGCGATCGCCCCGTGGTCGCGCAGCCCCTGCAGCGCGGTGGCGCCGGCGACGGGCACGCCCGCGGCCGCCTCGAACGAGACGGCGGAGGGCTTGGCGACGAGGTCCGTCTCGCGCGTGACGGTGTACTGCGCGAACGCGCCGAGGCACGAGCCGAACACCTCGTCGCCGACGCCGAACCGCGTCACGCCCTCGCCCGCCGCTTCGACGACTCCCGCGACGTCCTGTCCCATCCGTAGCTCCTTGGGCCGAACGAGCCCCGACTGGAGGCGCATGATGCGTGGCTCGCCGCGCAGGAAGTGCCAGTCGAGGGGGTTCACGGCGGCCGCGCGGACGCGCACGAGCACCTCGCCGGGGCCGGGTTCGGGGCGAGGCCGCTCCTCGATGCGGATCGCCTCGGGGGATCCGTAGGTGTGGTGGACGGCGGCCTTCATGGTGGCTCCTGCTCGGTCGTGATGTGGTTACTTACGCTGTATGTAGAGGAATGTAGGTTTACGGAGTAAGTTTGTCAACGTCCGGTCGCGTGCGGCCGGGCCTTCGATGTCCGACGACGACGCCCTTGAGGAACCGTGCCCGTGCCCGCCAGTCCCGATGCTCGCACCCGACGCCGCACGACCCTCGACCGCGAGACCGTGCTCGAGGCCGCCCTCGCGCTCGCGGACGAGGCCGGGCTCGAGGGGTTGAGCATGCGCAAGCTGGGGCAGCGGCTCGGTGTCGAGGCGATGTCGCTGTACAACCACGTCGAGGGCAAGGACGACGTGGTCGGTGCGATCGTCGACCTCGTGTGGTCGCAGGCGGCGCCCGCAGCAGCCGGTTCGACCTGGCGCGAGGCGATCCGGTCGAACGCCGTCGGCCTCCACCACGCGTTCCTGCACCACCCGTGGGCGTGCGTCTTCTTCCCGCCGTCGGTGGGACCCGCGCGGCTCGCCGCGATGGACGGCATGCTCGCGGCGCTGCGCGGGGGTGGCTTCTCGCCCGGTGCGGCGTACCACGCGCACCACGTGATCGACGCGTACGTCATCGGCTTCACGCAGCAGATGATCGGTTTCACGCCGCCCGACCTGACAGGACCCGACGGCGTCGAGCTGGACCCCAAGGACTACGTCCAGGCGATCGGCGGCGAGCTGCCGCACCTCGCCGAGCACATCGACCTGCACGCCGTCGAGCAGGACCTGGGCCTCGGCTCGGGCTTCGAGTTCGGCCTCGACCTCATCCTCGACGGCCTCGAGCGTCATCGCGGCCTTCCCGCGGGTCCATTCTCGGCCTGACGACGAGGAAGGTCCGCGGAAGGCGACATTCCTAATGTTTCGGACAGGTCGCCGACCGGTGGCCACCGAGAGGAGTGTCCGTGCAGACGAACGAGCTCATGCTGGCGATGCGTCACGCGCAGGACGACATGCGCCAGCTCTTCGAACCCCACGCCGCACCCGACGGGCGCCAGGTGGTGCGCCCGAGGGCGCGCCGCGGCGAGAGTCGCTGGCGCCGCCCGGTGCTGTGAGCGAGGGCGACGCCCGCCGCTACGTGGAGACCAGCTCCGCGCAGCGGCGGGCGTCGAGCACCTGGCCCGAGGCGGCATACGTGTCCGCCGCCTGCCGGAGCAGCTCGCGTGCCGTCTCGGCGTCGTCCTGCGCCGTGGCGATCGCGGCCCGGGCCTCGAGCACGGCGGCCCGCCACGCCGGGGTCTGCCACAGGTCCGCCGAGGCCTGCGCCGCCACGAGATATGTCCGGGCACCCGTGAGGTCCCCGGTCGCCGCGAGCGCTCGCGCCGCGGGCGCGTCGAAGGCGATCGAGCAGAACGAGCAGTGGTCCTCGACGCCGAGGGAGGCCGTGGCCTCGTCGACGACGGCGACGGCGGCCACCGGGTTCGGCGCCGCGAGCACCTGGGCGCCGAACACCCGCGGCAAGAGGCACCCGGCGAACGTCGACCAGCGGGCGAGCGGCAGCGCGCTCGCCAGGATCCGGTTCGCCTGCTCCTTGTCCCCCAGGGCGAGATGCGTCTCGGCCAGGCGCTGCATCGAGTGCGCCTCGCCCAGCATCGAGGTGGTCTGCCGGTGCAGCGCCACCGCCTCCTCGAGCTCGCGCCGTGCGACCTCGAGGTCACCCGCGAGCAACGCCGCCTCCCCGCCCAGCGCAGCGGCGAACGCGACGGCGCGGGTGACCCCGGAACGTCGGGCGCTCTCGCGCAGGTTGTGGGCGAGCTCGCGGATCTCCTCGTACGGCGTCGGGCCGTAGAGCAGGTACTCCGCGACGCACAGGTGCGAGTCGAAGAGTCCCGTCGCGAGGTCGGGCTGTTCCGCGCCGCGCCGCAGCGCCTGCCGCAGCCGGTGGAACCACTTGCCGCTGCGATGGGCGAGGAGCCCGTCGAAGGTCACGAGCTCGAAAGCCGCCGCCGAGGCGCGCGGTGAGATGGCTATCCGCCGTCGGGCCTCGTCCGCGCTGTGCTGGGCGCCGTCCAGGTCGCCGGCGAAAAGGTGCACGTGGCCCTGCACGAGCAGGTGGAGCGCGTCGTCGGCCTGGTCGAGCCCTGCGAGCTCGAGGCCGTCGAGCGCCGTGCGCGCCGTGTCGAGCTCGCCGAGGAAGAGCGCCGCGCGCGCGAGCCGCACCCGCACCTTGGTCCCTCCCGGCGCGTCCGTCGCGAGCTCGAGCGCCTCGCGGTAGGCGTCGAGGGCCGCGGGGTCGGCGAGCGCACCGAGCACGTCCGCGCGCAAGAGCGCGAGCCGGGCCGCGCTGGGCCCGTGCTCGACGTGGCGAATGCGGTCGAGCCGCTCGAGCGCGTTGCGGTAGGCGCCGAGCGCGGCGTCGGTCTGCGAGGCACGCAGCACCCACTCCACGGCGTCGGCGGCCTTCCCCGCCTCGAGCAGGTGGTGCGCGACGCACGAGGCCGGCGCGTCCGTGTCGCGCAGCACGTCGGCATACCTCGTGTGCCACTCGCGACGGCGTTCGGGCGGGATGCGGTGCAGCACCGACTCGCGGATGAGCTCGTGGTGGAACGTCGGCACCACGCCGTCGCGCATGAGGATGCCGCGGGACACGGCCTCCTCGACCAAGCCGAACGCCGTGGCCCCGTCGAGGCCGACCACGGCCGCGACCTCGTCGGCGTCGAAGGTACGGCCGGACAGCGCCGCGGCCTCGAGCAGGGACCCGAGCGGTGACTCGGGCTCGAACGGCAGCAGGGCACGCACGGGATCGGCCTCGCCCCGTGCCGCGGCGGTCGCGGCCTCGACGAGGTCGTACGGCACGCCGACCACGGCGCTCGCGAGGGTCTCGATCACCTGCGGGTCGCTCACGTACTCGGCCAGCAGCTCGGCGGCGTGCTGGCGGTCGAGCGGGTGCAGGTCGATGACGGTCGCCTGGTCGCGGGCCTCGAGGCCGGCGCGCACCCGGGCCACCGACTCGCGCACGTCCGGCAGGATCGCCGTCGCGAGCAGCACGCGCGTCCCGGCCGTCGCGCGGGTGAGGTAGTGGAAGAGCTCGAGGCTCGCCTCGTCGGCGTCGTCGATGTCGTCGACCACGAGGAGGGCCCCGGCGCCCTGGGCAGCGAGCCGCAGCAGCTCGGCCGCCGCGACGTAGAGGTGCTGGTGGGTCGAGCTGCCGTCCCAGTCGAGCTCCCGGGCGGCCATCGCACGTTGCAGCGTGGCCCGGGCGGTGGCGTCGAGGGACTCCAGGAGCGTCGGGTCGCCGCGGCACAGGTGCGACAGCGCGTCGAGCACCGGGGCGTACGGCCACGGCGCGCGTGTCTGGGCGAGGGAGCCGCTGCCCACGCGCATCCCGCGCGCGGTGGCCTCGTGCTCCAGATAGGTGAGGAAGAACGAGCAGCCCATGCCCCGGGCGCCGACGACGAAGAGCGCCTGGCCGTGCCCGAAGCCGACGTCGGTGAGCAGCCGCTCGATCCGGGCGGCCTCCTGCTGGCGGCCCACGGGCACCGTCGTCGTCCGCAGCGGCAGCCGCAGCGGGTGCTCGACGGCGGGGACCCTGCGCTGCGCCTCGGCCATGAGACGGTCGCGCAGCTCGACGACCGCCTTGCTCGGGGCGATGCCCAGGTCGCGGTCCATGGCCCGCTCGAGGTGCTCGAGCTGTCGGATCGCCCCCGAGACGTCCCCCGCGAGCGCCGCGGCCCGGGCGAGCTCGAGGTGCGCTCGCTCCGAGGTCGGGTCCGCCTCGGCGAGCGCAGGCCACAGCTCGCCCAGGCGCAGCACGTCGAGGTAGAGGCCGCGCAGGTGCTCGCGCGGCGCGGCGAGCCATCCCTCGTAGGGCGACTCGGGCAGCAGGTCGCCGGTGTACAGCGCGGCGACCTCGCGGGCGGCCTGTGCGTCGCCGTGCGTCATCGCCGCGGTCGCCCGGGCCTCGAACTGCGCGGCGTCGACGACGACGGTCGCGCCCGGCCCGAGCTGCACCGTCGAGCCCGAGAGCACGACGCCGTCCTGCGTACCGAGCGCCCGGCGCGCGAAGTGGGCGGCCTTGTGCAGCCGTGGGGCGAGCTCGGTCATCGAGGCCAGCTCGGGCCACAGCGCGTCGAGTACCTGTTCGCGGTGCAACCGGTGTCCTGGGGCGAGGGCGAGGAGCTGGACGAGCTGGGCGGCGCTGCGGCGCGACCAGGCAGCCTGGTCCACCCTCGCTCCGTCGACTTCTACCTCGAGGCCACCGAGCAGCCGCACGTGGAGCTGCATGGTCCCTCCTGCATCACCCACAAGTATTGACCGATATGTCGCGATCGCAACCCCATTCCTCCGGCCCTTGGCACCCTGGGCGCGGCTCACGCGGCGCCGGCGGGGACGCCACGGTCCCGGGCACCGTGCGCCCGCACGGCGATCGCCGCCGCGACGAGCTCGGCGTCGTGCCGCGTGCCGTCGATGAACCCGGAGCTGCGGCGGGTCTGCCAGGCGGTGCCGACCACGAAGAGCCCCGGCTCCGCCGTGCGACCGGCGTGCTGGCGGATCTCGCCGTCGGCCCCGAGCACGGGGAGCTGCAACCATGGACGCGGACGGCGGTACCCGGTCGCCCAGACCACGGACCGGATGCCACGGCGGCGCAGGTCCAGCCGGGTCGCGGCGCCGACCGTGTTCGCGGGCTGGACGAGATCGCGGGCGTCGGTGGGGGCGTGCGCGGCGTCCGCCAACACGTCGATGCGTCGCAGCGCACTCTTGAGCCGCGCGTCCGAGGCGCGCGTGGTCCGCACGAGGTCCGGCGCGAAGTACGCCCTGGCACCCGCGACACCCACCAGCCGGCCCGTCAGCTCGACGCCGCGCGACTGCAGGCTCGCGAGGTCCAGCTCGCGGGCGTGGGGGTTGCCGGAGAGCTGCATCGACGGCTCGTCGCGCACGGTGTCCGGGTCGGGCAGCGTCTCGCGGCCGCGGTCGAAGGCGCCGAGATCGTCGAGCCACGCCAGGATGTCCCGGCCGCGATAGCGCCGGGGGAGGCGCGAGTGGGCGCCCACGGCGAGCACGACCTCCCGGCCCGCGCTCGCGAGCTCGTCGGCGACCTGGACACCGCTCGCGGAGGCGCCCACGACGAGGACGCCGCCGCCGGGCAGCGCCGCGGGGTTGCGGTAGTCGTCCGAGGGCAGGTGCACGACGTCGGGGGGCAGCGACTCCGCGAGCTCGGGGACCGCGGGGACGTCGCAGTGGCCCGTCGCGAGCACCACCTCGTACGAGGTCCAGGATCCCGCCGTCGTCGTCACGACGAGACCGAGACCGCCGCGACGCACCGAGAGCACCTCGGCCCCGGAGACGACCGGCGCGGCGAACGAGGCGGCGTAGTCGGTGAGGTAGTCGACGAACTCCGAGCGGGTCATGTAGCCGTGCGGGTCGTGCCCGCGCCACTCGTAGCCCGGCAGGCGAGCCATCCACCGCGGGCTGAGCAGGTGCAGGCTGTCCCAGCCGCGGGTGCGCCACCGTTGGGCGGTCAGGCCGCGGTCGAGGACGACGTGGTCGATGCCGGCCCCGGTCAGCAGGCGGCTGACCCCGAGCCCGGCGTGTCCGGCGCCGATGACGGCGACGCGGATGGTGCGCATGAGTTCTCCTCGTGGGACGTGCTGGTGCGGGCTGTCCGGTCGGGGCGTGCCCGCACCAGCGGCGCGGTGCTGGACCTGGGTGCCGGTCAGCGCTGCGGGACGGTGACGTCGACGAGCACCTGCGTGCCGTTCGTGAGGACGTCGTAGACGGCGGAACGGTCCCTCGAGCGGTGCACGAGGGCTTCGAGCTCCGCGGGGGTGGCGTCGCCCTCGATCTCGAACGAGACGCGCAGCTGCGAGTAGCCGTTGCGGGTGCCGGGGTCGAGGCCGAGGACGCCGAGCAGGTCGATGTCGCCCTCGACGCGGGACTCGACGCGGTGCAGCGTGACCCCCCGGGCGGCGGCGATGTTGGCGATGCCGTGGGTGAGGCACGCGGCGATGGCGTGCATCAGCGACTCGACCGCCGTCGGGCCGTTGTTGGCCCCGACCAGGACGGCCGGGTGGTCGGCGTCGAACGTGAAGGCGGTCTGCCGGCTCGTGTCTTCGTGGCCCGCGCCGTAGAAGCCCTGGATCGAGGTGCGGTTGTGGGTGCCGCTGATCCAGGTGTTGCGGGCGCGGAACGTGAAGTCGGCGATCTCGTTGTGCTCGCGCACGGCGTCGATCGTGGCGAACAGGGTGGGGACGTCCACGCCGTTGCGGGCGGGGCGGACCTGGTCGGTCGTGGTGGTCATGGGGTGCTCCTAGCGGTTTGCGTCGATTGCGGGAATCGTCCCGATGTCGCTCCGCACGCTAGGCAGGTGCGCTTCCCCCGACCTTCCCGGGCGCCCGCCGCACCTTCTCCGGCCCCCGGGTAGACTTCCCGGCGACCCCTCGTGCGGCGTCATCTCGCTGAACTCCCCCAGGGCCGGAAGGCAGCAAGGGCAGGCGGGCTCTGGCGGGTGTGCGGGGGGTCCTTGCTTGCCTCGGTCGGTAAGTAGTTGCCAATACGGAAAGCACATGCCACGATGGTGCGCATGAGCAACGACACGACACCCACCGGCCACGGCGTGACCCCTGACGCCGCCCGCGCGGCCCTCGACTCCGCGACGTCCGTCCAGGAGAGCGTGCGTGCCCGCGCCGGCTGGATGGGCTTCTACATGACGGCTTTCGGTGTCGGCTTCGGCGGGGCTGCCTTCCTGCTCGGCATGGTCGAGCAGTTCTGGTGGCGTATGGGCCTCTTCCTCGGCATCTGGCTCGTCTTCGTGCTCGCCATGGTGCGCTGGGCGGCCACGCGACCCGCCTCGCTCCAGACGTCGATGCGTCGCACCGCGCCGGCGTGGATCGGCACGGGCGTGCTCTACGGCGCCGCGCTGTTCGTGGGGACCGGGCGGTTCCAGGGCGAGATCGCCTTCTGGGGGCCCGCCGCGCTCCTCGTCGCCGTGCCGCTCGTGATCGGCGGTCTCCGGGAGCGTCGGACGTGACGGCTGCCGATGACCGGGCCCACGTCACGGACCCCGACGCCGCTCCGGCCGTCGCCGCGCACCCGCGCCACGAGCTCGACGAGCTGCTGACCCACGCGGTGAGATTCTCCGTCGTCGCTGCGCTCAACGGCATGGAGCGAGTCGAGTTCGCCCTCGTGCGTGACTCGGTGCAGGTGAGCGACTCGATGCTCTCCAAGCAGGTCGCGCTCCTCGAGGGGGCCGGCTACGTCGACGTCGAGAAGGGCAAGGTCGGCCGGCGCCCCCGGACGTGGCTCCGCCTGACCCCCGCCGGCGAGGAGGCCTTCACTCGCCACGTGGCCGCTCTCCGGGCCATCGCCGGCCTGCTCTGATCCTCGCCGGCCCCGTCCCTGGTGGGTCAGGGGGTGTTGAGGAGGGGAGAGAGGTGGAGGCTGCCCAGCGCGCGGGCGGCCTGGCGTGCGCCGGCTCGTAGGGCGGCCGCGGTGTCCGCGCCGTCGAGCGTCGCCGCGAGGAACCCCGCGGTGAAGCCGTCGCCCGCCCCGTTGGTGTCCACGATGTGCCCGACCGGCTCCGCGGCGACCCGCAGCTCGCCGTGCGTGACGTCCACCGCGACGGCGCCGGCCGCGCCGAGGGTGCACACCGCGACGCGCGCCCCGCCGGCGACCGCGCTGTGCAGGAACGCCACCGGATCCTCGAGCCGGTCGGCGTTGCAGAACACGTACTGGGCCGCCGCGAGGAACGGCTGGTGGAACGACGATCGGCCGTTGTAGTCGTGCAGGTCCGTCCAGATCGGGACGTTGGTGGCGCGAGCCGCCTCGAGCAGCGAGGCCGCGCGCGGGGACAGGTCGAGCACGAGCGCCCTGGCACCGGCCATCGCGGCGACGACCGCGTCGAGCGCTCCCGGCACGGGCTCGGGCGGTACCGCGAGGTAGATCGAGACGCGCCCGCCGTCGGCCGACATGAGATTGAGGTGGCGCTCGGTCGGCGTCGCGCGCTCGAGCAGGAGCGGCACCCCGGCGTCCCGTAGGGCGGCCTCGACGCGTCGGCCCTCGTCGTCGTCCCCGAGCGCGGTCGCGAGCGCGACGTCCCGACCCAGCTCGGCGAGGTGCAGCGCCTTGCCGGCCGACGTGCCGCCCACCGTCTCGTGCACGCCGTTCGCGAAGACCATGTGGGGGCGGGGTTCGGGCAGCGCGTCGAGCGCGACGAGCTGGTTCCAGGACGACGGTCCGACGACGAGCACCTCGGCCATGACGATCTCCTTCGACTCCCGCCCAGCCTCCGGCCCGTCCCGAGGTCTGGCCCGGGCTCCACCCGCCCGTCCGGTGCGCCGACGCTATCCGACGCTCGCCTGGTCACCGGGCGCGGCCCCGGTCCCGTCCGCAGATCTCAGAAAGTGAGACAAAACCGGGCCCGGTTCGCGCACGGGGTGAGATTCGGGCCATCGTTCATCCCATGACCCGCACCGGCATCGCCTCGCACCGCATCGACTCGGCCCCGCGCCAGTCGATGATGTGCTGCTGTCGAATGCTGCAGCGGGACGCCGCGACGGCCTGACCGGGCGAACAGCCCCAGACCGACTCGTCGGCACCCGGCCCCGAGCCGAGGTACCCGCCACACCCCCGCGCCCGTCCACGGTCGCGGCTGCACGACATCCCCAGCTCCGCCGCCGTCGGCGAGTGGTGCGAGGCCGTCGTCGCGCACCCCACCGCGTTCGCACCCGGGCAGAGCCGTTCCCCCGACCCGGCACCACGACGTGCCACCCACCCCGGGCCCACCCGGCCCACCACAAGAAGTAAGGACGCATCATGTTCCGCAAGACACTCCTTTCCACCGCCGCCGCACTCGCCGCCGTGAGCCTGCTCGGGGCGTGCGCCTCGGGTGACGGCTCGGGCAGCGACGAGCCCATCACGATCGGCGTCGTCGGCGCGGCGGACGAGCAGTGGAAGCTCTTCGAGGCCAAGGCCGAAGCGGCCGGCATCAAGGTCGACGTCGTCGACTTCCAGGACTACGCCCAGCCGAACCCGGCGCTGACCCAGGGTGAGCTCGACCTCAACCAGTTCCAGCACCTCAAGTACCTGTCCGAGTACAACGTCGCGGCGAACGAGGACCTCGTGCCGATCGCGGCGACGGCGGTCTACCCGCTCGGCCTGTACTCCAAGCAGTACACGTCCGTCGAGGAGATCCCGGCCGGCGCCGAGATCGCCATCCCGAACGACCCGTCCAACCTCGCGCGCGGCCTGCTCGTGCTGCAGGACGCGGGCCTCGTGGTGCTGCGCGACGGCGGCTCGGCCTACTCCACGGAGGCGGACGTGCTGCCCGAGTCGAAGGTCACGGTCACCCCCGTGGACGCGGCGCAGACGGCGATCGCGCTGAACTCGATCGCGGCCTCGATCATCAACAACGACTTCGTGGCCGACGCCGGGCTCGACCCGTCCGACGCGCTCTACCAGGACGACGCCGGTTCCGACGCCGCCCGCCCGTACATCAACGTGTGGGTCGCACGGGCCGACGACGCGGAAAACGCGGACTACGCCACGCTGATCGCGCTGTTCAAGGAGACCGAGATCCAGGACGCGCTCGTCGCGCAGTCCGGTGGCACGGCGGTCCTGGCCAACCAGACGGCCGCCGAGCTCCAGGGCTACCTTGAGGAGATCCAGGCAGACACCGCGGCCGCCCAGGGCTGACGCCCACGGCCGAAGGGTCGGCGGTGTGATGCCAGGGGGCCATCACACCGCCGACCCGTCGGACCTTGCGAGAGGAACCCCAGTGAGCAGTACCGCCACCGCCCCCATGGTGAGCTTCCGCGAGGTCTCGAAGGTGTTCGAGACCTCGAGCGGACCGGTCACGGCCGTCGACGCCGTGACCCTCGACATCGCCGCGGGCGAGGTGTTCGGCGTCATCGGCTACTCCGGCGCCGGCAAGTCCACGCTCGTGCGGCTCATCAACGCGCTCGAGCCCGCGAGCTCGGGCGCCGTCGTGGTCGACGGCATCGAGATCACCGGCCTTCGCGAGGCGCGCCTGCGTGAGGTGCGCGCAGGCATCGGCATGATCTTCCAGCAGTTCAACCTGCTCTCCTCGCGCACGGTCTCGGGTAACGTCGCCTACCCGCTCGAGGTCGCCGGCTGGCCGCGAGCCCGCCGCGCCGAGCGGGTCGCCGAGCTCCTCGAGTTCGTGGGGCTCACGGACAAGGCGCGCCAGTACCCGTCCCAGCTCTCGGGCGGGCAGAAGCAGCGCGTCGGCATCGCCCGGGCGCTCGCGACCAACCCCAGGATCCTGCTCGCCGACGAGTCGACGTCGGCCCTCGACCCCGAGACCACCCAGGACGTGCTCAACCTGCTGCGGCGCGTCAACACTGAGCTCGGCGTGACCATCGTGGTCATCACGCACGAGATGGACGTCGTGAAGTACGCGTGCGACCGGGTCGCCGTCATGGAGCGCGGCAAGGTGGTCGAGTACGGCGAGGTCTACCAGGTGTTCTCGGCGCCCCAGCACCCCGCGACACGTCGCTTCGTCTCGACGTCGCTGCGTGACCGCCCGAGTCCTGCCGCGCTCGAACGCCTGCGCCGGCGCCACCCGGGACGCATCCTCACGGTCGGGGTGCGCGAGGACGGCGGCTCGGCCACCGAGCTCACGCGCGCACTGCGCGACCACCCCGTCGAGGGCAGCGTCATCTACGGCGGCATCACGGAGATCGCCGAGCGGCCCTACGGCTCGCTGACCCTCGAGCTCGACGGGGACGACGACGAGATCGCCGCGTTCATCGCCGACCTCTCCAGGTCCACCACGGTGCTCGACCTTGGCACGGCCGCCGACCCGAAGGCCGACCCGGATGCCGTCGGGCCACGGGCGTCCGCCGTCGGCCACGATCTCGACGTCGGCACTCCTGACGACGGGGACGACGGCGGAGACCGGGCCCGTGAGGCCGGTTCCCAGGAAGCGCTCCTGCTGGGCAGGGGTGGGTTCGGCTCGGCGATCGCCGCCGTCTTCGGCAGGAGGAAGCCATGGTGACGCGCACCACGGACTGGGAGTACCTGCGGCCGCTGCTCATCGAGGCACTCGGCGACACCCTCTACATGGTGGGCGTCGCGCTCGCCGTCGCGGCCGTGTTCGGCACGCTCATGGGCATCGGCCTCTACGTCACGCGGCGCGGCGGGCTGTTCGCGTCGCGCGCGGTCTACACCGTGCTCAACGTGCTCGTGAACCTCATCCGGCCCATCCCGTTCATCATCTTCATCACGGCCATCTGGCCCGTGACCGTGGCCGTGGTCGGCAAGTCGATCGGCACGGAGGCCGTCATCTTCCCGATGTCGATCATGGCCTCCTTCGCGTTCTCGCGACTTGTGGAGCAGAACCTCGTGGCACTCGACCCCGGGGTCGTGGAGGCGGCGCGGTCGATGGGGGCCTCCCGGCTGCGCATCATCCGGACCGTCATCATCCCCGAGACGCTCGGCCCGCTCGTGCTCGCCTTCACGTTCCTGTTCATCGGCGTCATCGACATGTCCGCGATGGCCGGGCTCATCGGCGGCGGCGGGCTGGGCGACTTTGCGATCCGGCACGGGTACCAGCGCTTCAACTGGGAGGTGACGTTCGTCGCGGTCGCCGTGATCGTGGTGATCGTGCAGCTCGCGCAGTTCACCGGCAATGCGGTGGCGCGGCGGTTCCTGCGGCGGTAGCCAGGCGGTGCCCGACGGCGTCCCGTCCTGGTCGTCCATCGCAGTGAAGACTTGTGGCCCTCACAGGGCCACAAGTCTTCACGTTGACGTGGGACCTCGTGACCGCACCTAGCCGGTAGAAAGGTAGAGGGCTGGGGTAGAATGGCGCCCGTGGGGTTGAACATCAAGAACGAACGCACGCATGCGCTCGTGCGCGACCTCGCGGCGCGCACCGGGCAGTCGCAGACGAGCGCCGTGGAGGAGGCGGTGCGCCGTCGACTCGAGGAGATCGAGCACTCGGAGACGGGCACCGTTGGCGCGCGCCGAGTGGAGGTGGAGGCACTGCTCCGCGACATTCACCGCGACCTGAGCGACGAAGACCGTGCCGCCTTCCGTAGCGCTCAGCGAGACCTCTACGACGAGGCAGGACTGCCTCGGTGATCGTCGACACCTCCGCGATCGTGGCGATCTTCTCAGGCGAGGACGGATCGGACGCCCTCGTCGATGCGATCCTCGCAGCGGACAAGGTCGAGATCTCGGCGGCGACGCTGGTCGAGCTGTACGCCGTCCTCGACCGGCGCTCCGCGCCCGAGCAACGCAGGCGGCTCGACTCCCTCCTGCAGGCACTTCGGGTCGAGGTCGTCGCGTTCACCGCCGAGCACGCGACCATCGCGCGTGAGGCTCACCGTGACTTCGGCCGGGGGAGCGGGCACCGCGCAGGGCTGAACCTCGGAGACTGCTTCAGCTATGCGCTCGCCACCGAACGGCGTGAACCGCTGCTCTACGTCGGTCAGGACTTCGCCCACACCGACGTGCGCCCGGCGCTGGGCGACGGATAGGACGTTGTCCACATCGGGTACCGAGCGTCGGTCGTGACGCCTAGGGTTCTCCTGTGACCACCGCGCTGTATCGCCGCTACCGCCCCGAGTCGTTCGCCGAGATGGTGGGCCAGGAGCACGTGACCGGCCCCTTGCAGCAGGCGCTGCGCTCGGGTCGGGCCAATCACGCCTACCTCTTCTCCGGCCCGCGCGGCTGCGGGAAGACGACGTCCGCCCGCGTGCTCGCCCGCTGCCTCAACTGCGCCGAGGGGCCTACGGACACCCCGTGCGGCACGTGCGAGTCGTGCGTCGAGCTCGCGCGCGGTGGGCCGGGTTCGCTCGACGTCGTCGAGATCGACGCCGCGAGCCACGGTGGGGTCGACGACGCACGTGACCTGCGCGAGCGCGCGACGTTCGCCCCGGCGCGCGACCGCTTCAAGGTGTTCATCCTCGACGAGGCGCACATGGTGACCTCGCAGGGTTTCAACGCGCTGCTCAAGATCGTCGAGGAGCCGCCCGAGCACATCAAGTTCATCTTCGCGACGACGGAGCCGGACAAGGTGATCGGCACCATCCGCTCGCGCACCCACCACTACCCGTTCCG
>CAZECM010000022.1:0-45361 GCA_964510785.1 uncultured Cellulomonadaceae bacterium | reverse complement strand
CCGTAGTGGTCGAGGTGGTCGGGCTCGATGTTCGTGACGACCCCGATGCGGGGCTGGTAGCGCAGGAACGAGCCGTCGGACTCGTCGGCCTCGGCGACGAAGAGGTCTCCCCCGCCAGCACCCCCGCCCGAGAGGGGTCCGGTCCCGCCGATGACGGCCCCACCGATCGCGAAGCTCGGATCGAGACCGGCGTCGCCCAGCGCGACGGCGAGCATCGCCGACGTCGTCGTCTTGCCGTGCGCCCCCGCGACGGCGACGACGCGGCGCCCCGCCATGAGCAGCGCGAGCGCCTCGGACCGGTGCAGGACGTCGAGTCCCCGGGCGCGTGCGGCCGCGAGCTCGGGGTTCGACTCGCGCACCGCCGACGACACCACGACGCGGGCGCCCGGGGGCAGTGCTGCGACGTGGGCGGCGTCGTGCCCCACCCACACCGTGACACCACGCTCACGCAACGCGTCGACGGTCGCGCTCCGGCGCGCGTCCGAACCGCTCACCTCGGCCCCGCGCGCGGCGAACAGCGCGGCGATGACGGACATGCCCGCGCCGCCGATCCCCACGAAGTGCAGCACCGTCATCGCAGCGCCCCCTCGACGAGGTCGACCACGCGCGCGGCGCCGTCCCGGATGCCGACCCCGTAGGCAGCGCGCGCCATCGCGGCGAGCTCGCCGTCGGCCAGGCTCACGAGGTGCGAACGGATCCAGTCCGGGGTGAGGTCGGCGTCGTCGACCAGGACGCCGCCGCCCGCCGCGACCACCCCGGCGGCGTTGAGCCGCTGCTCGCCGTTGCCGATGGGCAGCGGCACGTACACCGCGGGCAGGCCGAGCGCGGCGAGCTCGCTCACCATGCCCGCCCCCGCCCGGCACACGACGAGGTCCGCCGCGGCGAGCGCGAGCTCCATCTCGGCGAGGTACTCGCGCACGTGATAGTGCTCGGGGGGCGCGACGGCGCGCACCTCGGCGTCCTTGCCCGCACCCGTGAGGTGCAGCACCTGGGCGCCCGATCCGACGAGGTCCGCGGCGGCGCCCGCCACGGTCCGGTTGATCGAGACGGCGCCGAGGGACCCGCCGGTGACGAGGATCGTGCGGCGGTCCGGGTCGAGCCCGAGCGCGGCGCGGGCCCGGGTGCGCTCCCCGGCGGCGTCCGTGGCCCGGGCGACGACGAGCCTGGCGATCGCCGGGCGCAGCGGCAGGCCGGTGAGCACCGCGCCGGGCAGCCTGGTCTCGGCGAAGGTCACGGCGACGGCGGCGGCGCGGCGCGCACCGAGGCGGTTGGCGAGGCCCGGCCGGGCGTTCGCCTCGTGCACGACGACGGGGATCCGCCGACGGCGCGCCGCGAGGTAGGCCGGCGCCGCGACGTACCCGCCGAAGCCGACCACGACCTGCGCCCCTGCGGCGTCGATGGCCTCCCCCGCGGCGCGCACGGCGGCACGGAGCCGAGCCGGTACCCGCAGCAGGTCCACGGTGGGGCGGCGCGGGATGGGCACGCGAGGCACGATCGCGAGCGAGAGCCCCGCCGCGGGGACGAGCTCGGCCTCGAGGCCCTCGCGCGTGCCGAGCACGCTCACGCGGGCGTCGGGATCACGGCGGTGCAGCTCGGCGGCGACGGCGAGCAGCGGGTTGACGTGACCCGCCGTGCCGCCGCCCGCGAGCAGGTAGCTAGCCACGGGCACGCCCAGGGGCGGAACCGGCGCCCCTCGGGCGGCCGAGCACGGCGAGCGACCTGCGCAGGACGCCCGGGCGGGCGGCGAGCGCCTCTGCCGCGCCCGGTTCGGTGCGGGCGAACGCGATGACGACACCCATCGCGGCCATCGTGACGATGAGCGCGCTGCCCCCGGCGGAGACGAGCGGGAGCGGGATGCCGACCACGGGGGCGAGCCCGATCACGACGGCGATGTTGATGAGCGCCTGACCGATGATCCAGGAGCCGATCGCCGCCGTGGTGATCTTGACGAAAGGGTCCGGGTGCCGGCTGACGAGGCGCAGGAAGGCGGCGGCGAGCAGCCCGAAGAGCACGAGCACGAGCATCGTGCCGACGAGCCCGAGCTCCTCGCCGATGATCGCGAAGATGAAGTCGTTGTGCGCCGCCGGCAGGTAGTTCCACTTCTCGCGGCTCGCCCCGAGCCCCATGCCGAAGACACCGCCGCTGCCGAGCGCCCACATCCCGTGCAGCGGCTGGTAGCACGCCGCCTGCAGGTCGCAGTCCGCGGAGACCCAGCTCAGGATGCGCCCCACACGGTTGTTGCCGAGCAGCACGAGCAACGCCACACCACCGGCGGCGAACAGGCCGGCGACGCCGAAGACCCGCATCGGCACTCCCGCGACGAACATCGCACCGGCGACGAGCAGGATCATGATCATCGCGGTGCCCAGGTCGTGACCGAGCAGCACGACACCGACGGCGACGCCGGCGACGGGCAGCGCGGGGATGACGGCGTGCCGCCACTCCTGGAGCAACGGACGCTTGCGCGCGAGGACCGCACCGAGCCACAGCGCGAGGCCGAGCTTGACGACCTCCGAGGGCTGGAACGCCGTGCCGGCGACGTAGACCCAGTTCCGGTTGCCGCCCTCGGCGCGGCCGAGCGGTGTGAAGACGAGCATCTGCAGGCAGATCGCCGCGACGAGCGCTGGCCACGCGAAGCGCTTGAGCGCCGCGACGGAGAACCGGCTCGTGAAGAACATGGCGACGACGCCGAGGAGCGCGAACTGCGCCTGCCGGAAGAACACGACGTACGGGCTGCCGCTCTCCGCGATCGAGTCGATCGCCGAGCTCGACAGGACCATGACGAGGCCGAGCGCGACGAGGAGCGCCGTCGCACCCGCGGCGACGTAGTAGGTCGCGACCGCGCTGTTCCACTGACCGAGCACGCTGCCGGGCTTCGACGCCGTCTCGCGCTGTGCCGTCGCGGTCACGGGCGCGCGTCCCCGGTGAGAGCCCGCACGGCGCGCACGAACTCCTCGCCGCGGTGGGCGTAGGAGCGGAACTGGTCCATCGACGCCCCCGCGGGGGCGAGCAGCACGGTGTCGCCGGGCTGGGCGAACCGGCGTGCGGCGTCGAGGGCGCGGGGCATCACCTCGCCAGTCTCGCCGGGATCGATGCGGCTCGTGGGGACGTCGGCCGCGTGTCGCCGCAGCGCACCGGCCAGCTCCGTCGCGTCCTGCCCGATGACGACGACGGCGCGCAACCGGTCCCGACGGCTCGCCACGAGCTCGTCGAAGTCAGCGCCCTTGGCGAGCCCGCCCGCGATCCACACGACCGATCCCGGGGCGAACGCGGCGAGCGCCGCGGCCGCGGCGTGCGCGTTCGTCGCCTTGGAGTCGTCGACGTAGGCGACGCCGTCGACGGTCGCCACCGACTCGATCCGGTGCGCGCCCGGCGCATAGGCGCGCAGCCCCGCGCGGACGTCGGCCGCGCTCACGCCATGGGCCCGCGCGAGCGCCGCCGCCGTGAGGGCGTTCGACACCACGTGCGGCGCGAGCCGCCCGTCGGGACCCGCGAGGTGGGTGAGGTCGGCGAGCGAGCCGAGCTCGGCCGCGCTGTCGTGCCGACCCGGTCGGTCCATCCCGGCGTGGAAGGACCGGTCGACGAGCAGGTCGTCGATGACGCCGAGCTGGCCGGGACCGGGGACGCCGAGCGTCACCCCCACGGCACGCGCGCCCTCGGCGACCTCGGCCGCTTCCACGAGCTCTCGCGTGCGCGGGTCCGCGACGGCGTACACGCACGCGACCTCGACGCGCTCGAAGATCCGCCCCTTGTCGCGGGCGTAGGCGTCGACCGTGCCGTGCCAGTCGAGGTGGTCGGGGGCCACGTTGAGCACCGCGGCGGCCCGGGCCGCCATCGAGTGCGTGAAGTGGAGCTGGAAGCTCGAGAGCTCGACGGCGAGCACGTCGGTGGTGGGATCCTGCACCGCTTCCACCACGGGGGTGCCGACGTTGCCGACCGCGAACGAGCGCAGCCCCGCGGCGCCGAGGATCGCATCGAGCATGCCGACCGTCGTCGTCTTCCCGTTCGTGCCCGTCACGGCGAGCCACGGCGCAGGCCACCCCTCGGCCCGTAGCACCCTGGTGCGCCACGCGAGCTCCACCTCGCTCCAGATCGGCACGTGCCGCGCGGCGGCCGCGGCGAGCAACGGGTGGTGCGGCGCCCAGCCGGGCGAGGCGACGACGAGGTCGGTCCCCGCGAGGTCGACGTCGGCCGGGTCACCCCCCTGCACGTCGGCGTCGGGCGCGATCGCGTCGACCGTCGTCACCGCTGCCCCGCGCTCCTCGAGCACCGCGGCCGCGGCCCGGCCCGAGACACCGAGCCCGGCGACGAGGACCCGCGCCCCGGCGAGCTCGCCCGGTCCCGGGGTCGAGGCACCCACTAGCCGACCACCCACTCGGCGTAGAACACCCCCACGCCGAGGGCGACGAACAGCCCGGCGATGATCCAGAACCGGATGACGATCGTCACCTCACCCCAGCCGGAGAGCTCGAAGTGGTGGTGCAACGGTGCCATCTTGAACACGCGTCTCCCGGTCAGCTTGAAGAAGCCGATCTGGATGACGTCGGAGAGCACGATGATGACGAAGAGCCCGCCGATGATCGCGCCGAGGATCTCGGTACGCGAGAGGATCGAGAGAGCGGCGAACGCGCCACCGAGGGCGAGCGAACCGGTGTCGCCCATGAAGATCTTGGCCGGCGAGGCGTTCCACCACAGGAAGCCGAAGCACGCGCCCGTGATGGCCGCGGCGACGACGGCGAGGTCGAGCGGGTCGCGCGTCTCGTAGCACCGCGGCCCCACGGAGCCGATGAGCTGGCACGACTGGTTGGACTGCCACACCCCGACGAGCACGTACGCGCCGAAGACCAGGATCGATGCCCCGGTCGCGAGCCCGTCCAGGCCGTCGGTGAGGTTGACGGCGTTGGACCACGCGGCGATGAGGAAGTTGGCCCAGACCACGAAGAGGAGGAGCCCGATCGTGGTGCCCCACAGCGCGAGGTCGATGTTCGTGTCGCGGATGAAGGAGATCCGGGTCGAGGCGGGGGTGCGGAACGACGCGTTGGGGAAGCTCAGGGCCCCGACGGCGAACACCACGCCGATGAGCCCCTGACCGATGATCTTCGCGCGCGGGGTCAGGCCGAGCGAGCGTTGTCGGCTGATCTTGATGTAGTCGTCGAGGAACCCCACGAAGCCGAGCCCCACCATGAGGAACATCACGAGCAGCGCGGACGCGCTCGGGAGCTGCCGCGTCACGACGAGCGCCGCGATCCAGCCGATGAGCGTCGCACCGATGATGACGACGCCACCCATCGTGGGCGTGCCGCGCTTCGTGAGGTGGGCCGTCGGGCCGTCCTGCCGGATGAACTGGCCGTACTGCTTGCGCACGAGGTATCGGATGAAGACCGTCGTGCCGAAGAGCGAGACGAGCAGCGCGACGGCGCCGGAGATCAGTACGGCTCTCATGCGCCCACCCCCGTCAGGTGGTCCGCGAGCCGCCAGAGCCCCGCGTCCTTCGAGGACTTGACCAGCACGACGTCGCCGGGACGCAGCGCCCCGGCGAGGAGCTCGATCGCGTCCTCGACCGTGTCCACGCCCACGACCTCGTCCCCCCAGGACCCCTCGTGCGCGGCCGCGTCCATGATCGGACGGGCCCCGTGCCCGACGACGACGGTCAGGCCGACGTTGAGCCGCACGACGAGCCGTCCGACCGTGTCGTGGGCCACGCGGTGCTCGTCACCGAGCTCGAGCATCTCGCCGAGGACGGCCACCGAGCGCCTGCCGCGCCCGCTGATGACGGCGAGCGCCTGCAGGGCGGCCCGCATCGAGTCCGGGTTCGCGTTGTACGAGTCGTCGATGACCGTGACGCCGTCGGGGCGCTCCACGACGTGCATCCGGTGCGCGCTCAGGGCCGTCGCGGCGCCGACCCGTTGCGCGACCTCGGCCACGGGCACCCCCAGCTCGAGCGCGACGGTCGCCGCGGCGAGCGCGTTCGTCACGTGGTGCACCCCGACGAGGCTCAGCCGGACGGGGGCCGAGCCGTCGGCCGTCTCGAGCGTGAAGCCCGCGCGTCCCGCGGCGTCGACCGTGAGGTCCAGCGCCCGGACGGCGGCGTGCGCCGACTCGCCGAAGAGCACGGCCCGCTGCGCGAGCGGGGCCATCGCGGCGACCCGGTCGTCGTCGGCGTTGAGCACCGCGACGCCGCCCGGGGCGAGGCCCTGGACGATCTCGGACTTCGCGCGCGCGACGGCCTCGATCCCGCCGAAGCCCCCGACGTGGGCGTGGGCGACGCGCAGCACGACGGCGACGTCGGGTGCCGCGATGCCCGTGAGGTAGTCGAGCTCGCCGAGCGCCGCGGCACCCATCTCGAGCACGAGGAACCGCGTGTCCGCGTCGGCGCGCAGGATCGTGAGCGGGAGGCCGATCTCGTTGTTGAAGCTCGCGACGGGGGCGATCGTCGGCCCCGAGGCGCCGAGCACCTGGAGCAGCAGGTCCTTCGTCGTCGTCTTGCCGACGGAGCCGGTCACACCGACGACGCGCACCCCGCCCGGTCGCAGCCGGGCGAGCACCTCGCGCGCGAGCGCACCGAGGGCGAGCTCGACGTCGTCGACCACGACGCTCGGCGCACCCGTGACCCGCGAGGCGAGCACGAGCGCGGCTCCCGCCGCGACGGCCGGCGCAGCGTAGTCGTGGCCGTCGGTGTGCTCGCCGGGCAGCGCGACGAACAGCGAGCCCGGGACGGCCTCGCGCGAGTCGATGACGACGGGCCCGTCGACGCGGACGAGCGGATCGACGGCGTCGAGGCGGCCGCCCGTGACGGCGGCGACCTCGGCCGCGGTCAGGGCGATCACGCGCCCGCCCGTGCGGCCAGTGCGGCCAGGTAGACGTCTCGGTCGTTGTAGCGGTGGAACACTCCGGCGATCTCCTGGGTCGGTTCGTGGCCCTTGCCCGTCACGATGACGGTATCGGCCTGCGTGGCGAGCTCGAGCCCCCGACGGATCGCGTCGGCCCGCGGCGAGACCTCCACGACGTCTCGGCCGTCCGGCCGCACGCGGCGGGTGCCCTCGAGGATCGCGGCACGGATCGCGGCCGGGTCCTCCGATCGGGGGTTCTCGTCGGTCACGACGAGGACGTCCGCGAGCCGGGCGGCGATCTCACCCATGATCGGGCGCTTGCCCTGGTCCCGGTCCCCGTCGGACCCGAACACGAGGACGAGCCGACCCGGCGTGATGGGCCGCACCGCCTGCAGGGCCAGCTCGAGCGCGTCCGGCGTGTGGGCGTAGTCGACGAGGCACAGCGGCCAGCCGTCGCCGCGCTCGACGACGCGCTCCATGCGCCCCGGGATCTCGTGGGCCGAGCCGACCGCGGAGATCGCGTCCGCGAGCGGCACGCCCGAGCGGTGGGCGAGCACGATCGCGAGCGCCGCGTTGGAGACGTTGACGAGTCCTGGCAGCGGGCTCGCCGCGGTGACGACGCTCCCGTCCGGGGTGCGCAGCGAGAAGGTGGAGCCCACCCCGTCGAGGCCGATGTTGGCGTCGAGCACCGCCCAGTCGGCCGTCGCCGCGGCGGGCACACCGACCCTCGTGGCGAGCGTCTCGACGGGGATCTCTGCGAGGTCCGCCATCTTCGCGCCCCACTCGTCGTCGACGACGACGACGCCCCGCGTGGCCCGGCCGGCCCCGAAGAGCCTGGCCTTGTCGGCGAGGTAGGTGTCCATGTCGCCGTGGAAGTCGAGGTGGTCGCGCTGCAGGTTCGTGAAGCCGACGACGTCGAACTCCAGCCCGCCGGTGCGATGCAGGGCGAGCGCGTGGGAGGACGCCTCGACCGTCGCGGCCCCGGCACCGCGCTCCCGGGCGAGGGCGAAGATCGCGTGCAGCACGGGCGCCTCGACCGTGGTGCGGGGGCTCTCGATCGCCTCGGCGCCGATGCGCAGCTCGACGGTACCGAGCACGGCCGTCACCCCGAACCGCGTGCGCTGCGCGGCGTCGACGAAGTACGCCGTCGTCGTCTTGCCGTTCGTGCCCGTGATGCCGACCGTCGCGAGGTCGTGGCCGGGATAGCCGTACAGCCACGCCGCGATGTCGCCGACGACGGCACGAGGGTCGGCCGCGACGAGCACGGGCACGGGGCTGTCGGCGAGCCGAGCGGCACCGTCGTCGTCGGTCAGCACGGCCATCGCACCGGCCTCGAGCGCCTCGGCCGCGAACTCCGCGCCGTGCCGCTTGAGACCGCGCAGCGCGACGAACAGGTCGCCCGCCATGACGTCGGCACTGCCGACGGCGAGACCCGTGACCTGGGTGTCGGGGTGGTCGTCCCGGGCGACGAGGCGCAGCCCGAAGGCGGTAGCGATGTCATCGACCCGGTGTGCGCGAGGATGCGTCGGGCGCATCCGCCCCTGGGCGGACGTCATGGGGACGAATCTACCGCCTCGGGTGGTGCGGGCCGGGTCGGCGGCTACCCATCCGTGTCCTCGCTCTCGGGCTGGCCCCACATCGTGGGGAAGAGCTCGGGCTCCGAGCCGCTCGGGGGGACCCCGAGCGCCTGCAGCGCGTACGCGGCGACGTCCTTGAACACCGGGCCGGCCACGGCACCGCCGTAGATGGCGGCCTTGGGGTCGTAGAGCACGACGCCGACGGCGAGACGCGGGTTGTCCGCCGGGACGACGCCGATGAACGAGGAGACGATCTTCGTCATCTGACCGTTCTTGTCCGGCGCCTGGGCGGTGCCCGTCTTTCCCGCGACACGGTAGCCCGGGATCTGGGCCTGGCCCCCCGTGCCCTCGTCGACGGCGCTCTCGAGCATCAGCATGAGGTCGGCCGCCGTCTCGGGCGAGATCACCTGGTTGCGCTCGGCGGGCTCGGCCGCCGTGAACGTGCCGTCCGGAGCGGTGAAGCCCTTGACGAGGTGCGGGGCGATGTACTCCCCGCCGTTGGCCACGGTCGCGAACACCTGGGTGATCTGCAGCGCGTTGGACGCGATGCCGCCCTGCCCGAAGAGCACGGTCCACTTCGTGCGGCCGTCCCAGTCGTCCGCGGGGATGAGCGTGCCCGACTCCTCCGTGGGCAGGCCGAGCCCCGTCTTGGAGCCGAACCCGAACTTCTTGAGGTAGTCGTAGCGCACCTGGCGCGGGATGCCCTCGCCGATCTGCACGGTCCCGGTGTTCGAGGACTGCGCGAGCACGCCCGTGCTCGTGAGCTTGAGCGTCGGGTGCGGCGTCGAGTCGCGGAACGTCTGGTTGTTGTCCGTCGTGTAGTGGTACGGCGCCTTCCAGCGATCGGTCGGCGTCGTGACACCCGTCTCGAGCGCTGCGGCCATCGAGACGACCTTCGCCGTGGAGCCCGGCTCGAACGTCGAGGAGACGGAGCGGGCGAAACGGTCGGTGCCGTCGACGGCACCCGGGTCGTTGGGGTCGACGCTCCCGGAGTCGGCGAGCGTGAGGATCTGGCCCGTGGGGACGTCGATGACGACGATGGCCCCCCACGGTGCGCCCATCTCCTTGACCCGCTTGTCGATCGCGGCCTGCGCCTTCCACTGCAGGTCACGCAGGATCGTGAGGGTGACGTCGCTGCCCGGCTCGGCGGGCGTCTCCTCGACGACGCCGCCGGGGATGCGCTGCAGCCCGCGGCCACGCTCGAAGTTGATCGTGCCCGGGGTCCCGGCGAGCACCCCGTCGAGGGTCTGCTCGATGCCGGCGAGCCCCTCGCCGTCGCGCCCGACGAAGCCCGTGACGTTGCCCGCGACCGCACCGGCCGGGTACACCCGCTTGGCCGTGCGGTCCGCTCCCACCCCGTTGATGCGCAGGTCCTGGATCGCGCGCCACGTGTCCGGCATGACGTCGCGCGCGAGCTCGACGTAGCCGCGGTCACCCGTGAGGAGGGCGCCGAGCTCCGCCTCGGACAGGTCGAGCAGCGGGGCGAGCAAGGGCGCCGCGCCTTCTGCCCCGGCCGCGACCGTCCTGCCGCCCTCGGTGACCTTGAACTCGGGGACCTGTGCCTGGTTGACCCACACCGTGTAGCGCTCGACCGAGCTCGCGAGCACGATGCCGTTCGCGTCGAAGATCTCGCCGCGCTCCGCCGGCAGGTCCCTGGCCGTCATGCGGCTGCTGAGCGCCTCCGCGGCGATCGCGTCCGAGCGGAACACCTGGACGTAGACGAGCCTGCCGGTGAACACGAGGAGCGTCAGGACGACGAACGCCGCAAGGACCCTGTGGCGCCGACGCGGCTGAGGTGGGCGGATCCGTCGCGGCGGCTCGCCGCCCGGGATCGTGCGGCGCGGCACCGGGTGGGTCGACGTCGGCCGCTGCTGGACCGACCGCTGCTGGACCGGCCGGGGCTGCGCCGGGCGCGCTTGCGACGAGGAC
Source organism: uncultured Cellulomonadaceae bacterium (assembly GCA_964510785.1). Lineage (GTDB taxonomy): Bacteria > Actinomycetota > Actinomycetes > Actinomycetales > Cellulomonadaceae > JAAYZM01. Next base: position 35,025 of record CAZECM010000022.1, on the reverse strand, counting down.
TGCCGCCGCGGGGTTGCGGATCGCGGTGCCGCGGGGCGCGGCGTTGCGGGACGAGGGGTCGCTGGACGAGGTGCGACACCGCCGCGCTGGGACGCGCGGCGCGGATCGGTCGTCGTCACTGTTCCGGCTCCGGTGACGCAGCCGGCTTGGGGTTGCCGAGCACCTTGGCGTCCTCGATGCTCAGGAACGCGATGTCGGGAGCCTGGACCATGCCGAGCTTCTTCGCCGCGCGCGCGAGGTGCTTCGGGCTCGCCGCCGTGTCGAGGGCCGCCTGGGACTCCTGGATCGAGCGCGTGAGCGACGCCATCTCGTTCGTGAGCTCGTGCTGGCGGTAGGACGCCTGCGCCATCGTCGTGTTGAGCAGGAGGCTCGCGAGGAGCGCGACGCCGAGGATCCCCATGCACAGGCTCACGAACGGCACCCTGGTACGGGTGTGCACCGGGGCACGCACGAGCCGCAGGCGCGCGGTCTCGGGCGCCGTCGTGCGCGGGGACGCCGTGCGGGACGGCGACGGTCGGGGCGAACGCTGCGGCGCGGTGGCCGGGTGCGGCGCGGGGCGGGGGGCGTAGCTGGGAACGGCAGACATCACGCCACCTCCCGGTGCATGTGGTCGGGCGTGGGACGCAGGCGCTCGGCGGCGCGCAGCCGGACCGACTGCGAGCGCGGGTTGGCGGTGACCTCGACGTCGTCGGCCATCTCCGCACCCCGCGTGAGGAGCGTGAGATAGGGCCGGTGCGTCTCGGGCTCGACGGGAAGCCCCTCGGGGGCGCTCGACGTCGCGCCCCGGGTGAGCTCCCGCTTGACGATGCGGTCCTCGAGCGAGTGGTACGACTCCACGACGATGCGGCCGCCCACGGCGAGCGCCTCGACGGCTGCGGGTACGGCACGGCCGAGCACCTCGAGCTCACGGTTGACCTCGATGCGCAGCGCCTGGAACGTGCGCTTGGCCGGGTTGCCGCCCGTATGACGGGTCGCCGCCGGCACCGCGGCGCGCACGATCTCGACGAGCTGCGTCGTGCGCGTCAGGGGCTCCGCCGCGCGCGCGGCCACGATGCGCCGGGCGATCCGGGGGGCGAACCGTTCCTCGCCCCACTCGCGCAGCACGCGGGCGAGCTCGGCCTCGGTGTACGTGGCGAGGACGTCGGCGGCCGTGCGGCCCGTCGACTGGTCCATGCGCATGTCGAGCGGCGCGTCCTGGGCGTACGAGAAGCCGCGCTCCGCCTCGTCGAGCTGGAGCGAGGAGACACCCAGGTCCATGAGCACCCCCTGGACGTGCTCGAGCCCCTGGGCGGCGAGCACGTCCGGGAGCTCGTCGTACACGGCCCGCACGGCGACGAACCGCGCGCCGTAGACCTCGAGCCGCGAGCTCGCGAGACGGATCGCCTCGGCGTCGCGGTCGAGCCCGATCACCCGCACCTCCGGGGCGGCGGCCAGCACCGCCTCGGTGTGCCCGCCCATGCCGAGCGTGCAGTCCACGAGCACCGAGCCGGGCGCTGTGAGCGCCGGGACGAGCAGCTCGACGCAGCGGCGCACGAGCACCGGGGCGTGCCGGGAGGCCGCGTCGGCGGACTGCTCCGTCATCGCTGCTCCTTCTGTCGGTGCCACGGTGGGCCGTGCTGTGCGGTCTGTGCTGGTGGTGCGTCGTGGAGCGATGTGGACCGGGTTGTTGGTCGGGCGGCCCCTCCGCCGTCCGACCAGGTCCCCCACCGACCCTCCTGGCGCCGGGGAAGTGCGTCAGGTTGGGCGGGAGGAGACCTCACCGGGCGGCGAGTGGTCATGACGACCACGGCCTAGAACGGTCCGTTGGGGAACACCTCCTCCTCCGTCGCGGCGTAGCCGGACTCCTGCTCACCGAGGTAGCTCTCCCAGGCCTGCAGGTCCCAGATCTCGGCGCGAGTGCCGACACCGATGACGGCGACGTCACGCTCGAGACCCGCGTAGGCCCGCAGGATCGGTGGGATCGAGACGCGTCCCTGGCGGTCGGGCACCTCGTCGCTCGCCCCGGAGAGGAACACACGCAGGTAGTCGCGGCCGCTCTTCGACGTCACGGGCGCCTGGCGCACGGCCTCGAGCTGGCGGTGGAACTCGGCGGGCGGCAGCAGGAAGAGGCACCGCTCCTGACCGCGGGTCATGACGAGCCCGCCGGAGAACTGGGTGCGGAACTTCGCGGGGAGGATCAGCCGCCCCTTGTCGTCGAGGCGAGGGGTGTACGTCCCGAGGAAGTGCGCGACGGAGCTCAGCGTGCCTACGCCGCCATCCGTCATGTCACACCCCCTCGCTCCAGGTGGCCCCACGGTACTCCACTTTCCTCCACATTCCGCAGAGATTTCGCGAGTTTCACCCCGACGGACAGCAAACATGCAGGTCATCATGGTGGAGAGAAGTGGAGGGAAATCACTGGAGGTGCGAGCTCTCGCGCCCGAGGCGCCCTCGTGGGCCGCAGTCGGCTGCGGGTCGGCACGGCGCCGTCTTCCTCGACCAGGGCGCCCGCACCGCTTAGGCTCACGCACAGACGCCGAAGGAGACGTGATGTCAACTGCTGCACCCAGCGCCGCGGAGCTCAACGAGCTCGTGGACCTGTCCGACCGCATCCGCGCCGAGATCGAGAAGGTCATCACCGGACGCCCCGACCTCGTCAGGTTCACCGTGGCCGTGCTGCTCGCCGAGGGTCATCTCCTCGTCGAGGACGTGCCCGGGGTCGGCAAGACGACTCTCGCGAAGACGCTCGCCACGACGGTGAGCTGCACGGTGGGCCGCGTGCAGTTCACGCCGGACCTCCTGCCGAGCGACCTGACCGGCGTCAACATCTTCCGCAGCCAGACCCACGAGTTCGAGTTCCGGCCCGGCCCCGTGTTCGCCAACATCGTCATCGGCGACGAGATCAACCGCGCCTCGCCCAAGACGCAGTCGGCGCTCCTGGAGTGCATGCAGGAGGGCTTCGCCACGATCGACGGCGTCTCCTACCCGCTGCCGCGTCCCTTTCTCGTCGTCGCGACGCAGAACCCCGTCGAGATGGAGGGCACCTACCCGCTCCCCGAGGCCCAGCGCGACCGGTTCATGGCGCGGCTCACCGTGGGCTACCCCTCGCCCGCGGACGAGCTCGAGATGCTCGAGCGCCAGGAGGTCGCCGACCCGCTCGCCGCCCTGAGCGCGGTCACGGACGCCGCGCACGTGCAGCGGATGATCGCCGTCGTGCGCCGCCTCTACGCCTCGCCCGCCGTCAAGCGCTACGTCATCGCGCTCGTCGGTGCCACGCGCGACGACCCGGGACTCCGGCTGGGTGCCTCACCACGCGCGGCGATCCAGCTCTTGCGCGCGGCCAAGGCGCTCGCCGCCGTGAACGGCCGCGACTACGTGCTGCCCGACGACGTCCAGTCCCTCGCCTCACCCGTCCTCGCGCACCGCGTGCTCCCGAGCACCGAGTCGCGCCTCTCCGGCCGGACCACCGAGGAGATCATCGAGAACATCGTGCAGCGCACCGTGGTCGAGGCCTCGGCGTCGTCCTACGCGGAGCCGGCCTCGCGGGCCGTCGGCTGATGGGCGTTCGCCCGACGCTTCGCGGGATCGCCGTCGGCGCGGTCGGGCTCGCCCTTGTCCTCATCGGGATCAGCATCGGGTCCCCCGGGTTGCTGCGCCTCGGGCTCCTCGGGGTCGTCGCCGTCGTCGGCGCCGCCCTCTTCGCGTGGCTCACCGACCCCACGCGCGGCCCCCACTCCCTGAGCGTCGAGCGGGTCGTGCGGCCGAACCCCGTCTCCGTGGGGCAGCGCGCCACCGTGCGGGTCGTGGTCCGCGCCCATGGCCTGAACGAGCGGATCCGCCTCGCCGGCCTCAAGCTCGGCGAGCAGGCGGCCGTCGAGCTGTCCGGCGGCCGCCCGCTGCGGGCCCGCGTCGAGCGCTTGATCGACACCATCTCCGTGCTCTACCCGATCTACGCCTCCCGACGCGGCCGCTGGGAGCTCGGCCCGCTCAACGTCCGCCACGCCGACCCGCTGGGCCTCGCCTCGGTCGGTTCGATCCTCGGCGAACCGGCCCAGGTCACGGTGTGGCCGGCCGTCACGGACCTCGGGCTGCCGTCCGACGCGCTCGTGGGCGAACCGGACCGGGTCGCCCTCGGTGCGCGCTCCCCCTCGACGGACGACGCGGCCCTGCGTGACTATCGCGAGGGCGACGACCTGCGGCGTGTGCACTGGCGCTCGACCGCCCGGCTCGGCGCCCTCATGGTGCGCTCGGACGAACGCGCCGGGATGCGGTCCGCCTCCGTGCTGCTCGACCTGCCGACGCACGAGGACGACGCCGAGTGGACCGTCTCCTTCGGCGCCTCGATCGCGCTCGCCCTCCTCGGCGCCGGGCACCCCGTCCGGCTCGTCGGCGGGCGGGTCGAGGACGAGCGGATCGACGCCGAGGCGCGCGGTCACCATCTGCGGGAGACGAGCAGCACCGCCCGCGCCGAGCTCCTCGACCTGACGGTCGACCTCGTGCCCGGGCGCACGCCGGGGCAGGCCGACGACGACCTCGTCGCGGCGGCGCGCGCCATCGGGCACAGCGGAAGCGGCTCGGAGCTGGTGTTCGCCGTCGTCGGCCCCCTCTCCGGCGCGGGACGTGCCGCGCTCGCCCCGCTCGCCGCGGCCGGCAACGCGTGGGCGCTCGTGCGGACCGGCTCCGACGGCACGCCCGCGGCGCGGGACGCCGAGAGCTCGGCCACCGAGCTGCGCCGGGCGGGGTGGCGCGTGGCGACGGCGGTGCCTGGTGAGGCCCTCGACGAAGCGTGGGCACGACTGCTGGGGGCGGTCCGATGACGACGACGACGCACCCCGCGGACCGGACCGCCTCGCGACCCGACACCGTGGCGCCCGCAGGGCGGACCGACGCCCGACGGCACCTACCGATGCGTCCGCACGTGGCCACGACCGTCTCGGTCCTCGCCGTCACGACGTCCGCCTGGGCGCTCAACCCGCTGCTCGAGCCGGGCCGCTGGGCGCTGATCGCGTTCGCCGTCTGCCTCGTCCTCGCGTGGGGCACTGCGGCCCTGCGGACACGCACCCGGTCGGCGCTCGCGCCCACCCTCGCCGGCTTCGCGCTCCTCGCCTACGGCCTCGCCGTCACCTACCTCAGCCCGCCCGGCGAGCTCGACCTCCTGCCCGACGGCGCGACGCTCGACCGGCTCGGCCTCCTCGCCGACTCGCTCGTGGCCGGTGTCCTCGAGGGCGTGGCCCCGATCCCCGTGAGTCCTGCCCTCGAGATGGTCTCGATCGCCGGGATCGCCGCCGTCTACCTCCTCGTGGAGCTCGCGTGCTTCGGGCTGCGCGCTCCCGCGTGGGCCGGGCTGCCGCTCCTCGCGCTCTGGATCCCCGCGGTGGTCGTCTACGTCGAGGTCTCGGCGCTCGTCTTCGTGTTCGCCGCAGTGTTCTTCCTGCTGCTCCTCACGCTCGCGAGCGACTCGCCCGGCCTCGACGAGGACGAACGCCGCCGGCGCGCCCTCATCACGACGTCCTGGTCCACCGTCGTCGCCGTGCTGACGCTCGCGTTCACCCCCATCGTGATGGCGTTGCCCGGCTGGGGCTCGAACCCGCTGCCGTTCCTCGGCGACGCGACGCCGGGCGCGATCCTGCTCAGTGCCGACCTCGACATGCGCGAGTCGCTCGGCCGCCAGTCCCCCGACGTCGCGCTGCGCTACCGGGTGAGTCCCGTGACCCCGGGGCCGCTGCGGCTCCGCACGCTCCACGACTTCGACGGCGAGTCCTGGCAGCCGGAGACCTCCCGCGGCGAGACCAGCTCCACGGGACGAGGCATCGTCCTGTGGCCCGGCGGGTACGAGGGCGAGGTGGACGGTGCGGCCGTGACCCAGATGGAGGTCGAGGTCGTCGCCCTGCGGGAGGACCAGCTCCCGATCCCCGTCTACCCGCGCACCGTCGACGCGCCCGGCCAGTGGACCTACCATCCCGACCGCGACGAGGTCTCGGGACGCTCGCGCACGGTGCGGGGAATGACCTACAGCATGGACGTCGTGCTCCCCTGGTTCGACGCCGAGGACCTCCGGGCCGCAGGGACCGGCAGCCCGCCCGACGTCGACGCCTACCTCGAGGTCCCCGCCACGGACCACGCGACGGACATCGCGGACCGTGCGCTCGAGGTGACCAGCACGGCGGGCTCCCCCTACGACCAGGCACTCCTCCTGCAGACCTTCCTGCGCAGCAGGCCGTTCGAGTACCAGACGGTGATCCCCGCCCCGGTCACGGGCGACCCCGTCTGGGACTTCCTCGAGTCCGGCCAGGGGTACTGCGTCCAGTTCGCGACCGCCATGACGGTCATGGCGCGCACGCTCGGCATCCCGGCCCGGATGGCGGTCGGCTTCCTGCCGGGGCAGGCGATGCCTGGGGGCGGTGAGCGGACCTACGAGGTGCGCGGCGACCGGGCGCACACGTGGCCCGAGCTGCACTTCGAAGGGATCGGCTGGGTACGGTTCGAGCCGACGCCCGCCGTGCAGTCGGGCTTCCCGCCGGCGTACGCGGACCCGTTCGCCAACGTCGGTGACGACCCGACGCTCGGCGGCGAGCTGCCCACCTCGACGGCGGACCCGACGAGCCGACCCACCGGGGGCTCAGGGGGTGTCGGCGTCGGCTTCGTCGACGGCGTGGCCCGCACGTTGCGCGAGGCGCCGGCCTGGGCGCTCGTCAGCGGTGCGCTCCTCGTCCTCCTCCTCGCGGCGGGGACCGTCGTGGCGGTGCGACGGCTGCGGCACCGCGCACCGTCCAGGCTCGGGCCCGAGAGCGCGTGGGCGCAGCTCCGGGCACGGCTCGCCGACATCGGCATCACCTGGACGGACTCGAAGACACCACGACAGGTCGTGGCCGCGGTGAGCGGACAGGTCGAACGCCGGACGCGGACCCCGATCGACCCGGCGTCCTTGCGGGCGCTACGCGACCTCGCCCGGGCGGTGGAGCTGTCCCGCTACGCGCCGCGGCCCGTGGAGACGACGCACGAGGATCTCGAGCGGGACATCGCGACCGTGCTCCGCGGTGCGGCGGTCAGCGACCTCGCTCGTCGCGACGGCGATCCCAGCGCTCTTCGAGTCTCGTCATGAAGGACTGACGCTGGGGAGAGGGTCGACGCGGCGCCACCGAGCCGTCTCGACCCACGACGCCTTGCGGGCCCTTCTTCCTCGAGCCCGGGGGCGAGAACCCGTAGGCCACCGCAGCGAACATGACGAGGAAACCGACGACGCCGAGCCACACCTGGGAGAGGGCCGCGCCCCCGATCAGGGCGAGCAGCCCGGCCACGACGCCGAGGCCGACGAGCAACCAGTGCGTCGCGCTCGAGTGCCCACCGGACTGCATGGTCGAGGCGAGTCTCGGGTCGTCGGAGGCCAGCTGGCGCTCCATCTGCTCCAGCACGCGCTGTTCGTACTCGGAGAGAGGCATCGGCACCTCCGTTTCCCAGCCATCGCCGAGGGCACTTCCCGCGGACGTCGTCATCTCAGGATAGATGCCCGGAGGCCCCGTGTGTAGTCGGGACCTCCCCACGACGAGCGACCGGCATCCCGGGACCGATCGCGGTGCGCCCGAACCGTTCGCGCACGTGGTCCATCGCCTGCTCGGCGGCGTGCAGCGCCTCGCGGGACGCCACGACCTCCTCGGGACCGGGCCCCGTGCCCTCGGCGGAGACGCCCAGCTCGTCGAACGTGGGCTGGACGGGTGTCGAGTCCGCACTGCTGAGACCCTCGGCGCGCACGCCGACGAGGCGTACCGGGAGCCCGCGCAGGTCCACGCCCGCGAGCAGCTCGCGCGAGACGAGGAAGACCTCCCGGCCGACGTCCGTGGGTACGACGAGCGTCCGCGAGCGCGTCAGCGTGCGGAAGTCGCTCGTGCGGACCTTGATCGAGACCGTGCGCGCGACGAGGCGCTGACGCCGTAGCCGGCTCGCGCACTCGTCCGCGAGCGCACGCATCCGGTCCTGGACCACGCCGAGGTCGAACTGGTCGCGGCCGAACGTGGACTCCGCGCCGATCGACTTCTCGACGCGCCCTGGCCGCACGGGACGGGGATCACGCCCCCACGCCAGGTCGTACAGGTGCGCCCCCGCGACGTTCCCCACCGCGCGCTGGATCGTGACCACGTCGCTGTCGGCAAGCTCGGCGACGGTGCGCATACCCCACCTCGCGAGCGAGGCCCGGGTCTGGGCCCCGACGCCCCAGAGCGCCTCGACGGGCAGCGTGCGCAGGAACTCGACGGTCGCCGACCTCGGGACGAGGAGCATGCCGTCGGGCTTGGCGAACGTCGAGGCGAGCTTCGCGACGAACTTGTTCGCCGCGACGCCGACCGAGCACGTGATGCCGTGCTCGGCGAGGACCCGCTCACGCAGGTGCGCTCCGATCGACGTGGGCGAGCCGAGCCGTCGCCGCGCACCCGAGACGTCGAGGAACGCCTCGTCCACGCTGATCTGCTCGACGAGCGGCGTCACCGCACCGAGGATCTCCATGACCGAGGTCGAGACCTCGCGGTACGCCCGGTGGTCCGGCGGGATGACGATCGCCTGCGGACACATGCGCATCGCTCGCGCCATCGGCATCGCCGAGTGCACCCCGAAGGCGCGCGCCTCGTACGTCGCGGCGAGCACGACCGACCGCTCCTTGCCACCCACGACGACCGGACGTCCGCGCAGGTGGGGACGCCGCGCGAGCTCGACGGAGGCGAAGAACGCATCCATGTCGACGTGCAGGATCGCGGCCCCGTCCTCGTCGCTCCCCCAGTCCCTGCGGACGTCGACGGCCGGCCGCGCGCGGCTCACCGCGTCAACCGACCTTCGTGCCGGGGCCGCGCTCGGCGGCACCCGAGGCGGACGCCTCCTCGAGCGCGATGCGGATCTCGTCGACGAAGTCCTCCGCGGTCGCGAGCACCTCACCGGCCCGCGCGTCGCTCACGACACCGGTCACACCCGCCTCGACGTCGGCGCGCAGCGGAGCCCCCGCGGCGAAGTACGCGGTCCAGCCCTCGAACTCCGGCGCGGTGCGCGCCAGCAGCTCCCACACCGCGCGCGGACCGCGGCGCTTCGACGGCACCCCCCACGCGGCCACGAGCGCCGCGGCGGCCCGCAGCGCCGCGAGGTGCGCGTGCACGAAGCGGTCGTCCGGGTCCGCGGCGAACCGGGCCGCGAGCAGCTCGGCGTCGGCCCGCCGCAGCAGCTGCGCCGTCGCGACCGGGATGGGCGCCGGGCGAACACCCGTCACGCTCCTGCCTGTCCTCATCGCTTCCATACCTCCAGTATCGAACACCCGTTCGACGTCGTCAACCCTCGCACGGGCCCTACGGTGGTGCCATGGCCCGTCGCAACGCATCCTCGCGCGCACCACTGACAACGGTGCTGCCGACCGAGCCCGTCGCGACGGCGACGGGGTATGTCGAGCTCGTGCCGGACCCGGGCTCGCCACGCTCGTACACGCTCATGCTCGACGGCGTACCGAGCTCGCACGTCGACCTCGACGACCCCGAGTACCTCGAGTTCGAGTACATGCAGCAGATGGGCGCCTTCCTCGACCGGCTCGCCCCACCGCGGGCACCGCTCGACGTCGTCCACCTGGGGGCCGCCGGCTGCACGCTCGCGCGCTACGTGCACGCCACCCGGCCACGCTCGAGGCAGGTGGCGGTCGAGATCGACCCCGTGCTCGCCGAGCACGTGCGCACCTGGTTCGACCTGCCGCGCTCCCCCGCCCTGCGCATCCGTGTCGGGGACGCCCGCGCCGTGCTCGAGGCGATGCCCGACGCGAGCGCCGACGTCGTCATCCGCGACGTGTTCGCGGACGCGCAGACGCCGGCACACCTGCAGACCGCCGAGTTCACGAGCCAGGTCGCGCGCGTGCTGCGGCCCGGCGGCACCTACCTCGCGAACTGCGCAGACCGGCCCCCGCTCACGCTCGCGCGGTCCGAGACGGCCACGGTCCGCGCGGTGTTCGCCGTCGTCGGCATGACGGCGGAGCCGGCCCAGCTGCGGGGCCGTCGTTACGGCAACGTCGTCCTCGCCGCGAGCGACGACGGCGACGTCATCACCGACGCCGCGCTCGCTCGAGCAGTCCGCTCCCTGCCGGCGCCGACCCGGTTGCTCACGGGGCCAGAGCTCGCCGCCTTCGCCGGGGGCGCACCTGTGCTGCGCGACCCCGTGGACCCGCCGGCGCCACCCCCCATGGCGGGTTAGCGCGCCGTCACCGGAGACAGGACGGGGCCGGGGACAAGACGAGGCCGCACCCTCGCCGGGTGCGGCCTCGCGCGGTCAGACGTCGCTCGTGCGGCTCAGGCCGGGACGACCTTCTCCGCCTGCGGGCCCTTCGGGCCCTGCGTGATCTCGAACTCGACGCGCTGGCCCTCTTCGAGGGTCCGGTATCCCTGCGTCTCGATGTTGGAGTAGTGGACGAAGACGTCGGCGCCACCGCCGTCCTGGGCGATGAACCCGTAGCCCTTCTCCGAGTTGAACCACTTCACAGCACCCTGTGCCATATCTTGCTTCCTTACTGTTCCATCCGGGGACGGTCTTTCGACCGGACGTTTTCCGGCCTCCATGCCGCAATGCGTCGTCCCACGTCCAGAACCGGGTGGAACCAGCCGGAGGGCTGGGGTGCCGGGTCACCGGCGCCGGGTCGAGCGTTAGTCCGTCACTGCAACGGCCAACACTCTGCCATGCACCGTCATCGGCGCGCCATGAGTTCTTGGTGACTTATCGTGCCTATGTTGGTAACGATGTGGTAAAGGCTCCGACTACGACTGCCCTTGGTCCTTGCCCTGCTGAGCAAGGAATCGCTCGAACTCGTCACCGAGCTCTTCCGCGGTCGGAATGGGCATGCCCTCGGCGAGCATGGCCTGCCCTTCGCTCTCGGCACCACGACGGAATGCGTCGTACTGGTTCTCGAGGGCGCGCACCACCTCGAGGGCGTCGTCGGACTCCGACAGCTGGCGCTCGACCTCCTCGGCCGCCCGCAGCACGGCGGGCTGGAGTCCCTCCGGGTCGAGCGCGAGACCCGTGAGCCGCTCGATCACCCCGAGCCCCGTCACCGCGGCCGCGGGATAGGTCGACGCGGACAGGTAGTGCGGCACGTGGACGGCCACGCCGACGGCGTCGTGCCCCGCTTCACCGAGCCGCAGCTCGAGCAACGACGACGCGCTGCCGGGCACCTGGACCGTGCCGAACCACGAGGGGAAGTCGGCCACGAGCTCGGGCCGTGTGCCGTGGACCGTGGCCGAGAGCTCCCGCGTGTGGGGCACCGCCATGGGGATGCCGTGCACCCCGACGACGAGCGAGACGCCGAAGTCGTCGACGATCTGGCGCGTCGCCGCGGCGAACCGTTCCCACTGGGTGTCCGGCTCGAGCCCGTGCAGGAGCAGGAACTGCGTGCCCTCGGCGTCGGGCACGACGTCGACGACGAGCTCGGGCTCGTCCATGTCGAGCCACGTGTTCGAGGCGAAGGTCATCGCGGGGCGACGGCTGCGGTAGTCGACGAGCTCGTCGATCTCGAAGGTCGCGAGGCGCAAGGGGTCCGACGACGAGAGCAGGTGCTCGGCGATCACGGCGGAGACCGTTCCGGAGTCCACGAAGCCGCGCACCGCGTGGACGAGCACGGGCGCGGGGTTCGTGGCGGCGAGCCTCGCGGCCACCTCGGGGTCGATCTCGTACAGCTTTCTCGGGTTGCGCATCGCGCCCGGGTTCTCCTTCGTCGTCGGACCGCTCCGTGTTGCTACCCCCTCAACGTCTCGCGACGTCCAGGGATTCCATGATGCGCGATGGACTACCGCGCGGCCTTGGCGGATAATGGACGGTCGCCCTCGCGGGCGGAGCAGACAACTGACGGGGGCGAAGGGAACAGCGTGACGGACAGCCGTACGGCGCACGAGATCCAGACCCAGCCCCCCACACCCACGACCACCACGGAGTCCGGCGACGCGCTGCGCGCCGAGCTCGCGACCGAGCAGGTCGTGGTCGACGGCGTCTACGAGCGACTCGACGCCCTGCGGGCCCACAGTCGCGCCCGGCTGGCCCAGACGCGCCGTGGCCGCGGCGGCGGGACCCCCCAGAACCGTTCGGAGCGCGACTCCTTCGCGACGATGTACGAGGACCGCCTCGCTCAGCTCGAGTCCGTCGAGGACCGGCTCGTGTTCGGACGCCTCGACCTCGACGACGGCCAGCGCCGCTACGTGGGGCGCATCGGGCTGACGGACGCCGACCACAACCCGCTCCTGACCGACTGGCGGGCACCCGCGGCCGAGCCGTTCTACCGTGCGACGGCGGCCCGGCCCGACGGCGTGGCGCGCCGGCGCCACCTCGTCACCCGGGGGCGCCACGTGACGGCCGTCGAGGACGAGGTGCTCGACCTCGACAGCATCGACGAGCACGACGACCTCACCTACCTCGCGGGCGAGGGTGCCCTGCTGGCGTCCCTCGCGGCGGGGCGCACGGGCAAGATGCACGACATCGTGGCCACCATCCAGGCCGAGCAGGACGTGATCGTGCGGTCCGCGCTCTCCGGTGCCCTCGTCGTGCAGGGCGGACCGGGCACGGGCAAGACGGCGGTCGCACTGCACCGCGCCGCGTACCTGCTCTACGCCCACCGCGCCACGCTCGAGCGCTCCGGCGTGCTCGTCGTCGGGCCGAGCGACGACTTCCTGCGCTACATCGACCAGGTACTCCCCTCGCTCGGCGAGACCGGCGTGCTCGCGACGACGATCGCGGACCTCGTGCCCGGCGTGCGCGCGCGCGGCGAGGAACCCGCCGAGGTCGTCGCCCTGAAGGGGCGCGCGGTGTGGGCGCGCATCATCGACCGCGCGGTGCGCCAGCGCCAACGCGTGCCGGCACAGCCGCAAGAGATCACGATCGACGGGCGCACGATCATCCTGAGCCCGGCCGACGTGCGCGCCGCGATCGGGCGGGCCCGCCGCAGCCACCGGTCGCACAACCAGGCCCGCGTGACCTTCGTGCGCGAGATGCTCTCCCGGCTCGCCGCCCAGTACGCCGAGCAGCTCGCCTTCCCCGTCCCGCCGGACGAGCGCGGCGACATCATGGAGGACCTGCGCACCACCCGTGAGGTCCGCGTCGCCCTCAACCTCGCCTGGATGCCGCTCACGGCGCAAGGGCTCGTGGAGGACCTGTTCGCCAAGCCCTACCGGCTCGAGGCCGCCGCTCCCGAGCTGGGCGTGCTCGAGCGCGAGCTGCTGCACCGGCCCCGAGGCACCCCGTGGACCCCGGCGGACGTGCCCCTCCTCGACGAGGCCGCCGAGCTGCTCGGTGAGGACGACCAGGCCGCGCGAGCCCGCGCCCAGCAGGACGCCGAACGGCACGCCCAGGACGTCGAGTACGCGCGGACCGTGCTCGAGACCTCCTCGGCAGGGGCGTTCGTCTCCGCCGAGCAGCTCGCCGAGCGCTTCGCGGCCCGCGGCCCGGCCCTCACGACGGCCGAGCGGGCCGCCGCCGACCGGTCCTGGACGTACGGTCACGTCATCGTGGACGAGGCCCAGGAGCTCTCGGCGATGGACTGGCGCGCGCTCCTGCGGCGCGTTCCGACGCGATCCCTCACGATCGTCGGCGACCTCGCACAGACTGCGTCGCCCGGTCGGTCACGCACCTGGGCGGAGCGGCTCGACCCGGTGCTCTCGACGACGTGGCGCATCGAGGAGCTCACCGTCAGCTACCGGACCCCAGCGACGATCACCGAGGCCGCGATGCGGGTCGCTCGTCGGGCGGGCCTCGCCCCGAGCCCCCTCACCTCCGCCCGGGACGTCCCCGACGCGCTCGTCGTCACCCGCGCGGCGGACCCGCTCGCCGCGGCGCGCGAGCACGTCGTGGTCGCGCTCGGGTCGGTGGAGAACGGCGAGGCGGGCCGGGTCGCCGTCGTCGTCCCCGAGACGTGGCTCGACGCCGCGCGCACCGCGCTCGCCGATCTCGCACGGCGCGACCCGCGCAGCGGGGAGTCCGCCCTGAGCGTCGTGAGCGCGCGCCAGGCCAAGGGGCTCGAGTTCGACGTCGTCGTCCTCGTCGAGCCCGCGGAGATCCTCGCGGAGTCCCCCGGCAACCTCTACGTCGCGATGACCCGCCCCACGACCCAGCTGCGCGTCGCCCACGCCGCGGAGCTCCCCGCGGGCTTCACCGACGGCGACTTCTAGCCACCCGACGCCTCGGACCGTCCGACCGGCGATATCGGTTTGGGTCCGCCTCGCGAGAGGTGCACCATAGGGGCGTGCTCCGTGCCCTGCTCCTTGAGAACCTGCATCCCGTCGCCCACGACCTGCTCGCCGCGCAGGGGATCGAGGTGACGACCCATACCGGCGCCCTCGACGAGGACGAGCTCATCTCGGCCCTCGACGGGATCTCGCTGCTCGGGATCCGGTCCAAGACCCAGGTCACCGACCGCGTCGTGGCGAACGCGCCGGACCTGCTCGCGATCGGCGCGTACTGCATCGGCACCAACCAGATCGACCTCGGTGCCGCGGCACACCACGGCGTCGCGGCGTTCAACGCGCCGTTCTCCAACACGCGATCGGTCGTGGAGATCGCCCTCGCGGAGATCATCGCGCTGGCCCGCCGCCTCACCGAGCGCGACCGCGCGCTGCACGAGGGCGTGTGGGACAAGACCGCCGAGGGCGCCCACGAGGTCCGCGGACGCACGCTGGGGATCGTCGGCTACGGCAACATCGGCACGCAGCTCTCGGTGCTCGCCGAGAACCTCGGCATGTCGGTCGTGTTCTACGACACGCAGGAGAAGCTCGCGCTCGGCAACGCGCGACGCGTCGACTCGCTCGACGAGCTGCTCGCCGTCGCGGACACCGTGACCCTCCACGTCGACGGCCGCTCGGGCAACGCGGGGCTGTTCGGCGCCGCACAGTTCGCGAAGATGAAGCCCCGCTCGATCTTCCTCAACCTGTCGCGCGGCTTCGTGGTGGACTACGCCGCGCTGCGCGAGGCGATCCTCGCGGGACACGTGGCCGGCGCCGCGGTCGACGTCTTCCCCGAGGAGCCCAAGAAGCGCGGGGACGCCTTCGAGTCCGACCTACGGGGACTGCCCAACGTCATCCTCACCCCGCACATCGGCGGCTCGACGCAAGAGGCCCAGGAGTCCATCGGGAACTTCGTCTCGGGCAAGTTCCGCGACTACCTCGCGACGGCGTCGACGACGCTGAGCGTCAACCTGCCGAACCTCGCGCTCGATCGTGCCGGTGGCCGCAGCCGGTTCGCCCACCTGCACCGCAACACGCCGGGGGTGCTCGCGGCCGTGAACCAGACGCTCGCCGAGCACGGCGTCAACATCGCCGGTCAGGTGCTCGCGACCCGCGGCGATCTCGGCTACGTCGTCACCGACGTCGACGGCGAGGTCGGCTCCGACGTCATCGAGGCGCTCGGCGCGATGGAGCAGACCATCCGGCTTCGCACCCTGAGCTGATCCCGCTCCCGGAGCGGCACGAAGGGGCTCGCGCACCACGGTGCGCGAGCCCCTTCGTCTTCGAGCTCTCAGCCGCCGGACTTGCGGCGGAACATGCGTTGGCTCGCCCCCGTCGTCTCGGGACCGTGCACCGACCCGGTGTTGTCAGCACCCTCGGTCGAGCGGTGGCCCGCCGTCTTCTTCCGCTCGAGCGCCTCGCGGAACTTCGCCTTCGTGTCCTCGCTGGGTGCGCTCGCGGCTCCACCGTCGTTGTCGGCCATCGCTGGCGCCTCCTTGTGCCTGGGGTGTCGTCCTGTCGACCCTAGCCTGCGGTGTCCGTGACCGCCGCAGCAACATCAATTGGCGGGTGCCCCGCTCCCCGGCACTAAGGTCGGAGCATGACTGATCCGTACACCGCAGCCCCCGACCGCTACGACTCGATGGAGTACCGCCGCTGCGGACGCAGCGGGCTCAAGCTCCCCGCCATCAGCCTCGGGCTCTGGCAGAACTTCGGCACCGCCAACCCCGAGGAGACGCAGCGCGAGATCGTCCGCTTCGCCTTCGACCACGGTGTCACGCACTTCGACCTCGCGAACAACTACGGCCCCCCGGCCGGGAGCGCCGAGGAGTCCTTCGGCCGCATGCTCGCCACGGACCTGCGCCCCTACCGCGACGAGCTCGTGGTCTCGACGAAGGCCGGGTACTGGATGTACCCCGGGCCGTACGGCGAGTGGGGATCGCGCAAGTACCTCCTCGCCTCGCTCGACGCCTCGCTGGGCCGCATGGGCCTCGACTACGTCGACATCTTCTACTCCCACCGGTACGACCCCGACACCCCGCTCGAGGAGACCATCGGCGCGCTCAAGACGGCCGTCGACTCGGGCCGCGCCCTGTACGCGGGACTCTCCTCGTACTCCGCGGCGCGCACACTCGAGGCCGTCGCCATCGCGAAGGACATCGGGCTGAGCCTCCTCATCCACCAGCCGTCCTACTCGATGCTCAACCGGTGGATCGAGCACCCCGATCCGGCCGCCGGCGGCAAGAACCTGCTCGACGTGCTCGAGGAGGTCGGGATGGGCCTCATCGCGTTCTCCCCGCTCGCCCAGGGGATGCTCACGAGCCGCTACCTCGACGGCATCCCCGCCGACTCCCGCGCGGCACGCCAGGGCTCGCTGCAGGAGGACTTCCTCTCCGAGGAGTACTTCGAGCACGCCCGCGCCCTGCAGGGCATCGCATCGGCGCGCGGACAGTCGCTCGCCCAGCTCGCGCTCGCGTGGGCGTTGCGTGACGCGCGGACGACGTCGCTCCTGCTGGGCGCGAGCAGCGTCCGCCAGCTCGAGGACAACCTCACCGCTCTCGACCGGCTCGCGCTCGACGACGACGAGCTCGCGGCCATCGAGCCGCACGCCGTCGACGGCGGGATCAACCTGTGGGCACGCTCCTCGCAGAGCTGAGACGCCCCGCCGGGAACGAGTTCGCCGGCGGTCACGGCTTCCCCTCCGTGACCGCCGGCGAAGTTCTGTCAGGCGCGCGCGCCCTCGTGCCCGGACTCGTCCGCGACGTCGGTCGCCGCGTTCTCGGCCCGCAGCGCCGTGATGGCCGCCTCGAAGTCCTCGAGGCTCGTGAACGCCTGGTAGACCGAGGCGAACCGCAGGTACGCGATCTCGTCGAGCTCGCGCAGCGGCCCGAGGATCGTCAGGCCGATCTCGTAAGAGTCCAGCTCGGCGCTGCCTCCGGCACGCACCAGCTCCTCGACGCGCTGTGCGAGCATCGCCAGGTCGTCCTCGGACACGGGCCGCCCCTGGCACGCCTTGCGCACGCCCGAGATGATCTTCTCGCGGCTGAAGGGCTCGACGACCCCGGAGCGCTTCACGACCGAGAGGCTCGCCGTCTCGATCGTGGTGAAGCGGCGCCCGCACTCGGGGCACTGCCGACGGCGCCGGATCGATGCGCCGTCGTCGGACGTCCGTGAGTCGACGACCCGTGAGTCGCCGTGCCTGCAGAACGGGCAGTGCACGTCGCCTCCTCGCCGTCGGTCCGGAGCCGTCGCGGCGCCCGAGCTGGGACGCGTCACCGACGCGGCCCACAACATCTGCGAGAAACCTAGACCGGCAGACCGGCGCGTGCAAACACCGCTCAGTCGTCGGCCACCGGCACGAGGAGCTGCTGACCTGTGGCGAGCGACGACGTCGACAGCTCGTTGAGCGACATCAGGTCGTCGACGACGTCACGCACGTCCGCCCCCGGCGACGCGTGCGTCGAGGCGATCGACCACAAGGTCTCGCCCGAGCCGACCGTGTAGACGTCGACGGCGATGCCCTGCTCGGGGCTCGACGCCATCGCGCGCCCGCCGACGAGGCCCGCGACGAGCGCCACGGCGACGGCGAGGCCGGTGACGACCTTGCGACCACGAGGGGTCAGGTGGAGCGGGCGGGCACCGGCCGGGGCGGCCCGGCGTCGGCCGACCTCTCCGTACTGCTCCCACGTCACTGCGCTCATGGCCTGCTCCTTCGACTGCTGTGCCGCGTGGCGCGGCATCGAACCTGTGTTCTTCATACAAATGTTCCTCGAACGGGTGTACAGTTGTCAAGTACCAGAACGCGACACGCTCGAACAGGTGTTTTGCGGAGTGCGTCGTTCGTCCTAACCTGGGGACAGCCGACCACGAGCCACTGACAACGGAAGCGGAGATGCGACGGTGAACACCGACGGACCCACCAGCGGCGGGAACGACGACGAGCTGGCGACGGTGCACTCGTTGCCGGAACGGCCCTCGCCCGAGGACGGGCTGACCCCGCGCCAGCGCAAGATCCTCGACACGATCCGCACGTCGATCGTCGAGCGCGGCTACCCGCCGAGCATGCGCGAGATCGGCCAGTCGGTCGGCCTCGTGAGCCCGTCGAGCGTCAAGCACCAGCTCACGACCCTCGAGCGCAAGGGTTACCTCCGCCGCGATCCGAACCGGCCGCGCGCCATCGAGGTCATCCACCCGGACGACTCCCGCGCGCTACGTCCCCGTGGCTTCGACCAGCCCCAGTACGGACTCGACCACCTCTCCGCGGGCGACGAGGCCCCGGAGCCCACCTACGTCCCGCTCGTCGGCCGGATCGCCGCGGGCGGGCCGGTGCTCGCCGAGCAGTACGTCGAGGACGTGTTCCCGCTCCCCCGCCAGCTCGTGGGCGACGGCGACCTCTTCTTGCTCAAGGTCGCGGGCGACTCGATGATCGACGCCGCGATCTGCGACGGCGACCTCGTGGTCGTGCGCTCCCAGCCCACGGCGGAGAACGGTCAGATCGTCGCGGCCATGTTCGACGGCGAGTCGACTGTCAAGACCTTCAAGCGCACCGACGGCCAGGTGTGGCTGCTGCCCCAGAACGCTAGCTACGCGCCCATCGCCGCGAACGACTACCAGATCCTTGGCCGCGTCGTCTCCGTGCTGCGGGCGCTCTGACCGGCTACAGCCCCAGCTCGCGCGCGACCTTGCGCAGCGCTTCCCCCGACGCCCGCAGGTCGCCGAGCTCGTCCGCGCTCATCGGCACCTCGATCTGCTCCTCGGCGCCGCCGCGCCCGACGACGGTCGGCACGGACAGGCACACGTCCCGCTGCCCGTGATAGTCGTCGAGCAACCGCGACACGGGGAGCACGCGACGCTCGTCCTTGAGGACGGCCTCGATGATGCGCGTCGTCGCGAGGCCGACGGCGTAGTTGGTCGCACCCTTGCCCTCGATGATCCGGTAGGCCGAGCGCACCACCTCGTGGGCGATGCGGTCGCGCACCTCGCGCGTGAGCGGGCCGCCGGCGCCGGGCAGGCCGGGCCACTCGAGCAGCGGGACCCCGCCGATGGTCGCCGAGCTCCACAGCGGGAACTCCGTGTCCCCGTGCTCGCCGGCGACGTACGCGTGGACGTTCTGCACCGCGACGCCGCAGTGCCGCGCCACGAGGTAGCGCAGCCGCGAGGAGTCGAGCACGGTGCCCGAGCCGAACACGCGCTCGGGCGGCAGGCCGGAGACCTTGCGGGCCGCGTACGTGACGATGTCGACGGGGTTCGTCACCATGATGAAGACGGCGTCGGGAGCCACCTCGACGAGACCGGGCATCATGCGGCGCACGAGGGCGACCGTCGTCTCGGCGAGCTCGAGCCGGGTCTGGCCGGGCTTCTGCTTCGCACCGGCCGTCACGACCACCACGTCCGCGCCCTCGCACACCGCGACGTCGTCGGACCCCACGACCTCGGCCATCGGCGCGAACTGGATCCCGTGCCCGAGGTCGAGCGCCTCGGCCTCGACCTTGGCCGTGTTGAGGTCGAAGAGCGCGATCGTGCGCGCGGCCCCGCGCATGAGGGCCGCGTACGCCATCGTCGCACCGACCGAGCCCGCCCCGACGATCGCGAGCTTCGTCGTCCTCGTGTCCACCCGGGGGTCCGCGTTCGTGTCCATCCGCGTCACGGTAGCGCCGCGAGGCGACGGAGCGCAGCCAGGACCGTCTCGCGATCGGTCGCGGGCCACATCGGCGGCATCGAGCGCGTGAGGAACGCGCCGTAGCGACGGGTCACGAGTCGCGGGTCGAGGATCGCGACGACGCCGCGGTCCTCCATGGTCCGGATGAGGCGGCCCGCCGCCTGAGCGAGCATGAGCGCCGCATGCGTCGCGCTGACCTGCATGAAACCGTTGCCGCCCGCCCGGTCGGCCGCCTCGGCTCGCGCAGAGCGCACAGGATCGTCCGGCCGCGGGAACGGCAAGCGGTCGATGACGACGAGCGAGCACGAGCGCCCCGGCACGTCGACGCCCTGCCACAGCCCGAGCGTGCCGAACAGGCAGGTCTCCTCCTCCGCCGCGAACTGCGCCACGAGGGTCGAGAGCTGGTCCTCGCCCTGCAGCAGCACGGGCACGTCGAGCCGCTCACGCATCGCCTCTGCGGCGGCGCCCGCGGCGCGGTGCGAGCTGAACAGCCCGAGCGTGCGCCCGCCCGCCGCCGTGACGAGCTCGGCGATCTCGTCGAGCTGCGAGTCCGTCGCTGGTTCGCGGCCGGGCTCGGGCAGGTGACGGGCGACGTAGACGATGCCCTGCGAGCGGTAGTCGAACGGGCTGCCGACGTCGAGCCCCTGCCACGAGGGAGCGGGCGGGAGTGCGCCGTCGTCGTCGTCCGCCTTCCGCGCCCCCGATCCCAGGCCGACGGATCTCGCGACGGGGTCGAACGAACCACCGAGGGTGAGGGTCGCCGAGGTGAGCACCACGGACTTCTCGGCGAAGAGGAGCCCGGCGATGAGGCCGGCGACGGCGAGCGGCGCGGCGTGCAACCGCACCCCTCCGCCGCGCTCCGGATCGGTGCGCGCGACCCACAGCACGTCGCCGTGCCCAGGCACCGGGTCGATGAGCATGCGCTCGGCCACCTCGAAGAGCTCGAGCACCGCGGCCTGCGCCTGCTTCGTGCCCGCCTCCGCCTGGGTGTCCGCCCCGGCGGGCGGCTTCAGGGCCGTGACGAGGGTGCGCAGGGCGTCGCGGACGGCCGTGACGGCGAGCCGCAGGTCATCGGGGAGCCCGCTGCGCAGTCGCCCGTCCGTGACGTCCTCGAGCGCGGCGGCGAGCCGGGCTCCCGCTTCCGTGAGCTCGACCGCCGGGAGCCCACCGTGCCGGGTGGCGAGCCGGGCCGCGTGGTCGATGACGGGCACGGACAGCTCGACCGTCGCTTGCGTCGTGACCCGGTCCGCGAGCTCGTGGGCCTCGTCGACCACGATCGCGCCGTGCTCGGGAAGCACCCCGGGGCTGCCCGTCGCCGCGACGGCGAGCATCGCGTGGTTCGTCACGATGACGTCCGCCTGACGTGCCTTCTCGCGCGCGTTCTCCGGGAAGCACTCGGCGAAGAACCGGCACTTCGAGCCGAGGCACTCGAGCTTGTTCACCGAGACCTGGCGCCACGCGCGCTCGCTCACACCTGGCTGGAGGTCGTCGCGGTCGCCCGTGTCGGTCTCCTGGGCCCACGTGCGCACGCGCAGCACCTGGGCGCCGAGGTCCGACGTCGTGCCCCGTCCCGGTGCGTCGAAGAGCACCGGCTCGTCGTCGGGGTAGCCGCCCTCGAGCTTGTTGCGGCACACGTAGTTCTGCCAGCCCTTGAGGAGGGCGGTGCGTGGCGCACGGGGCAGGTGCTCGGCGAGCGCCTTCGCGACGAGCGGCAGGTCCCGCGTGACGACCTGTCGCTGCAGCGCGATCGTGGCCGTCGAGACGACCACCCGCTCCTCGCCCGTCACGGCGTGGTGGACGGCCGGCACGAGGTACGCGAGCGACTTCCCCGTGCCCGTGCCCGCCTGGACGAGGAGCGCCTCCCCGGAGTCGAGCGCGTCGGCCACGGCCCGCGCCATCTGGTGCTGCCCCTCGCGGCGCGCCCCGCCGAGCGCGTCCACCGCGAGGTCGAGCAGGGGGTCCACCTCGTGCCTCGGTGACTCGGCGGGCACCGTGTCCACGGGTTCGGTCGCTGCTGGCACCGAGTCAGCGTAGTGCGGCCGCTCAGGATGCCGGACCGACACGGCCACGGTGGTGGACCGCGCCGTGCCGGGACATGCTCTCCGGCGTCCACCGCGACGATCGACCTCCCGGAGAGGGGTGGGCGGGCCAGGGGCGGGGAGGGTCAGGAGACTGCGGCGGCCGTGAGCTCGGCGGCGAGGGCCGCGTCGACGCGGGCGCGCAGGGCCGTGCCCTCGGGGGTGTGGTCCTCGTGCTCGACCTCGCCGTCCGAGTGGGCCCGCGAGACGAGGTCGCCGCGGTCGTACGGCACGACGAGGTCGACGACGACGTCGGGACGCGGCAACCGTTCCGCGACGACGGCGAGCAGCTTGTCGAGCCCCTCGCCGGTGTGGGCCGAGACGGCGACCGCCCCCGACTCGCGCGACCGCAACCGCGTCACGGCCTCGGCCGGGGCGAGGTCCACCTTGTTGAGCACCACGAGCTCAGGAACGTCGAGCGCACCGGGGATGTCGGCGAGGACGGCCCGCACGGCCGCGATCTGCCCCTCGGGGTCCGGGTGCGCGGCGTCGACCACGTGCAGCACGAGGTCCGCCTCCGTGACCTCCTCGAGCGTGGAGCGGAACGCCTCGACGAGCTGGTGCGGCAGCGAGCGCACGAAGCCCACCGTGTCCGTCAGGGTGTAGGCCCGCCCGTCAGGGGTCGCGGCCCGGCGCACGGTCGGGTCGAGCGTCGCGAACAGCGCGTTCTCGACGAGCACGCCCGCCCCCGTGAGGCGGTTGAGCAGCGAGGACTTGCCCGAGTTCGTGTAGCCCACGATCGTGACGGACGGCACGCCCTTGCGGCGGCGCTCGGCGCGCTTGGTCACGCGGGCCGGCGCCATCGCGGCGATCTCGCGGCGCAGCTTCGCCGTGCGGTTGCGGATCCGTCGCCGGTCGAGCTCGATCTTCGTCTCGCCGGGACCGCGCGAGCCCATGCCGGCACCGCCGGAGCCCACCTGGCCACCGGCCTGCCGGGACATCGACTCGCCCCAGCCACGCAGGCGTGGCAAGAGGTACTCGAGCTGGGCGAGCTCGACCTGGGCCTTGCCCTCCTTGGACTTCGCGTGCTGGGCGAAGATGTCGAGGATGAGCGCCGTGCGATCGATGACCTTGACCTTGACGACGTCCTCCAGGCCGCGTCGCTGCGAGGGCGACAGCTCGGTGTCGACCACCACGGTGTCGGCACCGGTGGCGGCGACGACCTCGGCGAGCTCCGCTGCCTTGCCCGAACCGAGGTAGGTGCCCGGGTCGGGGGTGCGGCGCCGCTGCAGGAGCCCGTCGAGCACGAGGGCGCCCGCGGTCTCCGCGAGGGCGGCGAGCTCGCGCAACGACACCTCGGCGTCGAGCGCGCGGCCGCCGAGCTGGAGCCCGACGAGCACGACCTTCTCGAGCCGCAGCTCGCGGTACTCGACCTCGGTGACGTCGGTGAGCTCGGTGGACAGCCCGACCACGCGGCGCAGCGAGGCGCGCTCCTCGAGCTCGAGCTGGTCGCCGTCCGCCGCCGTGTGCTCGGCGTCGACCTCCTGGAGGGCGGTCCCGGCGCGGGCGAGCACCCGTGCGACGACGTCCTCCGCGATGCCTTGCGCGCGGGTGGACGGTTCGTGGGACTGGGTCAACTCGGTACCTCTCGGTCGTGGCGGGACGTCGTGCGTGCTTTCCAGCGTCGCACGTCAACGCGGGCGCGGGCTACCGCATTCCCGCGAGGGCCGACGACGGCGGTCCCCGACGAGCTCTCGCCCCCGCACCTCGTAAGGTTGCCCCGTGCCCGGCGACGACCACTACTTCTCCGCCCGACCGGCCTCCGCGGACGAGCGCCACGCGTTGCGCGTGCGCCTGCGCGGCCGGGAGGTCGACGTCGTCACGGCGGGCGGGGTGTTCTCCCACGGACGCCTCGACCTCGGCACCCAGGTGCTGCTGCGCTCCGTCCCCGCACCACCCGACGGCGGCCACCTGCTCGACCTCGGTTGCGGGTGGGGGCCCGTCGCGATCGCCATGGCCCAGGAGGCACCGGCGGCGACCGTATGGGCCCTGGACGTCAACGAGCGCGCGCTCGACCTCGTGTCCCGGAACGCCGCCGCGCTCGGGCTGACCGGGGTGCGCGCCGTCCGTGCGGCCGACGTCCCCGCCGAGGTTCGCCTCGACGCGATCTGGTCCAACCCGCCCATCCGGGTGGGCAAGCCCGTGCTCCACGAGCTGCTGCGCACGTGGCTGCCGCGGCTCGCCGACGACGGCGAGGCCCACCTCGTGGTGCAGCGCAACCTCGGCGCCGACTCGCTCGCACGCTGGCTCGAGACGGAGCTCGGTGACGGCTTCGCCGTGACCCGCGCCGCGAGCGCCAAAGGATTCCGGGTGCTGCGTGTCGCACGCGATGCCTAGAGTGCCCTGGTGCCCTCAGTACCCACCCTTGCCGACCCCGCCGTGAGCGAACCAGAAGCGGTATGGCGTTCGCTGCGCACCACCACGGTCGCGATGTTCGTGATGATCCTGCTCGTCGCGTTCGAGTCGCTCGCCGTGACGACGGCGATGCCCACCGTGGCGCGCGTGCTCGACGGCGAGGCGCTCTACCAGCTCGCGTTCGTGGGCGCGATCGCCACGGGGATCGTCGGCATGGTGGTGGGCGGGGCATGGAGCGACCGGTCGAGCCCGCGGGTACCTCTGACGCTCGCGTGCACGCTCTTCGCCGTGGGGCTCGCCGTGGCCGGGCTCGCCCGGTCGATGGAGGTGCTCGTCGTCGGACGCCTCGTGCAGGGCCTGGGCGGCGGGGCGATCAACGTGTGCCTCTACGTCATCGTCGGACGCCTGTATCCCGGGGCGCTGCACCCCCGCGTGTTCGCCGCGTTCTCCTCGGCGTGGGTCCTGCCGTCGATCGTCGGGCCGCTGCTCGCGGGAGTGCTCACGGAGTACGTCTCGTGGCGCTGGGTGTTCCTCGGTGCCGCCGTGCTCACGGTCCCCGTGTGGTTCGCGCTGCAGCCCGGGCTGCGCCGGCTGCACGACGTGGCGGGCGAGGTGAAGCCCGGCGGCGGCCGACGGCTCGTGCGCGCCGTGGCCGTGTCCGCCGCGATGCTCGGCCTCGGCCTGTGCTCCCAGCTCTCGAGCCCGCTGTCCTGGATCGTCGCCGGCGCGTGCCTCGTCGCGACGCTCGTCGCCGTGCGGGGCCTCCTCCCGGCCGGGGCCCTGCGCGCCGCGCGCGGACTGCCCGCCGTGGTGGCCGACCGCGCGTTCGTCAACGGCGCGTTCTTCGGCGCCCAGGTGTACATCCCGTACCTGCTCACCGTGCACTACGGCTTCTCGCCGACGACGGCGGGCATCGGGCTGACGACGGCCGCCCTGACGTGGTCGTCGGCCGCGTGGGTCCAGGGGCGGCTCGGCTCGCGACTCCCCCACCGGCTCGCCGTCCAGATCGGCACGATCCTCGTCGCGGTGGCGATCGGGCTCGTGCTTCTCGCCGTCGTGGTGCTCGACGCCCCGCTGCCCGTCGTCGTCGCCTGGACGTTCGGCGGGGCGGGGATGGGCTTCGTGTTCGCGCGCCTGTCGGTCCTGACGCTGCACTACTCCGAGCCGGGCAACCAGGGTGCGAACACGGCAGCGCTGTCGATCGCGGACTCGTTCGGCTCCTCCGCCTCGATCGCGATCTCGGGGCTCGTGTTCGCCGCCTTCGCGACGCTCGGCACGCAAGCGCCGTTCGTCGCGAGCCTGGCCTTCACGTTCGCGCTCGCGCTCGTGGCCGTGACCCTCGCGGGCCGGGTGGCTCAACGCCCGGTGAGCGCCTCGGGGTAGACCTCGAGGTCCGCGACGAGCACGGCCGGACCGGCGAGCTCGACGTGGCCCGAGTCGAGGGCACGGACGCGCACGAGCCCGCCCGGCACCTCGACGAACCACGTCGTGGGTGCACCGGCTCCAGCCCACGTCCGCACGGCGAGCGCCGCGGCGCAGGCCCCCGTGCCGCACGAGCGGGTCTCGCCGACCCCGCGCTCGTGCACGCGCATCCGCACGCGGCCCACGACGGTGCCGTCCGGCGCCACCTCCTCGCCGAGCGGCACGACGAGCTCGACGTTCGTGCCGTGCGGCGGGGTGGGCGTCACGACGGGGGCGCGGAACAGCTCCGCCGCGTCGAGGTCGTCCTGGCCCGCGAGGGCGAGCACGGTGTGGGGGTTGCCGACGTCGACGCTCAGCGCGGGGCGGACGACGTCGAGCCCGTGGACCCGGACCTCGGCGTCGAATCCCGCCTCGGCCGCGCCCGCGCCCCCGGGCACGAACCACGGCCCCATGTCGACCGCGAACCAGCCGTCGGCCTCGGCCCGCACCACCCGGACCCCCGCGCGCGTGCCGACCTCGAGCTCCCCCGCCCCGTCCCACTCGCCGAGCCGGTAGAGGTAGGCGGCGAAGACGCGCACCCCGTTGCCGCACATCTCCGCGACGGAACCGTCCGCGTTGCGGTAGTCCATGAACCACGTGGCGCGGGGGTGCTCGGCGAGCAGCGCAGCGCCCTCGGTGAGCGAGGCGCTCGGCACGAGCCGGATCACGCCGTCGGCCCCGATGCCCGCGTGGCGGTCGCACAGCGCCCGCACGAGCGCGGGACCGAGGTCGATGCGGTCCGCCCGATCGTCGAGCAGCACGAAGTCGTTCTGCGTGCCGTGGCCCTTGGTCACGGCGAGGGGGGCGCTCACGGGACAAGCCTACGGTCTGCCTCCACGACCGCCTCGATCGCCCGCGCGAGCATCTCGGGCGCCGTGGCGTCGAGCCAGGTGATGCGCGCGTCGCGCCGGAACCAGCTCTGCTGGCGCCGCACGAGCCGGCGGGTGTTCGTCGTCACCGACTCGCGCGCCCCGGCCTCGGTGACCTCTCCCCGCAGGTGTGCGAGCACCTCGGCGTAGCCCACGGCGCGAGCGGCCGTGCGACCGAGCCGCGGGGCGAGGGTCGTGACCTCCGCGACGAGCCCCGCCTCCCACATGCGCTCGACCCGTGCACCGATGCGCTCGTCGAGCACCTCACGCGGCACCTCGAGCCCGAGCTGCACGGCGGGCACCGCGTAGCGCTCCGTCGGCAGGCTCGCCGAGTAGGGCGCGCCCGTGAGCTCGATGACCTCGAGCGCCCGCACGATGCGCCGGGTGTTGCGCGGGCCGATCCGCTCCGCGGCGACGGGGTCGCGCCGGGCGAGGTCCTCGAAGAGGGCCGCCGTGCCGTGCCGCTCGGCGCGCTCCTCGAGAACGGCCCGCACGGCGGGGTCGGTGCCGGGGAACTCGAGCTCGTCGAGCAGCGCACGCACGTACAGCCCCGAACCACCGACGACGACGGCCCGCCGGCCCCGGCTCGCCACGTCCGCGAGGTCCGCGCGGGCGGCGTCCTGGTAGGCGGCGACGGTCGAGTCCTCCTCGACGTCGAGCATGTCGAGCTGGTGGTGCACGACGCCGCGCCGCTCGGCGACCGTGAGCTTCGCGGTTCCGATGTCCATGCCCCGGTAGAGCTGGAACGCGTCCGCGTTGACGACCTCCCCGTCGAGCGCCTCGGCGAGCGCGAGCCCGAGCTCGGACTTTCCCGTCGCGGTGGGGCCGACGACGGCGACCACGAGCGGGTTCATGCCGCCCACTGCCACGTCCAGACGCGGTAGTCCGTCCCGAGCGCCCGCTCCGCGCCCTCTTCCTGCCCGACGACGTCGCGGTCGGCGAGCCACGAGGCGACGAGGCGCCACGGGGCGGCGCCGGTGATGTCCAGCGCGGCCGCGAGCACGGGGTCGAGGTCGCGCAGCCGCGCCAGGGCCGCCGCCGTGGGCGACGTGAGGTCCGCGGCGAGCGCGGCGTCCGTCGGGATCGCGCGGGGGTCGGCCGCTCGCGGGGAGGACTCGTCGCGACGAGCGGAGAGCGAGCCGAGCACGAGCAGGTCCGCGCCGGCGAGGTCCGCACCCGCACGGTCCGGGGCGTCGCCGCCGCCCGCCTCGAGGGACTGGTCGGGGGTCACCTCGACCACCGTCGTCGGGCCCGCCCACCCCGCCGCGGCGAGCAGGCGCAGGCCCACGGCCGTCGCGGGTGCCGCCGCGGCCGCGGCGTCGACGTCGGCTCGGTGCTCGGGGCAACCGGGGCGCGTGCACGGGGCGGGCCAGCCGAGGTGCCGCTCGGCGACTCCGAAGGGGGCGAGGCTCGCGCACAGCGTCTCGGCGTCGGCCACACGCATGCGCCGGGCCGGACCGACGACGACCACCCGGCTCGGTCCGCCGGCCACGAGCCGTCGGGCGGCACCGAGGCTCGCGGTGCGCACGGCGTCGAGCACGTCGGCGCGGCCCGCGACGCCGGGGACGAGGAGGGCGGTCTCGGGGACGAGGAGGGCGGTCGGCACGCAGCCAACCTAGCGCCGAGCCGGGCCGGTAGTGTGGTGGAGATGGAGTTCTTCCGCCCACGGGGTACCCCACGACGCGGGCTCGACGAGGGCCGGGCGGACGTCGTGCTCGGCGGGAGC
Source organism: uncultured Cellulomonadaceae bacterium (assembly GCA_964510785.1). Lineage (GTDB taxonomy): Bacteria > Actinomycetota > Actinomycetes > Actinomycetales > Cellulomonadaceae > JAAYZM01. Next base: position 6,691 of record CAZECM010000022.1, on the reverse strand, counting down.
GGGCACGTCGAGCTCCCCCGCCAGGTGACGCGTGCCCGGATCGAGGCGTGGTGCGACCGCGAGCAGTTCACCTACTTCGTGGACAACGAGGGTGATCTCGGCGGCTTCTGGAACAACCGGCTGTTCTACTTCCTCATCTTCGGCGAACGCCAGGAGGTGCTCCAGGTCCGCGCGCGGTGGAACCGCGAGGTGAGCATCGAGCGCCTCGAGGAGATCCTCGACCTGTGCAACGCGTGGAACTCGGACCGGATCTGGCCCAAGGTGTACGTCCGGGTGCTCGACAACGGCTCCGTCAACGTCATGGCCGAGTCCTCCCACGACCTCGAGCAGGGCGTCACCGACGCGCAGCTCGCCCGCCTGCTCTCGTGCGCCGTCGGGACGGGCACGCTGTTCTTCGACGAGGTCGACGCGCTCTACCCCGACCCTGCGGCGCAAGCGCCATGAGGCTCCCCCGCTGGCTCACCCCCTGGCGGCGCGCCGCTGACGCCCCTCCCGGCCCGCCCGGCTGGGAGCTGCCGCTCGCCTCGCTGTCGACGGAACGCATCGCACAAGCGCTGACGCGGCGCAGCTTCTCGTACTCCACGGACGACGACGGCGACATCACGGGCATCTGGGACGGCCACCGGTTCTGGCTCATGGTGACCGGCGAGCAGCACGACGTGCTGCAGGTGCGCGGGGTGTGGCACCGCACGCTCTCGCCAGACCGTCGTGCCGCCGCCCGGCTCGCCGTCAACGACTGGAACCGCGACCGGCTGTGGCCCAAGGTGTTCTACCGTGCCGAGGACGCCGAGCTCGTCGTCTACGCCGAGCACTCGATCGACCTCGAACCCGGGGTCAACGACGCCCAGCTCGACCAGACGATCGCGTGCGGTCTGCTCACGGGCGTGCAGTTCTTCGCGGAGCTCGACCAGGCCTTCCCCGCGACCTGACTCGGGGAAGACGCACCAACCAGTTGCCCGCTCTCTCGGCCGGGTGGATCCTTGCCGGATGGACGGCGACGCGGCGCTCCCCGCATATCCCCTGAGCACCGGGCGGCTGACACTGCGCTTCTTCGAGGAAGCGGACATCGAGCCGCTCGTGGCCTATCGCAACGACCCCGAGGTCGCGGCGCTGCAGGACTGGGACCTGCCGTACTCGCGCGAGAGGGCCGAGTCGCTCGTCACCGCGCACTCCGGGCGCGCCGACATCGTTCCTGGCAGAGGTACGCAGCTTGCGGTCGAGCTCTCGGGCGAGCTGGTCGGCGACGTGTTCGTCGGCCTGGACGAGCACGGCGGGGTCGCCGAGATCGGCTTCACGGTGGCCTCGGCGCACCAGGGCCACGGATACGCGCTCGAGGCGGCCTCGGCTGTCGTCGCCGATCTCGTCGAGCGGCTCGGCGTGCACCGCGTCTTCGCCCAGCTCTCGACGCAGAACCGCGCCTCGGCACGGGTGCTGGAGCGGCTCGGTATGGCCTTCGAGTCGCTCGCACCGCGTTCCTTCTGGTGGCGAGGCGCGTGGGACGACAACCTCGTGTACGCGCTGAGCGACGAGTCCTGGCGCGCCTGGCGGGACCGCCCCGCCGACCCGCCCGAGGACGTGCGGCTCGTCGAGCTCACACCGGAGAACTGGTGGTCGTACTCGAAGCTGCGCACCCACCGCTCGCAAGAGCAGTTCGTCGCACCGGTCCTTGGCTCTGTCGCCGAGGCGCTGCTCCCGGAGCCCCACGAGGGTTGGCCGGTCGTACCCGCGCTGCGGGGCATCGAGGCCGACGGCGAGCCGGCCGGCTTCATCATGTGGGCCGACCCCGTCAACGAGGGCACCCCGGACCCGTACCTGTGGCGCTACCTCGTCGACCGGCGTCATCAGCGCCGCGGGATCGGCCGACGCGCGCTGCAGCTGTGGATCGAAGAGATGCGTGCCGCGGGGCACGGCTCGATCGAGACGAGCTGGGTCCAGGAGCGCGGCGGACCGGAGCCCTTCTACCTCTCGCTGGGCTTCGAGCTCACCGGCGAGATGGACGACGGCGAGGCCGTTGCGCGCCTGACGCTTCGGTGACGTGCCGCTCCGGCGGGCCACACCCGGTGAGCGGCCCCTGGGTCCGTCGGGGAGCCTCGGCGCCGCCGGCTCAGCCCTGGAGCTGTGCGGCAGCCGCCTCGGCGTCGGCGTCCCGCCCGAGCCGGCGCAGCGCCTCCACGAGGTCGGTGGCGGCCCTGCCGCGCAGCGCGCGCTGGCGGGCCACGCCGAAGCCCTCGGCGGCGGACTCGAGGTGGTAGACCGCGTCCTCGTCCCGGCCGAGCTCGACGAGCGCCCGGCCAGCGAGCAGGAAGGCGTGCGACGCGTCGGAGATGCGTCCGAGGGCGGCGAACCGCTCGGCGGCGTCGCTCGCGAGCGCCACGGCCCGCGCGTGCTCGCCACCCGTCGCGAGCGCCCGCGCGTGCGTGTCGAGCGACTCTGCGTACTCCGTGCGCAGGGCGGGGGTGTCCTCCCGCTCGATCGCGGCACGGATCTCTTCCCGTACCTGCTCGACCTGGGCGAGGGCCTCCTCGGACGTGCCCGCCTCGAAGGACAGCGGCACCCACGAGCGCACGACGGCGGACACGAGCGTGATGGGTGACGACCCGGCCCGCAGCACCGCGATCGCGTGGCGGTAGGCGGCATCGGCACCCGGGATGTCCTCGAGCTCGTGGGCGCAGCGCGCCGCGTTGGCTTCCGCGAGGCCGGCGTCCTGGAGCGCGTCCTGCCCCCGGAACAGCGCGACGGCCTCGAGGTACGCGTGCGCCGCCCGCTCACCGTCGCCCTCCGCGTAGTAGCGGTCCGCCCGATCGACGAGATCCTGGCCGCTCGGCCCGCCTTGGGCAGCCTGGCGGGCCGGCAGGCCCTCCGGAACCACTCCCGCCGGCTGGGTGCCGGCGACGACGGGCAGGACCGCCAGCTCCACACGCGAGGCGGCTGGCTCGAGGGCGAGCGCCGCATCGAGCTCGCGGCTGAGCGCGTCGCTGCCGTTGCGGGCGTCGAACGCCGCTGCGAGCTCTCGAGCCCGGGACCCGGCCCACTCCGCGAGCTCCTCGACGGTGCGAGCCGGAACCTCGGAGAGCAGCACGGCGTGTCCGGGCGCCGTGCGCGCGATGATGCGTGCCGCGGCCGCGACCCCGGTGAGGAGCTGCTGCCGCGAGCGCGGGGTGTCGGTCTCGACGAGGAGTCGCTGACCGGTCTCGATGCGTCGCACTGCCCGTTCGGCCTGCCCACCACGGGCCAGGAAGAGGATCAGCCGGGCGAGCGTCGGGGCCATGTCGCCGGTCGCACCGTCGAGGTGCTTGACGGAGCGCCGGTAGGCACCCGCGGCCTCGGTGGTGCGCCCGAGCTCGAGATAGAGCGCGGCGAGCTGGGACAGCATGTCTGCCGGCTCGGTACCGCAGGACGCGCCGGAGTCGAGCGTCACCTCGAGCAGCCGCCGCGCCTCCTCGACGCGCCCGGTGTCCGCGAGGTAGAGCGCCCGCTCGCTCGGGTCGCACGCCTCGCAGTTCGCGAACTCGTCCCGCGGCGTCGTCGACCACTGCCGGTAGAGCTCGTCGGTCTCCGGTGCGCCGCGGAAGCTCGCCCAGCGGAACTTCTCCAGCAGCACCCCGTTCATGCCGTGGCCCGCGAGCGCGTAGCGGCGTTCCATGTCCTCGAGCGTCGCCTCGATCTGCTCGAACGGGACCTGGGGGTAGTCCGAGACGTGCGTGACCATCCACTTGAACGACCAGAACAACGAGTACCGGTCCTCGTCGTCGAAGAGCTCGGGGTGCTCGTCGAACCAGCGCACCCACCGCGTGAAGGGCACGAAGGCCTTGTCCACCTCACCGCCCCACACGTACGAGTCGACGAGCGTCGAGTACGCGTAGGCGAGGGTCTCCCGCGGACCGTCTGCCTCGACGCTGCGGACGATCTGTTCGACCGCCCGCGTGCGGGCGGAGCCGTACGGCTCGCCGTGGAGCTGGGAGAGCTGGTTCTCGACCTGTCGCTGCGAACTCGTCACGAAGTCTCCTGGTTCGGGTCGTCATCATTCCTGTCGGGAGCGCCCGACGCGGGCGACGTGCCGTCCGCGCCGTGGGCGAGGCCTGCACCGAGCAGAGCGGCGAGCGAGTCACCCATGGCCTCGGCGTCGCGCCCGCGCAGCGGCTCGCCCGCGAGCAGGAGCGCCTGGACGTACACCGCGCGCGTCGCGGCGTCCCGCACGGCCCCCGCGGGTGCACCGAGCAGACGTCCGACGAGCGGGTTGGCGACGTTGAGCACGAGCTGGCGCGCGGGGACCTCGCGGGCGAACCCGCCGAGCACGTCCCCCCACACGTCCTCCCCGGCGTCGCGCGTCGCGGCGAGGTCGCGCTGGTGGTCGCCCTCGCGGTCGCCCAGGAGCAGCGCCGGGAGCTCGACGGGCTCGAAGCGGCGCAGGCCCACCTCGACCTCGAGGTCGGTGAGAGCCGTGTTGGCTGCGGCGAGCGCGGGGGCGAGCACGACCTGCTCGACGTCCTCGAGCGGTTCGAGGACGCCGACGACGTCCGCCGCGGCGAGCTGCCGGATGCCCCACGAGCCGCGGCGGGCTGCGAGCCGGGCGAGCAGGTCCGCGTCGTAGACGTACCCGGCGTTCACGACGGCGAGCCCCTGGGCCCGCGCCACGGGTGCGACACGGCGATACTCCTCGACGCTCGCCGCGTACACGACCCGGCCGTGCTCGGCGTGCACCTGGGCCAAGGTCGCCATGCCGTCCGTCGTCTCGTACGGCAGCACCTCGGAGACGAGGTCGAGCATCTCGTCGTCGGTCGTCGCGAGCGCACGCACCGCGAGGTGGTGGGTCGTGAGGAAGTCGCGCGTGACGCGGTCGCGCCGCCCGAGCAGCCCGAGCAGCCACGCGCGCACCTGCCGGCCGAGCTCCTCCTGCACGGCGAGGAGCACCTCGTCGGAGTACAGCGACTCGCGGGACGCCGTCGGCCGCAACCCCTCGGCATCGATGACGCACCGCACGAAGAACGCCCACTCCGGCAGGAGGCTGTCGACACGGGTGCCGAGCAGCATGCGCTTGACGTAGACGCGGTGGGCGCCCCCCTGGCCCGTCACGGCGTGGGGCAGGACGAAAGCCACGCCGCTCACTCCCGCGAGCGGCACCTCGAGCGAGATCTGGTCGATCGGGGCGAAGCCGAACGTGCGCTCGCAGTACTGCGCGAGGCCGGCCCTGCGTTCCTCGTCCGTTCCCGCACCGCGCCACGGCAGCTCGTCGACCGTGGTGCGCCGCCACGCGAGCTCCGTGGTCCCGCCGGGCACGTGGACGGGCATCTCGACGGCGATGTCGACGGGCAGCAGCGAGCCGAACTCCTCGGCGAGCGCGACGACCGTCTCGATCTCGAGCCAGTGCTCGGCGTCCGGGCGCGGGAGGAGGCGCACCACGGAGCCGGGCTCGGGCTCCTCGTCGATCTCGGCGAGCTCGTAGGAGCCGTCGTCGAAGCCGCGCCACCGGATCGCGGGGGCGGCCGGGTCGACCGCGGAGCGCGAGACGAGCTCGATCGTGCCCGCGACCATGAAGGCGGACAGCAGGCCGATACCGAACTGCCCGAGGAACTCCTCGCGCCCCAGCCCGAGGTCCAGGTCACGCTTGGACGAGCGGCCGATCGTCGCGAGCAGGTCGCCCGCCTCGGCGAGCGTCAGCCCGACCCCCGTGTCCCGCACCTCGAGCCCGCCGCCCGGCAGCGCCCGGAGCCGGATCCGGGCCGGGGCGTCGGGCTCGAGCTGGCGGCGGGCCGTGATCGCGTCCACGCCGTTCTGCAGCAGTTCGCGCACGAAGACCCGGGGACCCGAGTACAGGTGACGGGCCAGCAGGTCGACGACGCCCCGCAGGTCGACCTGGAAGGCCTGCGGCTGGAGCTCGCTCACCTAGCCGGCGTCGGACTCGGCGGCGAGCTTCGCCTTGGCCGCAGCGGCGTGCTCGGGGTACTGCGCGTCAAGGTCGTCGAAGAGCCGCAGGGCGGTCGCGACCCCGGTGCGCACGTGCAGGTGCACCTGGTCGTCCGTCGCGCCGTGCTCGTAGTCGACGGTGTGCTCGGCGTACACGAAGACGTGGCCGTCGTGCTTCTCGACGTAGCCCTTGGGCCAGAGCTTCTCGCTGTTCCAGGTGTTCACGAACTCGAGCACCGCCGGGAACTGCGCCTCGGGGACCCCGCGCGCCCACCGGCCGCGCACCTGGAAGAACTCGCCGTTCTCCCCGGCGTGCCAGAACTGGAAGAGGTGGTCGTCCCAGAACCCGCCCAGGTCGCCGTCGTCGTCGCGACCGTAGCTCACCTCGGTCTCGTCGAAGAGCCGGGCGAGCCGGTCGTTCGAGACGGGCTCGAGCCCGCCTGCGGCGGACTCGGCGTCCTTGGTGAAGAAGCCCATGCGTGTTCCCCTCGAAGGTTGTGGTCGACGTGCCCTAGCGGCGGGTCACCGGTCCCCGACACGCAAAGCGTCCATAACGTAGCGCAGTACCCGGCGGTAGGCCGACACCTCGGAGCGAGGCGCGGCGCTTCGTGGCACCGGGACGCGAGCCTCGGGTCAGCCCCCGTGACGGCGCGTGGGAAGGCCGAGCAGGACGGGGGTGCCCGGGGTGTCCGACGGCGGGGCCCCGTGCGAGTGCGGCTCCTCGGCCAGTCCGGTGCGCACCCGCTCACGCTGCGCCCAGGCGTCGCCGGCCCGGGTGCGGCGCACC
>CAZECM010000021.1:29152-46144 GCA_964510785.1 uncultured Cellulomonadaceae bacterium | reverse complement strand
CGATGCGCGAGCACGTGGGCGACTACCAGCGCCAGCTCTTCCTCATGGACCACGCCGGGCTGCCGCTGAAGACGGTCCTCAACCAGCTCGACCTGCTCGGTGAGGAGGTCGTGCCGGCCCTGCGCAAGGAGTTCGCCGTCGGCCGCCCCGCGCACGTGCCCGAGGCCCCGACGCACGCCTCGCTCGTCGCCGCGGCGGGCGGCGCGCGCGACGCGACCGTCTACGCCGAGGGCGACGACGTGACGGGTGCCTCGCCCGACGCGAGCCGCAGCGACGCGGCGGTGGTGGCACCGTGACGTACCGCGTCGTCGTCGTCACCGCTGGCCTGCGCGAGCCCTCCTCGACCCGCATGCTCGCCGACCGGCTCGCCGAGGCCACGGCCCACGAGGTGACCGAGCGCGGTGAGCAGGTCGAGCTCGAGGTCGTCGACCTGCGCACCTTCGCGGGGGCGATCACGAACGGGCTCATGACCGGCATCAGGTCCCCGGAGCTGGCCGCCGCGACGTCCGCCGTGGCCTCGGCCGACGCCGTCATCGCCGTCACCCCGATCTTCTCGGGGTCCTACAACGGCCTGTTCAAGATGTTCTTCGACCTGCTCGGCGACGAGGAGCTCGCCGGGACGCCCGTGCTGCTCGGCGCGACCGCGGGCACACCGCGCCACTCGCTCGCGATCGACCACGCCCTGCGCCCGCTGTTCGCCTACCTGCGTGCCGTGGCGGTCCCGACTGCCGTCTTCGCGGCGACGGACGACTTCGGTCAGGCGGGGAAGGCGAGGTCCGACGACGACGTCGCCCCCCTGGGCCAGCGCGTCCAGCGCGCCGGCCGAGAGCTCGCGGACCTCCTGCTCGCTCGCCCCCGCAAGCCCGCCAAGGACGAGTTCGCCACCTACACCCCCTTCGACGAGCTCCTAGGCCGCACGTAAACCCACCCCTCGTCCCGCGAGGAGGGGCCGAGCGCGCCGAGGTAGGTCCGCGGTGGTGCTACTTGGCGCGGTCGGCACTACGTCGCGGGGTGAATGTGGGGACGCGTGGCGGTTGTGCTATCCCGAACGCGGTGTTCTGCCCTAGGTTGTGGGCCGAGCGGCCGCGCGTGCGGCCACCGATGAACGGAGTTGTCATGACTGAAGCCGCTGCGGCCAACGTGAGCCCGCGCAGCCGTACGATCGCTGCCGTCCTTGCGTTCTTCCTCGGGACCCTGGGGATCCACCGCTTCTACGTCGGCAAGACGGGCACCGGGATCCTCATGATCGTGACCCTCGGGGCCTTCGGCATCTGGACCCTGATCGACTTCATCATGATCCTGATCGGCTCGTTCAAGGACAAGGAAGAGCGCGTCCTGCTCACCTGGTGAGCTGACCCGATCTCACGCGCCGCGGTGCGCGGTCCGGTGCCTCGCGCACGGGCCGGGCGCCGCGGCGTCGTCGTTCCCGGGGAGCGACCGAGCGGGCTGACCGCCGTCGTCGGCCGTCCGAACCCTGCTCGTTCCCTTACGCGAGACTCTCCGCGTCCCGTGCCGCGACGAAGGCGGCGACCGCCCGCTCGATGTCTTCGTGCGAGTGGGCGGCCGAGAGCTGGACGCGGATGCGCGCCTCGCCGCGGGGGACCACGGGGAAGCTGAAGGCCACGACGTAGACGTCGTCGGCGAGCATGCGCTCGGCGATCCGGCCGGCGAGCGCGGCGTCGCCGAACATCACGGGCACGATGGGATGCTCGCCCGGCAGCAGCTCGAAGCCTTGCTCGGTCATGAGGGCGCGGAAGGTCGCGGCGTTCTCGGCGAGGCGGTCGCGCAGCTCGCCCGACTCCGCGATCAGGTCGAGGGCAGCGAGCGTCCCCGCCACGACGGAGGGCGCGATCGTGTTGGAGAACAGGTACGGGCGGGCCCGCTGGCGGAGCACCTCGACGATCTCCGCGTGCCCGGACACGTACCCGCCCGACGCGCCGCCGAGCGCCTTGCCGTAGGTGCCCGTGTAGATGTCGACGCGGTCCGCGACACCGAGCAGCTCCGGGGTGCCCCGGCCGTTCGGGCCCGTGAAACCCGTCGCGTGAGAGTCGTCCACGAGCACGAGGGCGTCGTAGCGGTCCGCCAGGTCGCAGATCTCGTGCAGCGGGGCGAGGTAGCCGTCCATCGAGAACACGCCGTCGGTCACGACGACGCGGTCGCGTGCCCCGGCGGCTTCCTGCAGCGCTCGCTCGAGGTCCGCCATGTCGCGGTTGGCGTAGCGGTACCGGGCGGCCTTCGACAGCCGGATGCCGTCGATGAGCGAGGCGTGGTTGAGGGCGTCGGAGACGATCGCGTCCTCCGGCCCGAAGAGCGCCTCGAAGACCCCGCCGTTGGCGTCGAAGCACGAGGAGAACAAGATGGTCGCCTCGGTGCCGAGGAACTCGCTCGTGCGGCGCTCGAGCTCGAGGTGGAGGTCCTGCGTGCCGCAGATGAAGCGCACGCTCGACATCCCGAAGCCGCGCCCGTCGAGGGCTTCCTTGGCGGCGGCGACCACGCGCGGGTGGTCCGCCAGACCCAGGTAGTTGTTGGCGCAGAAGTTGAGCACCTCGCGCCCGCCCGAGAGGATCCGCGCGGACTGGGGCGAGTCGATCGCGCGCTCGCGCTTACGGGTGCCCGCCTCGTCGATCTCGGCGAGCTGGGCCCGCAGGCGCTCGCGCATCGAGGTGTACATGGCTAGATCTCCGTCCAGTCGAGAACGACCTTGCCGCCCGTCGCGGTGCGAGCGCGCGCGAACCCCTCGGCCCACGCACTCGCGGGCAGGCGATCGGTGACCACGGTGTACAGCGCCTCGCGCAGCGTCGAGCTCGACTCGAGCATCGCGCTCATCGCGTTCCACGACTCGAACATCTCGCGGCCGTACACGCCGCGGATCGTCAGCATGTGCGTCACCACCTTGTCCCAGTCCACCGCGATGGGCCGGGTCGGGAGCCCGAGCATCGCGACCCGGCCGCCATGGGTGAGGTTCTCGACCATCTCGGGCAGGGCGTCGGGGTGCCCGGACATCTCGAAGCCGACGTCGAACCCCTCCTTGAGCCCGAGGGTGCGCTGCACCTCGTGGATGCGGGTCGTGGTGACGTCGACGGCGACGTCCACGCCGATCTTGCGAGCGAGGGCGAGCCGCTCCGGCGAGACGTCGGTGATGACCACGCGGCGCGCGCCGACGTGCCGCGCGACGGCGGCCGCCATGAGCCCGATGGGTCCCGCCCCGGTGATGAGTACGTCCTCCCCGACGAGCGGGAACATCAGCGCGGTGTGCACGGCGTTGCCGAAGGGGTCGAAGATCGCCGCGATATCGAGGTCGATGCCGGGCGTGTGGACCCACACGTTGGACTCGGGCAGCACCACGAGCTGTGCGAAGGCGCCGTCACGATCGACGCCGATGCTGAGGGTGCGGATGCACATGTGCCGCCGGCCGGCCCGGCAGTTGCGGCACATCCCGCACACGATGTGACCCTCGCCGGAGATGATCGCGCCGAGCGGGGTGTCGCAGACGCCGGCGCCGACGCCGACCACCTCACCCACGAACTCGTGCCCCGGGACGAGCGGCGGGCGGATGTGCTCGGCCGCCCAGGGGTCCCATGACTCGATGTGCAGGTCCGTGCCGCAGATCCCGGTGCGCAGGACCCGCACGAGCACCTCGCCGGGCCCGGATTGCGGCTCGGGGACGTCCACGAGCTCGAGCCCCGGAGCGGGGGCCGACTTCGACAGTGCCTTCATCGACCTGTTCTCCTCTCCGGCCCGGCAGCGGATCGCGCGCCCGGACCGCGTGCGGCGGGTCAGGGGGCGGTGAGCCTCGCGACCAGGTGGTCGGGGACCGGCTCGTAGTGGGAGAACTCGACGTCGAACTGGCCGTGGCCTCCCGTGAGCGAGCGCAGGTCCGCGACGTAGCGCGTGATCTCCGCCTCGGGGACGAGCGCCTCGATCTCGAAGACCCCACCGTCGAGGCTGTTGGTCGAGGCGATGCGCCCGCGCCGGGAGGACAGGTCGCCCATGACGTCACCCTGGTGGGCCCCGGGCGCGCGCACGGTCACCCGGCACACGGGCTCGAGGACGGTCGTGCCCGCCTTGGTGAGCGCCTCCTTCACCCCGTGCGCGGCCGCCGTGCGGAAAGCCATCTCCGAGGAGTCGACGGAGTGGTACTTGCCGTCGTAGCACTCGACCTCGACGTCGACGACCTCGAAGCCGTGCAACCCCCCGCCCAGCATCGCCTCCCGCGCGCCCCGCTCCACCGCGGGGATGAAGTTGCGGGGGATGGCCCCACCGACCACGGAGTCCTTGAAGGCGATCCCTTCGCCGCGCTCGCGGGGGCTCAGCCGGAGCTGCGCGACGGCGAACTGACCGTGCCCGCCGGACTGCTTCTTGAGCCGCCCCTCGGCCTCCGTCGGTGCGGCGATCGTCTCCCGGTATGCGACCCGGACGGGCTCGGTCGTGACGTTGACCCCGAACTTGCGGGCCAGCCGCTCGAGCGCGACGTTGATGTGCACGTCGCCGAGCCCGCGCAGCACGGTCTGCCCGGCGCCCGCGTCACCGACCCGGTCCACGCGCAGCGTCGGGTCCTCCGCGACGAGCTTGGCGAGCGAGCCGGAGAGCTTGTCGTCGTCGGCCTGCGTCACGGGACTCAGGGCGAGGGCGAACGGCGTGGGCCGCAGCGCGATGCCCCGGAACTCGAACGGCACCTTGCCTGTCGCGAGCACGGACCCGGTCGGGGAGTCGGCGAGCTTGGGGGCTGCCGCGATGTCCCCGGCCACCACGGCCGTCGCCGGCAGGTGCTCCTTGCCGCGCAGGTAGAACAACCCGTGCAGGCGCTCCTCCTGCTTGGTGCTCGCGTTGACGAGCCGCATGTCGTTGCGCACCGTCCCGGAGAGCACCTTGAAGAGCGACAGCTGCCCCACGAACGGGTCGGTCACCGTGCGGAACACGAGCACGGCGGTGTCGCCGTCGGCGTCGGCCGCGACCTCGACGTCGGTCCCGCCGGCTCGGAGCGTGACGGGACGCGCGGCGGGGGACGGTGCGAGCTCGCACAGGTACTCGGCGAGCTGGTCCATGCCCACCTCGGAGAACGCCGACCCGAGCAGCACGGGGAAGGCTTCGCACGCGAGCACCTCGTGGGCGAGGCTCACCTCGAGCTCACCGGCGCTCGGCACCTCCCCGGACAGGTACCGCTCGAGCGCCTCGTCGTCGCCGGAGACGATCTCCTCCGTCACCTGCTCGTGCAGCTCGTGCTGCTCCGCCGCGACGTCGCCCGGCGCCTCGACCGAGGTGGCGTGGCCCTCGGCGTCGTAGTCGAAGGACTGCTCGGACAGCACGTCCGCGACGCCGTGGAGCGCGGCCTCCTCGCCGATCGGCAGCTGCAGCGGGACCACGCCCGAGCCGAACTTCGCCTGGAGCTCGGCGAGCACGGTGTGGAAGTCCGCGCGGGGCCGGTCCTCCTTCGTGACAAAGATCAGCCGCGGGATCCCCGCGGCTTCGCACTGCGCCCAGACCTGCTCGGTCCCCACTTCCACGCCGTCGACGGCGCTCACCACCACGACGGCCAGGTCCGCGACCGCGAGGGCCGCATCCGTCGCGCCCGCGAAGTCCGCGAACCCCGGGGTGTCGAGGAGATTGATCTTGTGCGTCACCCCCTGGGTCGACGTCCACTCGAAGGGGGCCACCGTCGCGGACAGCGAGATGCGATGGGCGATCGACTCGGGCTCGTGATCGGTCACGGTCGTGCCGTCCTCGACCCGGCCGGCCCGCGTGGTGACGCCGGCCTGGTGCAGCAGCGCCTCGGCGAGCGTCGTCTTGCCGCTGCCCGCGTGCCCCACGAGGGCGACGTTGCGGATCAGGGGCGTCGTTGCCTTGTCCATGCGAGCTCTCCTTCGTCGGAGCCGGGCCTGCTCGTCATGCTAGCCAGCGCGGGTGGGCGCGGCAGGACCAAAGTCGGAGCCAGGTCGAGGACGTCGGGGTTAGCCGTGCGTCTCGGTGCCGGAGGGGAGGCGGGGCCGACGACGACGGCGGCCCGTGGGCGACCCGGTCGTCAGTCGGAGAAGTTCTGCGTGAAGTACCAGCCGTGCTTCTTCGAGTACGCGACTCCGACGCCGGTCGTGGTGAAGTCGCGGTGCAGGATGTTGGCGCGGTGGCCGCTCGACTTCATCCACAGCTTCACGATGCGCTTGGCGAGCGCCTTCGCGGAACCCCGGGCGGAGGTCCACGCGACGTTCTCGCTCGCTCGCGTCCACCCCTGGGGGATCTGGCGCGAGTAGCTGGGGTTGTGCGCGAGCCGCCCGCGCTTCGCCTGGGAGACCGACCAGGCTCGCGCCACCTTGACGACCTTCGTCGAGCGCTTGAGCTTCTTCAGCCCGGCCTTGACCCGCGCCTTGTTCACGGCGGCGAGGATGTGCTTCTCGATCGCCTTGTGCTTGGCCTTCTTCGAGGTCACGGCCTTCGACTTCGCCGCGGCCTTCGACTTCGCCGCACTGACGACGGTCGACGCGGCTGGACCGCTCGACGCCGGCACCGCGGCGGCTGCGGGTGCGAGGAGCCCGCACGAGAGCAGGGCGGCGAGTGCGATGGTCGCGAGGTTGCGAGATCTCATGGTGCTCCGATCGCGGGGCGCTTTTACCACCTTCAGTGCTGGGTATCGGCATCGCCACACGGGAACTTGACGCATTTCGACCGAATTGGTGCGCTGCGTGCGCGGATCGGGCCAGGCTCGACGTGCGGAAGGGACGAATCGGACACATACTCGGGCCGAGAGGACTCACCCGCTCGGGTGAGCCCTATCGGGTGGACGAGGCGACCGACGAAGTTCGCACCACGGACACATCGCGGCCACCACGCCTTCCTATGTTCCGGATGTCAGCCACGAGCGAGGAGATCACGGTGTACCGGATGCGCAGATCGAACACTCAAGGAAGGTCGCGGACAACCCGGTTCGCGGCGGTCGCGGCGATCGCCGTCGCCATCGGCCTCGTCGGGTTCCAGCCCGCCGCTGCCGCGCCCGACGGCTCGGGCGTCGTCATCAACGAAGCCTTCCTCTCCGGTGGCAGCGCCGGGGCGGCCTTCAACGAGAAGTTCATCGAGCTGTACAACCCCACCGACGCCGACGTGGACCTCACCAACTGGTCGCTGCAGTACCGCAGCGCGACCGGCACGGGCAGCTTCACGGGCGTCACCGCGCTCAGCGGCACGATCGCCGCGGGCGGCTACTTCCTCGTCTCGGGCGGGTCCAACGGCACGAACGGTGCCGACCTGCCGACCCCCGACGTCGACGGATCCATCAACCCCTCGGGCACCACCGGCACCATCGTGCTGGCCAACGTCCCGACCGCGCTGTCGCTGACCCCGGGCTCGGTCACCACGGGGGGCGCCGTCGTCGACCTCCTCGGCTACGGCGGCTCGAACACCTTCGAGACGGCGCTCGCCGCCGCGCCGGTCAACAACACGAACGCCCCGTCCTTCAACCGGACGAACGGCATCGACACCGACAACAACCTGGCCGACTTCACGCTGCTGTCCACGATCACCCCGACGGCCTCGGGCGACGACGGCGACCCCGGCGACCCGGGCGACCCCCTCGAGCTCACGATCGCCGAGATCCAGGGCACGGGTGACGAGAGCCCCGTCGTCGGCGAGCTCGTGACCACCACCGGTGTCGTCACCGCCGTGTACCCCACGGGCGGCTTCGACGGCTTCTACCTGCAGACTGCGGGCACCGGCGGCGACCTCGGCGACGACCACGAGGCGTCCCACGGCATCTTCGTGTTCGGCACCACCGCGGGCGTCGAGATCGGCGACCACCTCCGGGTGACCGGCGACGTGGTCGAGTTCTTCGGCCTCACCGAGATCTCCGTGACGTCCGGCGAGGTCGTCCAGCTCGCCGAGCCCGCCGAGGCGGTCAAGGCGACGACGACGGCCTACCCCGCCACGGCGGCCGAGCGCGAGGTGCTCGAGGGCATGCTCCTCGACATCGAGGGCGACTTCGTCGTCTCCGACGTGTTCCCCACGAACCAGTTCGGCGAGATCATCCTCGCCGCGGGCTCGAGCCCGCTCGTCGTCCCGACGGACCTCGCGGCCCCGGGCAGCGCCGAGCAGGCCGCGCTCGTCGCCGACAACGCGGGCCGCCGCGTCGTGCTCGACGACGGCGCCTCGATCAACTTCCTGTCCACCGCGAACGGTGGTGCGAACAAGAACATCCCGCTGCCCTACCTCTCGCTCGACAACCCGGTGCGCACGGGGGCGGCGGCGAGCTTCAACCAGCCCGTCGTCCTCGACTACCGCAACAACGCGTGGAAGCTCCAGCCGACGACCCACCTCACCCCGGCGAACGCCGCGACGGTGCAGCCGGCCACGTTCGCGAACACGCGCACCGCGGCCCCCGAGGACGTGGGCGGCCAGGTCAAGATCGCGACCTTCAACGTGCTGAACTACTTCGCGACGACGGGCGACACCCTCGTCGGGTGCACCTTCTTCAACGACCGCGAGGGCAACCCCATCACGGTCAGCGGCGGGTGCGACGCGCGGGGGGCGGCGAACGCCGAGAACCTCGAGCGCCAGCAGGTCAAGATCGTGGGCGCGATCACGGCGCTCGGTGCCGACGTCGTCGGCCTCGAGGAGATCGAGAGCTCGACCCGGTTCGGCGTGGACCGTGACATGGCGCTCGCGGCCCTCGTCGCGGCGCTCAACGACGTCGAGGGGCCCGGGACCTGGGCCTTCGCGCCGTCACCGGCGGCCGTGCCCGCGGGCGAGGACGTCATCCGTACCGCGTTCATCTACCGGCCCGCCGTGGTCGAGCTCGTGGGCGACTCCGTCATCCTCGACGGCTCGACTGCCTTCTCCAACGCCCGGGAGCCCCTCGCCCAGGCGTTCGGGCACGTCGGGGACGACGACGGCGTCTTCCTCGCCGTCGTGAACCACTTCAAGTCCAAGAGCGCGACCGGTGCGACCGGACCCGACCTCGACCAGGGTGACGGGCAGGGCGCGTTCAACCCCGCTCGTGTGGCGCAGGCCACGGCCCTCGTCGACTTCGCGGCGGACGTCGCGGCCGACGTCGGCACCGACCGCGTGTTCCTGCTCGGCGACTTCAACTCCTACGGCCACGAGGACCCGGTCAAGGTCATCGAGGCCGCGGGCTACGTCAACCAGGCGCCCAAGACGGGCGAGTCGACGTACGTGTTCGGCGGGGAGGTCGGTTCGCTCGACCACATCTTCGCCTCCGCGGCGGCCGACGGAGGTGTGACCGGTGTCGACGTGTGGAACATCAACGCCGTCGAGGCGCTCGCGCTCGAGTACTCGCGCTACAACTACAACGCGACGAACTTCTACGACACGTCGCTGTACCGGGCCTCCGACCACGACCCGGTGGTCGTGGGCTTCGACCTGGCCGACGGCGGGCCGGCCACGACCGTGGACCTCAACCTGCTGAGCTTCAACGACTTCCACGGGCGCATCAACTCGACCACGGCGCAGTGGGCCGGCACGATCGAGCAGCTGCGCGCGGCGGGCGGCGAGGGCAACACCCTCGTGTGGGCCGCGGGCGACAACATCGGGGCGAGCGAGTTCGCCTCCTCGGTCCAGCAGGACCAGCCCACGATCGACGTGCTCAACGCGCTCGAGCTCGACGCCTCGGCCGTGGGCAACCACGAGTTCGACCAGGGCTTCGCGGACCTCACCGATCGCGTGATCGGGCCCGACGGCGCGCGCAACGCCCAGTGGGACTACCTCGGCGCGAACGTCTACACCGAGGGCACGACCACGCCGGTGCTCGACGAGTACGCGCTCTTCGACGTCGACGGCGTGAGTGTCGGCGTGATCGGTGCCGTCACGGTGGAGACGCCGACGCTCGTCCTGCCCGCGGGTGTGGCCGGGCTCGACTTCGGCGACCCCGTCGAGGCCGTCAACCGCGTGGCGGCCCAGCTCTCCGACGGCGACGAGTCCAACGGGGAGGCCCAGGTGATCCTGGCGACCTTCCACGAGGGTTCGGCGCTCATCCAGTCCACCGGCGCGACCCTCGAGGACGCCGTGGCCCAGAGCGCGACGTTCGCCTCGATCGTCAACGACGTCGCTCCCGAGGTGGACGCCATCATCAACGGGCACACCAACGGTCGGTACGCCTTCGACGGGCCCGTCCCGGGTGGTGGCGACCAGACCCGACCGATCATGCAGTCGGGCGAGTACGGCACCGCGGTGGGGCAGATCGTGCTCACGGTGGACCGCGCGAGCGGTGACGTCCTCGACTACTCGCAGCAGATCGTGCCGCGCGTCTCGACCCCCGTCGACGAGCTCGTCGCGACCTACCCGCGCGTGGCCGAGGTGGCCACGATCGTCGATGCCGCGCTCGACCACGCCGACGAGGTCGGTTCCGTCGTCGTCGGCTCCGCGATGGCGGACATCACGACGGCGTTCTCGGGCGGCAGCTACGTGGGCGGCGTCTACGTCGGACCCGGCCCCGAACCTGCGGACGGTCGTGACGACCGGGCGAGCGAGTCCACGCTGGGCAACCTCGTGGCGGACGCGCTGCTCGACACGCTCTCCGACGAGACGTTCGGCGGCGCGCAGATCGGGGTCGTCAACCCCGGTGGCCTGCGCTCCGAGCTGTTCGCCGGGGACATCACGTTCGCCGAGGCGAACGGCGTCCTGCCGTTCCTGAACAACCTGTGGACCACGACCCTCACGGGCGCCCAGGTCAAGGTGATGCTCGAGCAGCAGTGGCAGACCGACGACGCCGGCAACGTGCCCTCGCGCCCGTACCTGCAGCTCGGGCTCTCGGAGAACGTGTCCTACACGTTCGACCCCGCCGCCGCGCAGGGCGAGCACATCACGGGCATCTGGGTCGACGGGGCACCGATCGACCCCGCTGCGGAGTACCGGATCGGCTCCTTCAGCTTCTTGCTGCAGGGTGGCGACAACTTCCGGGTCTTCCGCGACGGCTCCGACACCCGGGACTCGGGTCTGCTCGACCGGGACGCGTGGATCGCGTACGTGACGGCGAACAGCCCGCTCAGCCCGGACTTCGGACGGCGGGCCGTCCAGGTCCCGGCAACGGGACAGTCCGTCGAGCAGGGTGCGACCCTCGAGCTCGACGTCGCAGGCCTCGACCTCACGTCGCTCGGCAGTCCGCTCAACACCTCGCTCGCGATCGCGTGGGTGGGCTCGGCGGCCGTGTTCGACGACGTCGTGGTCGACGGCGGGGCGGCGAGCCTCTCGCTCGTGGTGCCGGGGGACGTCGTCGGCGACACCGTGCTGCTGCTCACGGCCGCGCCGTCGGGCACCGTCGTGCGGGTCCCGGTCACGGTGACCGAGCCCGAACCGACCGGGCCCGTGGCGTCCACGACCACGCTCGTGCTCACGCCGGACCGCATCAAGAAGGGTCAGTCCACCGTGGCGGTCGCCCACGTCCAGGCCGAGGGTCTCGTGCCCACGGGCAAGGTCGTGTTCCGGCTGGGCGGCAAGAAGATCGGCACCGTGGCGCTCAAGTCCGGCCTGGCCGGCATCACGGTGGGCGGCAAGCTGAAGAAGGGCTCGTACAAGGTGACGGCGACCTACCTCGGCTCCGACGAGGTGCGGGGATCGTCGGCGAAGGCCAAGCTCACGGTGACGGACTCCAAGAAGAAGCCCAAGAAGCCGAAGCCGCCCAAGCACGGCAAGCCGTGGAAGCCGGGCAAGCACTCGCCGATCTGGCGCTGACCTCGTCCCGGGGGCGGCACCGCTAGAATCGATTCGATCCTGGCAGCGCCGCCCCCGGAGAGGTCCCCATGCCCACCACGTTCGCTATCGTCGGCTCCGGCTGGCGCTCCCAGTTCTTCCTCCGGCTCGCCGCTGCGGCACCCGCACACCTGCGGGTCACCGCCGTCGCGACGCGCACCGCCGAGCGGGGTGAGCAGGTCGCCGCGGAGTGGCACGTGCCGACGGTGCGCACGGTCGCCGAGCTCGCGGCGACCAAGCCGGACTTCGTCATCGCGTCCGTCCCGTGGCCCGCCATGCCCGAGACCGTCCGCGAGATCGTCGGGCAGGGGATCCCGACGCTCGCCGAGACGCCGCCGGCGCCGGACGCGGACGGGCTGCGCGCGCTGTGGTCCGACGTCGGCGCGGGCGGGCTGGTGCAGGTCGCAGAGCAGTACCTGTTCATGCCGGGTCACGCCGCGCGCCTCGCGGTCGCGCGCTCCAGGGCGATCGGCACGCCCACCAACGTCCAGGTGTGCTCGACGCACATGTACCACGCGACGTCGCTCATCCGCGGCTTCCTCGGCGCGGGGTTCGACCCCGTGGCGGTCACGGCCCGCGACCTGGTCGCCCCGCTCGTCGACCCGCTCACGTCGAGCGGCTGGACGGGGGACCCGGAGCCGAAGGACGCGACCCAGACCCTCGCGGTGCTCGACTTCGGCGACGGCCGTTCCGGCCTCTACGACTTCACGTCCAACCAGTGGTGGAACCCGCTGCTCTCGCGACGCATCGTGGTGCGCGGCTCGGCGGGGGAGATCGTCGACGACGCCGTGACCCGGCTCGCCGACCCCGTCACGCCCATCACGTCCCACCTCGAGTACCGCCGCGCCGGCGTCGACCTGAACCTCGAGGGCGTGGATCTGCGCACCATCACGTTCGAGGGCGAGGTGCTCTATCGCAACCCGTTCGTCGGGTCCGCGCTCTCCGAGGACGACATCGCCGTGGCAGAGCTGCTCGTCCGGACGGGTGCGTGGGCCCGCGACGAGGGCCCCGAGCCCTATCCGCTCGCGGACGCGTGCCAGGACCACCTGCTCGCGCTCGCGATCGGACGGTCCGCTCGCGAGCGACGCGAGGTCACGGTCGAGCGCGAGGCCTGGGCGGGCTGACCCCTCGCCCTACGCCGTGAGGTTGAGCGCGAACCCCTCGCCCTGGCGCGAGAACCCGATCCGCTCGTAGTACGGGGCGGCCATCGCGGCCGGTACCTCGATGTGGGTGAACCCCTGTGCCGCGAGCGTCTCGCTGCGTCGGAAGACGAACTCGCCGGGGGTGAAGTCGCGGTAGCGCTCGGTCACGTAGTCGAGGGCGACGACGCCGACGCCCCCCGGTGCCGGTCGCAGCGCTACGACGCCGACAGTCTCGGTGCCGTGCAGCACGAGGAACATGCGCAGCGGCACGGTGTCGCCGTCGTCGTCGATCCTGCCCTGCAGCGTGAGGCGCTCCGCGTCGAGGTGTGCGTTGAACCCCGCGACGTCGGCCGCGTGCTTGCGCAGGAAGTGGCGCACGTACACCTCGTCGGGTGCGACCTCGAGGATCTCGTAGCTCGTCTCGTCGTGGCGTGTGGTGAGCAGCTTGCGCAGGTACACGAGGTTGATGACGGCGAGCACGGAGTTGAGTCCGACCATGGGCCAGACCTCGAGCACCGCGTTGTACCCGATGAGCAGGACGCTGCCGACGAGGTTGATGAGTCGCAGCCGCAGGATCCTGCTCTGCAGGAGCGACCACACGAGGATGGCAGATCCGGTCCAACCGAGGACCTCGAGCCACGTTGCCGAGTTCATCCGTGCAGCCTACGTCCGCGCCACGTGGGTACGGGTACGACCTCGCGCAACCTCGGCGACGTGCGTGTCAGCCTTCCCGCGCTGCGTCGTCGATGGCCACGACGTGCTCCTCCGCCGAGGCGACGAGCTCGGGCGCGGACACCATGGACAGCTGCACCTCGACGGGAGTCGTCGGGTCGAGCTCGCCGTCGACTACCCCGAGGTCCGCGAGCTTGCGGGCGCTCACGAGCACCCGACGCTCCATCGAACCGACGGTCTCGTTGTAGGCGGCGGCGGCCGAGCCGATCGCGCGCCCGAGCTTCGTGAGGTGACCGCCCATCGTCGCGAGCCGCCCGTGCAGCTCCTTGCCGAGCGTGAGCACCTGCTGGGCGTTCTCGGCGAGCGCCTCCTGGCGCCACGAGTAGGCGACGGTACGCAACAGCGCGAGGAGCGTGGTGGGTGTCGCGAGCAGCACGTTGCGCGCGATCGCGTACTCGAGCAGCGCCGGGTCCTCGTCGAGGGCCGCCGCGAGGAACGCCTCGGCCGGCACGAACATCACGACGAACTCCGGGGCGGGCGAGAACTGCTCCCAGTACTGCTTCGCCCCGAGCTGGTCCACGTGCCCGCGCACGTGCCGGGCGTGCGCCGCGAGCCGGTCCGTGCGCACGGTGGGGTCGCCCGCCTGCTGGGCGTCGAGGTAGCCGAGGAACGGCACCTTGGCGTCGACCACGACGTGCTTGCCTCCCGCGAGGCGCACCACCATGTCGGGGCGCTGCAGCCCGTCGTCCGTCCGGACGGAGGGCTGCTCGGTGAAGTCGACGCGCTCGAGCATCCCGGCCGCCTCGACGACGCGGCGCAGCTGCATCTCGCCCCACGCGCCGCGGGTCTGGGCCGAGCGCAGCGCGGTGACGAGCTGGCTCGTCTCACCGCGCAACAGCTCGGAGGTCTGGCGCATGTGGGCGACCTGCTCGGCGAGCGTGCTGTGGCTCTCGATCCGGGCCTTCTCCGCGTCCGAGACCTGGGCCTTCACGGCGTCGAGCGTCTTGGCGATCGGGTCGACGAGCGCCCGAACCGCCTCTTCCCGCTTGGCGAGCTCCGCGCTGTGCTGCTGGCTCGAGCGGGCGAGCGACTGGCCCGCGAGGGCGAGGAACTGCTCGTTGTTCTGGCGCAGCGCCTCGGTCGCGACCGCGCTGAACCGTTCGCCCGCGCCGGCGCGTTCGGCATCGAGGGTCGCGCGCGCCGCACCGGCCTCGAGCTGGGCGTCGTGAACCTTCGCCTGGGCGCGCTGCGACGCGAGCAACGAGCCCACGACGAGGCCGACGACGAGCGCGACGAGAGCGATGAGGATCTCCATGCCCCGACGCTCCCACGAGCCACCGACAGTCCCGGGAACCTCCAGGGGCCGCGCCGCGCGCCGTGACCTCGCTATCGTGCAGCATGACCTCCGTCGCCGAGCAGCGCGCCCGGGCCAAGTCGCTGCGCACCGCGGTGCCCCGCGCCTCCCACGGGGTCTGGACGTCGCCCGAGCGGGACCCGGTCGCGCTGATCGCCGAGCAGAATCGGGGACGGCTCTCCGAGCTGGTGCCGGTCCGGGTGGGCCGCATGCTCCAGTCGCCGTTCACCTACTACCGCGGCACCGCCGGGGCCATGGCGCACGACCTGGCGGCAGGGCCGAGCACGGGTGTGCACGTCGTGGCGTGCGGGGATGCGCACCTGTCCAACTTCGGGCTGTTCGCCTCGCCGGAGCGCCGCCTGCTGTTCGACCTCAACGACTTCGACGAGGCGGGGGAGGCGCCGTGGGAGTGGGACGTCAAGCGGCTCGCGGCGAGCGTGTACCTCGGCGGTCGTGACGCGGGGATGAGCGAGACCGACTGCCTCGCGGCCACCCGGCGAGCCGTGCGCGCGTACCGTCGTTCGCTCGCGGAGTTCGCCGAGCTCTCGGTGCTCGAGCGGTACTACCTCCGCGTCGAGGCGGGGGATCTCACCGAACAGCTCCGGGGCCGCGACCGGGCGCTGCTGCGCAAGAAGACCGACAAGGCGCGATCGCGCACGTCCGAGCAGGTGCTCGCCAAGCTCGTGGTGCGCCGCGACGACGGCGCCGCGCGGATCGTGGACCAGCCGCCCGTGACGCAGCACGTCGACCACGCGACGCCAGAGGCGCTCACGGCACTCACGGAGCAGTACCGCGGGCGGCTGCGCGAGGACCTCGCCCTCGTCCTGTCGCAGTTCACGCTCGTCGACTACGTGCTGCGCGTCGTCGGCGTCGGGTCCGTGGGCACGCGCTGCTACCTGCTGCTCTTCGAGGGACCGACGGGCGAGCCCCTCGTGCTCCAGGCCAAGGAGGCGCTGCCCTCCGTGCTCCACACGTACGGCGGCATGCCCGACCTGATGTCGGGCGGTGGCCCGGCGGCGGACGACCACTCCCAGGGGCGCCGTGTGGTGGCCACCCAGCGCATCCTGCAGGCGCAGTCCGATCCCTTCCTCGGCTGGGTCACCGCTCAGGCCGGCGAGCGTGCCGGGCTCCGCCGGGTCGAGCTGTACTGGCGCCAGTTCCGGGACATGAAGGGATCGATCGACCTTGCGCAGCTCGACCACGCCCAGCTCGCGAGCTACGGCTCGCTGTGCGGGCGGCTCCTCGCGCGGGCGCACATCCAGTCACCCGGCGGCGTCCTCGCGCGCTGGTACCTCGGGGGCTCGGAGTCGTTCGACGAGGCGGTCGCCTCGTGGGCGAGGCAGTACGCCGACGTGTGCGAGGCGGACTTCGAGGCGCTCGGCGCGGCGGTGAAGGCCGGTCTGCTCCCCGCGGAGCGAGGTGTGTAGGCCGGCCGTCAGCCCGGAACCAGGAGCTTGCGCAGCGTGTCGAGCTTGCGCGTCGTGACGTGCCGCTTCACCCGCGCGGTGCCGATGAGATCCCCGAACGCGCTCCCGATCGTCTGCCCCTTCGGCACGCGCCAGTAGACGCCGAGCTCGGCCGGAGCCACGGCCTCCACCGTCGCGTCGAGACGGTCGCTCGCGGCGAGCAGCTCCGCGCGGACGCCGTCGTCGTCCACGAACACGAGGTAGTGGTGCTCGTCGGCCGGAGCCTCGCCCCACGGTGCCGCCTCGAGGCACCGGGCCACGGCGTCGGCCTCGAAGACCTGCACGATCGCGGCGTAGTCGAATTCGTGCGACATCAGCTCCTCGACGAGTGCACGGACCCGGGGGACGCCGTCGTCGGCCCCGAGCATGCCGTGCGGGACGCCGAAGGCGACGTTCCCGGACGCGAGGACCGTGCGCACGTCGGTGAAGCCGGCGCCCTCGAGCAAGGTGCGCAGCCGGGCCATGGGGACCACCCGGCCACCCACGTTGATCCCCCGGGGGAACGCCACCATCCGCATGGGCCCCACGCTAGCGGCGCCCCCCGACCAGCGCGTCGCCCCGCGCCCGTAGACTTCCGCCCATGGCCCTCACCCTCGGCATCGTCGGCCTGCCCAACGTGGGCAAGTCGACGCTGTTCAACGCGCTGACCAGGACCGCGGCGGCGCAGGCCGCC
>CAZECM010000021.1:12082-29142 GCA_964510785.1 uncultured Cellulomonadaceae bacterium | reverse complement strand
GGCGAGGAACTGGTTGCCGAGCCCCTCCCCCTCGCTCGCGCCTCGTGCCCGCGACCGTGTCCTTCGTGGACATCGCGGGCATCGTGCGCGGCGCGAGCGAGGGGGAGGGGCTCGGCAACCAGTTCCTCGCCAACATCCGCGAGGCCGAGGCGATCTGCCAGGTGGTGCGGGTGTTCGCCGACGACGACGTCGTGCACGTCGAGGGGCGCGTCGACCCTGCGGACGACATCGAGACGGTCAACACCGAGCTCATCCTCGCGGACCTGCAGACGCTCGAGAAGGTCGTGCCGCGCCTCGAGAAGGAGGTGCGCAACCGCAAGGCGGAGCCGGAGGACCTCGCGACCGCCGTCGGCGCCCAGGAGCTGCTCGCCGCGGGGACCACGTTGTTCGCCGGCGCCGCGAAGGCCGGACTCGACCCCGAGCGCGTCGCAGCGCTGCAGCTCATGACGGCCAAGCCGTTCGTGTACGTGTTCAACACCGACGACGCCGGACTCGCGGACACCGCGCGGCAGGCCGAGCTGCGCGAGCTCGTGGCGCCGGCGGACGCGATCTTCCTCGACGCGAAGTTCGAGGCCGAGCTCGTGGAGCTCACCCCAGAGGAAGCCGTCGAGATGCTCGAGGCCAACGGGCAGGAGGAGTCCGGGATGGACCAGCTCGCGCGCGCGGGCTTCCACACCCTCGGCCTGCAGACCTACCTCACGGCGGGTCCCAAGGAGGCGCGCGCCTGGACGATCCACCAGGGCTGGACCGCCCCGCAGGCCGCCGGCGTCATCCACACCGACTTCCAGAAGGGCTTCATCAAGGCGGAGGTCATCGCCTTCGAGGACCTCCTCGAGCTCGGGTCCGTGGCTGCCGCGCGCGCGGCCGGCAAGGCGCGCATGGAGGGTAAGGACTACGTCATGCGCGACGGGGACGTCGTGGAGTTCCGCTTCAACGTGTAGTCGAGGAGCGGGGCTGAGGATCGAGTCCCACCTAGGGCTGGGTCAGTCCTGCACATCGCTGGCCACGAGGGTCTCGACGACGTACGGGCTCCTCACTGCTCGGCGCCCAGCAGCCGGAGACGCTTGGTGAGCTTGGTGACGCGGTTACGCGGGCCGGCAACGATGAGCGCGACGATGTCGGTGTCTGCCTGCTCGGCGGCGGCCAGATCAGCCAGGTACGCCTCGTAGGTGCGAGCCCTTCGGGCCACCTCGGTCAAGGTGAGCACGGTGGCGTCCGCTGTGGCCGATGCTCTCCGGAACAGGGCGGTGATCTCCTCGGCGCTGCCGGTCAGTACGGGGACCGGGGTGGTGACGATTCCGGCGAACTCCGTCCCCGAGGCGTCGAACGCGTCGTTACCGAGTGGCAGGTCGTAGACGGTGCCGATGCTCGCGCCGAGCACGGCGGCGGCGTTGACGGCGAGGTTCGGGGCCAGGCCATCGCGTACGACGAGGACGACCTTGCTCTCCCCGGCTCTGCTCTCGGGCGCCGGATCAGTCGTCACGGTGATGGAGTCGGTGCTCATACCGTGGCCTCCTCGGTGCTGCGGGCGGCGATCCGCCGGGCCGCAGCCAGCGGCGTGATCTGGTGCTCGCCGGCGAAGGCAAGCAGGTCCGTGACCTTCTGGCCGACCTGCTCGACGCGTGCGTCCGTGGTGGCGGCGTCGAGACCCTGTCGCTCGCGGGAGACGGCGTGGATGATCCCGCCGACCGACGCCAGCACGTCGGGCACCCAGGTGATGCCGCGCTCGTGCAGCAGCGCGTCGACGTCGTCGGTGGCGAGCTGGTTGTTCGCCGGCCCCACGATCAGCCCGGCACGGCACGCCTGCGCGGTCTCTCGAGTGAGCATGCCCCCGGTTGCGGCGGGGACCAACACGTCCAGTTCCTCGCTGAACAGGTCTGCGTCCGTCCACCGCACGCCGGTGGCAGTGGCTTGGGACGCCAGCTGAGGGTTGATGTCGGTGACGAGGACCTCGGCGCCAGATTGCGCGAGCTCCTCGGCGACGAGCCGGCCGACGTGCCCGAAGCCGATCAACCCCACCCGCAGGCCCGTGACCTGTGTGCTGCCACGACGGTGGTGAAGAGCCGCATGGAGCGCGGCGATGACGCCGCGGGCGGTGGCCGGGCTGGAGCTGCCGCTGCCGCCGTCCGACTCGGGTCGGCAGAACGCGCTGCCTCGCGCCAGACGGTGGACGAGGGCCATGTCGTCCGGGGTCGAGCCGATGTCGGGGCCGGTGACATAGCGGCCGTCGAACGCGTCGATGACCTCGGCGGCATCGGCGACCAGCTCTGTGCGGTGCTCGAGGTCGATCCCGCCGGAGGGGAGCACGACCACGGCCTTTCCGCCGCCGTGGGGCAGCGCGGCCAGGGCGGACTTGGTGGTCATCGCGGCCGACAGGCGCAGTGCGTCCTCCAGCCCGTCCTTCCAGGAGGGGTAGGGCCTGATGCGCAGACCCCCGATCGCCGGCCCCCTCGCCGTCGAGTGCACCGCGACGATGATGGCTGCGCCGGTGCGCTCGCCGCGAGCGATGCGGACTTCCTCGTGCTCCCAGGCTGGGAGATCGGACGGAGCATCGTCGGGAAGGATGGCAAGAGGGTGTTTTGTTCGGTTCATTCCAGCAAGACTGGACAGATGGCGACGACTAGTCAACAGTGCATGCGATATGTTCGGAACATGGCTACAGAATCGAATCTGGATCGGATCGACAGCAGAATCGTGGACGAGCTTCAGCGCGACGCACGTATCCCGCTGCGCGATCTCGCAGAGATCGTCGGGGTGGCCGCCTCGACGTGCTCCGAGCGGATCCGGCGGCTGCAGAAGCGCGGCGTCATCACCGGTTTCCACGCCGATGTCGACCTCGAAGCGCTGGGTCGCCCCGTCCAAGCCCTCATCGCCACCCAGATCAGGCCATTGAGCCGCGAAGTCATCGAACGGTTCCACCGCGAGGCGATGTCGATGCCTGAAGTGATGGCCGTGTTCGTGCTCGCCGGCGGGGACGACTTCCTGCTGCACGTCGGCGTGCCCAACGTGCAGAGCCTGCACGCCTTCCTCGTCGACACTCTCTCCAACCGCCCCGAGGTCACCGAGTTCCGCAGCTCGATCATCTACCGGCACGGGCAGAAGCGCTCTGTCGAGAACCTGCGAGAGACGACCACGGCGGAGCCATACGGGCCTACCGAGGTCGTAGAGAGCCGCACGTACCGCACACGGCGTTGAGGACCATGGCGAGGATCGCTGTGACGACTGCGCCGGCGAGCCGCGCCACCAGACGGCGGTCGTTTCGCGCCGTATGGATGCCGTCACAGGACGATGACGGTGCGCTCGCCTGGTTCGTCTGTATGCGCCCAGGCGTCCTCGATGTCGGCGAGGGCGAAGCGGCGGGGCTGGACGACGAGAGCGCCGGAGGCGATCGCCTTGGCGGCCTCGGGAAGCTCCTTCTGGTACACGGCCGGTGAGACGGACCCGAATCCGCTGCCGCTGATGCGGAGTGCGCGGGAGCGGAGGGCTGCGCCATCGATCGTGACGGTGGATCCGCCGATGCTTCCGATATGGACCCAGTCGAGGAGCTGGGCGGAGTCGGTGCGGGCTTGGAGGATCGCGCGCATCGCCGCTTCGCTCGGCGCTCCTCCGATGTAGTCGAGGACGACGTCCACGTCTGCGGCGGCGGCGAGTTCCACACCCGTGGTCTCGAGGTCTGAAGTGAGGGCGACCACCTCGTCCGCGCCTTCGTGGAGAAGGGCGTCCAGGCGGGTCTGGTTGCGTCCGGCGGCGATGACTCGCCCCGCACCCAAGTGTCGGGCGACCTTGACGGCCATCGACCCGGCGTTTCCCGTCGCGCCGAGCACCAGCACGGACTGCCCCGGCGCAAATGGCACCCGGGCGCGCAGCACGACCCAGGAGGACATGACCGGGTTCATCGTGGCTGCGACGATCGCGGGGTCGGCGTCTGCGGGTACCGAGATGGCTCGGGCGGGGTTGATCACGATCCTCTCGGCCATTGTCCCGGTGTCACCGGCGATGACGAATGCAAGCGACCCGTCGGCCCTGCGTACGACTCCGTCGATACCGGGGATCATCGGAAGCCTGTCCGGGCTGGCGTAGTGCAGCCCTGCGGCGACACCGCGTGTGACCGGATGCACACCGACTGCGAGGACATCGACGACCTCGCCGCCCTTTTCGGCGGGCGGCTCGGGGGCGGAACGGTAGCGGGGCGGTTCGCCGAACGCTTCGACGAGGGCAACCTGGATGGTGTTCATGGGATCTCCTAGTTAGTACGTGGCACCAACAATAATGGTTGGCGCCACCATACATGTAGTTTGTCCCACGAACTAATGCGTAGGCTGGGGGCATGGCTGACGACTCGGAGCTGTCCACGGTCGAGGCGTTGGCGCGCCTCGCCTTCGCCGTCGGCGCGCGGTTGGAGGCACACGCCGCCGAGGAGGGACTGTCGATCCAGCAGGTGCGGTTGCTGGGCATCCTCCGCGACCGGACCCCGAGCATCAACGAGCTCGCCGCGCACGTGGGTGTGGACAAGTCGAGCATGAGCGGGGCGGTGCTCCGTGCCGAGCGACGCGGGCTGGTGAGTCGCGTGCCGGACGAGCGGGACCGACGCTCGGTCCGGGTGCGGCTCGAGCCGGCGGGGCGGGCCCTGGTCGACGCGGCGAGCGACCGGTTCGAGGCCGACGCCGAGCGCGTCCTCGGTGCGTTGACCGACCGGCAGCGCGCACAGTGGACATCGCTGACCGTCCGCCTGCTCGCAGCGGAGTCGCGGGACGCTGCTGAGGGAGCAGCGACGGAGTCAGGTCGTTTGGGTGGATGAGATCGCGGTGCCGATGGCCGCGCGGTCAGAGAGCGGCATCAACCGTCGGTAGGTGAGGATCGCGACCGTGAAGGTGGTGACGTGCATGAGCATCAGGGTGCCGGCGTACACCCATCCCTCGCCGGTGCCGGTCGACGTACCGACGAGGATGGGAGGGATGAAGGACACCACGAGGAACGTGGGGGCCAGCCAGCGCATCACCCGGCTGGGGTGCGTCGCGTGGCGGTTGATGAGATGCCAGCCGAGTGCTCCGCCGATTGCGGAGATGATCGTGAGACTGATGTAGGGGACGGGTTGCAGTCCGGGGCCGTCGGCCCCGAGGGCGGTGCCGATGAGCGCAAGCACCGCATTGGCGATGCTCGCGGTGACTGCGACGATCGCGACGGACTCGAGGATTGCCGTGAAGGGGCGGTAGCCGAGCTGTGTGCTGGTCGTCATGGTCTCCTCCTGGATGAGCGGTCGAGTCCCAGGATTGCGTGATCAGCGTGGTGGCGCGTCGCCTGCGAGTGGTATCCGGCTACTGCGTCTGGGGTATCTGAGCGACCGAACGACTCAGTAGGCGCCAGGGTGGAGCAGGCCGCTCTCGTAGGCGAGGATCACCAGCTGAGCCCGGTCGTGCGCGTGCAGCTTCGTCATGATGCGACTGACGTGCGTCTTGGCGGTGTGCGGTGAGATGACGAGCTCGGCGGCGACCTCGCTGTTGGAGTGTCCCCGAGCGACGAGGAGAAGGACTTCTCGTTCTCGCTCGGTGAGCCGGGCGAGCTCGGACGAGACCGATCTGCGCTCCGGAGGCGTGGCGGCTGTGGCTGCGAGCAGGTACTTCTCGATGAGGGCTCGGGTGGCGAGCGGAGACAGGAGGGCCTCACCGGCGTGGACGGCGCGGACGGCGCGGGCGATGTCCTCGGGTTCGGCGCCCTTGCCGATGAATCCGCTGGCACCGGCGCGGAGGGCGGCGACGAGGTACTCGTCCTCCTCGAAGGTCGTCAGGATCAGCACGCGGGTGTGCACGAGCGCCGGGTCGGCGCAGATCGCGGCGGTGGCCTCGATGCCGTCGATGCCGGGCATCCTGATGTCCATCAGGACGACGTCCGGACCGAGCTCGGAAGCCACCCGGATAGCGGCGGCCCCGGTCGCAGCCTCACCGATGACGTCGATGCCGTCGGCCTGGGCGAGGATGCTCGACACCGCCTGGCGGATCAGGGACTGATCGTCGACGACGAGCACCGTGGTCATCAGGTTCTGTCCCTCGATAGCGGGAGCGTCACTGCGAGCCGGTAGCTCGCCGCGACCGCCCCGGTCTCGACCACGCCTCGAACGGACGCGACCCGTTCGCGCAAGCCGATCAGTCCGTGGCCGTTGCCGGGCCGATGCGGGTCGAGGTCGCGACGGTCTTCTCGGGAGGTTCGAGTCGGATTGGTGATCACGATCGAGACCATCACGTCGGTCACGTCGATCAGTACGTGTGCGCGCTGCTCCGCGCCGTGCTTGTGGGCATTGGTGAGCGCTTCCTGGATGACGCGGTAGGCGACGAGGTCGGCCGCGCCGGTGACGAGCGCCGGGTCTCCCTCGACGCGCAGGTGGACATCGAGCCCGGAGTCAGCGAACTGGGCCAGCAAGTCGTTCAGTCGGCCTAGGCCTGGTTGCGGGGCCACGGTCGCGGCAGCCGGGTCGTCGGCGCGCAGCAGCGCGAGGAGGTCACCGATCTCACCGAGCACAGTGCGAGCCGCGCTGCGGATGGTGCTGAGCGCCTCTTGCGCCTTCTGTGGGGACTCGAGCGAGGAGGAGGCGACGCCGGCGTTCAAGCTGATGACCGCGATCTGGTGGGCGACCGCGTCGTGCAGGTCGCGGGCGATCCGCAGTCGTTCCTCGGAGACGCGACGTCTGGCTTCCGCCTCCCTGGTCCGTTCGGCGCGCTCGGCGCGTTCGGTGATGGCGATGATGTACTCCCGCCGGGAACGGCTGGCATCGCCGGCGGCGGCGGCGAAAGCGAGGGCCAGGACGAACTGGAAGATCTTCGGTTCGAAGACGCTCTGCACCGCGGCCATCAGGCTGAGCAGGAACACGGCTGCCACGGCGATCGCCGTCGTGACGGCGGCGATACGCCGCGTGGACCGGCTCGCGAGAGCGAACAGCGCGATCGCGATCGCAAGAACGACTCCCGGCGCGAGCGTTCCGCACGCTGCCGCGACCCCATACAACGCGACGCAGGCGGCGAGGACGGAGATCGGCCACCGGCGCCGGAACGGCAGGACGACGGCGGGTGCGACGACAACGATGACGACCGCGGCGGACGCGGGACGGAACTCGTCCTCGGGGAAGTGAACGAACACGGCCATGATGATGAACAACGCCGCGACGACGTCTCCCACCCCACCAAGTGCGCGCCGTGCGGCAGGCGACCACGCTGTCTGTCCGTCCGCAGCAGTCCTCACCTTTCCAGTGTGAAGCAGGGCGGACGGGTGCACATCACTCTCGAGGGGCAGTGAGAGTACCCCGGCGGTGGTAGTGGAGGTGTCCCTGCAGGGGGGACGCGTCCCCGGCCCGTGACGGGGACGCTGAGACTCCGAACCGAGAATCACGAGGAGTCTGATGGATACCCCGATCATGTCGGTCAAGGACGTGCGCAAGTCGTATGGCCGCGGCCAGAACCGTTTCGACGCGTTGAGGGGGGTGAGCTTCGACCTGCGTGAGGGTGAGAGCGTTGCGATCGTCGGCAAGAGCGGATCGGGCAAGTCCACGCTCATGCACCTGCTCGCTCTGCTGGACGCCCCCACCTCGGGCTCGATCGAACTGGAAGGGGTCGATACCCGGGGACTGAAGGGAAGTCGGTTGAACCGTGTCCGAAACCGGACGTTCGGGTTCGTGTTCCAGCAGTTCTTCCTCACCGGCGACGCCTCCGTACTCGAGAACGTGACGCTGCCGCTGACGATCGCCGGCAGCAGCCGTGCCGAACGCCGACGCCGTGGTCTCGCCGCGCTCGAGCAGCTCGAGCTCGACGACAAGGCGAAGAGCAAGGCCGTCGACCTCTCCGGAGGCCAGAAGCAGCGAGTCGTGATCGCCCGGGCACTGGTGAACAGTCCACGGATCATCTTCGCCGACGAGCCCACCGGCAACCTGGACAGCCAGACCGGCGCCGTTGTGGAAGATATCCTCTTCACTCTCAACCGGGAACACGGCATCACCCTGCTCGTGGTCACCCACGACGACGACCTAGCCGCACGCTGCGACCGTCGCATCTACATCAGAGACGGCCTCGTGGTCGAAGACAGCAAGTCGGTCGCCGCATGAACGCCCTCGACCTGATCCGATCCGCCGTGTCGAACACGTTCCGATCCAAGACCCGCACGACACTGACAATCCTCGCGATCTTCGTCGGCGCATTCACCCTCACCCTCACCAACGGGCTCGGCACCGGGATCAACGCATACATCGACGACACCGTCACCTCCTTGGGGGCGGGGGACGTCATGAACGTGACCAAGAACTCCGGGACCTCCAGCGACGCCCCCGGCGCCGAGGACTCCGGCCCGGACCGGTACGACCCCGACGCCATCGAGTCCGGCGGCTTCGACAACCAGACGGTGACCGCGCTGACGCCGACGGACTTGGACATCCTCGCCGACATCGACGGGATCCTGGACGTGCGGGCCACCAAGTCGGTGGCCGCTGACTACATCCAGGCCGGCGACGGCGACAAGTATCAGCTCAACGTCGGCGGGCTCGTCGAGGGACAGACCATCCCTCTCGCGGCAGGTGCGAGCCCAGACGACTCCTCCCAGCAGCTGCAGGTCGTGATCCCCGTGTCGTACGTCGAGCCCCTCGGGTTCGACAACGACGCTGCGGCCGTCGGGCAGACCGTGTCTATCGCTGTCACGGACGCCGTGCGGGCCCAGCACATCGTTCGTGCCACCATCGTCGGTGTCGCGGAAGCAGCCCTCGCCTCTCCCGCTGGGGTGGCCGTGACTCCGAATGCCGCACTCACCGACGTGCTGTACGCGACCCAGAACACCGGGTTGACCGCGGAGGAGGCCGAACGGTATGCCCAAGCCAGCATCTGGTTCAACCCGGATGCGACTGACGCGGAGTTCGCCGCGCTGAAAGACCGGCTCACCGAAGCCGGCTACACCGGCACCACCGTGGCCGATCGGCTCGGGACCGTCTCCGCGGTCATCGACGGGATCGTTCTCGTCCTCAACGCGTTCGCGATCATCGCGCTGCTGGCGGCAGGGTTCGGCATCGTCAACACGTTGTACATGTCGGTGCAAGAGCGCACCCGCGAGATCGGCCTGATGAAGGCCATGGGCATGGGCAGCGGACGAGTGTTCTCCCTGTTCAGCCTGGAGGCGGCATTCATCGGGTTCCTCGGCAGCGCGCTCGGCGCGGTGATTGCCATCCTCGTCGGGAGCGCGGTCAGTTCCGCTCTTTCTGGCGGTCTGCTCACCGATCTGCCTGGCCTGACCCTGATCGCGTTCGACCCAGTGTCGATCACCCTGATCATCGTGGCCGTGATGGGGGTCGCGTTCCTCGCTGGCACCCTGCCCGCTGCGCGTGCGGCGTGGGCCGACCCGGTCACCTCTCTCCGGTACGAGTGACCGCAGTGTGCCGAGGCTCGGTGACATGGGCCCCGGCGTGCTCTTCGGCGGCGGCCACGTACACACTGCCGCGTCGTTCGTCCGCGAAGAGGACACCGATGTGACCGCCCGACGGCATCGGTTGCGCCCAGGGCGTGGCGACAGCGGGCCACGCTGACTCGCTAGCCTTGTCCGCCGCCATCTGGCACGACTGGTGCACTGTCCGCGTGAGGTCGCAGAGTTCGGTTCGAAGTCGGAGTGCCGCCCCGGCGCATCTACGAGATCGTGCACGGCAAGCGTGGGATCACGGCAGACACCGCACTGCGACTTGCGGAGTACTTCGGCACCTCGGCGGAGTTCTGGATCAACTTGCAGAGTCACGACGAACTCGACCGCGCAGAGGAGCTCGCGGGGGAGCAGATCGCTTCGATCACCCCGCTGAGGGTCGCGTGACCGGGAGCACAGTTGTCAGGCTGAGACGCTCTTGCGCGAAGGTACGTCCTGGAGTTCCGCGTCAACGTGTGACGTGGATCCGGGGGGCGAGGACGGGCGTTCGCCGTCGTCTTGCTCGTGACTGGCTAGGCTGCCCCTCGCGTCGCGTGCCGGTGGCAAGCAGTGTCAGGCATGGAGGCGTGCCATCCGAAGGAGCAAGACAAGTGCCTTTGTCTATCCCTTCTCCCTCTCTTGACTGAGGGTGAGAAGACCAGGCTGGTGGCTTGGAGCAGTGAGTTGCGCGCCGTGCACGCGCGCTTGCGCAGAGCGCTGTCTGTTGCGCAGGAGTCTGTCGCCTCTGACGAACCTGTTCTCGGCGTGAGTAGCGACCTGCTGTTGGTTGGTCATGGGTTCTGTACGGCGCTCACCGGACACCATGAGGGCGAGGATCGGGAGTTGTTCCCTGCTGTCGCAGCCGAGCATCCGGACCTGCGCGAGACGCTGCGGAAGCTGGAGCAGGACCACTCGATGATCGCGTACCTCGTCTCCGCTCTGGAGGCGGCGATCCACGCGAGGGACTCGCGAAGTGACCTCTCGAGGTACCTCGAGGGCATCGCGGCGATCATGGAGAGTCACTTCCGGTACGAGGAACGGCAACTGCTCACCGTGCTCGAGACGCTTGCGCTCGACGCCGACCCGCGCAGCGTGCTCGGGCCGCTGTGAGCGATTGATCCGTGCCGGAGCCTGAGGGGCTCCGGTCTAGCGTGTCGTTGTGCTGACGGTGAGGCACTGTCGCCCGCTCTAGGGCGGGGTCAGTCCCGAGACCATGACGTCGAGCAGCGCGTCCCGGTCGCTGCCGTCTCCGAGCCGCACCGCGTGCTCGACGCCGCAGACGAGTCGTTGCACCTGGTCGAACGAGATGCCCGGGCGCACGACACCCGCGGCGGTCGCATTCGTGTGCACTGTCCGCGCGAGGTCGAAGAGCTCGGTTCGAAGGTCGTGCGCCGTGCTCGAGACCTCGTCTGAGAGCAGCACGGACTGGAGGCCCTCGTGCTCGAGCTGCATGGTGGCCACGCTCCGGACGAGCTGCGAGAACGCGCGCGACGGGTCGGGATCCGCGGCGGCGGTCCGCGCCTCGGCGACGAGCTCCTCGAGGGCCGCGATGGTCAGTGCCTCGACCAGGGCGGTGACCGTCGGAAAGTGCCGGTAGACGGTCGCGACGCCGACGCCGGCCCGGCGGGCGAGCTCGTTGAGCCGTAGGTCGGTGATCGGCTGCTGACGTGCGGCGTCGAGGATCTTCACGCGTGAGCGTGCCGCGTCCGAGCGGAGGGTGCGCATACCGGCATCCTACCCGAGATGGATTAGTCATCCGTTTGAGGGATATGCTGAATCGGATAGATAATCCACTTCAAGGAGCAGCTCATGACCTGGGACCCCGCACACCTTCCCGACCTCACCGGCCGCGTCTACGCCGTCACGGGCGCGACGGGCGGCATCGGCTACTTCGCCGCCGAACAGCTCGCCGCGGCCGGCGCCGAGGTGATCCTCGTGTCCCGGTCGCCCGAGAAGCTCGGCGTCGCCGCGGCAGCGATCCGCGGGCAGGTGCCGGATGCCGTGACCGGTTCCGTCGCGTTCGACCTCACGTCGCTGGCTTCCGTCCGCGAGGGGGCCGAGCATCTCGCGGCTCTGCCACGCCTGGACGGCATCTTCCTGAACGGCGGCCCGATGGATTTCTCCGCCCGGGCGACGACGCGCGACGGCCTGCCCCTGATGACCGGGGCGCACGCGGTCGCCAACGTCGTTCTCGTCGCGGGGCTCCTCGCGGTGAGCAGCGAGGCGGGGCGTGACCACCCGCTCAGGATCGTCCACGCCTCCACGGGGTTTGTCCAGCAGTTCCGCAAGGAGGTGACGGACGCCCGCGCGACGTTCCGCACCGGCCTGGGTGCGTACGTCGTCGCGAAGACGCTCACCGAGATGTTCGCCTACGAGCTCGACCGTCGCGTCCGGGCCGCCGGCCTGCCCATCGCGTCGGTCGTCACCCGACCGGGAGTGGGTGTCGACGCCAAGACCCCGCAGCGCCCCGGGATCCGGGACTCGACCGTCCCCTACCGTCGCAACCCGTACACGCCGTGGGCGCAGGGAAAGGACGCAGCGGCGTGGTCGGGGGTGCGCGCGCTCGTGGACCCGGACGTGCAGGGCGGTGAGTCCTACGGGCCCAGGAGGATCGCCGGGCCGCCGATCCCGCTGACCCCTTCACCGCACACGAGCGCTCCTGGACCCGGCATCGCGGAGGCGGTATGGACCGGGCTGGAGGAGCTCGCCGGGACATCGGTGGCCCTCTCCGCGGCCGGGCGCGAGACTCTCGAGCACCGACGCCCGTGACAGGCTGGCGGCGTGACCTCGGCTCAGACCCTCAGCGAGCCCCATCGACGAACCATCGCACGGTGGGCCGCGGAGTGCGCCGAGCACGTCCTGCGCTTGTTCGAGGCCGATGCCGCAGCCGAGGCTCAGGTGCGGGACGCGCTGGCTCGCACGCGCGCGTTCAGTGCCGGAGAGTCCACCGCCGCCGAAGAGATTCGCAGGCGGCTCGTGGCGGTGAAGGCGGCGAGCGCCGCGACCACGCCCGCGGGAGCCTCGGCGGCGAGGGCCGTCTCCCTGGCGAACCCGCTACGACCGGAAGCGGTCGAGGCGGAGATCCGGTGGCAGCTCCGGCTGCTTCCTCCGCTCGGCGCGAGCTCCTCCGGCCCGCTCGGGCCTGGTCTGCTGTCCCGAGGCGTGCTCGGCGCGACGTTCCGCGTGATCCAGGCGGAGCTCGTTCACCCGGGGACGGGCACCTGAGGGGCGCGGGGGTGCGGGAACTCCGGCTCGCGCCCCTGGAAGCTCAGGATGCTCGGGTTGGCGATCACCCCGTCGCGGATCTCGATCGCTCGCGAGATGGTGGGGTCCGCATCCCAGGCGGCCGGGCCGGACATGACGGTGCGCAGGAACGGCAGGAGCGCTTCGCTGATCTCCCACGTGGCGGAGTTCCACAGGTATGACGGGCTGTGGTCGACGGCGTAGTAGCTCACCCCGTGGCCCACCGCGAACATCGGCTCTTCGAACGTGGTGGGCCGTGCCCAGGCAAAGCCCATCCCCTCGTCGCACGAGACGTCGATGATCACGCTCCCCGGCGTGAACAGCGCGAGGTCCTCGGTGCGCAGGTAGGTCAAGGGCTCGGCGACGTCCTGGAGCGTGCAGTTGACGACGATGTCGTGCGACGCCAGGAACTCCGGGAGCAGCACGTCACCGTCGGGCGTGAGGACCTCGCTGAGGTGGGGCGCACCCTGGGCGGTGTTGAGCTGGACCATGTGCGCCGCGTGGATCGGTGAGGCGACCGCCGCGACGTCGCGTTGCGTGAGTACCTGGATGTCGTGGACCCCGTGCGCGTTCAGGGCGGTCACGGCACCTCGCGCCGTCGCGCCGAAGCCGATGACGACGGCGCTGAGCCGCGGTCCGTAGTCCCCCGTCGACCCGGTCAGTCGCAGCGCGTGCAGCACGGAGCAGTAGCCGGCGAGCTCGTTGTTCTTGTGGAACACGTGCAGGCTGAAGTCCCCCTGGGCGGTCCAGTGGTTCATCGCCTCGAACGCGATCAGCGTGAGTCGGCGGTCGATCGCCGTCTGCGTCATCGCGGCGTCCTGCACGCAGTGCGGCCAGCCCCACAGCACCCGGCCCTCGGGGATCTCGACCACGTCCGACGCTTGGGGCTTCGGGAGCAGCAGCACGTCGGCGCTCTCGATCACCTCGGAGCGCCCGGCGACTCGGCCCACGCGCGACTCGACGTATCCGGGTTCCAGCTGGAAGTCGGCGCCGTAGCCTCGCTCGACGGTCATCCGTGAGCGCAGGTCGGGGTCGATGCGGTCCAGATGGTGGGGGTGGATGGGTAGCCGCTGCTCGTTCTCCATCGAGGAACCTGCGAGCAGCCCGAGGGTGAGCAGGTCGGCCGTCGGTGCGGCGGTTGCGTCGAAGGGGAGTTTGGCGGCGCCGGACATCCGTGCTCCCGTCTTGGGGGAACCTAGGTCAGCTCCTGGCCCGATCGTACGCTGCACCTGCGGCGCAGCCGGATCGGGTGCGACCATGGCTCGCGTCGCAGCGTCAGAGACGGGAGGTCCAGTCCGGGTGCAGAACAGCCAAGAGTGGTCCGGGGTCACCGTCCGCACGTGCACACGGTCCGACGTCGAGACGATCACCGCGACGGAGCATCCCGGCGCGCGGATCGCCGAGCG
Organism: uncultured Cellulomonadaceae bacterium; assembly: GCA_964510785.1. Taxonomy (GTDB): domain Bacteria; phylum Actinomycetota; class Actinomycetes; order Actinomycetales; family Cellulomonadaceae; genus JAAYZM01. Next base: position 15,079 of record CAZECM010000021.1, on the reverse strand, counting down.
GATGTTCGCCCGCCAGGAGCGCGGCGAGTCGCTCTACCTCGTCGCGTGGCTCGACGGCGTGCCCGTGGGCGCCGGTGAGCTGGTCTTCGCGCCGTTGCGCGAGCTGCGCAGCCTCCACGTCGACGAGTCGCTGCGTGGCGGGGGCATCGGCACGGCGATCGTCCGGGCGGCCGAGCGGGCCAGTGTCGAGGCGGGCGAGCCGGACGATGAAGGACGTCGACTCACAGAAAACTTGAAGCCGGCTTCCTAGGGTCGCGTCGCATGAGTCGAATCAGTCGGGCCATGAGCCCAGCCTCCCTAGTCATCTCCATACTCGCGCTCGTCGTCGCTACCTCGATGACGTCAGCGGTCGCTGCGACCAACGTGGCCGAGAACCGCATCGCGAAGAGCTCAGTGACCGCGGCCAACATCAAGAACGACGCGGTCACGACGAAGAAGATCCGCAACGACGCGGTCACCGCGAAGAAGATCCGCAACAACGCGGTCACGACGAAGAAGGTCAAGAACGGCGCGATCAGCGCCGCCAAGATCAAGACTGGCGCCGTGACCAACGCGAAGATCCGCAACGGCACGATCAGCCTCGCCAAGCTCTCGTCCGCGACGCGTGCAGCCCTCCAGGGCGCGCAGGGGCCGAAGGGCGACACCGGCGTCGCTGGGCCCGCGGGTCCCGCTGGGCCTGCCGGACCAGCAGGGGCCGACGGCGCCGTGGGTCCCGCCGGACCTGCTGGAGCCACCGGTGCTGCCGGAGCAGCTGGTGCCACCGGTGCCACGGGCTCCGCTGGGCCGGCGGGCGCCGCAGGCGTGTCCGGTTACGAGATCATCGAGAGTGCGACCCAGAGCATCGCCGGTGGTGGGAGCCATACCTTCACCATGACGTGTCCGAGCGGCAAGAAGGCGATCTCAGGTGGGGCCTACATCGCCACCGGCCCAGGCACCGCGCCGGTCATCTACCAGAGCTTTCCGCACGACGGGGGCCTGGCGTGGCGAGTCACCGTGCGCAACGACATCACGAGCTCTGTCGCCATGACCGGTACGGCGGTGTGCATCACCGCTGGCTGATCTGCACCGTCCGGCACGGCGGTCCCACGGCCGGTCGGGTGCGCGCCTCGGTGCGTGCCCGACCGGCTGTTCGGCATCCAGCGTCCCAGCCGAGAACCCCGGACCCCACACCTAGACTCTCCAGGTGAGCCACCTTCCGCACCGCACACCGCGTGTGGCGAAGGTGGTGTTCGCCGCTGCGCTGCTCGCCTACTTCGTGGCGGTGGTCCACCGCACCGCGCTGGGGGTCGCCGGCGTCGAGGCGCTCGACAGGTTCGACACCCAGGCCACGGGGCTCGCGCTGCTGGCCGTGGCGCAGGTCGCGACGTACACCGCGATGCAGATCCCGGCGGGCCACCTGCTGGACCGCTTCGGTCCCATGCGCGTGATGGTGGCGGGCTCCGTCCTGATGGCGCTCGGCCAGACGGCCTTGGCCATCACCGACAGCCTTCCGCTCGCGATGGGTGCGCGGGTGCTGCTCGGCGCAGGCGATGCGCCCATCTTCATCTCCGCCGCCCGGCTCATCTCCGCGTGGTTCCCGCCACGACGGGTGCCGGTGCTGGTGCAGGTCACGGGGTTCATGGGCCAGGCGGGGCAGCTCGCCACCGCGATCCCGGTGGCGTGGGTCCTCCACGAGTTCGGCTGGGGCCCGGCGTTCGGCACGCTGGGCGCCGTGGGTGCGGCGGCGGCGGTGGTGGTGGCGCTGTGCGTGCGGATGCCCGACGTCGGGCACTCCTCGCCGGCACCCGACCGGCTCTGGGCGTCCGTGCGTGCCGCGACCTCGACGGCGGGGAACCGCCTGGGCTTCTGGAGCCACTTCGTGAGCCCGTTCTCCGCGAACGTGGTCGCCCTGCTGTGGGGCGTGCCGTTCTTCGTGACGGCGCAGGGCCTGAGCCCCGCCGCCGCGTCCGGGCTGCTGGTCGTGCTGACGCTCTCCGCCATGGTCGCCGGACCCACGGCCGGGGTCCTCACGGGTCGACACCCGCTGCGACGCAGCTGGATCGTGCTGGGCTCGGCGGCGGGGACGGCCACCGCCTGGGCGGCGCTGCTGTCCTTCAGCACGCCTCGACCGTGGTGGCAGCTGGCACTGTTCTGCGTCGTCATCGGCGCGGGCGGACCCATCTCGCTGGTAGGCCTGGACTTTGCGCGGTCATGGTCCCCGAGCTCGCGGCTGGGTGTCGCGACGGGCTACGTGAACGTGGGTGGCTTCAGCTCGACCGTCGTGGGTGTGCTGCTCGTGGGCGTGGTGCTGCAGCTCGTCGCGCCCCCTGGTGCCACGACGTACACGCTCGACGAGTACCGCCTGGCCTTCGCCGCGCTCCTCGTCCCGTGGCTGATCGGCCTGGTGGGCGTGCTGCGCAACCGCCGCCTCACGCGCGTCGACATGGCGGCCGGCGGCGTGGTGGTGCCGTCGGTCCGGGAGGCGATCAGGCGCCATCGTGGCCGGCGGGGGTAGCGGTGCGCGAGCCCTAGGGTGGGGACATGACAGAGACCCCACGCACCGCCGTCGTGGCCGGGGCGTCCGGCTTCCTGGGGCGGGCGATCGTCGCCGCGCTGCACGACGACGGCTACCGGGTCCGGACCATCAGCCGCGCGGGCGGTGATGCCTCGTGGGGCGACCCGGACGCGATCGCCCGGGTGGTCGAGGGCGCGGAGCTGCTGATCAACCTGGCCGGCAAGAGCGTGGGCTGCCGCTACACCGACGCGAACCGGGACGAGATCCTGCGTTCGCGCGTCGCGACGACGCGGGCGTTGCACGACGCCGTGAGCGCCGGGACCGAGCCCCCGGCACTGTGGCTCAACGCGAGCACGGGCACGATCTACCGCTACGCGCTGGACGGGCCGCAGGGCGAGGACGACGGGGAGCTCGGGACCGGGTTCTCGGTGGACGTCGCCCGCACGTGGGAAGCCGAGCTCTTCGCGGGCGACCTGCCCGGCACCCGGCGCGTCGCGCTGCGC
>CAZECM010000021.1:0-12072 GCA_964510785.1 uncultured Cellulomonadaceae bacterium | reverse complement strand
CGTGCCGAAGACGCCGCCGGCATGGGCTTCGGCGATCTTGATCTGCTTCAGAACGAATTCAAGGTCGTGCTTGTTGAGTTTGACCGCCATGACCGACTCCCGCCAATCTGTTGAGACCGAACGCGGTCGCTCCTGACCGCGGCACGGCTCGGGCTCGGTGGGCCGCAGCACGACGGGTGGTGGTTCGGCCATCGTCGTTACCGGGGGATCGGGCCGGAGCCGACGGGTGACGGGCGGGCACCTCGCCACCGCTCGCGCGGGCGACAGAAGTTCTCGTGGGTCCACGTGGACGACGTCGTCGGCGTCGTGCGCTTCCTGCGCGACCACCCCGGGATCGAAGGCCCCGTCAACGTCGCGACGCCGACGGCGAGCGACAACCGCACCCTCATGGCCGCGCTGCGCCGCCGGGTCGGGGCACCGGTCGGGCTCCCCGCGGCGCGGTGGATGCTCGAGCTGGGCATGGGGGCGCTGCGCAACGAGTCCGAGCTCCTGCTCAAGTCCCGCTGGGTCGCCCCGGCGCGGCTGCTCGACGCCGGCTACGAGTTCGCCGTGACGGACCTCGACGAGGCGCTCGCGCGTCAGTCCGGCACGTAGGCGAGGATGTCGCCGGGCTGGCAGTCGAGCACCCGGCAGATGGCCTCGAGGGTCGAGAACCGGACGGCCTTGGCGCGGCCGTTCTTGAGCACGGACACGTTCGCGACGGTGATCCCCACGGCGTCGGCGAACTCGCCCACGGACATCTTGCGGCGTGCGAGCTCGACGTCGAGGTTGACGACGATGGCCATCAGATCACCTCGCTCAGGTCGGACTCGAGCTCGGTCGCCCGCACGAGGAGCGCGCGCATCACGACGAGCAGCAGCGCGAGGCACAGCCCGCCGACGGCCGCCCCGCCGAGGAGGATGAAGAGCCCCGGGGGGATCATGTTGATGGCCGTCAGGTAGGCGTTCATCGCCACCACGAGGATGGTGGCCACGACCGTCGTGCCGATGATGCGGTCGACCCACGTGAACGCCCGCGTGGAGAAGATCGACCCCTCCTGGACGAAGCCGAGCAGGCGCCACACGCAGAGGACGGCGAGCTGCACGCACGCCACGACCAGGATCGAGGCGATGAGGTACGGCCAGCGCAGGTAGGCCAGCTCGGGGGCGTCGACGGCGTAGTCGGCGGCGATCGCCGGGAGCATGAGCGCCTGGATGACGAGCAGCCCGAGCAGGAGGGCGACGAGCCCGCAGCGCAGGGCGATGATGGTGCCTCGGTTCATGCCAACCCTCGAATCGATCGAATAGTGATGGGTAGACATCGATAATCGATCATGAACGATTGATTGTCAATTGAGTGACGCGCTCGAACGGCCGTCGTGAGTCGGCCACGGGGCGAATCTTCCATGAACTCGTTCGCCCAACCGGGGCAAACGACCCGAACCGCTGCGCGCCCGGCGCACGTCCGGGGGACGATCGACCGGTGATCCTCGAGACCATCGCTCCGCAGCTCTCCCGCCCCCGCCGCACCGAGCGGGGACCGCAGTCCACGGACCCCTACCTCGCCGTCGCCCGCCTCGGCCGTGACATCGAGGTGGTCGACGCCTCGCTCCCGTGCCCCCGGCTCGCCGGCCTGTTCGCCTCCGAGCACGTGTCGTCCGTCGCCGTGGTCGACCCCGCGGACCCGGAGCGCGTGGGGATCGTGTCCCGCGAGCGTTACCACATCGCGAGCGCCGGCACCCTGGGCTACGGGCAGGCGCTCCTCGCGCGCCGCCCCGTCGCGGAGATCACCGACTGGGAGCCGATGTGCGTCGCGCCCGGCGCCCCGCTCGTCGAGGTGGTCCACGCCGCGATGAGCCGCCCCGTGCACCGCCGCCTCGACGACATCCTCATCGCCGGCCGGCTGTGGGGAGTGGTCTCGACCACCGAGCTCGTCCGGCTGCTCGCCGAGCTCATCGTCCAGGCGTGGGCCGGCGGCCCGGGGCTCGGGGCAATGGCGTCGACGGCGCGGCCGACCGCCTCGTAGGGTCACCGCATGGACCTCCCCCTCGCTGGCCGTACCGCTGTCGTCACGGGGGTGAGTCGACGCCGCGGCATCGGCTTCGCCGTCGCCGCCCGCCTCGCGGACATGGGGGCGAGCCTCTTCGTCCACCACTTCGCCCCGCACGACGCGGAGCAGCCGTGGGGTGCGGACCCGGTCGACGACGTCCTGGCCGGGCTCCGCGAGCACCTCGCCGACGGCGCGGTCCTCGCCGATGCGAGCATCGACCTCGCCCGGCCCGACGGCGCCGCGGAGCTTGTCGCACGTGCCAACGAGAGCGTCGGGCACCTCGACGTCCTCGTGTGCAACCACGCGCGCAGCGGCTCCGACGGCGAGCTCCACGAGCTCTCCGCGGACGTGCTCGACGGGCACTGGCAGGTCAACGCCCGCGCGACGCTCCTCGCGACGCAGGCGTTCGCCGCCCAGCACGACGGCCGCCCGGGCGGGCGCGTCGTCTGGATGACGTCGGGCCAGGTGGCCGGGCCGATGCGCCACGAGATCGCCTACGCCGCGTCCAAGGCGGCGCTCGCGGGCGTGACGGCGTCCGTCGCCGACGGGCTCGCCGACCGCGGCATCGTCCTCAACACGGTCAACCCCGGACCGGTCAACACGGGCTACCTCGACGAGGAGACGGCGGACCGCCCGTCCGAGGTGCTCCGCGACGTGCTCGCCCACTTCCCCGGCGGGAGGTTCGGCGAGCCGGACGACCCGGCCCGGCTCATCGCGTGGCTCGTGAGCGACGAGGGCCGGTGGGTCGTGGGCCAGGTCATCTCCACGGAGGGCGGCTTCCGCCGCTGGTAGCCGGGCCCGCTCGCGTGGACAGACCCCGGGCCCGGGAGGAGACTGGGGCTTGGACCCCGGTGTCGGCCACCTGTCCTTGACCCGGCGCCGTCCGAGCGCTGGAGCGCGGCATGGAACTGGTGAGTCTCAGCACGTCGAGGCACAGCCTCCGCGAGGATGCGGCAGCCTCGTACGTCCGGATGCTCGCGGACGGGCTTCCCCCGGCCATCACGTCCTCGACCCGTTCGCTCGAGCGGCAGACCCGGCTCTTCCGTAACCAGGGGAAGCCGGGATGGCCCGCCAAGGCGGCCCGGCCGGAGAGCTCCAAGCACGTGTGGCGGCCCGCCGACCTCTCCGACACCGGAGGTCGCGCGCTCGACCTCCCCGGAGAGGCGCGCGCGTGGGTGCGCGAGCACGGGAGCGCCTACGGGTGGGCGAAGGACAGGGTGTCGAGCGAGCCGTGGCACATGGAGTACGAACCACAGCGGGACACGAGGGCGCTCGCGCCCGAGGAGGTGGACATGCTCGACGAGGCGGACAAGAAGTTCCTGCGCGCGCTCTTGCGATCGGACCCCGAGGTTCACGACCGCCTGATCACCCGGCCCGAGCTGCGGACCACGAACGCGCGGGGTGCGCTGCGACGACTCCTCGTGCTGAGCCGACGATCGGAGCGGCGACTCATCGAGCTCGACGCGCAGGTCGCCCAGCTCGTCGCGGCCGTCGCGAGGCTCTCCGGAGGTGAGCCGTTCGACGAGGCGAAGCTCATCGCCGCGGTGCGCAAGGCCGCGAAAGAGGGGGCCAGCGCCGCCGTGGCGGCGGACGCCGACCTCCTGGACGACTAGCTAGTCGCGCCGGGTGCGGGGGCGGCGCGAGTCGTGCGAGGACGACGACGGCGCCCCGCGGTCCACCGCGATCCGCAGGGCACGCCCGGCGACGCGAGCCCGCGAGATGCGCTCGACGGACTCGGCATCGAGCGGCTTGCGGATGTCCACGAGCGAGAACGTCGCGAAGATGTCGATCTTCCCGAGGTCCTTGCCGGACAGTCCACCCTCGTTCGTCAGCGCGCCGACGATGCCGTTCGGCTGCGCACCGTGGTTGTGCCCGACGGCGACGCGGTACCGGGTGCCGACCGACTCGCGGTGCGCGCCACGGGCGGCATCGGGACGCTCGCTCCGGTCGAAGCGCTCGACGCGGGGGCCGGAACGTCGCTCGGCGGCGGCGCGCTTCACCTCGGCGCGCTCCGACTCGAACTGCTCCTGCTCCTCGCGGGCCTTCGGCCCGTCGTCGCCCACGGCGAGCGCGAGCAGGGCCGCGGCGACCTCGAGCGGGTCGGTGCCGGTCTCCTCGAGGTGCGAGCGCAGCAGGTCGGTGTACAGGGAGAGGCGACCGGTCGCGGCGCGCTCCGGCACCTGGGTGAGGAAGCGGCGGGCGCGGTAGGCGGAGACGTCGGCGGGGGAGGGTACCTGGACCTCCTCGAGCTCGGCGCGGATGGTGCGCTCGATACCGCGCAGCTTGCCCCGCTCGGCCGGCGTCACGAAGCTCATGGCCTCTCCGGTGCGCCCGGCGCGGCCCGTGCGGCCGATGCGGTGGACGTAGGACTCCGGCTCACCCGGCAGGTCGAAGTTGACGACGAGGCCGATGCGCTCGACGTCGAGCCCGCGGGCTGCGACGTCGGTCGCGACCAGCACGTCGATCGAGCCGCCGCGGAGCCGCTCGACGATCTTCTCGCGGTCCTTCTGTGCGACGTCGCCGGAGATCGTGGCGGCGGAGATGCCGCGTTCGACGAGCGTCGCACCGAGCTCTTCGGCGGCGCCGCGCGTGCGGGTGAAGACGATCGCGGCGTCGGCGTCGGACGTGGCCAGGACGCGGACGAGCGCTCCCGTCTTGTGGCGGAAGGGCACGACGGCGTACGTCTGGCGCACCCCCGTGACGGTCGATGCCTGCCGCGAGACGGCGATCTCGACGGGGTTGTTGAGGTGCTGGGCGGCCACACGCCGGATCGGAGTGGGCATCGTCGCGGAGAACAGCGCGACCTGCTTCTCGGCGGGAGCGGACGCGAGGATCGTGTCGACGTCCTCCGCGAAGCCCATGCGCAGCATCTCGTCGGCCTCGTCGAGCACGAAGAAGCGGATCTCGCCGAGGCGCAGCGTGCCACGCTCGATGAGGTCGATCACGCGGCCGGGGGTGCCGACCACGACCTGGGCGCCGCGCTGCAGCGCACGCGCCTGCGGCTGGTATGGCGAACCGCCGTAGACGGCGACGACGTCGACAGCCGGCAGGTGCGCGGCGAACGTCGTCACGGCGTCGGCGACCTGCATCGCGAGCTCGCGCGTCGGCGTCAGGACGAGCGCCTGGACGTGACCGAGCGAGGGGTCGACAGCGGCGAGCAACGGCAGGCCGAACGCGGCCGTCTTGCCCGTGCCCGTCTGGGCGATGCCCGTGATGTCGCGCCCCTCGAGCAGCGCCGGGATGGCGCGCTCCTGGATCGCGGTGGGAGTGGTGAAGCCGAGGTCGGTCGCGGCGCTCAGGAGCGCGGTGGGCAGGCCGAGGTCGGCAAAGGAGGACTCAGACACAGAGGAAGCCGTTCGAGCGGGGTACCGGAGCTGCGTACGGTCACCGAGTCGGCTCTCCGTAGGTCGCTACTCCCGCACACACACACTTGCCGGGCGCTGCGGCCAGGCATACACGAACACACGCGGATCAGCGACGAACTCCAGGGGAATGCCGACAGTCTACGGTGGCCCCGCTCGCGGTGTCCCGGAACGAGCGGGTGACGTCTGCCACACGGGTCCGGGAGAGGCTGACACGGGCTGAGACGCCGCCCGTTCCGGTTGCCAAGCGCGCGACCAGGGGATATATCAAGGTGGTGTCTCGGATTCCGGGACGTACTGGTCAGTATCAACTCGGTAACGATCGGGGGCCCAAGTACGCACGTATCCGAAGTGTCCCATCTGCGATGTGTAACGTCGCAGTACTCATAACCGCCGTCGTGCGTCAACGGTCTTGTCCGCGGTCGTGGCCAGGACCTGCCGCACTCGGTGCGTTTCACTCCCCAGGAGGAACCTTGAAGATCAGGCGATTCAGTGCGGCCGGTGCCGTACTGGTGACGGCGGCACTTGCCCTCACCGCTTGCACGACCCCGGCCCCGGAGGGGGACACCCCGTCGACCACCGAGCCCACGGCCTCGGACACCGCCACGGAGGGTGAGCCCACGGGCGATGCCAGCACCGTCACGGTGGGCTGGAACCAGCCCTTCTACTCTTACAACTCCCTGACGAGCCACGGCAACGCCACGGCCAACGCGATCATCCTCTACATGACGCAGGCGGGGTTCAACTACTACGACACCGACCTCAACCTCGCGCAGGACACCTCGTTCGGCACGTACGAGAAGACGTCGGACGACCCGCTGACCGTCAAGTACACGGTCAACGAGGGCGTCAACTGGTCGGACGGCACCCCCGTCGACGCGGCGGACCTGCTGCTCTACTGGGCCGGCGTCTCGGGCAACCTCAACGACACGGTCGAGTTCGACGAGGAGACCGGCGAAGAGATCATCGGTGAGAACCAGGTCTACTTCACCTCTCCCTCCCCGGGCCTCGCGCTCGTGACCGAGACCCCGGTCATCGGTGACGACGGCCGCTCCGTGACGCTCGTCTACGACAAGCCGTTCGCCGACTGGGAGACCAACTTCGGCTACGGCGTCCCGGCGCACGTCACCGGTCGCCTCGCGGGCGGCTCGGAGGACGCGACCGCGGCCAAGGCCGAGGTCATCAAGGCGGTCCAGGACAACGACCGCGCTGCCCTCGTCGGCATCGCCGACGCATGGCGCACGGGCTTCGACTTCACGTCGCTGCCGTCGGACGCCGGGCTGTACCTCTCCTCGGGCCCGTACATCATCACGGACTTCGTCGAGAACCAGTACATCACCCTGTCGAAGAACCCGGACTACACGGGTGACCTGGCCGGCAAGGTCGACAACATCACGGTCCGCTACAACGAGGACCCGCAGGCCCTCGTCCAGGCGCTCCAGAACGGTGAGATCGACATGCTCGCCCCGCAGGCCACGGCCGACACCCTCGCCGCCCTCCAGGCGATCGACGGCGTCACGGTCGACACCGGCATCGACGGCACCTACGAGCACGTCGACCTCGTGCAGCACAACGGCGGGCCCTTCGACCCGGCCACCTACGGCGGCGACGCCGAGAAGGCCAAGAAGGTGCGTCAGGCGTTCCTGCTGACGATTCCCCGTCAGGCGATCATCGACTCGCTCATCAAGCCGCTGAACCCCGACGCCGCGATCCGCAACTCCTTCATCCTCACGCCGGGCGCTCCCGGGTATGACGAGATGGTTGCGCAGAACGGTTCGGACTTCTTCGCGGAGACCGACATCGACCAGGCCAAGGCCCTCCTCGAGGAGGTCGGCGTGACCACGCCGGTCGACGTGCGCTTCCTCTACGGCGCGTCGAACGTGCGTCGCCAGAACGAGTTCGTCCTGATCGCGGAGTCTGCTGCACAGGCAGGCTTCAACGTCATCGACGGTGGCGACGACAACTGGGGCACCCTGCTCAGCACGGCCACGGACACGTACGACGCGAACCTCTTCGGTTGGCAGTCCACGTCGACGGCGGTCACCGAGTCGGACGCCAACTTCCGCACCAGGGCGACCAACAACTTCTACGGCTACTCCAACGCAGAGGTTGACGCGCTCTTCGACGAGCTCCAGGTCGAGACGGATGCCGCTCGCCAGATCGAGATCCAGATCGAGGTCGAGAAGCACCTGTGGGCAGACGCCTTCGGCACCACGATCTTCCAGTTCCCGGCGGTCAACGCCTGGAACTCGAACGTCACCGGTGTCGACCCCATCCCCCTGAGCCCGACCGTGTTCTACGGGTTCTGGAACTGGGAGAAGACGTCCTGAGCCGGTTCGCCTCGCGGTGAACTGAGCCCATCGGGCTGAACCATCGACGCGGGGTGCCGGAGCATGCAGCTCCGGCACCCCGCTCGTGTCGACTGCTCCATGCGTCCTTGGCGAGCGCTATAGGCTCACTCGGACAGTGGTAGTACGACGGCCAGCCCCTCACAGCTGAGAAGGTCGAAGGTCAATGTTCAACTTCGTGATCCGGCGGTTCCTGTCGTCGGCGGTCGTGCTGCTGGTCGCTACGTTCCTCGTCTTCGTGCTGGCAGACATCGCGATGGACCCGCTGGAGGACCTTCACGCGAGCACCGCGCCGAACAAGCAGGCGCTGATCGCCGAGCGCATCGCGCTCCTCGACCTCGACACGCCCTCCCCGGTGCGTTACGTCGCATGGCTCGGCGGCGTGGCCGGATGCGCGATCGGCAAGTGCGACCTCGGCATGGCCTGGCGCACCCAGCAGCCCGTCGCCGATGTCCTGAGCTCGGCCCTCGTCGTGACGCTCAAGCTCGTCACGGTGGCCACGGTGCTCGCCATCGTGCTCGGCGTCCTCGTCGGCGTCGTCAGCGCGCTGCGCCAGTACGAGGGGTTCGACTACGGCATCATCTTCCTGTCCTTCCTGCTCTACTCGCTGCCGACCTTCTGGGTCGCGGTGCTCCTCAAGCAGTGGGTCGCGATCGGGTTCAACGACTTCTTGCGAGATCCGACGTTCGGGCCGATAGCGATCGCCGCGACCGCGTTCGCGGTGGGACTGGTGCTCGCGTCCGCCGCCGGTGGCGAGCTACGACGACGACTCATGGTCTTCGGTATCTCGGGCGTCTCGGTCGCGGCGGTCCTGATCTACATCTCGGCGACGCAGTGGCTGCTGGACCCCGGCTTCGGTCCCGTCGTGATCCTCGTCTCGGGACTGGGCATCGCCTATGCCATCACCGCCGTCTCGGCGGGTACGCGCAACCGGCGGGCCCTCTACTCCGCGCTGACCACAGCGGTCATCGGTGCCGCGCTCTGGTTCCCCCTGCAGTTCGTCTTCCAGTCCGCGTCGGGCGCTCTCATCGCGGGTCTCGCCGTCGTCGCGGTGGCGGTCGGTCTCGTCGTCGGCTACGCCTGGGGCGGACCGGACCGGGGTCAGTCGGCACGTACGTCTGCGATCGTCGCGTTCCTCATGGCGCTCCTCATCTTCGGCGACCGGCTCATGCAGGCCTGGCGGCCCTACTCGGAGTCCTCCGTCATCAACGGCCGCCCGATCCCGACGATCGGCTCGCAGACGCCGGGCCTCACCGGCTCGTACTGGGTCGTGACGCTCGACCAGCTGACGCACCTCATGCTCCCGACGCTCGCCCTCGTGCTCATCTCCTTCGCCGGCTACACCCGGTACCAGCGCGCGAGCATGCTCGAGGTGATGAACCAGGACTACGTCCGCACGGCGCGTGCCAAGGGCCTGACCGAGCGCACCGTGATCATGCGTCACGCCTTCCGCAACTCGCTCATCCCGCTCGCGACGATCGTGCCTCTCGACATCGCCGGCCTGCTCGGCGGTGCGGTCATCACCGAACGGATCTTCGGCTGGTCCGGCATGGGGACCATGTTCCTCAAGGCGCTCGACCAGGCTGAGCTCGACCCCCTCATGATCTACGTGCTCATCGTCGGAGCCGTCACCGTCCTTGCCAACTTCGCGGCGGACCTCGTGTACGCCGCGCTCGACCCGCGGATCCGGGTGAACGCATGACCTCCTTCGAGCAGAACCTTCCGGAGGAGCACGAGCACCTCGAGAACGCCATCGAGCTCAAAGAGGTCGAGGGGCTCTCGCAGGGCCAGATCGTCTTCCGACGCTTCATCCGCCACAAGGGCGCCATGATCGGGCTGGTCGTGCTGCTCGGCGTCGTCATCCTGGCGACGACCTCGATCGGCTGGGGACCCATCCCCGGCTGGTGGAAGGGTGGCGGCTTCGGCGGTACCGGCCCCGTGGAGATCCCCGGCGGGCGCCCGACGCTGCGCGTCTTCGGCGAGGGGGGCTTCTCGCTCGGGAACTTCCCGTTCGGCCAGGACGAGCTCGGGCGCGACATGTTCGCCCAGACGATGCGCGGCGCGCAGCAGTCCCTCATGGTCATGGTCGTCATCGGCCTGATCTCCACCGTCATCGGCATCGTCATCGGATCGCTCGCCGGGTTCTTCCGTGGTGCGCTCGACCAGTTCCTGATGCGGTTCACCGACGTCTTCCTCGTCCTGCCGACCCTCGTGGTCGGTGCGGTGCTCGGCAAGCTGGTCGGGGGGGTGAGCGCGTTCCTGCTCGCCGTGACCCTCGGGCTGATCTCGTGGACCGGGCTCGCGCGACTGGTACGCGGCGACTTCCTCGCGCTGCGCGAACGCGAGTTCGTCGACGCCGCGCGGGTCGCGGGAGCCTCGAGCTTCCGCATCATCTTCAAGCACATGCTGCCCAACGCGATGGGCGTCATCATCGTCAACACGACGCTGCTCATGAGCGCGGCGATCCTGCTCGAGACGGCGCTGAGCTACCTGGGCTTCGGGATCACGTTCCCGGACATCTCGCTGGGCCAGCTCATCAACCAGTACCAGACGGCCTTCAGCACCAGGCCGTGGCTGTTCTGGTGGCCCGGCATGATCATCGTGACGATCGCCCTGTGCATCAACTTCATCGGTGACGGCCTGCGCGACGCGTTCGACCCGCGGCAGCGGCGCATCCCCACGGCGCGGGCGCTGCGCCGCACCGAGAAGGCTGCGGCACGGCGCGAGGCGCGCGCCGCGAGCGTCGGCACCGTCGGCGGGGCGAACGGGTGATGGTGACGTCAGCCCGGCAGGAGCAGACCCGCCACGGCGACCACGAGGGCGGCCGAGCACGCGAGCACAGGGCCGAGCGCGAGGCTCACGGTGACGGGCGCTCCCTCGGGACGCACCTCGTCGAGGTAGCCGGCGGCCCGCAGCTCCTCCCGTCGTTCGGCGACGAGCGCGGCGGCACTCCCGGCGACGCCCGGTCCGCGATCGGACAGGCCACGTGCGGGTGCCGCGAAGGCGGAGACCTGGCGGCCGTCCGTCGTGGTCAGGGTGAGCGACCAGCGGTCGCTCACCGTGCCGAGCGCCGGCCAGGGCACGTGCACCGTGCGCCAGGGGTTGACGACGCGCACCCCGCCGTCGGACACCTCGACCTCGGGGCGCCAGTAGGCGGTCCAGGCCAGGGCCGCCACGAGGCCGGCGACGCCGAGCGTGCGCAGCACGACCGACGGACCGGCGCCGCTCGCGGCCACGACGACGAGGGCGGTGCCGCAGCACGCGGCGACCGCCGTCGCGATCACACGGCTCGACCTCGGACGCAGTGTCTCGGTGGGGCCCATGGGAAGATTCTCGCAGTGAAGGAAGGTGACCGCCGGTGAGCACGCACACCGAGTTCCAACGCCCGTCGCGGACCGGTGAGCCGATCCTGCGGGTCGAGGGCCTCGGCGTCGACTTCTGGGTCGACGGCGAGTGGTACCCCGCGGCGATCGACGTCTCCTACGAGGTGCACCCCGGCGAGGTCGTCGCGATCGTCGGCGAGTCCGGCTCGGGCAAGACGCAGTCCTCGATGTCGCTCATCGGGCTGCTGCCGGCCAACGGTCGGTCCAAGGGCAGCGCGAAGCTCGGCGGCATGGAGCTCATCGGCCTTGGTCACTCGAAGCTGCGCCACGTGCGCGGCGAAGAGGTCGCGGTGATCTTCCAGGAGCCGATGACGGCGCTCAACCCCGTCTACACGGTGGGCTTCCAGATCATCGAGACGCTGCGCGCCCACAGCGACATGGGCCCCACCGAGGCGCGTCAGCGGGCGATCGAGCTCCTCGCGATGGTGGAGATCCCCGAGCCCGAGCTCTCGGTCGACAAGTACCCCCACCAGCTCTCCGGCGGCCAGCGGCAGCGCGCGATGATCGCCCAGGCGCTCTCGCTCGACCCCAAGCTGCTCATCGCGGACGAGCCGACGACGGCGCTCGACGTCACGGTGCAGGCAGAGATCCTCAAGCTCATGCGAGACCTGCGTCACCGCATCAACTCCGGCATCGTCCTCATCACGCACGACATGGGTGTCGTCGCGGACCTCGCCGACCGCATCCTGGTCATGAAGGACGGCCGCGTCGTCGAGCGGGGCACCTCCGAGGAGATCTTCGGCAACCCGCAGCACCCGTACACGAAGCAGCTCCTCGCCGCCGTCCCGCACCTCGGTTCGTTCGCCGTGTCGGAGCCGGCACCGGAGGCCGAGGCGTCCCAGCGGTCCGACGAGAAGCGCACCTACGTGCTCCAGGCCAAGGACCTCGCGATCGAGTACCCGAAGCGCGGCCGCACCCCGGCCTTCCGCGCCGTCGACGGCATCGACATGG
>CAZECM010000020.1:0-47585 GCA_964510785.1 uncultured Cellulomonadaceae bacterium | reverse complement strand
GCAGCGCGTTGACGAACGCCACGTTGGCGTCGATCGCGGCCTGCGCGTAGAACTTCGCCGCGGCCTCGGAGCCGACGGGCAGGTAGCACACGAGGACGTCGACCTTCGCGTCCTTGAGCGTCTGGACGACGTCGACCGGCTGAGCGTCCGACTCCTCGATCGTCTCGGCGTAGTACTTGCCGATGCCGTCGAGGGTGTGGCCACGCTGGACGGTCACGCCGAGCGGCGGGACGTCGGCGATCCGGATGGTGTTGTTCTCCGAGGCGAGGATCGCCTCGGACAGGTCGAAGCCGACCTTCTTGGCGTCCACGTCGAACGCCGCGACGAACTCGACGTCGGACACGTGGTACTCGCCGAACTTGACGTGCATGAGGCCGGGCACCTTGGTGTCAGGCTCGGCGTCCCGGTAGAACTGGACGCCCTGGACCAGCGATGCGGCGCAGTTGCCGACACCGACGATGGCGACGCGGATGGCAGTCATCCTCGCTCCTATTCGTTACTTGTCGTTGCCGGCGAGCGAGTCGCCACCGGCGCTGTCGTCGGTGCCCGGTCGGGCACCTGGGGAGATACGGGTGCGGCCGCGGCCGCGTTCGTTGTCGATCAACGAGTCGAGCCAGCGCACTTCGTGCTCGACCTGCTCGAGGCCGTGGCGCTGCAGCTCGAGGGTGTACTCGTCCATGCGTTCGCGGGCGCGGGCGTAGGACTGGTGGACCGTCTCGAGCCGCTCGGTCAGCCGCGTGCGCCGACCCTCCAGGATCCGGATCCGGGTCTCGGCATCCGTCTGGGAGAACAGCGCGAACCGCACGTCGAAGCTCTCGTCCTCCCACGCGGCGGGGCCAGAGGAGGCAAGCGCGTCCTGCAGGTGCTCCTTGCCCTCGGCCGTGAGCTCGTAGACGATCCGCGCCCGCTTGCCCGCGAGGGCGTGCGGCGGGGCGGCCTGCGAGTCGACCCCCACGATGAGGCCGCGCGTCACGAGCCCCTTGAGGGCGGGGTAGAGCGAGCCGTACGAGAGGGCGCGGAACGAGCCGAGCAGCACGTTGAGCCGCTTGCGCAGCTCATACCCGTGCATGGGCGTCTCCTGCAGCAGGCCGAGGATGGCGAGCTCGAGGACACCGGCGCGCGCACGCATGGGATCCTCCTTCAGGTGACGGGAGCACGAGCAGCTCGTGCGATGTATCGAACTGATACATCGGCAGGTTACGTCGAAACGAACGCCCGGCGCAAGCGCGGGTGTGGTCGGCGAACCGTGCACAACTCGTGAAACCCGGGCTCCGGGGCCGGTTCGGGTCGGTGCGGTCGGACATACTGGTGCGCGCCAGTCCCCCGAACCGAAGGTCTCCCCCGTGGCCACACCGCCCAAGCCGCGCCCCGGCACCCCCGTGCGCACGAGCGCGAAGGCCGCAGCAGCCGGTAAGCCGGCACCTGCCGCAGGGCGTCCGACGACGACGGTCCACCAGGGAGCCACCACCCGACCGGCATCGGCGGCTCGGCCGGCCGGTGGTCCGCCGTCGTCGGCCCGCACCGTCGCCGACCCTGCCCCCCGCAAGCGCCGCTTCCTCGACTACCCCCGCCAGGGCAAGACGGGCGTGCGCCGCTGGCTGCCCTCGTGGCGCCTCGTGCTCGGCAGCTTCCTGACCGTGCTGTTCCTCGGCGTCGGCTTCGTCGTCGCGGCCTACACCTCGACCACGATCCCGGACCCGCAGGACATGGTCCGTGCGCAGACCACGAGCGTGTACTACGCCGACGGCGAGACCATGATGGGACAGTTCGCCGTCGAGAACCGCGAGATCGTCGACTACGCGACCCTGCCCGAGCACGTGGGCCTCGCCGTGGTCGCCGCGGAGGACCAGACGTTCTTCGAGAACTCCGGCATCGACCCCGTGGGCATGGTGCGCGCGCTGTGGACCAACCTGCGTCACGGCACCAAGCAGGGCGGATCGACCCTCACGCAGCAGTACGCCGAGCGCTACTACCAGGGCACCACGCGCGACTACGTGGGCAAGTTCCGTGAGGCGCTGCTCGCCGTGAAGATCGCGCAGACCCAGGAGAAGGACGACATCCTCGGCAACTACCTCAACACGATCTACTTCGGCCGCGGTGCGTACGGGGTGCAGGCCGCGGCCCAGGCCTACTTCCGGGTGGACGCCGCCGACCTGACCGTGGAGCAGTCCGCGTTGCTCGCCGGCGTCATCCCCGCGCCGTCGCGCTTCGACCCGCGCGTGGACGCCGAGCAGGCCGAGCGTCGCTGGAACTACGTCCTGGACCGCATGACGGCGGACGGTTACGTCGACGCCGCCGAGCGAGAGGCGATGGAGTTCCCCAAGGTCAAGAAGTACGAGCAGTCGGACACCTACGCCGGGACGCAGGGCTATTTGCTGAGCATGGTGCGCCGCGAGCTCGTCGAGAGCTCGCCGTTCACCGAGGACGAGATCGACACCGCGGGGCTGCGCATCGTCACCACGATCGACCCGCGCATCCAGGACGCGGCGACCGCCGTGGTCGACGAGCTCCCCGAGGACGCGCCCGAGCGGCTGCGCACCGCCGTCGTGACGATCGACCCGGCCGACGGCGCGATCCTGGGGCTCTACGCCGGCGACGACTATCTCGAGCACCCCCAGAACGCCGTGACGCAGGACATCGCGCAGGCCGGCTCGACCTTCAAGCCGTTCACCCTCATCGCCGCGCTCGAGGAGGGCATCAGCCTGCGCACCAGGTACTCCGGCAAGAGCCCCGCGTTCGTCGAGGGCTTCCCCGCCGAGCGCGGTGTGCGCAACTTCGGGAACACCTCGTACGGCACGATCGACCTCGTCGAGGCGACGGCGAAGTCCGTCAACACCATCTACGCGGCGCTCAACGTGGAGATCGGGCCCGAGAAGGCCGTCGACGTCGCGGTCCGGGCCGGCCTGCCCGCGAACACCCAGGACCTGCTCGACAACCCGGCCAACGTGCTCGGCACCGCGGCTCCGCACCCGCTCGACATGGCCTCCGCGTACGCGACGATCGCCTCGGGCGGCGTCTACCACAAGCCGTTCATCGTGCGAGAGGCCACCTACCTGTCCGGCGGCACCGCCTACGAGGGCGAGCAGACGGGCGAGCGGGTCTTCGACGCCGACGTCGTCGCGGACGCGACCTACGCCATGACGCAGGTCGTGGAGTCGGGCACCGCGACGAAGGTCAGGGCCCTCGGCCGGCCGGTCGCCGGCAAGACGGGCTCGAGCACCGACAACCTCTCCGCGTGGTTCGTGGGCTTCACACCGCAGCTCGCGACGGCCGTCGCGATGTACCAGCCCAACGAGGCCGGCAACCCCGAGTCGATCACCCCGTTCGGTGGCGAGCGGGAGATCACCGGCGGTACGTGGCCCACGACGCTCTGGACGAGCTACATGGGCGTCGCGCTCGAGGGCTACGAGATCGAGGACTTCCCGCCGCGGGCCGACGTCGGGCAGCGCCCGTCGCCCTCCCCTTCCCCGAGCGACGAGGAGGACGAGGAGGACGAGGAGACCGACGACGGCGGCTCGACCGGCATCGTCGTGCCCTCGGGGCTCGAGGGGCGCACGCAGGCCGATGCCACCGCTGCGCTCAAGAACGCCGGCTTCGAGGTCGCGGTCGTCGAGGCCTTCTCCTCGAGCGTCGCCGCGGGCCGGGTCGTCTCGGTGAGCCCGGGTGGCGGCACCGTCGTCGCCGAGGGTGCCGAGGTGACGCTCACGGTGTCGAAGGGTCCCCGGTCCACGCCCGACCCGACGCCGACACCGACGCCCACCCCGACCCCCACGCCGACACCGACCCCGACGCCGACGCCCACCCCGACCCCCACGCCGACGCCGGACCCGACGCCGACCGACCCGGGGACCGAGGGGCCCGGCGACGGGGCGGACGCCGATGCCGATGCGGCTGCCGCTGCGGCGACCGAGCCCGTGCGGCTCCGGACGCGACCCTGACCCCGAGCTGATTTCGTGCGGGGCCCTCCCGCGCGATAGGCTCGGCCCTTGCCTCACGGCTCCCCGGTACCTTCCGGGACGTCGCGAGGCAGACGCACAACCCTCCTGCCACGGAGAGACCGTGGCCGCCTAGTCCGAAGGAGGTGGGTATGAGCCTGCGTCAGTATGAGTTGATGGTCATCCTCGACCCCGAGATCGAAGAGCGCACCGTTGCCCCGTCGCTCGACAAGTACCTGTCGGTGATCACCACCGGCGAGGGAACCGTCGACAAGGTCGACATCTGGGGACGTCGTCGCCTGGCCTACGAGATCAACAAGCGCGCCGAGGGCATCTACGCCGTCGTCGACTTCCACGCGACGCCCGCCGTCGCCCAGGAGCTGGACCGCCAGCTCGGCCTGAACGAGGCCGTGCTGCGCACGAAGGTCTTGCGCGCCGAGTCCGACTGATCCCACAGACCCGAAACCCACGAGACCGAGCGAGGTAACGCATGGCTGGCGACACCATCATCACCGTGATCGGCAACCTGACCGGGGACCCGGAGCTGCGCTTCACCCCTGCGGGCGCTGCCGTGGCGAACTTCACCGTCGCATCGACCCCGCGTCAGTTCGACCGCCAGAGCAACGAGTGGAAGGACGGCGACACGCTGTTCATGCGCTGCTCCATCTGGCGCGAGGCTGCCGAGAACGTCGCCGAGACCCTCACCAAGGGCACCCGCGTGATCGTCTCGGGCCGGCTGGTCCAGCGCTCGTACGAGACCCGCGAGGGTGAGAAGCGCACCGTGGTCGAGCTCCAGGTCGACGAGATCGGCCCGTCGCTGCGTTACGCCACGGCCAAGGTGACCCGCTCCCAGCGCTCCGGCGGTGGCGGTGGCGGGTTCTCCGGTGGCGGTGGTGGCGGCGCCGGCGGTGGCGGTTACTCCGGCGGTGGCGGTGGCGGCGGCTTCTCCGGTGGCGGTGCCACCGAGGATCCGTGGGCCACGTCAGGTCCTTCGGGGGCTTCTGAGGAACCCCCCTTCTAGTCCAATGCATCCCGGGGCACGGCAACGCCCCGGGCTCCAAGAAAGAGGAGCACCACGATGGCCAAGGCCGTTGTTCGCAAGCCCAAGAAGAAGCAGAACCCGCTCAAGGCGGCGAAGGTCGAGTCGATCGACTACAAGGACACCGCGCTGCTGCGCAAGTTCATCTCGGACCGCGGCAAGATCCGCGCGCGTCGGGTGACCGGCGTGTCCGTGCAGGAGCAGCGTGCGATCGCCCGCGCCGTCAAGAACGCCCGCGAGATGGCCTTGCTGCCGTACTCGTCGTCGGCGCGCTGAGAAGGGACAACCGACATGGCAAAGCTGATCCTGACGCACGAGGTCACCGGCCTCGGCGAGCCCGGAGACGTGGTCGAGGTCAAGGACGGGTACGCCCGTAACTTCCTCCTGCCGCGCCGCCTGGCCACGCCGTGGACCAAGGGTGCCGAGAAGCAGGTCTCGTCGATCCGCACGGCCCGCAAGGCCCGTGAGATCGCGAGCCTCGACGACGCCAAGGCGGTGCGCGACTCGCTCCAGTCGAAGCAGGTCGTCCTCAAGGCGCGCTCCGGCGCGGCCGGCCGGCTCTTCGGCTCGATCACGACCGCCGAGATCGCCGAGGCCGTCACGGCCGCCGGCGCCCCCGCGGTCGACAAGCGCAAGATCGAGGTCGGGCAGCCCATCCGGGCGCTCGGCGAGTACACCGTGAGCGTGCGCCTCCACCCCGAGGTCGCCGCGAAGATCAACCTCAAGGTCGTCGCCGGCTGATCAGGTCGCGACAGCTCTGAGCCGAAGGCCCGCACCCCAGCCAGGGTGCGGGCCTTCGCCGTCCCCACCCCCAGTCCTCCCCCCGCGAGGTAGTGCCCAGTGCGCCACGTAGTGCCGTGGCGGACCTACCTCGGAGCGCTCGGCCGCCCTACGTCGCGGTCAGGCGGGGGGGGGTGGGGGGTCAGGCGGGGGAGGTAGTGAGCCAGGCGTCGGTGCGGATGCGCCACGCGGTGGTGGCGGCGCGGGCGAGCATGAAGACGCCCGCGAAGGCGGTCCACAGCCATGCCAGGCCGGCCGGGCCGGGTGGCGCCCAGGCGGCGACGGCGAGGGCCACGGGGGCGTACAGCGCGAGCGTGAGCATGCCGACGACGGCGAGATACCGCCCGTCCCCCGCGCCGATGAGCACGCCGTCGAGCAGGAACACGTACCCGCCGAGCGGCATGAACACGGCGGCGACCACGAGCCCCACCGTGATGGCCGTGCGCACGGGGGCCTCGGTCGTGAAGGCCGCGGCGATCCACCAGGACGTCGAGCCGACGACGACGCCGAGCATCGCGCCGACGAGGAGCCCCCAGCGGATCGAGCGCCGCAGGAACGACCGCGCGAGCTCCACGGACCGTCGCCCCACGGCCTGCCCCACGATGACCTGGGCTGCGATCGCCAGCGCGTCGAGCACGAGCGCCGCGAAGCCCCACACGGAGGTGACGACCTGGTGGGCGGCGAGGTTCACGTCGCCGAGCCGGGCGGCGACCGCGACGGTGAGCAGGATCGCGAGCCGCAGCGAGAGGGTGCGCACGAACAGCGGCGTCCCCGTGCGCGCACCGGCCAGGACGCCCGTCGTCGTCGGCCGCAGCCCTACGCCGTGACGGCGCGCGCCGCGGGCGAGGACGACGGCGAGCGCAACACCCATGCCGGTCTGGCTCAGCGCGGTCCCGAGGCCCGAGCCGGCGATCCCCATGCCCGCGCCGTACACGAACAAGAGGTTGAGGCTCACGTTGACGACGGCTCCCGTCGCGGCGACGACGAGCGGCGTGCGGGTGTCCTCGATACCGCGCAGGGCCCCGGTCGCGGCGAGCACGACGAGCATCCCCGGCAGCCCGGGCGCGGACCAGCGCAGGTAGCTCGTCGCGTGGACGAGCACCTCTCCTTCCGCGCCGAGCGCCGCGGCCGCCCACGGGGCGCTCGCCCAGATCGCGGCGGCGAGCACCAGGCCGAGCCCCGCGGCGAGCCACGCGCCGTCGACCCCGGCCGCGAGGGCCCGGACCCGTTGGCCCGCTCCGACGAGGCGCGCGACGGTCGCCGTCGTCGCGTAGGCGAGGAAGATGCACAGGCCCACGACCGTCATGAGGAGCGTCGAGGCGATCGTGAGGCCGGCGAGCGGTGTGGTGCCGAGCCGCCCGACGATCGCGGAGTCGGCCAGGACGAACGCTGGCTCGGCGATCAGAGCGCCGAGCGACGGGACGGCGAGCGCGAGGATGCGGCGGTCGAGGCGTCGCCGGTCCTGGTGCCGGGCGGCGGGATCGTCGCCTCCGGGGTGCGGCGGCGAGGTGTCGTGCGAGGTCACGAGCCCTACCGTCCCACACGCGGGACAGCGCCGGTCCGCATGGTGGACCGATCGGTAACCCGTCGGCTGTCCACAGCGTGTGCGCGGCGCCGGGCGCGTTCGTGCAGGTCAGCGCGTCGCGGTAGGTCGCGGCGGGTGGGCAGCCGAACATTTCCACAGGTGACCGGTTCTATCCACACCTTCATACACACCTGTGCACACCGCTCACGTGGGGAGCGAGCAGCCCTGTGGGTGGGCCCTGTGGACGGGCCGTTCGCCGCCGGACCACCCGGGGGCCTAGGTTCAGACCCGGCGGTCGAGTTCGGGCCGAGCGGCGTTGTCAGATGCTTGCCGTAGACCTGGGACGAGAGCGGCGAGCGAGGAGTGGGTGGCATGACGATCGAGGACCTGGAGCGTTCGGCGGCGCGGGGCAGTGGGTTCGACCGTATCCCGCCGCAGGACACGGCGGCGGAGCAGAGCGTGCTCGGCGGCATGATGATCTCCAAGGACGCGATCGCCGACGTCATCGAGCAGGTGCGCGGCTCGGACTTCTACCGCCCCGCGCACGAGACGATCTACGAAGCCATCATCGACCTGTACGGCCGCGGCGAACCGGCCGACGCCGTCACCGTGGCGGACGAGCTCACCAAGCGCGGTCACATGACGCGCATCGGCGGGGCGCCGTACCTCCACGACCTCATCTCCATGGTGCCGACGGCCGCGAACGCCGGGTACTACGCGCGCATCGTGCGCGAGCGCGCCGTGCTGCGGCGCCTCGTCGAGGCCGGCACGCGCATCACGCAGCTCGGCTACGCGACCGACGGCGGAGACGTCGACGAGATCGTCAACACCGCGCAGGCCGAGGTGTACGCCGTCACGGAGCGGCGCGCGAGCGAGGACTACCTGCCCCTCGGCGAGATCATCGACGGCACGGTCGACGAGATCGAGGCCGCGGGCAAGCGCGGCGCCGGGCTCGTGGGCGTCCCGACGGGCTTCACCGAGCTCGACCAGCTCACCAACGGGCTGCACCCGGGCCAGATGATCGTCGTCGCCGCCCGACCGGCCATGGGCAAGTCCACCTTCGGCATCGACGTGGTGCGCGCCGCCTCGATCAAGTACGGGTTGGCTTCCGCGGTGTTCTCGCTCGAGATGGGCCGCAACGAGATCACGATGCGCGTGCTCTCCGCCGAGGCGAAGGTCAAGCTGCAGCGCATGCGCTCGGGCACGCTCGACAACGTGGACTGGCAGAAGATCGCCAAGACGCAGGCGCGGATCTCCGCCGCCCCCATGTTCATCGACGACTCCCCCAACATGTCCCTCATGGAGATCCGGGCCAAGTGCCGCCGGCTCAAGCAGCGCCACGACCTCAAGATCGTGGTGATCGACTACCTGCAGCTCATGAGCTCGGGCAAGCGCGTCGAGTCGCGTCAGCAAGAGGTCTCGGAGTTCTCCCGTGCGCTCAAGCTGCTCGCGAAGGAGCTCGAGGTGCCCGTCATCGCGATCTCGCAGCTGAACCGTGGTCCCGAGCAGCGCACCGACAAGAAGCCCCAGCTCTCCGACCTGCGCGAGTCGGGCGCGATCGAGCAGGACGCGGACATGGTGATCCTGCTGCACCGCGAGGAGTTCTACGAGCCCGAGGGCCAGCGCGCCGGCGAGGCCGATCTCATCATCGCCAAGCACCGCAACGGCCCCACGAAGACGATCGCGGTGTCCTCGCGGCTGCACCTGTCGCACTTCAGCGACCTGGCGACGGGGGCCGAGGGCTTCTAGCCCGGACGTCGACGCGCAACGATCATTGCGCAACACCTCTTGCGCAATGATCGTTGCGCGTCTATCGTGATGCTCATGAACGAGCACGAGGACGCCATCGCGCCGCACCCCACCGAGGAGATCCACACCTCGGACCCGGACCGCATCCGGGCGCTCGCGCACCCCGTGCGGCTGCAGCTCGTCGACCTGGTCCAGGACCGCGGGGAGATCACGGCCTCGGAGTGCGCGGAGCGGCTCGATCAGACGGTCGCCAACTGCTCGTTCCACCTGCGCGTGCTCGAGAAGGCGGGGTTCGTCGAGCGGGCCGCTCCGCGCGGGCGCGAGAAGCCGTGGCGCTCGGCGTCGCGCAGTCGCCGCTTCGAGCCGGACCCGGAGAGCCCCGCCTCGGTGCTCGCCCTCACGGAGCTCATCACGGCGTCGCTCGCCCACGTCAGCGACCGGTTCACGACCTACGTGCGGGACCACTCCACGCAGGACGACCCCGCGTGGCGGGCAGCGACGCTCCTCGACCAGACCTCGTTCTGGGCCACGGCCGAAGAAGCGGCCGCGGTCTGCGAGACCCTCAGCGAGGCGGCCGTCCGGTTCGCCGAGCGGCGTCACGATCCGAACCTGCGTCCCGAGGGCGCGCGGCTCGTCAGGCTCACGAGCCTCATCCACCCCGACCCTCCTCAGACCGCGGAGTAGCACCATGGTCACGATCTACTACGACACCAGGACCGTCCGGGTCCGCATGCCCGTCATCTCCCTCGGCCGCTGGTCGGGTGCCCTGCTCGTCCGGCTCCACGACCGCTGCGAGGACCACCTCGACGAGATCGTGCGCCTGCGTGACGCTCACCGGACCAGCCGGCTCGCGCGCGAACGCCGGTACGCGGCGGCGGCGCGTCGGGCCGAGTCGCACCGCGACGGTGCGGTGGCGCAGCTCCAGGGCCGCGGCCTCTGAGCAGCCGGCCACGTCGTGAGCCGAGGGCTCCCAGCGGTTGCACAGGTGGAAGTTGAAAACTTAACGTAGGTTCACGTCACCCGGACGGCATGGTCGTCGGGGAGATCCGGCCCGGTACCTACCGCGAGGAGCACGACCGTGACCGAGACCCAGACCCAGGCCCACACCCGCCACGCAGAGTCGCACGAGTGTCTTGGCTGCGGCGGGATGAGCCGGCGGGCGGTGCTCGCCGGCGTGGGCGCCCTCGGCGCAGCCGTGACCCTTGCCGCCTGCGGCGGCACGTCCGGCGAGGGGACCACGACGCCGGGTGGCGGTTCCGGCGGCGGTGCGTCCGACGACGGCACCCCCACCGACGCGGCCCCCGCCGTCCCGGGAGCGATCGCCAAGGCCGCGGACGTCCCCGTCGGCGGTGCCGTCGCCGCGAACCTCGACGGCGCCCCCGTGCTGCTCACCCAACCGACGGCGGGCACCTTCGTGGGCCTGAGCGCCATCTGCACGCACCAGGGCTGCACCGTCGCGCCCGACGGCGACCACCTGACGTGCCCGTGCCACGGCTCGACGTTCGACCTCGCGGGTGCGGTCACCCAGGGACCGGCGTCCGAGCCACTCATCAGCTTCGCGCTGAACCTCGACGGCGAGGACCTCGTCGTCGGCCAGGGTTCCTGAACCGGGAGGCGTCATGTCCCAGAACGTACGTCCCCACGCCCGTGGACTGCGGCTGCTCACGGCCGCCCTGATCCTCGCGTCGGCCGTCCTGCACGTGTACCTCTACACCGACTGGGCGAAGAACCTCACACCGCTCGGCCCGGCGTTCCTCGCGCAGGCCGCGGCCGGGGTGGTGCTCGCCGTCGTCGTCGTCCTGTGGCGCAGCCCGCTCCCGCTCGTGGCCGCCGTCCTGTACGCGGCGGGGTCGATCGGCGCGTTCTTCCTGTCCGCGGCCACCGGGTTCCTCGGGGTCACGGCCCAGCTCGTGGGCTGGCAGGAGTACGTGACGAAGGGCGTAGAGCTCCTGGCCGTCCTCTTCGCCCTGGCCGCCCTCCGCGCCGAACGCCCCACCCCCACCATTCCCGCGAGGTAGGTCGGCGCGCGTCGAGGTAGGTCCGCCATGCCACTACTTCGCGCGCTCGGTACTACTTCGCGGGGAGGGGAGCCCGGGGCTAGAGGTCGCCGACCTTTTGGAGGTGGCGCATCGCGAGCCAACCGATCGGGATGCGCGCCCAGTAGGTGAGGACGCGGAACAGCATCGTCACCGAGGTCGCGATGGCCGGCGGCACCCCCGCGCCGGACAGGCCCGCGATGAGCGCGAGCTCGACGGCGCCGAGGCCGCCGGGGGTGGGCACCGCGGCACCCGTCGCGTTCGCGATGAGGTAGATGACGGCGACGTCGAGGAGCGACAGCTCGTAGCCGAACGCCGCGAGGCACGCGTCGAAGGCGAGCACGTAGCCCATCGTCATCAGGATGTTGCCCGCGAGGCCGAGCAGGAGGCGGCTCGGCTGGCCGAGCACCTCGATGAGCCGCGGCCACGTCTGGCGCACGAGCGGCAGCGTGCGCTTGGCGACCCAGTGGCGTACGGGCGGGATGAGCAGGAGCGCCGCGACGAGGGCCGCGACCACGCCGAGCGCCCACAGCACCGTCGCCGAGGGCAGGCTGCGCAGCGCCCCGCCGTCGCCCGAGACGATCGCGAGCATCAGCAGGATGGCGATCGTCACGATGAACTGGGAGACCTGGACCAGCGCGACCGTCGCGCCGGCGAGCGTCGCGGAGACCCCGCGCTTGCGCAGCAGCTGCAGGTTGAGGGCCGCGGGACCCACGCCCGCGGGGGCCGCGATCGCCACGAAGGAGCCGGCGACCTGGGTGAGGATCGTGCGCCACGGCGGGATGCGCACGGGCGTGAACGCGATGAGGGTCAGGCCCGCGCCCACCCACGTCAGCAGGCCGAGCACGAACGCGACGAGCGCCCACATCGGCTCGGCCGTGGTGAGGGCCGTGCGGATCTGGTCGAGGTTGAGCGAGGTGACGATCGCGGCGACGGCGGCGAGCAGGAGCGTGATCGTGATGACGGTCCTGGCCCCGAAGCGCACGAGCCGTTCGGGCTCGACGTCGGCCTCCGGGAGCTGTTCCACGAGAGCCGTGCGCAGCTCCGCGAGGACGGTGCGGTGCGAGCGCAGCTCGTCTCGCGTCGAGCGCGGCAGCGTCACGGTCTGCAGCAGGGGGCCGATCGCCGCGATGTCGTCGCTCGGCAGGACCTCGACGGCCGAGGAGAGTGCCCGCCGCGCCCCCACCCGCAGCGCGAGCAGCGCGACCATCTGCGTCATGTCGATGCGCCGGGCGAGGTCCGAGGACGCGACGTCGCCGTACTCCCAGCCCGTGAGCCAGACCTTCGGCGCGGCGTTCGTGTCGTCGAGCATCACGGCGTCGCTCGTCAGCGAGCGGTGCGCGATCCCCGCGGCGTGTGCGAGACCGAGCTGCTCCCAGGCACCCGCGAGCACCTCGTCCGTGATCTCGTCGGCGGCCAGGTCCCGCAACGGGACGGCGTCGGCGACGTGCTCCTGGACGAGGAGCATCGAGTCCTCGGACTCCGAGACGGCGAGCAGTCGCGGCGTGCGCACCCCCGCGGCCCGCGCCGCGTAGGCGAGCAGGGCGGCGCGCTCGGTGGCCTGGCGCAGCGAGACCACCGTGCGGCCGTCGATGCCCCGCAGCCGTAGCGAGCGCCACAACCGCGTGAGCATGCCGACCACCTGGCGGTCGCCGTCGAGCACGACGACGTCGAGCCGCTCCCCGGTCTCCGTGGTCATCGCGTAGACCCGGTTGTCGGCATAGCGCACGAGGGCGGCGGCGGCGAGCGTGCCCGGTTCGTCGTCGTCCCGGCTCGCGACGTCGTGCACCCGCACGAGCCGCACCGGCGCGAAGCCCGCCTTGCGCACCCCCCGGACGAGGTCCGCGCCGTAGGCGCGTTCGGAGCGGACGCCCGAGAGGTAGCGGACGGCGGAGCCCGCGGCACGGCCGAGCAGGAGGGCGACGACGACGGCGAGCAGCGCGATCTCACCCGTGATCGCGACCGCACCGAGCGCGACCCACAGCAGGTTCCACGACCACAGCACGGTCCGGCGGCGGTTGCGCGGGCCGGCCGAGGTGAGCATCGCCGTGATGGCCGCGACGTAGCTCGGGATGATGAGGGTCGACGTCCCGCCGCGGTGCACGGAGAGCGAGCTCACGAGGCCGTCGGCGCCCCACGTCCGGATGAGCCACAACGTGATCGCGCCGAGCACGAGGCCGAACGCGCCCGCGGTGATGACTTCGAGCACCTGGCGCCACAGCCGGCGAGCGGAGAGCTCGACGATGATCGCCACGGGGACCACGAGCGTCAGGAGGCCCTCGAGCACGGCGACCGGCACGAAGAGCACGCGGCGCAGCACGACCGCGAGGCCCTGCACGTCCTCCGAGACCCCCGACGCGGTGGCGTGGGCGTAGACCGCGAGCAGGAGCACGAGGCCGATGCCGAGCGTCGAGAGGACGACGGCGAGCAGGTCGCTCGGGTGGTGCACCCGCGTCTCGGGGGTGTCGACGATGGTGACGCCGTGACCGTCGGTGTCCGTGCGACGGGTCAGCACGGCCCGGAGGCGGTCGCGCGCCGTCGTGGTGCCGAGCGTGCCCGCCGCTGGCTCCTGGGGGACCTCGGACATAGGGGCGATTCTAGGCTGCTGTCCGGATCTGGCACCCGCGCACGCCGGTGGTGGCGCCGGGAGTGCTCAGTTGAGCCCGAGCGCGACGCGCCACTCCGGCGGGATCAGCAGGTAGCCCACGAACGCCACCATGTCGATCACGAAGTGGGCGATCACGAGCGGCATCACGCGGCGCGTCCGGTGGTAGTACAGCGCGAAGACCACACCCATGACGGCGTTGCCGATGAACGGTCCGATGCCCTGGTACAGGTGGTACGAGCCGCGCAGCAGGGCGCTCGCGATGATCGCCGTGGGCACGCGCCAGCGCAGGTCACGTAGCCGTTCCATGAGGTAGCCCACCGCGATGACCTCTTCGAGCACGGCGTTCTTGACGGCGGAGAGCAAGAGGATCGGGACGGCCCACCAGTAGGGGTCGAGCGTGGCCGCCTGGATCTGCACCGTGATGCCGAGCGCGCGCCCGAGCGCGTAGAACGCGAGGCCCGGCAGCCCGATGAGCGCCGCGAGCCCGAACCCGGCGAGGAGGTCGCGACCCGGCCGACGGGCGTCGAACCCGATGCGGCGGACGGCGGTGCGGCCGTGCGCGCTGAGCAGATAGATGGCGAGCAGCACGGGCACGAGCCCGAAGCCCACCGCGAGGAGCTGGTAGGTGACGTCGAGCCACTGGCGCGGGTCGAGCGAGGGGTTGATCGACGTGGCCTGGTCGCCCAGGGCCGTCTCGCGCGTGAGCCGGTCGAGGATGCGCACGAGCGCGTACACCCCGGAGGCCCCGAGCGAGAGCCCGAGCACGATCCACACCTCGGCCGTCAGGCGGCGCGGCGAGGGTTCGGCGCCGTGGCCGACGGCGGGCGCCACGGTCCGCGCGCCGTCGTCGTCCTCGTTCTCCTGGCGATCCACGGGACAACGGTACGACCCCAGCCGGATCGTGAAGACCTGGTTCCCCCAGAGGGACTCAAGTCTTCACGACGATGGTCCGGCCCGGTCAAGGTGTCGAGCGCGAGGAGCTCACCCTGAGGCGCCTGCGGGCGGGCCTGCGGCGGTACGTTCGTGCCATGAGCGCGATCACGGACGAGCGGGAGTTCCTCGACCTCGTCGAGCCGCTGCGCCGCGAGATCCTCGCCCACTGCTATCGCATGACGGGCTCGCTCCACGACGCCGAGGACCTCGTGCAGGAGACGTACCTGCGGGCGTGGCGCGCGATGCACGGCCTCGAGTCGCGCGGGTCGCTGCGCGCGTGGCTGTACCGCATCGCGACCAACACGTGCCTGACCCACCTCGAGGGGCGCCGCCGTCGGCCCCTGCCCACCGGTCTCGGCACCACGCCGGCCGATCCCCGCGACGAACCGGTCCGCAACCACGGGGTGCCGTGGCTCGAGCCGCTCCCGGACGCGCTCGTCTGGGGCGCGGCGCCCGTGGACCCGGCGGAGCGGACGGTCGCGCGCGACTCGGTGCGCCTCGCCTTCGTCGCCGCGCTGCAGCACCTCACGGCCCAGCAGCGTGCCGTGCTGCTGCTGCGCGACGTGCTCGCCATGAGCGCGGCCGAGACGGCCGAGGCGCTCGACCTCACCGTCGCCGGGGTCAACAGCACCCTGCAGCGCGCGCGGGCCCACGTGGGCGAGCTCGACGCGGGCGATCAGGACGAGCTGCCCGACGACGACGGACGGCGGCGCCGACTGCTCGACGAGTACGTCGCGGCCTTCGAGCGGTACGACGTCCCGGCGATCGTCGAGCTGTTGCGCGCGGACGCGGTGTGGGAGATGCCGCCGTTCCCGCAGTGGTACCGGGGCGCCGAGCAGATCGGGGACCTCATCTCGAACTGGTGCCCCGCGACGGGACCGGAGAGCCAGCGCATGCGGGCGACGACGGCGAACGGCTTGCCGGCGCTCGGCCTGTACATGCTGTCCGACGACGGCCGCCACCAGGCCTTCCAGCTTCAGCAGCTCACGGTGCGCGGCGGGCGGGTCGCCCACGTCACGGCATGGTTCGGCCCGGGGCTGTTCACCAAGTTCGGGCTGCCGGAGGTGCTCGAGGACGAATAGCCGTTGACAGCCGCCCCTGAGCAAAGTAGTTTGCAGTGCAGACTTCTTGGCGATTGGAGCAACCATGGCAACCGACGGTTCGCCGCTCGACCCGGACAGCACAGGGCTCGAGCCGGACGACGGCCCGCTCGACCCCGAGCAGGTGCTCGACATCATCCGCGAGCAGCGTCTCGCCGTGCGGGACCGCGTGGAGCCCGACGGTCGGCTGCTCTTCGGCGCGTGGGGCGTGGCGTGGCTCGTGGGCTACCTCGTGCTCTTCGCGACGGCGCGCGACTCGGCGACCCACACGCCCGCCGGGTGGTCCTTCGCGATCTTCTTCACGCTCATCGGCTCTGCCGTCGCACTCACGATCGTCCACACCGTGCGCCGGTCGATCGGCGTCGTCGGCCCCTCGGGCACGAGCGGTGCGATGTACGGCTGGTCGTGGGCCATCGGGTTCGTCGCCGTGTACCTCATCATGGCCGGGCTGATCCGTGCGGGGGCGGACCCCGTCATCATCAACCTCGGCTGGACGGCGCTGCCGTGCCTGCTCGGCGGGGTGCTCTACCTCGCGGGCGGGGCGATGTGGCAGTCCACGGTGCTCTTCTCGCTCGGCGCGTGGATCGTGCTCGTGACCGGCGCGGCGACGCTTGCCGGCCTGCCCGCGACGTTCCTCGTCATGGCGTTCGGGGGCGGCGGGGGCATGCTCGTCGGCGCTCTGCTCACGCACCTGCGCGAGTACCAAGGTGCGGGCCGTGCCGGAGGTCGCAGCGACGCCCGGAGCGCGTCGTGACCGAGGCCGAGCTCGACCCCGTCATCCACGCCCAGTCCCGGTTGCGGGTCGTCGCGACCCTCGCGAGCTTCGCGCCGCACGACCGCATCGCCTTCGCGAAGCTCCAGCAGCTCCTCGGCATGACCGCCGGCAACCTCTCGACCCACCTGCGCAAGCTCGAGGACGCCGAGTACGTCGAGGTCGCCAAGTCGTTCCAGGGGCGCTCTCCCGTGACCCACATCGGCCTGACCAGTCGGGGCCGTCTCGCGTTCGAGAACTACACGCAGGCGGTCACCAAGATCCTTGGAGGTACCTCATGACCACCGTCGTCGACGTCCGCGACGTCACTCGCACGTTCGGTCCCGTGACCGCGCTCGACTCCGTCTCGCTCACCGTCGAGCCCGGGGAGATGGTCGGGCTCCTCGGCCCGAACGGCGCCGGCAAGACCACGCTCCTGTCGCTCCTCGCGGGGTTGCGCCGACCGGACTCGGGCACGGTGCGCCTGTTCGGCGGCGACCCGCGCGACCCCGCGTCCCGCGTGGCACTGGGCACGACGCCGCAAGAGACGGGGCTGCCCGAGCCGCTGCGGGTGGGCGAGGTGGTGGACCTCGTCTCGCGCCACTTCCCCGACCCGATGCCCGCGGGCGAGCTGCTCGAGCGCTTCGGGCTCGGCGAGATGCTCCGGCGTCAGACGGGGTCGCTGTCCGGGGGGCAGAAGCGCCGCCTCGCCGTGGCGCTCGCTCTCGTGGGTCGTCCGCGGCTCGTGCTGCTCGACGAGCCCACGACCGGCCTCGACGTCGAGGCGCGCCACGAGCTGTGGACCGCGCTGCGCAGCTTCCACACCGAGGGGGCCACCATCGTGGTGACCTCGCACTACCTCGAGGAGATCGAGGCGCTCGCCGAGCGGGTGGTCGTCGTCGGGCAGGGCCGCGTCATCGCGGACGACTCCTTGTCCCGGATCCTCGCGACCGTCGCCCGACGCAAGGTGCTCGTGCGGCTGCCGGACGAGGCCGCCGGGCGCGAGCTCGCCGCCGCGCTCCCGGCCGTCTCGGCCCCCACGCGCGAGGGCGACCGCCTCGCGTTCCTCGCCGCCGACGCCGAAGAGCTCGTGCGCCGGCTCGTGCGCGCGGACCTCGCGTTCAGCGACCTCGAGGTGCGCGGCGCCTCGCTCGAAGAAGCCTTCATCACGCTCACCAAGGAGTCCCGATGACCACGACGGCCACCACCACTGTCCGAGCCCCGCTCGTCGAGGGGCGTCCCGCGCGCGCCGTGCGGCTCAGCCTCGTGCACTTCCGCTACCAGTTCATCGAGATGACCCGCACGCCCGTCGCGGTCATCGGCAACCTGCTGTTCCCCGCGATCGCGCTGCTGTTCTTCGTGGTCCCGCAGCAGGCCGTCGCGGGCGACCCCGTGTTCGCGACGGCCGCGACGGCCCAGCTCAGCGCCTTCGCGATCGCCTCGACGTGCATGTTCACCTTCGGGCTGGGCGTCGCCGAGGATCGCGACAAGCCGTTCGCCCCCTTCCTGCGCACCCTGCCGGTCGGGGCGGTGCCCCAGCTCGCGGGTCGTGTCCTCAACGGGATCATCTGGTCCTACATCGCGCTCGTGCCGCTCGTGCTCGTGAGCGGGCTGCTGACGGAGGCGACGCTCTCGTGGGGGCGGCTCGGGCCCACCCTGCTCGCCGTCATCGGGATCGCCACGCCGTTCACGCTGCTCGGCCTCGCGATCGGCTACTCGATGTCCGCCAAGGCGGCGATCGCCGTCGTGCAGGTCACGCTCTTCCCGCTCGCGTTCGCCGGGGGCATGTTCATGCCGCCGGAGATCTTCCCGCGCTGGCTCGACGCGATCTCGACGCTCACCCCGACCCGCGGCGCACGCGAGCTGTTCGTCTCCGCGACCACGGGGGCGCCGCTCGAGCCCGTCTTCGCGGCCGTCCTGCTCGGCTGGGTGATCGTCTTCGCGACCCTGACCACGATCGCCTACCGCCGCGACGAGGGCCGCAACTACCGCTGACCTGAAGCAGCAAGGTGGAGCATAGATGCCCCGTGAGGGAACGAACGCTCCACCTTGGGGGCTGCCGGGGAGTTCATCCTTGCCGGGCCAAGAGCGCAAGGCTACGGCGGCGGCAAGCGAACAGGCATCTCGGGAATCGAGAGGGCGGTGGGCGCAGCGGTCGCGGCAGGAGAGCTACTCGTGGCGGCCCACGCGGCCGTGCTCGCGAGCACCGGATCGCGAGCTTCATCGTGACCCCGCTCGGCGTCACCTCCTACTTCGGGCTGCTCCGCGCCTGGCAAGGGAACCTCACGAACGGGCGCTCGCTCCTGGTGCGCGTCCGGGTGGCGGCGCGGCGTGACGACCCGGCCGTGCTGCCGTTCGTCGACGCGTTCCTCGCCGACGTCGAGTACCGCGTGGGCGCGTGGGGCGCCGGTAAGCGGATCGCCGTCGAGGCTGAGGAACACGCCCGGCGGCACCCACCCTCAACCACATGGTCGCCATGGTCCGTGGGACGCTCGCCCTGCTCGAAGGTGACGTCGACGGCGCCGTCGGGCACCTACGCGGCTCCCACGAACGGGTCGCGAGCCTCGGGGTGCGTCACCCTGGGTTCGCCCAGGACTACGCGGACCTCGGTGAGGCGCTCAGCGAGCTCGAACGACTCGGGGCCGAGCCGTGGGCGGAGCTCGTGCGGCTCGCATCCTCCGCCCGAGACGAGGGTTTCCCCTCGGTCCGCCAGCGCTCGCCCGCTGCCACGCTGGCTGGAGGTGCCCCGGGATGCAGGGCTCGACAGAAGGGGACGGCGACGTGCGCACCGAGCAGGATGCGCCGTCGTCCCGGATCGGCTCGAGGTTCTCCTGTTCCCCGAGCCGCACCCTGACCCACCCCTCGCCGGTGCGCGTGAACAGCGAGCACCGGATGGGCTTCACGCTGGGCGACTTCCCCGCGGGCAAGATCCCCGCCGGGGCGCTCACTGAGGTGCAGATCCACTTGCGCCTCGGCTTCGGGCACGCCGACGGCGGGTCCACGATCCTGCACCGGTCCTGGTACCGCGACTCCTACTCGGGCTCCGGGGCGCTCGCCCTCGGCGAGGCGCAGGAAGACGTCAATGCGCCGGGCGAGTCGCAGTACCAGAGCTGGGCACCCGTGACGATCGACTTCGCGCTCTACGGCTACGACGCCGCGATGGAGTCCGTGAGCTACTTGGTGCAGTCCGAGCCGGTCGTGTCGCCGAGGTCGCCACGTTCAAGGCCGACGAGATCGGTGGCTCGCGGGCCGTTCAAGGTTCCGGCGACGGCGAAGAAGGGTGTGCGCCTCGTCGGTTCCGTCAAGGGCGAGACCGCCAAGGCGCCCCTCCGGGTCACGCTCGTCAAGCCGACGGCGAGGTTCGCGAAGAAGCTTGTCAAGCGCGGCAAGAAGATCGCCCTCACCGGCTCGAAGCTCGCCCAGAAGGAGAAGGTCAAGGTCACGCTCGAGGGCGCGTCGTCGGCCCGCACCCCCAAGGCCCTCAAGCTCAAGGTGACCTGAGCAGCGCCAAGCTCCTCACGTTCGCCCGGGAGTGGCTGCCTCCGGTTTCGGTGCGGACTCGGTAGCGCGGCCCGCCCGGCGCTCCCCTGCAATGGCATAGGTCACGGCGACGGCGCTCTGGGCTGCACCGAGCGCCACGAGCAGGAGCCACGCACCGCTCGTGCTACCCGCGGTGTCACGGAGGGCGCCGGTGAGCACAGGCCCGAGCGCGCCGATGCCCTGGGAGACGAACATGACGACGGCTCCGGTGGCGGCCGCCGAACGTGGTTCAGGCGAACGCTGGGCGATGGCGAAGTTCACGAGAGCGAAGGACGCGCCGTGTCCGAGGGCGATCGACGCGATGGTCCACCAGTGCGGCGCCGACGACGCACCGAGCGCGACCAGGAGTCCGGTCGAACCTGTGACGGTCACCACGGAAGCGGTCGACAGCATGGCGCCGACGTGGCCGCGGCGCTGCGCGTACGCCGTCGCCGCCAGAGCAGCCACGACCTGGAGCGCGGAGAAGAGCCCGAGCATCGCGCCGGCGTGCGTCGCGCTGCTGCCCGCTGTCTCGAGGCTCGGTGCCAACCACGCGATCTGAGCGAACAGCACGAAGGACTGCAGTGCGAGGAACGCGGTGAGGATCTTCGCCCAGCGGGGCAGGCGACGGCTGGCACCGGTCGCGCGGGGAGGCCGGGACTCGGTGCGCGTGGGTTCGTCGCCGACCGCGCGAGTGGCCGCACCACGACGCGTGGTCAGGGAGTAGACGACGACGGCGACGACCGCGACCGCCGCAAGGCTGAGCGTCGCGGGTGACCAGGTGTCCCAGCGCGTGAGGCTCCTGGAGACGAGGACCGACGCGAGCGCGAGCCCGAGGGACGTCGCGGCCATCATCACCCCGATGGCGGTGCCGAGCGATCGCGGGAGCCAGGTCTGCGCCAGGGCCGGGAGCAGGGCGCCGAGGATCCCGGCGGCGAGCCCGCCCAGGAGAGCCGCGGCCCACGTCGTGGTGGGTGTTCCCACGCTGAGAAGGACGAGCGCGACGGCGGTGGTCACGAGAGCCGCGACGACCGCGTGGTCGAGCCCTCGTCGGCGTACGAGGAGCGCAGAGACCGGAGCGCCCACGGCGATCAGCGCGATCGAGATGCTCGACGTGAGACCTACCGCCGCACCGCCGCCCGGAAGAAGTTGCTCGAGCGACGTGCCCGCCGCACCGAAGGAGCCGAGGAGGGTCCTGAGGTTGACCGCGATGAGACTCAGGACGACGACGGCGCGAGCTACAGCCGCC
Source organism: uncultured Cellulomonadaceae bacterium (assembly GCA_964510785.1). GTDB lineage: Bacteria > Actinomycetota > Actinomycetes > Actinomycetales > Cellulomonadaceae > JAAYZM01. Next base: position 26,361 of record CAZECM010000020.1, on the reverse strand, counting down.
ACGCGGACTCTTCGTCGTGGAATACCGCAAGGCTCTGCTCGGCCCGGGCACCGAGCGACTGGGCGAGCGCCATGTAGAGAGCGTCGATGACCGCGAGGTGGGCGAGCCGTCCGGAGAGGGCGTCGAAGCGGAAGTCGAGCTCGCGCCCCCCGGCGAGCAGCAGAACGTCGGCAGAGCGCGTCAAGCGGCTGCGCCCAAAGCTCGTGACCACGATCGTGGTCGCGCCGTTGTCGCGCGCGAGGTCCGCGTAGCGGATGATCTCCTTGGTCGCACCCGTGTGGCTGATGCAGACGAGCACGTCGCCGGGACCGAGCCGGTTGGTCTGCAGCAGCATCATGTTCTGCGAATGGGGGCTCAGCGCATCGATACCGATCGAGCACAGCCGGTCCTGCGCTTCGAAGCACACGTACTGTGAGGAACCGAAACCGACGAGCACCACCTGACGCGCCTCGCCGAGGGCCGCGCTCGCAGCGTCGAAGGCTGCAGGATCGAGCGTCGAGAGCACGTCCCGCAGCACCTCGGCGTCGAAGCTCAGTACCGAGCGCAGCACATCGTGGGGGTGGCGTGCCTCGTCGAGGCTCTCGATGACTTCGGGCAGGTGGGACGTGAGTTCCCGGGCAAGGTGGATCTTGAGGTCCTGGAAACCCCGGTAGCCCAGCTTGTGGCAGCAGCGGACCGCCGTCGACTCCGCAGTGCCCGCGCGGCTCGCGAGCTCGGCCACGGTCATGTGGATGACGGCTTCGGGGTCCTCGAGGATCGTCTGGGCGATCTTCAGGTCACCGGGCGGAAGCGAGCCGAGCAGGGCGCGCACCGAGGCCAGCACGGTCTTGTCGTTGGCCGTAGCCATCCGATCCTCCTAGGGCGAGGGAGCATGTCTCCGCGCACCATCGTGGGGCATGGGCGGCCGGAGCGAGGGAAGTTCCCGACAGACTTGCATCGTTGGGAATGTTATTCCATACTAGCGGCCCAGACATGGTGCTCGATTCCATCGAGGCCCATCCACTCCGTTCCCGATCACCAAAGGCGATGGCGGCATGCAGACCACGGCGGTTCCTGACTTCTCTCCGTACGTGCGGATCGAGTACGTCGAGGAGCTTCGACAGCTTCCCGACACCTATGCGCGAGCGATGGCCCACGACGTGACCGACTTCGCCGCCTGGATCGCCTCGAACCGCGACCGGGCCCTGCTCGCCGTCGGCGCGGGGGGTTCGCTCCCCGTCGCGCAGCTCGCGTGCGCGCTGCACGAGCGAGCGACCGGTCAGCTCTCGCGCACAGGCGAGCCCCTCGACATCTTCCTCAAGGCCGAGGGCCGCTCGCAGTACGCCGGCCTCCTCGTCACGGCGGGCGGCTCGCACTCCGACTCGTTCGCCGCGTGCGGGCTCATGCCCCACCAGGAGGCGGACTGGGCCGTCTTCGCCGGGAAGCTCGGCTCGAAGGGAGCACAGCGGCTCGAGGACACGAGCGTGCCGGTCTTCGAGTACGACCTCTTGCCCGAGTTGCACGGCTGGATCGCCGTGAACGCCCTCCTGGGCCAGGCGATCGTCCTTGCGCGGGCCTACGCCGAGGCTTTCCCGGAGAAGCTTGGGCGGCTTCCCGCGACCTTCGCCGCCTTGCTCCCCGGCGGCGCCGCTTCGGTCGATGATGCGCTCGACGCGATCCAGGAGGCCTTCGGTGAGGTGCTGGGTCGCAAGACGTTGATCTTCCTCTACGGCCCGCAGACCAAGGCTGGCGCCCTCGACCTCGACTCCAAGTTCGCGGAGTCGGGGCTCGGCCACCTCGTCGCGTCCGAGTACCGCAACTTCGCGCACGGTCGCTACCAGATGATGCTCCCGATCCAGCTCGACTGCGGCGTGGCCGCGATCTACAGCGCGACCGAGGAGCGGATCGCCCGGGCGACCCTCGACGCCGTCCCCGAGCACATCCCTGCAGCAGGACTCGCCGTCCCCGGTGAGTCGCCCGTAGAGGTGCAGCTCTCGAGCCTGCTCGCCGTCCTGCTCCTCGTCGGTGTGATCGGTCGTGTGCGCGACCTGCAGCCCGGCTGGGGCAGCGCCGACACGTTCGGCGACGTGCTCTACGAGCTCGACCTCGCCCACATCTTCGACATCCCGGACGAGAGCCCGACTGCCTGATCAAGGAAGGAGAAGGACGAACCCCAGTCCAGATCACCCCTCGCTCAGGGGAGGCGGCCAACGATGGCCCCGCGACCCTGGCACAGCACATCCAGCGAACCACTCAGTGACAAAGGTGACACCGTGAGAATCAATCGCACACTGCTTGCAGGGGCCATGGCCGTCAGCGCGCTGGCTTTGGCGGGCTGCTCGAACGCCTCGGACTCCACCGAGGAGGGCGTCAAGCTCGTCGTCTTCGGGCCCAACCAGTTCAACACGATCCCGCCGAACGCGACCGAAGAGGTCTACTCGAAGATGCAGGCGGAGATCGCCGAAGGTTTCAAGGCGCTCCATCCCGAGGTGACCGAGATCGTCTTCGACGCGCAGGGCACGTTCGAGAACGAGGTCAGCCGTACCCAGAACGCCCAGCTCGCAGGCGAGCAGATGGACGTCCTGGTGTGCGCGGGCAACCCGACGAACACGTCCTATCAGCCGCTCGGCCTCCTCGAGCCCGTCGACGAGCTCGCGGCCGAGATCGCGCCGCTGCTCAACGAGGGCGCGCTCGAGGCATTCACGATCGACGGCACGGTGTGGGGTATCCCGCTGTCGGGCATCGCCGTGACCACGTTCTTCTACAACAAGACGCTCTTCGACGAGCTCGGCATCGAGGCTCCCGAGACGTATGAGGACTTCGTCGCGGCCGCACCGGCGATCGAGGCCGCGGGTGTCCAGCCCGTCGTCCACAACGGGCGTGACCTGTGGATGTGGCCGATCTACTACATGAGCGGGCTCGGCCAGACCACGGGTGGCGCGCAGATGGACAAGACCATCTCGAACTTGCGTGGCGAGACCAAGTTCACCGACGAGGCCGATGTCAAGGCGCTCGCCCTCACGCGACAGTGGATGGACGACGGTCTCCTCGCCCCGGGTTCGATGGACCTCGACACCGAGGGTCGGAACTCTGCCTTCCTCAACGGTGACGCGGCTGCCTACTTCGGCGCTTCGTGGGATCTCGCCGCGCTGCGTGAGACCGTGACCGACTTCGAGCTCGGAATCTTCCGGTTCCCGTCCTACGGTGAGATCGGCGCCGAGCCCGTCGCCTTCGGTGGCATCGAGAACGGCCTGTGCATCGCCCGCACCTCGGAGCACAAGGAGCTCGCGGCGGAGTTCATCAGATACGTCGCGAGCGAAGAGATCGCCCCGAAGGTCCTCGCGGGGATCACGCCGGTTGCGACGTCACACATCGCCTACCCGGGCGCCGACGACGCACTGAGCGAGCAGATCCGTGCCGACTACCTGCCCGCGAGCAAGTTCCTCGACTGGATCTGGCCTCGAGAGCTCAACGACTCGATCCAGCGCTCGATCCAGTCGATGATGGCCGGCGCACTCACGCCGGAACAGGCCGCCGGAGAGATCCAGGGCACCTACGACCGGCTCGTCGCGGATGGCTACAGCTACGACGGCTAACCTCTCCCGACCCCGAGGTGGGGTGCGGCGGGCGCCGCACCCCACCTCAGGACCAATCGACACCTCGGCTATCGGACGGAAAGCTCCATGACCGCACTCCCCGCGCGAGTCGCGTCGGCTGAGACCGCGCCCGCCGCGAGAAGGACACCCTCGCGCCGCGGCAAGGCCGCAGAGACGTTGGGTGCGTACGCGATGGCCGCTCCGGGCATCTTGCTCATGAGCGTCTTCGTGCTCGTGCCCATCGGCTACGGCTTCTGGATCAGCCTGCACAACTTCGACGGCGTCAACCCCATGGAATGGGTCGGTTCGCGCAACTACGCCGCGATCATGCGTGACCCCAACTTCACGGGCTCTCTCACGAACACCCTGGCCTTCGCTGCGATGGTCGTGATCGGCAAGAACCTGCTGGGGTTCGCGATCGCGTGGCTCATCAACCGACAGTTCCGGGCCGCGAAGGCCGTGCGGACGCTCCTGTTCCTCCCGGTCACGCTGAACATCCTCGTCGTGGGCACGTTCTGGACCTTCTTCCTCGCGCTCGACAACGGGCTGCTCAACGAGGGCCTTCGCGCGGTCGGCCTGGGCGGCCTCGCCCAGGCGTGGCTCTCGGACCCGACCTTCGCACTACCCGCGGTCGCGCTCATCGAGATCTGGCGCTGGCTCCCGCTGCACATCCTCATCTACCTCGCCGGCCTGCAAGAACTGCCTCCCGAGGTCGACGAGGCGGCGAGCCTCGACGGGGTCGGGCCCTTCCGTCGGATCGCCCAGATCACGCTTCCCATGCTCAAGCCGATCATCTTCGTCAACGTCATCATCTCGCTCACCGGTGCCTTCGTCCGGAGCTTCGAGCTCATCTGGGTCATGACCAAGGCGACTGCGGGCACCAACGTGGTCCTCACCGCGATGTACACCGAGGCGTTCCAGTACGCGCGATTCGGCCGCGCCGCGGCTATGGGATTTGCTCTCTTCGTCATCACTGCTGTCGTCGCGGGGCTCTATGTCCGCCTGTCCAAGGCCGGAAGCGAGGACTGACATGACCGGCAAGCTGTTGCGGCGCGTGCCCTTCTATCTCGCGATCACCTTCCTCGTCATCCAGGCCGTAGGTCCGGTGGTGTGGATGCTCGGGGGTTCGCTCAAGACGCAGAACGAGTTCTACACGAACAAGTGGGGGCTCGGTCAGTCGTGGGCCTTCGAGAACTACGGCGCGGCGTGGCAGACCCTGCGGGTGCCCGACTTCGCGGTGAACTCGATCACGGTCATGGTCATGGCGCTCACGATCCTGCTCGTTGCGGGCACGCTCACCGCGTACGCGATCGCCCGGCTGGAGTTCCCTGGGCGCAAGGCGTTGTTCGCCGTCATCCTTGCGACGGTCATGATCCCGCCCGACGTCCTCATCATCCCGCTGTTCATCCTGCTGCGGAACCTCGGCCTGCTCGGCAGCCATCTCGGCCTCGCGCTGGTCTACGCGAGCGGCGGGTTCGCCTTCGCGGTCATCCTCATGCGCGGTTACTTCATGACCGTGCCGCGAGAGCTCGAGGAGGCTGCCGAGATCGACGGGGCGGGCCGGCTCCGCCGACTCTTCTCGGTCATCCTGCCGCTCTCGGTGCCCGGCATGCTGATCATCGTCGTCCTGCAGTCGCTGACCTATTACAACGACCTGTACCTCGCGATGGTGTTCCTGCGGAACGAGGCGAACTACACGATCCCGGTCGGGATGCTCGGATTCTTCGAGCAGTACTCGATCAACTGGCCCCACTACTTCGCGGGCCTCGCGATCGTCACGATCCCCGTGGTCATCCTGTTCACGATCACCCAGCGGTGGTTCGTCCAGGGCATGCGGGCGGGAGCGCTCAAGTGAGCCCGGCTAAGCGCGCGACCCGACCCGACGTCCTGGTCGTCTCTCGCGTCGTCCTCGACGAGTTCCACCCGCTGGGCGGCCTCGAAGAGCTCCATCCCGCAGGTGGTGCACGGGTGGTCCTCGGTGGCTCGGGATTCTGGGCGGCCTTCGGAGCCGCCCTGTTCGCCGACGAGGTTGCCCAGACCTCCAAGGTCGGGCCCGACTTCGCGGACTACGCCCCGACGTACGAGCGGCTCGGCATCCGCACGGACGGCCTCGTTCAGGTGGACCGGCCCACGAGCCGCACCGTCGTGACCTATCCCGAGCCGGAGTCACGGCACGAGGAGCCGCTGCCGAGCTGGGAGGCTCACGTCGCGATGCGCACCCTCGCCGAGGAGTTTCCCGATGCGGTGCGCGACCCCAGGGCCTACTACGTCTTCCGTGGCTGGCATCCGGGGTTCTGGGAGGGCATGGACGCCGAGCGTGCCGGCGGAGACTCGCTCCTGCTGTGGGAGATCCCTGGGGCGGTCTGTTCGCCGGGCGACGTTCCCCGTGTGAAGCAGGTGCTGCGCACGACGTCCGTCCTGTCACTCAACATGGAGGAGGCTCGTGGCCTCTGCGGTGACTTGGGCGAGCGCGAGCTGCTCGCGGCGCTCCACGCACTGGGCGCGAGCCGTGTCGCGCTGCGTCGGGGAGCCCGGGGGGCGATCTACTCGGACGGCGAGACCGTCGTGGCGGCCGAACCGCCGGAGGGCTTCGTGCCGGTCGACGTCACGGGTGGCGGCAACTCGTTCTCAGGAGCACTTACGGCCGCGCTTCTCGTGACTCCCGAGGATCCGGCGGACGCACTCGCCCAGGCAGTGGCGGCCTCGCTCGTCGCGATCAGCCAGGTCGGTGCGCCACCGGACCGCGAACGAGCCAGGGCGGCAGCTCAAGAACACCGTCGACGGGTCCGCGTGACCCGTTACGACTCAGGACCGAGGAGGATCTCATGAGCGGGTTCCATCACTTGCGGGGCACCACGCCGGAGGCCCAGCGCGCGGTCGACCGGCTGCGGCGGGCGGTGTGGGAGGCGAACCCGCTGCGCCAGCACCTGCCGGACGAGGGACTGGTCAAGGAGGGCAAGCCTGCGCTGACAGGCATCGATGCGTCACGCGTGGGCAAGTTCGTGGTCGTGACGGTGCGCGACCCGCTCGGCTCGCACGACGAGAACGGCGCCGCGCTCGCGCTCGCGGAGTCCTTCGGGCCTACGGTCAAGGTGGGGTCCTCGGGCCTGTTCCAGGTCTATACCGCCCAGGCGGAAGGCTTCGAGGTCTCCGTCGTGGCGACCGGGAGCGGGTCGCCCGAGATCGAGCTCGCGATGATCGAGCTGCTCGACCACTCTGATGCCGAGGTGTTCGTCTACTTCGGCACCGCAGCCGGCATCCACCCGTATGTGGCGCCCGGCGACGTGATCGTCTCGACGGGGGTGGTCCGGGGAGAGGGCATGACCGCGGACTACGTCGACCCGGCTTACCCGGCAGCACCCGCCTACGACGTGGTTGCGGCGTTCGCGGCCGCCGCCCACGAGCAGAAGATCACCGCTCGGCTCGGAGTGACCCGATCCATCGACTCCGACCCTCTGGGCAACGGTCGGCCCAGCGTCGCCGGCTTCCAGCAGCCGCACCACGCGGCCCAGCTCGACTACTGGACGCGCGTCGGAGTTCTCAACAACGACCGGGAAGGTTCGGCGGTCGTCACACTCGGCAACCTGTTCGGCCGCCGCACCGGCGTCGTCCTCGGCGTCACGGACAACTACCCCAACGGTATGCCCCTGCAGGTCGGCGCCGGGATGGGCGAGGCGCGCGCGGTCCTGGTCGCCGGGCTGCACCGGCTCCACCGGATGGACGAGCAGCGCGACGCCGCCGGAGCCGAGTTCTGGTCCCCGGCCCTCGACGCGTGAGCGTGGGCCACGAGGTCGGGCTCGTGCTCGAGTCGGCGCCTGGTGACGGGAGCTTCGTCGACCACGCGGTGCGCGCGCTCGCGTCCCTTGGTGTCGACAGTGAGCGGGTCGCGGTCGCCGTCGGACCGGACACCGTCCCAGATCCGACGTGGCGCGCGATGCTCGCACACGGTGCCGGGCTCGGCGGGTGGGCCGCGACCTGGGCAGGTGGTGGCCGCACCGTCGCACTCACCGACTGGCCCGAGGGGGAGCTCGTCAGGGGCGTCAGCTATGTCGACTGGGGTTGGTGGGAGGCGGGCTACGCCGTGGGGTTCGCCGCGGCGCGTGCGGGGATCGAGAGGCTTGCCGTGGTCGCGGGACCTGCCGTAGCAACCCAACGTCGGGTAGCCAAGGCCGCCCGACAAGGGTTCGCCGATGGCGGTGGTCGGGACGCGGTCGTGGTTCGACACCTCAAGAGCTTCCAGGACGTCACCGGGGCGCTCCGGGCGGCCGCGGAGCTGGGAGCGGGCGACGACGGCATCGTGCTGGTCTCGGCCGGCGCGGCTTCGGGCGTGCTCGCGGAGGCCGTCACGCGGTCCGGCTGGCGGGTAGCCGGGTTCGGCTCCTCGGGTGGAAGCTGGACTCTCCGGATCGCTTCCGACGTCGCCGGGGGAGTCGAGCGACTCCTGACGGGGCTGCTCGCCGCGGAGCTCGTGCCGCACCTCCTGAGCTTCGGCTCGCAGTCGGGCCTCCTCCGCGTCATGGTGGGCGAAGGCGGCTCGCCCCACTTTCAGCTCGCGCTCGAGTCGGCGTTCGCCAGGCTCACCGACCCGGAGCTCCGCGCGCGCCTGACCGACGCATAGCTTTCTTGCGCACCACCGGCCGTTGTGCCATTGGTCAGGCGAAGCGGCGCAGGCGGAGGGAGTTGGCGACCACGAGGACCGAGGAGAACGCCATGGCGGCGCCGGCGATCATCGGGTTGAGCAGCCCCAGCGCGGCGAGCGGGATCGCGGCGACGTTGTAGGCGAACGCCCAGAACAGGTTCTGCTTGATGACCCGCAGGGTCGCGCGCGAGAGCCGGATCGCCTGGGGTGCGGAGCGCAGGTCACCGCGCACGAGCGTCAGGTCGGAGGCCTCGATGGCCACGTCGGTCCCCGTGCCCATGGCCAGCCCGAGGTCCGCCTGGGCGAGCGCGGCGGCGTCGTTCACGCCGTCGCCCACCATCGCGACGCGCGCGCCCTCCGCCTGCAGCCGCTCGACGACGGCGACCTTCTCCGCGGGATGCACCTCCGCGACGACGTCCGCGGCGTCGATCCCGACCTGCGCCGCGACCGTCCGCGCGGCACCCGCGTTGTCGCCGGTGAGGAGGAAGGGTCGAAGCCCGAGCCCGCGCAGCTCACGGACCGCTTCCGCGCTCGTGTCCTTGAGCGGGTCGCGCAGCGTCACGGCGCCGCGCGCGTTGCCGTCCCACGCGACGATGACGGCGGTCCCTCCGGCGTCCTGCGCCTCGGTGACCGCGGCGGTCAGCGCCTCGGGGACGACGACGCCCTGCTCGGCGAGCCAGGAACCCCGGCCCACGAGCACGCGCCGGGCCAGCCCGACGCCGTCGTGGGCGCGGCGCACCACCCCGGAGACGCCGACGCCGGCCGAGGACGCGAACTCGCGCACCTCGAGGGAGCCGATCTCGACGCCGTCGGCCCCGACGACGGGCTCGGCTCCGACGCCGGTCAGCTCGGTTCCCGCCGCCGCGATCGCCCGGGCGATCGGGTGCTCCGATCGGGCTTCCACGGCAGCGGCGTAGGCGAGCACGTCGTCCCGGGACTCGCCGTCGACGGGCACGACGCCTTCGACGCGCATCCGGCCCTGGGTGAGCGTGCCGGTCTTGTCGAGCACCACGGTGTCGATCGTGCGCGTGTTCTCGAGGATCTCCGGACCCTTGATGAGCACGCCGAGCTGCGCGCCGCGCCCCGTGCCGACGAGCAACGCGGTGGGCGTCGCGAGGCCGAGGGCGCACGGGCACGCGATGATCAGGACGGCGACGGCGGCCGTGAAGGCGGGCTGCAGCCCCGCGCCGCTCGCGACCCACACGGCGAAGGTGCCGAGCGCGATGAGGATGACGATCGGCACGAACACGGCCGAGATCCTGTCGGCGAGGCGCTGCACGGGCGCCTTGCCGGTCTGCGCCGCAGAGACGAGCTTGCCGATCTGGGCGAGCACGGTCTGCGAACCCACACGGTTCGCGCGCACCACGAGGTGCCCGGAGGTGTTGATCGTCGCGCCGGTGACCTCGTCGCCGGGGCCGACCTCGACCGGGACGGGCTCGCCCGTGAGCAGCGAGGCATCGACGGCGGAGTGGCCCTCGACCACGACCCCGTCCGTGGCGACCTTCTCCCCGGGGCGCACCGCGAACAGGTCGTCGGCGCGAAGGTCGGAGATGGGGACCTGTCGTTCGGTGCGCCGCCCGTCCGGGCCGGTCTCCAGGAGCGCGGCTTCCTTGGCGCCGAGGTCGAGCAGGGTGCGCAGCGCGTCGCCGGCCGAGCGGCGCGAGCGGTGCTCGAGGTAGCGGCCGAGCAGCAGGAACGTCGTGACGACCGCGGCGACCTCGAAGTAGAGCTCGGGCGCGGCCATCTCGCCGTGCCCACCGGACCGCGGCCAGAGGGTGAACTCCATGCGCATGCCGATCTCGCCCGCGCCGCCGAGCAGGAGCGCCCACAACGACCAGGCCGTCGCGGCGATGACGCCGAGCGAGACGAGCGTGTCCATCGTCGAGGCGCGGTGGCGCGCGGCCTTGAACGCGGCGTGGTGGAACGGCCAGGCGGCCCACGTGACGACGGGTAGCGTCGCGGCGGCGACGAGCCACTGCCAGCCCGGGAACTGCCACGCCGGGATCATGGACAGCAGCGTGATCGGGGTCAGCCACGCGGCGACCACGAGGCGGCGGCGCAGGTCGCGGCCGCGACGCTCGGCGGGCGAGGAGGTGTCTTCGTCGGGGTCCATCGAGTGGCCCGGCGCCATCGAGTGGCCCGAGAGGGCGTGCTCGCGCGCCTCGGCCTCGGAGTGCGCGGCGTCCGTGTGTCCGACGACGGCGCCCCCGCCGTGACCGTCCCCGTGGTGGTGCCCTGCGTGCTCCCCAGGGGCCGAACTACCGAGGTGGCCGTCGTCGGACACACCGCCGTCGGCCCCGGCCTTGCCGTTCTCCTCGCGCGTGACGACGCGTGCGCCGTACCCGGCCGACTCGACGGCCTTGACGAGGTCTGCGCTCGTCACGTCGGTGGTGAGCTCGACGTGGGCGCTCTCGAGGGGCAGGTTGACGGTCGCCGTGACGCCGGGGATCTTCATGAGCTTGCGCTCGACGCGGGCGACGCACGAGGCGCACGTCATGCCCTCGACCTCGAGGTCGACCGTCGCGAGGACGGGCAGCGGGGTCGAGACAGGCGCGGCGCCGGTGGGCGCGGCGGGGTGGTCGTGGTGCTCGGTCATGGGGTACCTCGCGGTGGATGGAGCGCGGTGGTTCTGGAGCGGTGGCCAGGGGTGGTGGCCTGGAAGGGCTGACGTGCTCGCCGGCCCAGCTGGCTAGAGCAGCGAGCGCGGCGGCGTGAGGGCGTAGCCGGCCTCGGTGACTGCGGCGGCGACGGACTCTTGCTCGAGCGGGGTCTCGGAGACGACCGTGACGGTCGACGTGCCCCCGGCGACGAGCTCGACCTGGACGTCGCTCACGCCGTCGAGCGCGGTGATCTCGCTGGTCACGGACTGGGCGCAGTGGCCGCACGTCATGCCGTCGACCTGGTACGTGGCGGTGGTGGACATGATTCCTTCTTCCTGGTTTCTGGCGGGTGTCCTGGCTGGTGGGTGTCAGCTGCGGACGAGCCGGGCGATCGCGTCGGACGCTTCCTTGACCTTCGCGGCGCCCTCCTCGGGCGAGTTGCGCGCGGCGTCGACCACGCAGTGGGCGAGGTGGTCCTCGACCAGGCCGATGCTCACGGCCTGGAGGGCCTTGGTCACGGCGGCGATCTGCGTGAGGACGTCGATGCAGTAGGTGTCCTCGTCGACCATGCGCGCGATACCGCGCACCTGGCCCTCGATGCGGCGCAGGCGCTTGAGGTAGTCGTCCTTGTCGCTCGTGTAGCCGTGCATGGCGCCTCCGGTCGGTGGGTGGGCGTCGGCCGGCCCACACCTGTCCAACCACCATACCCCCATGGGGTATTCCGCGCACCTCACGCGGCGAGGGTCAGATCGAGCCGGCGAGCGTCAGCGCGCCCCGACGATCTCCCACGTGAGCAGCGCCGCACCCCGCGTCCCCGCGCCCATGACCACGTCGAAGCGCACGAGCGGCCCGTGCTCCGGCACCACGTACGCCACCCGCATCGAGCCGAGCTGGGCGGCGGGCAGCTCGGTGACGTCGTACCGGCCCGCGGCGGCGAGCCACGCCCGCAGGGCCGCGACGTCCTGGTCGGAGACCTGCTCGGCGTCGACGTGCTGGTCCACGACCCGCTCGTCACCCAGCGCGACGGCACCCACGAACGTCGCTGTCGCGCTCGCGGCCGACGAGCCCTCGTCGCCCGAGACCACGCCCTGCAGGTCGCGGACGTCGACGACGGCGCCGTCGCGCACCGCGATCCCGTAGCTCGTGCTGCTCGACGTGACCTCGCCGTCCTCGAGCGTCTCGTCCTGGGCGATGTCGACGCGCACCCAGTCGACACCCGTCTCGTCCGCACCGAGCGGGACGGCGTCGGTGACCCGGGTCTCGACCGTGACCGCGGTGCCGTCGTCCGCTCGGCGCAACAGCTCGGCGGCGCTCGCCCGGATGAACGCCGAGGCCGTCGCGAGGATCGTGAGCTGGTCCGCGATGCGGGTCGTGGCCGACGCCGGGTCGTCCTCCCAGCGCAGCACCTGCAGGCGCTCGGTCGACGGGTCGGCCACGAGGAAGAGCGCTCCCAGGTCGTCGAGCGCGGTCGCGAAGCTCGTCGCGGCCTGACGCGCCGCCGAGTCCGTCAGCGTGGGCTCGTCGAGACCGTCTCCGCCCAGCAGCGCACAGCCCGCGGACATGCCGAGGACGACGACGGCGGCCCACCCGCGGGCCACCCGTGACTTCTGCATGAGCTCCCCCCGCTCTCGGTTCCGGACGGACCGATGCCCATCCCACCAGGAATCCTGCCCGCCTCCGGTGCCCGCGCGCATCCACTCAAAGTCGTAACTTTGTCTCGTTCCCCAGTCTGACCAGCAGTCCGTGCCCGCCCCGCTGCCCTACCCCGGTGCGGAACGTTCTCCCGTTCCGCGGGACGTCACGCATGAACAGCGTCCCGCAGAACGGGTTCTGCGTGCACCACGTCCCGCAGACGTGGGTGGTCAGGGGGTGGGCCAGGGGCCAGTGGTCAGGGGGTGGGGGGCTGGGCGCTCGCGGCGGCGCGGGCGGCGGCCGGGAGGGCGGCGAGCACCCGGTCGAGCGCGTCGTCGTCGTGGGTGGCCGAGACGAACCACGCCTCGAACCCGCTCGGTGGCAGGGCGACCCCCGCGTCGAGCAGCGCGTGGAAGAACGCCGGGTACCGCCAGGTCTCGCTCGCCCGAGCGGCCGCGAAGGTGCCGACCCCCCGCTCGGCGGCGCCCGCCCCGAAGAACACCGAGAACAGGTTGCCCGCCGCCTGCACCCGGTGCGGCACACCCGCTGCGTCGAGCGCGGCAGCCACCTCGCGGCCCAGCACGGCGGCCACGGTGTCGAGCCGCGCGTAGACGTTGTCGTCGGCCCCCCGCAGCGTCGCGAGCCCTGCCGCGACCGCCACGGGATTCCCCGAGAGCGTGCCCGCCTGGTACACCGGCCCGCTCGGCGCGAGCAGCTCGAGCAGGGCGCGCGATCCGCCGACGGCGGCCACCGGCAACCCGCCCCCCACGACCTTGCCGAACGTCAGCAGGTCCGGGGTCCAACCCTCGACCGCGCCCTCGACACCCCAGCGCCCGGCCGGCCCCACGCGGCACCCGGTGAGCACCTCGTCGAGCACCGTGAGCGCCCCGTGCGCGCGGGAGGTTCGCACCACGGCGGCGTTGAAGCCCGGCGGAGGCGGCACCACGCCCATGTTCGCGGGGACGGCCTCGAGCATGACGGCGGCGATCCGCTCGCCGTGCGCCGCGAACGCCGACTCGAGCGCGGTGAGGTCGCCGTACGGCAGCACCAGCGTCTGCGCGGCGACGACGGCGGGCACCCCCGCGGACCCCGGCAGCGCGAGCGTCGCGAGCCCCGAGCCGGCCTCGGCCAGCAGCGCGTCGACGTGCCCGTGATAGCAGCCGGCGAACGAGACCACCAGGTCGCGGCCCGTCGCGGCGCGGGCGAGGCGCAGCGCCGTCATCGTCGCCTCGGTGCCCGTCGACACGAAGCGCAGCAGCTCGACGGGGTTGGGCGCGCCCCCCGCCGCCCGATCGAGCCGCCCGCGGATCTCCTCGGCGAGCTCGACCTCGCCCGGCGTCGGTGCCCCGAAGGACAGCCCGCGCGCGGCGGCCGCCTGGACCGCAGCCACGACGTCGGGGTGCGCGTGCCCGAGGATCGCCGGCCCCCACGAGCCCACGAGGTCCACGTACTCCACGCCGTCCACGTCCACGACGTACGGGCCGCGGGCCGAGGCGATGAACCGTGGTGTCCCGCCCACGGACCCGAAGGCGCGCACCGGTGAGCTCACCCCGCCCGGCAGCACGCCGCGGGCGCGCGCGAACCACTCCTCGGAGGTGGTCGCGCCGCCACTCACGGAGCCTCCCGCCGTTCCGCCCACGTTCCTGCTCACGCGCGCCCCCGCAACCACCTGGCGACCTCGATCGCCCAGTACGTCAGCACGATGTCGGCCCCTGCGCGCCGGATCGACAGCACGGACTCCGTGATAGCCGCACGCCGGTCGATCCACCCCCGAGCCGCCGCGGCCTCGAGCATCGAGTACTCCCCGCTGACCTGGTACGCCGCGACGGGTACGAGGCTCGCCGCGGCGACGGCGGCGAGCACGTCGAGGTACCCCGACGCGGGCTTGACCATGACGATGTCTGCGCCCTGGGCCACGTCGTCGAGCGCTTCGCGCAACCCTTCGCGCCGGTTCGCCGGGTCGAGCTGGTAGGTGCGGCGGTCCCCGTCGAGCTGCGACTCGACGGCGTCGCGGAACGGCCCGTAGAACGCCGACGCGTACTTCGCGGCATAGGCGAGGAGTGCGACGTCGGACCTCCCGGCCTCGTCGAGCGACTCCCGCACGGCCGTGACCTGCCCGTCCATCATCCCGCTGAGCCCGAGCACGTGCGCCCCCGCCGCGGCTTGCGCGAGGGCCATGCCGCGGTATCGCTCGAGGCTAGCGTCGTTGTCCACCACGAGGTCCCCGCCGGGCCCGGGTCGCAGCACGCCGCAGTGCCCGTGGTCGGTGAACTCGTCGAGGCACAGGTCCGCCTGCACCACGAGCGCGTCACCGGCCTCGGCGACGGCGTCGGCGATCGCGACGTTGAGGATGCCGCCGGGGTCCATCGCCCCCGTGCCCTCAGCGTCGCGGCGTTCGGGCACCCCGAAGAGCATCACGCCACCGAGCCCCGCCTCCGCCGCACCCGCCGCGGCCGCCCGCAGCGAGTCGCGCGAGTGCTTCACCACGCCCGGCATCGACGCGATCGGCACCGGCTCGCCGATCCCCTCCTTGACGAACAGCGGCAGCACGAGCTGCGCGGGGTCCACGTGCGTCTCGGTCACGAGCCGCCGCAGCGCGGGCGTGCCGCGCAGGCGGCGAGGGCGGTCACTCATGCAGGCTCCCGGGAAGTGGGGCGGTGTCCGACGGCGGTTCGGCTCGCCGCGGGTGGTTCTCGTGCCCGACGGCGGACAGCACGGCCAGTGCCACCGATTCGCCGTCGGGTCGTTCGCTCGTCGTCGTGACGACGATCCCGAGCCCGGCGAGCACCTCGGCCGTACGGGGCCCGAGCGCGACGAACGCCGTCCCAGGCGCGGGTGCGACCTGCGCGAGGAGCCGCTCGGCCACCGATCCCGACGTGAGGAGCACGGCGTCGAACGCCCCCGCGGCGAGGTCCGCGCGCAGGTCCGCGTCGAGCGGCGGGCCGGGCAGGTTGCGGTAGACGACGACGGCGGTCGGCTGCCAACCGCGCTCCGTGAGGCCCGCCGCGAGCGTGGGTTCGGCGAGATCGCCCTGCGCGAGGAGGACTGCGCGCCCGGGCGCGGCCTCGGGTGCGGCGGCCGGTGTGGCGGCGCCGGGCGCAACGGCGGGCGGGTCGGGCCACGCGGCGAGCAGCCCGCGCGCGGAGCGTTCGCGGGTGGGCACGAGGTCGGCACCGATCCCGATCGCGGCGAGCGCCCGGGCCGTGGCCGGTCCCACCGCGGCGATCCGGGTCGAGTTCGGTGCGGCCGTCCGGCCGGCACGTACCAGCTCCACGAGAGGACCAGGTGCCGCTGCCGCGAGGGCGTCGACGGCGTGGGAGGACGTCACGGCGAGCCACGCGAAACCGCCCGCGGCGAGCCGGTCGAGCGCGTCGGTCACGGGAGCGGGGTCGGCGGCCGGGGCGATCTCGGCGAGCACGGCCGCGTGCACCTCGGCGCCGAGCGCGTCGAGGTGGCTCACGAGCGCCCGCTCACGGCCCGCGGCCACGGGCACGAGCACGCGCCGCCCGGCGAGGGGCCCGCCGTCGGCGATCACGCCGCGCCCCCGGTCTCGTCGCTGCGGCTCTCGCGTGACGCTGGGCTCCGGGAACCCTCGCGTTCGTACCGACCTGTGCTCACGCCGACCCCCCGAGCTCGCGCGCCCCGCCCGCGAGGAGCTCTTCGGCGAGGCGGGTGCCGAGTGCCACGGCGGCCTCGGCGTCGGACACGTCGTCCGGTGTCGCGGCGGCACCGTCGGTCGGTCCAGCAGGGCGTGCGCCGTCGTTGGTCCTGGACGTGCCCCGGGGCAGGAGCACGGTGCCGTGCGCATCGAGCCGCGTCCCGCCGTCGGCGGCGAACGCGCTCGCACCGAGCGTGAGGCGACCGGCGCGCACCACCCCGAGCGCCCCCACGGGCGCGGAGCAGCCCGCCTCGAGCCGGGCGAGCACGGTGCGCTCGGCGACGACGGCGAGTCGTGAGATGGGGTCGTCGATCGCGGCGAGCGCGCTTGCGAGCGGACCGGTCGGGTCGAGGTCGGCGCGGACCTCGACGGCGAGAGCGCCCTGGCCCGGGGCGGGCGGGAAGGCCGCCGGGTCGAGCAGCTCGGTCGCGGCGTCGCGCCGGTCGATGCGGTCGAGCCCCGCGACGGCGAGCACCACGGCGTCGAGGTCCGTGCCCACGCGTGCGAGCCGGGAGTCCACGTTCCCGCGCAACCCCACCACACGCAGGTCCGGGCGCGCGGCGAGCAGCGCGGCCCGCCGTCGGGGCGAGCCCGTGCCGACCACGGCGCCGGCCGGCAAGCTCGCGAGGTCGAGGCCGTCGCGGGCACACAGGGCGTCGCGCGGGTCGGCGCGCGACGGCACCACGGGGGCGGCGAGCCCGGTCGCGGCACCGGTGGGGAGGTCCTTGAGGGAGTGCACCGCGACGTCGCAACGGCCCTCGAGGAGTGCGGCGCGCACGGCCGTGACGAACACGCCTGTACCCCCGAGCTGGTCGAGGGGTGCGAGGTTGCGGTCGCCCTCGGTGCTGATCTCCACGAGCTCGACGCGCAGCTCGGGGGCCTCCGGATGGGCGACGGCGTGGGCGTCCCGGAGTGCCCGCGCGACGAGCCGCGACTGGGTGAGCGCCAGCATGCTCGACCGCGTGCCGAGGCGCACGAGCGGTGCGGCGGCAAGGTCGGCGGTGGGCGGCATGCGCCCATTGTGGGGGTTCATCGACGGCTCGCCTACGGGTGTTCCGCGCCGCGGGTGGCCGTGAGCGTCCGGACACGCCCCCGTAACACCCGCGTGCTTGACTCGGCGCGATGCCGATCCTCGCCCTTGCCGCGCGCCACCACCAGGTGGGCCTCGAGAACCTGGAACGGCTCAGCGCCCGGCCGCACGCCGTGCGCCGGGCCGTCGTCTCGGCATGCCCCGGCGTCCGCGGGGCCGTGGTGCTCGCGACGTGCAACCGGTTCGAGCTCTACCTCGACGTCGAGCACGGCGGGATCGACGTGCGCGACGTGACCCGCACCGTCGCCCGCGTGCTCGGGCTGCCGGCGGTGCTCGTGGCCGTCACGCTCGCGCGGGTGGCGGACCCGGCGACGCACCTGTGCGAGGTGGCCGCGGGGCTCGACTCGATGGTGCTCGGCGAGCAGGAGATCGCGGGTCAGGTGCGGCGCGCGGCGGCCGAGTCGCGCACCGTGGGCATGAGCTCCGGCCCGCTCGAGCGGCTCTTCGGCGCGGCCTCGCGCGCGGCGCGACGGGTCGCGACGGGCACGGGGCTCGGCTCGCTCGGCCGTTCGGTGGTCGACGTCGCGCTCGACGCGGCGGGGGTGTGCGTGGGTGCAAGGTGCGTGCTCGTGGGCACCGGCTCCTATGCGGGAGCCGCTGCCGCCGCGCTCGCCCGGCGGGGGGTGGCCTCGGTCGAGGTGTTCTCGCCCACGGGCCGGGCCGCCGAGTTCGCCGGCCCCCGCGGACTCGGCGTGGTCGATGCCGAGGGGCTCGCCGGGGCGGTCGCTGTGGCGGACCTCGTCGTCACGTGCTCGGGCGGCGGCGGCATCGTGCTGCGCCCCGAACACTTCGCCGGTGTCGAGACCGCCCGGACGAGCACCGACTACCTGTCCACCACCGCCGGTCCTGCCCTTGCGCGCGCTGACGGGCCCGCTGACTTCGGGCCCGGCCTCGTGCGTGCTGACCGGCCGGCCCCTGCTGTCGGGGCTGCGAGATCGCTCACCGGCCGGCCGCTCGCCGTCGTCGACCTCGCGCTCCGCCGCGACGTGGACCCGACCGTCGGCGAGCTGCCGCACGTGCGACTCGTCGCGCTGCGCGACCTGGCCGAGCTCGCGCCGGGCCTCGGGTCTGCCGACGTCGCACAGGCGCGCACGCTCGTCGCCGCGACCGTCGCGGAGCTCTCGGGCGAGGACCGGGCGATCGCGTGGGGGCGCGACCTGGCCGCTGCCCGCCGTCGGGCACTCGCCGCGCACCCGCCCCACGCCCGCCGCCACGTCCACTTGCTGCTGCACCCCGCGAGCGCGCTCGCCCACGCCGCCGCCCGGGCGGGCGACCGCCACGCCTTCGAGCTGGCCCTTGCCCGCGTCGCCGCCGTCACCCCCATCCCCATCCCCACCCCCACCCCCACCCTCGCCTGACCCCCGCTCCTTCTGCGGGACGGTACGCACTCAGAACCCGCCCTGCGGGACGCTATGCATCCATAACGTCCCGCGGGACGGGAGAGCGTCCCGCAATCGGGAGGACGTCCCGCGGAACGGGAGGACGTTCCGCGGGGCGGGTGAGCGGGATGGCGGCCGGTGTGTGGCAGGCGGCCGGGGCCGGGAACTCACAAGGGTGACCGGGCGGGCGTGCGGGGAGGTTTTCGCGGGCGAAACCTGGGCCGCGGCCGTCGGAAACACCCGCTACCTAGCGTCGGTGACGTCCGAACGAGTAGTGGCGCCGTCCGGGGGCCCGCTCGCGACCCTCGGTGCGCGCATTCGCCCTGGGAGGCAGCCGATGGCCATCGACACCAGTTCCCTCGCCGCAGCGCCCCCACCCGCAGCGCCACCGACCGTCACGCCACCCACCGAGCTCGAGCGCCGCCCGGGCCGCTGGCTGCACGGCTGGGACCCCGAGGACCGCGTGCAGTGGGAGGACGCCGGCCGCCGGGTCGCCCGCCGCAACCTCGTGGTCTCGATCGCCGCGGAGTTCCTCGGCTTCGTGGTGTGGGCGCTGTGGTCGATCGTGGTGCCCCAGCTCCCCGCGGCGGGCTTCGCGCTCACGGGCGACCAGATGTTCTGGCTCATCGCGCTGCCGATCCTCGTCGGGGCGGTGCTGCGCATCCCCTACACGTTCGCGGTGCCGCTCGTGGGCGGGCGCAACTGGACGGTCATCTCGGCGCTCCTGCTGCTCGTCCCGGCGGGTGGGCTCGTGTGGGCGGTGCAGCGCCCCGAGCTCGGCTTCCCCGTGCTGCTCGCCGTCGCGGCGCTCGCGGGACTGGGCGGCGGCAACTTCGCCTCGTCGATGGCGAACATCTCCTTCTTCTTCCCGGCCGCCGTCAAGGGGCGCGCGCTCGGCATCAACGCCGCGGGCGGCAACCTCGGCACCGCGGCGGTGCAGCTCGCGGTCCCGCTGCTCGTCATCACCGCGAGCGGGCTCGCGCTCGAGCGCGCCGGCCTCGCCCTGATCCCCGTGATCGTGCTCGTCGCGTTCTTCGCGTGGCGCTTCATGGACAACCTCACGGTGGCCCGCGCGGATCCCCGCGAGTTCGCCGCAGCCGCCCGCAACCGGCACACCTGGGTCATCTCCTTCCTCTACATCGGCACGTTCGGCTCGTTCATCGGCTACTCGGGCGTGTTCCCGCTCCTGCTCGCCGGCGCGTTCCCCGAGGTGTCGCTCTCGCTCGCGTTCCTCGGCGCGCTCGTGGGCTCGCTCGCCCGCCCGGCCGGCGGAATGATCGCCGACCGGCTCGGCGGTGCTCGCGTCGCGATCGCGTGCTTCGCCGTCATGGCGCTCGGTGCGGTGGGTGTGATCGCGGCACTGCGGGCGGACTCCTTCGCCCTGTTCTTCACCTCGTTCCTCGTGCTGTTCTGCGGTTCGGGAGCAGGCAACGGCGCGACGTACCGGATGATCCCGGTGGTCTTCGCGTTCGGAGCCGCCGCCGACGACGCCCTCGCCCGCGCCCGCAAGGCCGCCGCGGGTTGCCTGGGCATCTCCGGGGCGATCGGCGCGCTCGGCGGCTTCGCCGTGCCTCGCGGTTTCGCGGCGTCGACCACGGCCACCGGCTCCATCGAGCCCGCGCTCTGGGTGCTCGTGACGGCCTACCTCGTCATGGGCTGCGTCACGTGGGCGGTCTACCAGCGGCGCGGGACGGCGATCGCGGCGGCGGGCGCCTAGTGGTCGACACCCACTGCCCGTACTGCGCCCTGCAGTGCGCGATGCGCCTCACTCCCGTTGGGGGTGGGGCGTCTCGGGCCGACGACGGCGAACCACCCGTGACGGTCTCCGGCCGGGACTTCCCGACCAATCGCGGCGGGCTGTGCCAGAAGGGCTGGACGAGCGCCCGGGTGCTCACGGTCAGGGACCGGATCACCGTGCCGCTCGTACGCCAAGGGTTGCTCGACGGAGCGAGCAGGGCTGACCGCGGTGAGCTCGTGCCCGCGAGCTGGGACGAGGCGCTCGACGTCATCGTCACCAAGCTCGAGGCCCTGCACGCCGCGCACGGCCCGGAGTCGGTTGCGGTGTTCGGTGGCGGCGGCCTCACCAACGAGAAGGCGTACGCGCTCGGCAAGTTCGCGCGCACGGTGCTGCGCACCCCGCACATCGACTACAACGGCCGCTTCTGCATGGCGAGCGCGGCGGCGGGCGCGAACCGTTCGCTCGGTGTGGACCGCGGGCTGCCGTTCCCGCTCGCGGACGTGGGCGGCGCGCAGGCCGTGCTGCTGCTCGGCTCCAACCTCGCCGAGACGATGCCGCCGTCGCTCCAGCACCTCGCGGGGGCGCGCGCGGCCGGGGGGCTCGTCGTCGTCGACCCCCGCCGCAGCCTCACCGCGGACCTCACCACCGACGGTCAGGGCATCCACCTGCAGCCCGTCCCGGGCACGGACCTCGCTGTGCTGCTCGGCCTGCTGCACGTGGTCCTCACCGAGGGCTTGCACGACGCCGAGTACCTCGCGACACGCACCTCGGGGCTCGAGGACGTCTCCCGCTCGGTCGCCGCGTGGTGGCCCGAACGCGTCGAGCAGGTCTCGGGCGTGCCACCCACCGAGCTGCGTCGTGTGGCGCGGCTCCTCGCGGCGGCATCGCCCGCGCGCGGCGGCGCGGGCGCCTACATCCTCACCGGTCGCGGGGTCGAGCAGTCGCGCCAGGGCACGGCCACCGTCACGGCCGCGATCAACCTCGCGCTCGCGCTCGGCCTGCCCGGGCGGGTCGGCTCGGGCTACGGCGCCGTCACGGGCCAGGGCAACGGGCAGGGCGGGCGCGAGCACGGCCAGAAGGCCGACCAGCTCCCCGGCTACCGCTCGATCTCGGACCCGCAGGCTCGCGCGCACGTGGCCGCGGTGTGGGGCGTCGAGCCGGAGTCGCTGCCCGGTCCCGGGCGTCCCGCCGTCGAGCTCCTCGCGAGCCTCGGCACCCCCGGCGGTCCCAAGGCCCTGTTCGTGCACGGCTCGAACGTGCTTGTCAGCGCCCCGGACGCGGGCGCGGTGGCGCGGCGGCTCGCGGCGCTCGACCTGCTCGTCGTGTGCGACTTCGTGCCGTCCGAGACGGCGTTCACCGCCGACGTCGTGCTCCCCGTGACCCAGTGGGCGGAGGAGGAGGGCACGATGACGTCCCTCGAGGGCCGCATCATCCGCCGCCGCAAGGCTCTCGACCCCCCGGGCGAGGCGCGCAGCGAGCTGCGGCTCTTCGCCGAGCTCGCGGCCCGGCTCGGCTCGGACGTCACCTTTCCCACGGACCCCGCCGTCGTCTTCGACGAGCTCGCCCGGGCGAGCGCCGGGGGCCGCGCCGACTACTCCGGGCTCTCGCACGCGCGGCTCGACCGCGAGGACGACCTGTTCTGGCCCTGCCCCGCGGCGCCGGCTGACGGGCCCGAGCACCCCGGCACGCCCCGGCTCTTCCTCGACGGCTTCCCGACGCCGGACGGGCGCGCGACCCTGGTGCCCGTCGATCACCTCGGCCCTGCCGAGGAGCCCGGGGCCGGCGCGCCCACCTACCTCGTCACGGGTCGCCTGCTCGCCCAGTACCAGTCCGGGGCGCAGACCCGCCGCGTGCCCGAGCTGCAGCGGGCCGCCCCCGAGCCCTACGTCGAGGTGCACCCCCTGCTCGCCGAGCGCCTCGGCGTCGAGGACGGCCAGCACGTGCGGCTGCGCTCGCGGCGCGGCGTGGCGACGGCCCGCGCGCGTGTGACCACGGCCGTGCGGCCCGACACCGTGTTCATGCCGTTCCACTGGGGCGGGCCGGGCAGCGTGAACCTCCTGACGAACGACGCGACGGACCCCATCTCAGGGATGCCGGAGTTCAAGGTCTGCGCCGTCGACGTCACGGCGGTGCCCGACGGCGCGGTCCCCGCGACTGCGACCTCGGCCGGGGCCGTGACTAGCGGCGCCGCGCGCGGCGGTGCAGCGACCGCCGCTGCAGCGACGGCCACTGTCGCGACCGCCGGGGTCGGCGAGGTGGCGTCGTGACCCGGGTGATCGTCGTCGGCCACGGCATGGTCGGCTCGCGATTCGTCGACGAGCTCCTCGCGCGCGACGGCGAGCACCGGTTCGCCGTCACGGTGCTCGGGGCCGAGGAGTACGAGCCGTACAACCGCGTGCTGCTCTCCGAGGTGGTCGCGGGCAAGGTCGAGGTCGCCGCGCTCACGTTGCCGCGCACCGGGCGCTCGCGGGCGCGCGTGCTGCCGGGTCGTGCGGCGACCGCCGTGGACCGCGGGCGACGCGAGGTGCTCGACAGCGCGGGCGAGACCCACCCCTTCGACGTCCTCGTGCTCGCCACGGGTGCCGCCGCGCGCATCCCTGACGTCCCGGGGCTCGTGCCGCTGCCCGCCGGGGTGCACGGGCTGCGCACGCTCGACGACGCGCGCGAGATCGTCGCCACCACGGTCAACACCCGCCACGCCGTGGTGGTCGGCGCGGGAGTGCTCGGCCTCGAGGTCGCGTGCGGATTGCGTGCGCGGGGCCTCGAGGTCACGGTGCTGCACCGCGGGCCGACGGCGATGGACCGGCAGCTCGACCCCGCGGCGGGCGACGTGCTCGCGGGCAGCCTCGACCGGCTCGGGATCAGGGTGCTCACGGGCGCCCAGCTCACCGCCATCGAGACCCGCGGCACCTTCGAGACGCACGTGGCCACCGGCGTCGAGACCGACGGCGCCCGCCTCGCCGCCGTCCACACCACCGCGGGCGAGCTCGCGGACGTGGGCCTGCTCGTGCTGAGCGCCGGCACCGTCCCGGAGACCTGCCTCGCGCGGGAGGCCGGGCTCGAGGTGGACCACGGCGTCGTCGTCGGACCGGACCTCGCCACGACGCTCGACCCCGCGATCTTCGCGATCGGTGACTGCGCGCAGCCGCCGGGCGGATCGAGCGGGCTCATCGCGCAGGGCTGGGACCAGGCGCGCCGCCTCGCCGTGCAGCTCGCCGACGACGAGCCGAGCACGACGCCCCCCCTGCCAGCGGGCGGCACCGACGTCATCCGCGTCAAGGCCGTGGGGCTCGACGTCGTGACGATGGGCGTCTGCGGCTCCAGACGCGAGGCGATCCCGGGCTCGCGCACCGTGCGGCTCACCGACCCGGACGCGGGGCGGTACGTCGAGGTGGTGGTGGCCGAGGGGCGCGTCGTCGGCGCCACGTGCCTCGGTGCCGGTCAGGTCGCGAGCGATCTCGTGGCCTCCTACACGCGCGCCACTCCTGTCCCGTCCGACCCCGCCCAGCTCTTGCTGCGGCCCGTCGCGGGAGCGCCCGCCCCGGCGAGCAGCCCGACCCTCATGCCGGCGCGCACCACGGTGTGCCAGTGCAACGGCGTCACGAAGGGCGACATCGTGGACTGCTGGCACGCCGGCAGCACGACCGTGGGGGAGGTCGCCAAGGCCACGCGCGCCACGACGGGGTGCGGGGGCTGCAAGGAGGTCGTGTGCGGGCTGCTCGACTGGCTCGCGAAGGCCGACCCGGAGGGCGCGCGGGGCGGAGCGCGCCGGGACGCCGGACCGGACGGTAGCGGCGAGGCGGACGGCGGCGGCGACCCGGAGCCGCACGACGCGGAACCTCACAACGCCGAGCCCTTCGCTGTGCGCTAAGAGTTCCCCGGTCGAAACGACTCCGGGAGCGCCCTGAAACACGAGGTTCGTAGCGTGACGGAAACCTCGAGGCCACGGGGGCGGAACACGCCGTCCCTACCGTGACACCCCCGGGGGCAGGTAGGGAGGGCAACCATGGACAGCACGCCGCAGCACGACACCGAGCAGCTCGCCACGTCGGCAGAGGTGCCCGACGGCGACGCCCCGCGCCATCTCGTGGTCGTCGGGGGCGGCATGGTGGCCCAGCGGCTCGTCGAGGCGCTCCGCGACCGCGACACCGCCGGGCAGTGGCGCGTCACCGTGCTCGCCGAGGAGCCCCGCGCCCCCTACGACCGCGTCGCGCTGACGAGCTACTTCTCCGGGCGCGACCCCGAGGACCTCGCGCTCGGCGACCCGGAGCTGTGGCACCACCCGCTCGCGCGCCTCGTGCGCGGCGACGCCGTCACGGACATCGACCGCGAGGCCCAGACCGTCACCACGGCGTCCGGTCGCACCGAGCACTACGACCACCTCGTGCTCGCGACGGGCTCGCGCGCGGCCGTGCCACCCATCGAGGGCGTGGACCTGCCGGGCGTGTTCGTCTACCGCACGCTCGACGACGTCGCGGAGCTGCGCGGCTGGGTGGACGGCAAGGCCAAGGAGCTCGGCCGGCCCGTGCGTGGCGCCGTGATCGGTGGCGGGCTGCTCGGCCTCGAGGCCGCGGGCGCGCTCAAGGCGCTCGGCGCGTTCTGCACCGTGATCGAGTTCGGCACGCACCTCATGTCCGTGCAGGTGGACCTGGGCGGTGGCGAGGCGCTGCGCCGGCTCATCAACGACTTCGGCGTCGCGGTGCGCTCCCAGACCGAGACGAAGCGCATGCGCCCGAACCGCCGCGGCACCGTGGGGCGCCTCGACTTCGCCGACGGCGGGCGGCTCGACGTGGACGTCGTCGTCGTCGCGATCGGCGTGCGCCCCCGCGACGAGCTCGCCTCGGCCGCCGGGCTCGAGCTCGGGGCCAGGGGCGGCGTCGTCGTCGACGAAGCCTGCCGCACGGCGGACCCGCACGTGAGCGCCGTGGGCGAGGTCGCGTGCATCGAGGGCAGCTGCCTCGGGCTCGTCGCACCCGGCTACGCGATGGCGGAGGTCACGGCAGACCGGCTGCTCGGCGGGGACGCCGTCTTCCCCGGCGCGGACACGGCCACCAAGCTCAAGCTCGCGGGCGTGGACGTCGCGAGCTTCGGCGACGCGTTCGCCCGCACCGAGGGCGCGCTCGAGCTCGTCTGGGCGGACCCCGTCGCGGGGATCTACAAGAAGCTCGTGCTGTCCGACGACGCGCGCACGCTGCTCGGCGGTGTGTTCGTGGGCGACGCGTCCCAGTACGCCTCGCTGCGACCCATGCTCGGTCGCGACCTGCCGGGCGACCCGAGCGCCTTCCTGCTCCCACCGAACGCGGGCAGCGCCCCCGAGCTCGGTCTGCCCGACGATGCCGCCGTCTGCTCGTGCAACAACGTCGCCGCGGGCACCATCCGCGAGGCCGTCACGGAGCACGGCTGCACCGACCTCGCGAGCGTCAAGACGTGCACCAAGGCCGGGACGAG
Source organism: uncultured Cellulomonadaceae bacterium (assembly GCA_964510785.1). GTDB lineage: Bacteria > Actinomycetota > Actinomycetes > Actinomycetales > Cellulomonadaceae > JAAYZM01. The sequence goes on along the minus strand of CAZECM010000020.1, from coordinate 602 downwards.
CTGCGGCTCGTGCCTCCCGCTCGTCAAGAAGATCCTCACGACCGAGCTCGAGAAGGCCGGGATCGCCGTCAGCACTGCCCTGTGCGAGCACTTCGCGCTCTCGCGCGCCCAGCTCTACGACGTCATCCGGGTCTCGCGGCTGCGCTCCTTCTCCGAGGTGCTCGCCGCGCACGGCCAGCCCGGTCCCGCCGCCGCGACGCGCGGTTGCGACATCTGCAAGCCCGTGATCGCCTCGATCCTGTCTACCCTCGCGCCCGCCCACGTGCTCGACGGCGAGCGCGCGACGCTGCAGGACACGAACGACCACGTCATGGCCAACCTGCAGAAGGACGGCTCGTACTCCGTGGTGCCGCGCATCCCCGGTGGAGAGGTGACCCCCGAGGGGCTCGTCGCGATCGGTGAGGTCGCGCGCGACTTCGGCCTCTACACGAAGATCACGGGCGCCCAGCGCATCGACATGTTCGGCGCGCGCATCGAGCAGCTCCCCGAGATCTGGCGCCGGCTCGTCGATGCGGGCTTCGAGTCCGGGCAGGCGTACGGCAAGTCGTTGCGCGCCGTGAAGTCGTGCGTGGGCTCGACGTGGTGCCGCTACGGCGTGCAGG
>CAZECM010000019.1:0-48013 GCA_964510785.1 uncultured Cellulomonadaceae bacterium | reverse complement strand
AGCGGCTCATGGCCAAGGGCTACGGGTTCGGCGCCGAGGGCGACTGGAAGACGGCGGTGCTCGTGCGCGCCGCGAAGGTCATGGGCGAGGGGCTGCCCGGCGGCGCCTCCCTCATGGAGGACTACACGTACGACCTGACGCCCGGGGCGGAGCGGATCCTCGGCGCCCACATGCTCGAGATCTGCCCGTCCCTCACCACGGGGCGGCCCAGGCTCGAGGTCCACCCCCTGGGTATCGGGGGCAAGGAGGACCCGGTCCGGCTCGTGTTCGACACGGACCCGGGGACCGCCGTCGTCGTCGCGATGTCCGACATGCGCGACCGATTCCGCCTCACCGTCAACGCGGTCGACGTCGTCGACCCGGGCCACGAGCTGCCGAGGCTGCCCGTGGCGCGGGCGGTGTGGGAACCGCGTCCCGACTTCGCCACCTCGGCGGAGGCATGGCTCACCGCGGGTGCAGCGCACCACACGGTGATGAGCACGGCGCTCGACGTCGAGGTCTTCACGGACTTCGCGGAGATCGCCCGTACCGAGCTCCTCGTCATCGACGAGGGGACCACGATCAGGGACTTCGCTCGCGAGGTCCGCTGGAACCAGGCGTACTACCGGCTCGCGCAGGGCCTGTGACGCCCGGGAGTTGTTAACGCTAACAAGGTAGGGGAAGTGGGGAGTGGCAGCTCCCGACTGGAGCACCGTGCGTCAACCCGGCGGCGGGCCCAGGAACACTCAAGGAGGAGACACATGTTCCGCAAGAAGTTCGGGCGTACCGGGCTCGTCGCAGTCGCGGCGGCCTCGGTCCTGTCCATCGCAGCATGCAGCACGTCCACCGGTGACGGTGACGCGACCAACACCGCCGGTGGCGACGGCGACCTCATCACGGTCGGCTTCTCGCAGGTCGGCGCCGAGAGCGGCTGGCGTGCCGCCAACACCGAGTCGATCCAGACCTCGCTCACCAAGGAGGCCGGCTTCGACCTGAAGTTCTCCGACGCGCAGCAGAAGCAGGAGAACCAGATCCAGGCGATCCGCTCCTACATCGCGCAGGGAGTCGACGTCATCGCGTTCTCGCCCGTCGTCGAGTCCGGCTGGGACGCCGTGCTCGAGGAGGCCAAGGCCGCCGGCATCCCCGTCGTCCTGACGGACCGTTCGGTCGACTCCGCGGACGACAGCCTGTTCGTCACCTTCATCGGCTCGGACTTCGTGCTCGAGGGTGAGCTCGCGGGCCAGTGGGTCGCCGAGCAGTTCGGTGGCGGCGAGCAGCTCAACATCGTCGAGCTCCAGGGCACCACGGGCTCGGCCCCGGCCAACGACCGCATGGCGGGCTTCGCCGAGGCGATCGCCGGTGAGTCGAACATCTCGATCATCGCGTCCCAGACGGGCAACTTCACGCGCACCGAGGGCAAGCAGGTCATGGAGGGCTTCCTGGCGGCCCACCAGGACATCGACATGGTGTTCGCGCACAACGACGACATGGGTCTTGGTGCCATCGAGGCGATCGAGGCTGCGGGTCTCACGCCCGGCGAGGACATCAAGATCGTCACGGTCGACGCCGTGCGCGATGGCATGCAGGCCCTCGCCGACGGCAAGATCAACTTCATCGTCGAGTGCAACCCCTTGTTCGGCCCCGCGCTCGTCGACATCATCAAGAAGGTCGTCGCCGGCGACACGATCGAGAAGCGCATCGTCATCGAGGACCAGGCGTTCGACCAGGAAGCGGCCATCGCGGCGCTGCCTGACCGCAAGTACTGACGCCACCTGTGGCGCCGGGTGGCACGCACCGTGACGGTGCGTGCCACCCGGCCGCCGCGCACCGCACCTGGAGGAGAGGACCACCATGGCCAGCGGGCCCACCGTCGTCAGCATGTCCGGCATCGGGATCGAGTTTCCCGGGGTCAAGGCGCTGGACGACGTCAGCTTTGACCTACGTGCCGGCGAGATCCACGCCCTCATGGGCGAGAACGGTGCCGGCAAGTCCACCCTGATCAAGGCCCTCACGGGCGTGTACCAGATCGACACCGGCAGGATCGAGGTCGATGGTGTCGAGCACCAGTTCACCGGTCCCGCGAGCGCGCAGGACGCCGGCATCGCGACGGTGTACCAAGAGGTCAACCTCTGCGAGAACATCTCCGTCGCGGAGAACATCATGCTGGGACACGAGCCGCGTCGCGCCGGCGCGATCGACTGGCACGCGATGCGGCGCGCCGCGGCGGTACAGCTCGCCAAGCTGAGCCTCGACATCGACCCCGCCTCGCAGCTCGGTGCGCACTCCATCGCCGTGCAGCAGCTCGTCGCGATCTGCCGGGCGATGGTGGTCGACGCGCGCATCCTCATCCTCGACGAGCCGACGAGCTCGCTCGACTCCGACGAGGTCGCCCAGCTCTTCGCCGTCGTGCGGGCGCTGCGCGAGGAGGGGGTCGCGATCGTGTTCGTCTCGCACTTCCTCGACCAGGTCTACGAGCTCGCCGACCGCATGACGGTGCTGCGCAACGGCCGCGTGGTCGGCGTGCACACCACGGCGGACCTGCCGCGGCGCGAGCTCGTCTCGCTCATGATCGGCAAGTCGCTCGAGGTGCTCGACGAGCTCGAGGAGCAGTCCGAGCGGGCGCGTCCCGACCATGCGGGCGGTGTGCCGACGCTGCGGGCGCTCGGCGTCGGGCGACGCGGCAGCATCGAGCCGTTCGACCTCGACGTGTTCCCGGGCGAGGTCGTGGGGCTCGCGGGGCTGCTGGGCTCGGGCCGCACGGAGCTCGCCCGGCTGCTCTACGCTGCGGACCGGCACGACTCGGGAGTCACGGAGCTCGCCGGCGAACCCGTCCGGCTGCGCGGCCCGCGTGCCGCGCTCAAGCGCAAGATCGCGTTCTCGTCCGAGCACCGCAAGGCCGAGGGCCTCATCGGTGACCTGACGGTGCGCGAGAACATCGTGCTCGCCCTCCAGGCGGACCGCGGCTGGTTGCGGCGGATCCCGCGGCGACGCACGGACGAGATCGTCGCCGAGTACGTCAAGGCGCTCGACATCCGGCCCGCCAACCCCGAGACGCTCGTCAAGAACCTCTCGGGCGGCAACCAGCAGAAGGTGCTGCTCGCGCGCTGGCTGTCCACGGCACCGAGCCTCCTCATCCTCGACGAGCCGACTCGCGGCATCGACGTCGGTGCGAAGGCGGAGATCCAGCGCCTCGTGGCGCGGCTCGCGGGCGACGGGCTGTCCGTCGTCTTCATCTCCGCCGAGCTCGAGGAGGTGCTGCGGCTCAGCCACCGCATCGCCGTCATGCGCGACCGGCGCAAGGTCGCCGAGGTCACCAACGACGAGTCCGTGGGCGTCGACGAGGTCGTCGAGCTCATCGCGAGCGCGGGGAGGGCGTCATGAGCGCCTCGTCCCGGGTGGGCGCCGTCGTCGGCCATCGCCTGTTCTGGCCCTCCGCGGCCCTCGTGCTGCTCGTCGTCGCCAACACGTTCCGCACCACGTCCTTCTTGTCGATCCGCGTGCAGGACGGGCACCTGTTCGGGCCGCTCATCGACATCCTGCGCAACTCGTCCTCGCTCCTGCTCGTGGCGCTCGGCATGACGCTCGTCATCGCGACGCGGGGCATCGACCTGTCCGTCGGCGCCGTGCTCGCGATCTCGGGCGCCGTCGCGTGCTCGTTCATCGCCTCCTCGCCGAACCCCGGCTCCGTCGGGACCGTCGCGGTCGCGGTCGTGATCGCACTCGTGCTCGCGGCGGTCCTCGGGGTGTGGAACGGGTTCCTCGTCACGGTGCTCGGCATCCAACCGATCATCGCGACGCTCGTGCTCATGACGGCGGGCCGCGGTGTCGCGATGCTCATCACGGGCGGGCAGATCACCACGATCAACTCCCCGGCGTTCAAGACGATCGGCTCGGGCTGGTTGTTCGGCCTCCCCGTACCGGTGTTCATCGCGGGCGTCGTGTTCGTGGGGGTCGCCCTGCTCACCCGGCGCACGGCGCTCGGCATGCTCATCGAGTCGATCGGCATCAACCCCGAGGCGAGCCGGCTCGCGGGTGTCCAGGCGCGCACGATCACGTGGACGGTCTACGCCGCGTGCGGCCTCTTCGCGGGCATCGCGGGGCTCATCGTCTCCTCGAACGTCATGGCGGCCGATGCCAACAACGCCGGCCTCTACCTCGAGCTCGACGCGATCCTCGCCGTCGTCATCGGTGGCACGTCGCTCATGGGCGGCAAGTTCTCGCTCTCCGGGACGCTCATCGGCACGCTCGTGATCGTGACGCTCACGCTGACCGTGACGATCCTCGGTGTGCCGCCCGCGGTCACGCCGCTCTTCAAGGCCGTGGTGGTCATCGCCGTCTGCCTGCTGCAGTCGCCCAAGATGCGTGAGATCACGCGATCGAGGCGGCGAGCCCCGGCTGCCGTCAACCCCGTGGAGGTGAGTGCCTGATGGCTGTCGACGAGCTTTCGACCACGACGACGACGGCGCGGCCGCGCCGCAGCCTGCTGCACTTCGACCGTTCCTACCTGCCCGTCGTGGGCGCCCTCGTGGTGCTCGTGCTGATGTTCGCGATCGGTGGTGCGCGCTACGACAACTTCCTGTCCGGGCGCGTCATCTCGAACCTGCTCATCAACAACGCGCACCTCATCGTGCTCGCCGTGGGCATGACCTTCGTCATCATCACGGGCGGGATCGACCTCTCGGTCGGGGCCGTGCTCGCACTGTCGGGCATCACGACGGCGTCCCTCATGTCGAGCGGGCACCCGGCCGTGTGGGTCATCCCGGTCGCGATCCTCATCGGGACCGCGCTCGGCCTCGCCGTCGGGCTCATGGTGCACGTCTTCGAGGTCCAACCCTTCATCGCGACGCTGGCCGCGATGTTCCTCGCCCGCGGGCTGTGCTTCGTGATCTCGCTCGACTCGATCCCGATCACCGACCCCGTGATCGTCGCGCTGAGCTCGACGCGTTTCGAGTTCCCGGGTGGCTGGCTCATCACGCCGGCGGGCATCATCGCGCTCACCATCGTCGCGGCGGGCTTCTACCTGCTGCACTACACGCGGTTCGGGCGCACGGTCTACGCGATCGGCGGCTCGGAGCAGTCCGCCGTGCTGATGGGCCTGCCCGTCGCGCGCACCAAGGTGCTCGTGTACGCGCTGTCCGGCACGTGCGCCGGCATCGGCGGCATCCTGTTCTCGATCTTCGCGCGCTCGGGGTACTCCCTGACCGGCGTGGGGATGGAGCTCGACGCGATCGCTGCCGTCGTCATCGGCGGGACGCTGCTCACGGGTGGCTCGGGCTTCGTGCTCGGATCGCTCGTGGGCGTGCTCGTGCTCGGCACCATCCAGACGATCATCACCTTCCAGGGGACGCTCTCCTCGTGGTGGACCAAGATCGTCATCGGCGCCCTGCTGCTGGTCTTCGTCGTCCTCCAGCGCGTCCTCCTGGTCCGCCGCCGCTAACCCCCTTCCGCGAGGTAGGTCTAGCGGCCGCGGGGTAGGGCCGAGGGGGTGCGTACTCGGCCCTACCCCGCGCCCTCGGTACTACTTCGCGGGTGGTGGTGGAGGGCTCGGTAGGCTGCGGGAGTCACGGCGCGGGACCGGGCGGGGAGGCGGTGCGGGGTGCGGACAGAAGGCACCGAGCCGCGTCGGCGCGGGCGCCGGCCCGCGGGTGAGGACACGCGCGCACTGATCCTCGACGCCGCCAAGGCGCAGTTCGCCGAGCACGGCTACGACCGAGCGAGCGGGCGCGCGATCGCCCGGGCCGCCGGCGTCGATCCCGCTCTCGTGCGGCACTACTTCGGGACCAAGTCCGAGCTGTTCGCCGCCGCGTTCGTGCCGCTGGGGGTCAACCCCATGGCGCGCGTCGCCGAGCTCGCACCGCAGGGACCGGAGGCGCTCGCGGAGGGTCTGCTGCGCACGGCGCTCGCGGTGTGGGACTCGCCTCAGGGGAGCAAGGCGCTCCGACCGGTGTTCGCGGGACTGATCTCGGCGGACCCGAAGCTGCGGTTCTTCCGGGACTTCCTGGTGCAGAAGGTCTTCGGCGGTGCGGCGAAGAAGCTCGACGTCGACCACGCGGAGCTGCGGGTCAACCTCATGGCCTCCCAGGTCGCGGGGGTGCTCGTCGCCAAGGTGCTGCTGGGGCTCGAGCCGCTCGCCTCGGCGGACCACGACACGGTGGTGCGGATCGTGAAGCCCACGCTCGTGCGCTACCTGACCGAACCGTACGAAACCCTTGCGGGACCGACCCCGGAGTGACACTATTCCTCACATGAGGAATAACGAGGTGGCCGTCGAGGTGCGGGGGCTGCGCGTCGTGCGCGGCACCACCGTTGCGCTCGACGGCCTCGACGTGACGATCCCGAGCCACCAGATCGTGGGGCTGCTCGGCCCGAGCGGCTCGGGCAAGACGACGCTCATGCGCTCGATCGTGGGGGTGCAGCAGGTCACGGGTGGCGAGGTGACGGTGCTCGGTCGCCCGGCGGGTCACGCGCAGCTGCGCCGTGTGGTCGGCTACACGACGCAGTCCGCGAGCGTGTACGAGGACCTGAGCGTGGTCGAGAACCTGCGCTACTTCGCCGCGCTGCTCGGTGCGACGTCCGCCGACATCGCCCGGGCGATCGCCGCCGTCGACATGGTTGCCCACGCGGACCGCACCGTCGGGACGCTCTCCGGCGGTGAACGTTCTCGGGTCTCCCTCGCCGCCGCGCTGCTCGGCAGCCCCGAGCTCCTCGTGCTCGACGAGCCCACCGTGGGCCTCGACCCCGTGCTGCGCCGCGACCTGTGGGACCTGTTCGCCCGGTTGCGCGACGAGGGGGTGAGCCTGCTCGTGTCGAGCCACGTCATGGACGAGGCCGCCCGGTGCGACCGCCTGCTCCTGCTGCGCGACGGCGAGCTCTTGGCGGATGCGACCTTGCCGGAGCTGCTCGAGCGGACCGGCACCACGGGGGCGGGTGCGGCCTTCCTCGCCCTCGTCGAGGCCCGAACCGAGGAGCGGCCATGACCCCCCGGCTCACGTTCGCGACCGCGTCGCGCGTGCTCACCCAGCTTCGGCACGACCACCGGACGATCGCGCTCATCATCGTGCTGCCGTGCGTGGTGCTCGGCCTCATCGCGTGGCTGTTCGACGGCACGCCCGTGCTCGACCAGTTCGGGCCCGTCTATGTGGGCATCTTCCCCGTCGTCGTCATGTTCCTCGTGACCTCGGTCGCGACGCTGCGCGAGCGGACCTCGGGCACGCTCGAACGGCTCATGAGCCTGCCGCTCGGCAAGGGCGACTTCGTCACGGGGTACGCGCTCGCGTTCGGGCTGCTCGCCGTCGTGCAGGCCCTCGTGCTCGTCGCGTTCACGGTGCTCGTGTGCGGCATGGACGTCGCGGGCGAGCTCTGGGTGCTCGTGCTGTGCGCCGTGCTCGCGGCCCTGCTCGGCAGCGCGCTCGGCCTCGCCGCCTCGGCGCTCGCCCGCACCGAGTTCCAGGCGGTCCAGCTCATGCCGGCGATGCTCTTCCCGCAGCTCATCCTGTGCGGCCTCGTGATGCCGCGCGAGCAGATGCCCGAGGTGCTCGAAGCGCTCTCCCGGGTGTTCCCGCTCACCTACGTGGTCGACGCCCTGCGCGGCGTGGCCACGGGTGCGCAGCCCGCGGACGTCGCCCCCGAGATCCTCCTCGTGGCCGGGTTCATCCTCCTGGCCATCACCGCGGGTTCGCTCACCCTCCGCCGCCGCACCCCTTGATCAGGGGCGGGAGGCGAAGCGCTCCAGCAGGTCGGCGTGGCCGAACACGACGAGCAGGTCGTTCGCCGAGATGCGCGTCTCCGGCGTCGCGTACTCGAACTCCTCGCCGGGCGACTTCACGCCGACGACGGTCACCCCGTACCGCGTGCGCACCTTCGACTGGGCGAGCGTGAACCCGTGCGTCTCGCGCGGGGGCCGCATCTTGACGACCGTGAACCCGTCCTCGACCTCGATGTAGTCCAGCAGCTTCCCGGACACGAGGTGGGCCACCCGTGCCCCGGCGTCGGCCTCGGGCGAGACCACGTGGTGCGCGCCGATGCGCTGCAGGATGCGCGCGTGCTCGGCCGAGATCGCCTTGGCCCAGATCTGCGCCGTGCCGAGGTCCACGAGGTTGCCCGTGATCAGGACGGACGCCTCGAGCGCGGTACCGACGCCGACGACGGCCACCGGGAAGTCCCGCGCCCCGAGCTGTTCGAGGGCCTCCGGGTTGGTGGCGTCGGCCTCGACGATCGGGAAGCGCCCCGACCAGTGCCGAACGAGCGCCGGGTCGCGTTCGACCACGAGCACGTCGTGCCCCAGCCGGTCGAGCGTCGAGGCGATCGCGGCACCGAAGCGCCCCATCCCCACGACGAGCACGCCCGAACCCTCGGGGGCGCGAAGGATCTCGCCCGACGTGTCTGTCGCGATGGTCTTGTCAACCAATGATCGGCCTCTCCTCGGGATAGCGGATCACGCGCCGTCGTTCACGGAGCGCGAGGGCAGCCGCCACCGTCATCGTGCCCGTGCGACCCACGAACATCAATGCGGCGATGACGTACTTGCCGGCGTCGGGCAGGTCCGCCGTGACCCCCGTGCTGAGCCCGGACGTGCCGAACGCGGAGAGCGTCTCGAAGAGCACGACGTCGAGCGTCCAGTCGGTGAGCTCGAGCAGGATGAGGCACGAGGTGAGCACGATCGTGGCACCCACGAAGCTCACGGCGACGGCGAGCCGCAGCGTCGAGCGCGGGATGCGCCGCCCGTACACGTCCATGTCCCGGTCGCCTCGTGCCTCGGCGACGATCGCGATGACGAGCACCGCGAGCGTCGTGACCTTGATGCCGCCCGCCGTCGAGGCGCTGCCGCCGCCCACGAACATGAGCGCGTCCGTCATGAGCCACGTCGCCTCGCGCATCTCGCCCACATCGAGGGTCGCGAACCCGCCCGAGCGCGGCATGACGCCGGCGAAGAGCGAGGACAGCACGCGCGCGGCGCCGTCCTGCGCACCCAGCGTCGCGGGGTTGTTCCACTCGAAGACGCCGACGACGACGGTTCCCACCGCGACGAGCATCACGCTCGTGACGAGGGTCAGCCGCGTGTGCAGGTTCCACCGACGCCAGCGTCGCCCCGAGCGCCAGGTCGCGGCGAGCGTCATGATCACCGGGAAGCCGAGCGAGCCGAGGAAGACGCCCACGATGATCGGGAGCAGCACCCACCAGTCCGCGTAGTACGGCACGAGCCCGTCCGGCGTCGGCACGAAGCCCGCGTTGTTGAACGAGGAGACGGCGTAGAAGACGGAGTGCCACGCGGCCGAGCCGACGTCGGACTCCGTCACCGCGAGCCGGGGGAACAGCACGAGCGCGAGCACGAGCTCGATCGACACGGACGCGACCACGACGGTGCGGATGAGGGTGCCGACCTCACCGAGCCGCGTCGTCTTCGTCTCCGAGGCGGCGAGCAGCTTGCTCGTGAGCCCGATGTGCCGCGAGACGGCGAGGCCGAGCAAGGACGCGAGCGTCATGACGCCGAACCCGCCGATCTGGATGCCCGCGAGGATCACGACGTGCCCCCACGTGGACCAGTACTCCCCGGTCGGCACCGTCGTCAGGCCCGTGACGGAGACGGCGGAGGTCGCGGTGAAGACGGCGTCGACGAACGGCGCGCGCTGCCCGCTCGCCGTCGCGATCGGCATCGAGAGCAGGCCGACGAAGACGGCGATGATCCCCGCGAACGCCGTGACCGCGAGCCGGGCCGGTGAGCTGCGGGCCAGGCGGTCCACGAAGTCGCGCGGCCCCCACAGGACCGTCTCGAACGCTCGCGCCATCCACCCTCCTCGGCTGCCGGGACCACTCTTCCACCTCGTCGCCTCGGTGGACGTGCACACCTCGGGCGCGGCGTCGTGGCTAGCGTGGGAGCCATGGCGGTGCGGACGGGAGTCGTGTGGGGCGCGGACGTGCTCGGCTACGACTTCGGGCCCACGCACCCGATGTCGCCCGTGCGCCTCGATCTCACGATGCGCCTCGCGCGCGAGCTCGGCCTGCTCGACGCCCCGGGGGTCGAGCTGGTCGAGCCGCAGGCGGTGGCCGACGACGTCCTCCTGACGACTCACACCCCGGAGTACGTGCGCGCCGTGCGCGAGGCGTCCCTACCCGGTGCGCAGCCGCGCGGGGCGTTCGGTCTCGGCTCGGGCGACGTGCCCGCCTTCGAGGGCATGCACGGGGCGAGCGCCCGGATCGTCGGTGGCAGCCGCACGGTCGCGCTCGCGGTGTGGCGCGGCGAGCTGGACCACGGCGTCAACTTCACGGGCGGTCTGCACCACGCGATGCCGGCTGCGGCCTCGGGGTTCTGCGTCTACAACGACATCGCCGTCGCGATCCGCGCCCTGCTCGACGCGGGTGCGCGGCGGGTCGCGTACGTCGACGTCGATGCCCACCACGGCGACGGCGTCGAGCACATCTTCTGGGACGACCCGCGCGTGCTCACGGTGTCGGTCCACGAGTCGGCCCGCACCCTCTTCCCCGGCACGGGCTACCCGCAGGACGTGGGGGGCCCGGGGGCGGAGGGCACGGCCGTGAACGTCGCGCTCCCGGCGGGGACGACGACGGCGGGCTGGACCCGTGCCGTCGAGGCAGTGGTGCCCGCCGTCGTGCGCGCGTTCGAGCCCGACGTCGTCGTGAGCCAGCACGGCTGCGACGCGCACGCCCTGGACCCGCTCACCAACCTCCACGTGAGTGTCGACGGGCTGCGGTGGGCGGCCGGGCTCGTGCACGGGCTCGCCCACGAGACGGCCGGGGGCCGGTGGCTCGCGCTCGGGGGCGGGGGTTACGCCGTCGTCGACGTCGTGCCGCGCGCCTGGGCGCACCTCGTCGCGGAGGCCGCCCACGTGGACCTCGCGCCGGACACCCCGCTGCCGGCCGCGTGGCTCGACCACGCCGCGCAGTACGGGCACGCGTACGCGGTGGGGCCGGGGGAGGAACCGACGTCGCTCACGGACGGCGAGGTGGTCGAGGTGCGCGGCTGGGCTGCGGGCTACGACCCGGCGAGCGAGGTGGATCGTGCGATCCGAGCCACGCGGCGGGCCACGTTCCCCCACCTGGGGCTCGACACCGAGCTCGACTGACGCGACTCGTCCCACTAGGCATCACAAGTCACACCTGCATCCCCTTCCACTTTGGTCACACCAGGCCCTAGGCTTCGGCCAGCGGAGTCACCCCCGAGCGCGGGGGACCCAGGTACCAGGACGGAGCAGCATGTCGACGGAGCCGGTCAAGCAGCGTTTCCTCACGGTGCCCGAGGTGGCGGAGCAGCTGCGCGTCTCGAACATGACCGTCTACCGGGTGCTGCACTCGGGCGAGCTGCCCGCGATCCGGGTCGGACGGTCCTTCCGGGTGCCCGCCGAGGCGCTCGAGGCGTACCTCAAGACGTACGTCGTCGAGCAGCCGGGCGGCGAGCAGGTAGGATAGGCACGGACTTTCGCGGCCAGGCCCTCGGTTGAGCGGTGCAAGCCGTCTCATCCATCACGACGAACTATTGCGAGGACCTATGGGCTCCGTCATCAAGAAGCGCCGCAAGCGTATGTCGAAGAAGAAGCACCGCAAGCTGCTTCGCAAGACGCGCCACCAGCGCCGCAACAAGAAGTAGACCCTCGAGGGCCCGGCTCGCGCCGGGCCTTCGGTGTATCCACGACCGGGTGGCTAGCGCCGGCCCGTGAGCGCGCGCTTGAGCGAGCGCAGCGCGAGACCCACGATCCACGCCGCACCGGCCAGGCTCGCGGCGTCGGCCCCACGTCGTACCGTGCGGCGCGTGCCCCGGAACTCGCGCACCGGCCAGCCGACCGTCTGCGCGTGCTTGCGCAGGCGTCGGTCGGGGTTGATGGGGCACGGGTTGCCCACCTCGGACAGGATCGGGATGTCGTTGGACGAGTCGCCGTAGGCGTAGCACGCGGCGAGGTCGAGGTCCCGCTCGGCCGCGAGCTTGCGCACCGCCGTGGCCTTGGCCTTGCCGTGCAGCAGGTCGCCCACGAGCCGGCCGGTGTAGAAGCCGTCGCGGTGCTCGGCCACGGTGCCGAGCGCGCCCGTCGCACCGAGGCGCCGCGCGATGAGCTCGCCGATCTCGAGGGGGGACGCCGTGACGAGCCACACCTCGTGCCCGGCCGCGAGGTGCTTGTCGAGCACCCGTTGCGTGCCCGGGAAGATGCGCAGCGCGAGGACCTCGTCGTAGACCTCCTCGCCGATCGCGGCGATCTCCGCGACGGAGTGACCGGCCACGATGCTCAGCGCGCGCGAGCGCACCTCGTCGATCTGCTTGGCGTTCTCGCCGAACGCGAGGTAGCGGGCCTGGTGGACCCCGAAGGTGAGGAGGTCCCACAGGCTGAAGAACTTGCGCCGGTACAGCCCGCGCCCCAGGTGGAAGGCGCTCGCCCCGCGGATGATCGTGTTGTCGACGTCGAAGAACGCGGCCACGCTGCCCGAGGGAGCGCGGCTCGCCGACGAAGCGGTCTGGGGGGCCACGCGTCCCACTGTATCGACGCGCCATACCCTGGTGCGCATGGATCTCAGTGCCGCCCGCGTCGTCCTCTACACCCGGCAGGGCTGTCACCTGTGCGAAGCCGCCCGTGCGCTCGTGATCGCCGAGACCGAGAAGGTCGGCGCGTCGTGGGTCGAGATCGACGTCGACACGGACCCCGAGCTCGAGTCGGAGCACGGCGACCTCGTGCCCGTCGTCACGGTCGACGGCGTGCGCCGCGGCTTCTGGCGCATCGATCCGGAACGCCTCCGCCGTGCCCTCAGCGCCTCCCCACCTCCACGTGGGCACGGAGAGACCGGGCACCCCGGGCCTGGTCGGCCTGGGGCGCCCGGGTGACAGGCGCTGAGGAGGGGTGGGTCAGCCCTGCTTGATCGCCGAGATCTCGATGGCGATCGTGACCTTGTCGCTGACGAGCACGCCGCCGGCCTCGAGCGCGGCGTTCCAGGTCAGGCCGAAGTCCTTGCGCGAGAACGTCGTGGTCGCGGAGAACCCGGCGCGCAGGTTGCCGTAGGCGTCCACCGCGGTGCCGTTGAACTCGGTCGCGAGCACGACGGGCTGGGTCACGCCGTGGATCGTGAGCTCACCGGCCACGTCGGCCTCGTCGCCAGCGACCGCGACGGGCGAGGAGCTGAAGGTCCAGGTGGGGTACGTCTCGACCTCGAAGAAGTCACCGGTCTTGAGGTGGCCGTCGCGGCCGGCGTCGCCCGTGCTCACGGTGGCGGGGTCGAGCGTGGCCGTGACGGTCGCGGTGCCGTCCTCGGCGACGACGACGGCGCCCTCGGTGATCGCGACCGTGCCGCGGACCTTGGCGATGCCCGCGTGGCGGACGGTGAACGCGGCCTCGGAGTGCGAGGCGTCGATGGTCCAGGTGCCGGTGGTCAGCGCGGCGGTGGTGGTGGTGGCGCTCATGGGGGGTGCTCCAAAGATTGATCCGTCAACTATCTGGTAGTTGATAGTTGTACTATATTGAGGACGGGTGCGCAAGACCTGCCGCCCAACTCGTTCAGATTGGTAGGTTCCGACCATGAGTACGACGCAAGAGGCCCCCGCGAGCACCGAGGTGCACTGGCTCGACGCCCAGCAGCAGGTCCACTGGCGCGCGTTCCTCACCGGATCCGCCATCGTGACCGCCGCGCTCTCCGCGCAGCTCGAGGCCGAGGCCGGCATGTCGCTGAGCGAGTACGAGGTCCTCGTGCGGCTCTCGGAGTCCGAGAACCACACCCTGCGCATGTCCCAGCTCGCCGACGGCCTCGTCCACTCCCGCTCACGGCTGACCCACACCGTGCGCCGCATGGAGTCCCGCGGGCTCGTCGAGCGCCTCGCGTGCGAGGGAGACGGTCGCGGCGTCAACTGCCACATGACCACCCACGGCTACCAGGCCCTCGTGGACGCCGCACCCGGCCATGTGACGGCCGTCCGACGCGTGCTCGTCGACGCCCTCACCGACGAGCAGTTCGCCGCGCTCGGCGAGGCGATGACCGCCGTCACGGCGCACTTCGAGGCCCCCTGACCCCACGGGTTTCGTCCCTCCCAGGACCATGAGGGACACTGGGCGCCATGTCTTCCACCACGGTGCACCTCGTGCGCCACGGCGAGGTCCACAACCCCACCGGCATCCTGTACGGGCGGCTGCCCGGCTACCGCCTGTCCGAGCGCGGCGAGGCCATGGCCGCGCGGCTCGCCGAGCACTTCGCGTCGCCCGCCGACGACGGCGCCCCCCGGGACGTCGCCGTGGTCGTGGCCTCCCCTCTCGAGCGCGCCCAGCAGACCGCGACCCCGGTGGCCGAGGCGCTCGGGCTCGAGCTCGGCTCGGACCCCCGGCTGATCGAGGCCGAGAACTACTTCCAGGGCATGACGTTCGGCGTCGGCGACGGCTCGCTGCGCCACCCGCGGCACTGGCCCCGGCTGTGGAACCCGTGGCGGCCCTCGTGGGGCGAGCCGTACCGCGAGCAGGTCGGCCGCATGATGGCCGCCGTCGGCGACGCGCGGGACAAGGCCGAGGGGCGCGAGGCCGTGCTCGTCTCCCACCAGCTGCCCATCTGGGTCACACGCCTCGCTGCGGAGCACCGTGGCTTCCTGCACGACCCGCGCAAGCGCGAGTGCTCGCTCGCCTCCGTCACCTCGCTGCGCTTCGAGGGCGAGGAGCTCGTGGGCGTGAGCTACGCCGAGCCCGCGAAGGACCTGCTCCCGGGCGTGCCGCAGGTGCCCGGGGCATGAGGGCGCGCAGTGCCGGGCGGGTCGCCGTCGTCGCCCTTGCCGTGACCCTCGCGCTGACGGCCTGCACCACGGCGCCTGCCCCGGACCCCGCCGAGACGAGCTCGGGTCCCGGCATCGGCTACACCTCTCCCGACGGCACGGTGCGGGCGTGGGACGTGGCCGACCGCGGCGAGCCGCTCGAGCTCGCGGGCACGGACTTCGACGGCGAACCCGTGGACGTGACCGAGCACCGCGGCGAGCTCGTCCTCCTCAACACCTGGTACGCCAGCTGCCCGCCGTGCCGCGCGGAGGCTGCGGACCTCGTTGCCCTCGACGCGGACTACCCCGACCTGCACCTGTTCGGGATCAACGGCACGGACGACGCCGGGACGGCGGCAGCCTTCGACCGCAGGTTCGACGTGACCTACCCCTCGATCGACGACGCCGACGGCGCGGCGCTCGCGGCCCTCGAGGGCGTCGTCCCGGTCAGCGCGACGCCGACGACGATCGTGCTCGACCGCGCCGGCCGCGTCGCCGTGCGGGTCATCGGGCTGCTCGACGCCGCCGTGCTGCGGACCCTCGTCGACGAGCTGCTCGCCGAGGCGCCGTGAGCTGGGCGGACCTCGGGCAGAGCTTCGCCGAGACGGCGTTCTCCGGGGCGATGCTCGTCGCCCTGCCCGTCGCTCTCCTCGCGGGGCTCGTCTCCTTCCTCTCGCCGTGCGTGCTCCCGCTCGTGCCCGGCTACCTCGGGTACCTCGGCTCGATGGGCGCGTCGGGTGCCGCGGGGACGCGCGAGCAGTCCTCGGCGCGGCTCGCGGGGGGTGTCGCACTCTTCGTCGCGGGGTTCACGGCCGTGTTCGTGACGTACGGGGTGCTCGCCGGGTCGGTCGGGGGTGCCCTGCGCGAGAACGCGGGGACGGTCTCGCGCGTGCTCGGCGTCGTCGTCGTCCTCATGGGTCTCGTCTTCATGGGCTTCGTGCCCTTCCTGCAGGCCGACAAGCGCGTGCACGTGTCCCCGCGCGCGGGGCTGTGGGGCGCACCCCTGCTCGGGATCGTGTTCGCGATCGGCTGGACGCCGTGCATCGGCCCGACGCTCGCCGCGATCCTCGCCCTCGGTCTCGAGTCCGGCTCGGCCGGGCGTGGCGCCGTGCTCGCCGTCGCCTTCTGCCTCGGGCTCGGCCTGCCGTTCGTGCTCGCGGCGTTCGGCATCGGCCGCTCCGAGCGCGCGCTCGGCTTCCTGCGCCGCCACCGTCGCGCCATCATGCGGCTCGGCGGCGGCCTCCTCGTCCTGCTCGGCCTCGCCCTCGTCACGGGGCTGTGGGACTCCTGGGCACAGTGGCTGCAGGGCCTGTTCACCGCCGACGAGCCGTTCGTGCCGGTGGTCTGATGGCGGCCGAGATCGGAGTCGTGGGCTGGGTGCGCTGGGCGTGGCGCCAGCTCACGTCGATGCGCGTCGCGCTCCTGCTGCTGCTCGCGCTCGCGGTCGCGGCCGTGCCGGGCTCGATCTTCCCGCAGCGCCCGCAGGACCCGATCGCCGTGGGGGAGTACCTGCTCGACAACCCCACGGCCGGGCCGTGGCTCGACCGGTTCGGGCTCTTCGACGTGTACGCCTCGCCCTGGTTCTCCGCGATCTATCTCTTGCTGTTCACGTCGCTCGTGGGCTGCATCCTGCCGCGCACGGCGCAGCACTGGCGGGCGCTGCGCACGCCGCCGCCCCGCACACCTCGCCGCCTCGACCGGTTCGTGGGCCACGAGACGGTCACGACCGGTGCGCCCGCCGAGGAGGTCCTCGACGCCGCGACCGCCGTGCTGCGCGGGCCCCGGCGCTGGTGGCCCACGTACCGCGTGGTGCGGATCGAGGAGTCCGACGGCGCGGCGTCCGTCTCGGCCGAGCGTGGCTACCTGCGCGAGACCGGCAACCTCGTCTTCCACACCGCGCTCGTGGGCGTGCTCGTGTGCCTCGTGGTCGGCAACTTCACGCAGTACCGCGGCCAGGCCGTCGTCGTCGAGGGGCGCGGCTTCGCCAACTCCCAGCTCGCCTACGACTCCTTCGAGGCGGGCCGCGCGTTCGACCCCGCGAGCCTCGTCCCGTTCCGGCTCACCCTCGACCGGTTCACGTCGAGCTTCGACCCGCTCACGCTCGCCGCGCGCGACTTCACGGCCGAGGTGACGGTCGACGAGCCCGGCCGCGACGCGCGCACCGGCACCATCAAGGTCAACCACCCCCTCAGCGTCGGCGGCGCGAAGGTCTACCTCATGGGCAACGGCTACGCGCCCACGGTGCGCGTGCACGACGCCGACGGCGAGCTCGCCTTCGCGGGCTCCGTCCCCTTCCTGCCGCAAGGCACCGTGTACGCCTCGCAGGGCGTCATCAAGGTGCCGGACGTCACCTCCGGCCCCCAGCTCGGCCTCGTCGGCTACCTGCTGCCGACCGCCGTCGAGGAGCCCGTGGGGTTCTGGCGCTCGGTGCACCCGCTGCCCAACGAGCCCGTGCTCGTGCTGTCGGTGTGGACGGGGGACCTCGGGCTCGACATGGGCCTGCCGCAGAACGTGTACCGGCTCGACGAGGCGGGCATGACGCAGCTCACGGAGGAGGTCGAGGGCACGAGCCGCCCGGTGACCGTCGTCGTGCGTCCCGGTGAGACCGTGGACCTGCCCGAGGGTCTCGGCACCCTGAGCTTCGACGCGCTGCCACGCTTCGTCGCGCTCGACCTGCGCCACGACCCGACGCTCACGCTCATCCTCGTGTTCGCGCTCACCGCGCTCGCTGGACTCGCCGTCTCGCTGTTCGCCCCGCGCCGGCGGGTGTGGCTGCGTGCCGGGCCGGGGTCTGGTGGGACTACCGTGGTCCAGGTGGCCGGACTGGCCCGGGGCAACGACCTCGGTCTGCCGGCCGAGGTGGAACGGGTGCTGACCACCGTGCGGGAACGCACGGGCACGGTCGCCGAGGAGGAGAACCGATGAACGTCGCCGAGGTGAGCACGATCCTCGTGTGGGGGGCAGCGACCGCCTACGCGATCGCCCTCGTGTGCTTCACGCTGCTGCTCGCGCGCAAGGCCGATGCCGGCGCCGCGGAGCGGCAGCACGCCGTGGTCGGCGCCAGTGGCGCCGTGGCCGCCGGAGCCGGGTCCGCCCCGTCGGTCGGTGCCGTGCACCCCGTGCCGGTCGCAGGCCGCCCGAAGGCGGAGGGCATCGCCCGGTCCACCGTCTGGGCGGGGCTCGCGTTGCACGCGGGTGCGGTCGTGACCCGGGGCGTCGCGGCCGGTCGCGCCCCGTGGGCGAACCTGTACGAGTTCATGCTCGTGGGCTCGCTCGTGGCCGTCGTCGTCCTGCTCGTGGTGCAGCGCCACAAGGTGATCCCGTTCCTCGGGACCGCCGTCATCGGCATCGTCGTGCTGTTCCTCGCCGTCGCGCAGGTGAACTTCTTCGTCCCGGCCGACGGCGTGCAACCGGCGCTGCAGAGCTACTGGCTCGTGATCCACGTGGGCGTCGCCGTGACGGCCACGGGCGTGCTCACCGTGGGCTTCGTCGCGGCGATCCTCCAGCTGCTGCGCTCGTCACGCGAGGCAGGCTCCGCCCGGCTCGCCGGCTCGCGCTGGGGCTGGCTCGACTCGACGCCCGCGCCCGCCGCGCTCGAGAGCCTGTCCTTCCGGCTCAACGCGATCGGCTTCGTGCTGTGGACGTTCACGCTCATCGCCGGCGCGATCTGGGCCGAGCACTCGTGGGGCCGCTACTGGGGCTGGGACCCCAAGGAGGTCTGGACCTTCGTCATCTGGGTCGTCTACGCCGGCTACCTGCACGCGCGCGCGACGCGGGGCTGGGCCGGGCAGCGTTCGGCATGGCTCGCGATCATCGCCTACCTGTGCGTGCTCGCGAACTTTACGCTCGTCAACATGCTGTTCCCGGGCCTGCACTCCTACGCGAACATCTAGCGCGCGGCACAGCTCAGGGGCGCGGCGAGCCGTTCTCGTCGTCCGCGTGGCCCTCTTCGCGCTGGCGCCTGCGCTTCTCCTGCTCGAGGCGCCACAAGAACTCGGGGTCGTCGTCCGGGGCCACGGGGCCAGGGCGGAACGGCGGTCGCTGCGGCCCGGTGGAGCGCGGCGGGGCGGCGCGGCCGTTGTTGCGGCGCGAGTACTTCACCGCGAGCCACGCGATCGAACCGAGCGGCGGCAGGAGCACGATGCCGAGGATCCACAGCGCCGGGTGCACGCCGAGCCGGTCGTCGTCGTCGGAGTTCACGACGTCGACGACCGTGTACACCACGAGCGCGATCACGAGCAGGAACGGCAGATACCTCATGGGCCCAGCCTAGGCGCACGCCGGGCCGTACCCTAGTCGCGTGCCGCTCCTGACCTACTCGCTCCTGCGCCTGTTGCTCCTCGCCGCCGCCGTCGGCGGGTTGTGGCTCGTCGGGGTGCGGCACTGGGCGGTGCTCATGGGCTTCGGCGTCGTCATCGCCGCGGCGCTGTCCTACCTGCTGCTGCGCCGCCAGCGCGACGCGACCACCGCGTACCTCGCGAGCCGCGCGCACGAGCGCCAGGCCGCCGGGGTCGACGAGGCCGTCGAGGACGAGGCGGCCGAGGACGAGGCCGCGGGCTAGAGCGCGAGCCCGGTGCCGAGCAGCACGCCGTAACCGAGCGAGACGAGGCCCGTCCCCGCGAGCACGGGAACGAGGAGCCGCCCGTGAGCCCCGGCGAGCACCGTGAGCCCGAGCAGCGTCACGGGCAGCGCGAGCAGCAGCACGAGGAGCGACCACGGCGCCGCGATCGCGCACACCGCACCCGCGACGAGCGCGCCTACGAGCTCGAGGGCGAACAGTCGCCGCGCCCGCCGCTCGCCGAGCCGCACCGCGAGGGTGCGCTTGCCCACGAGGGAGTCCGTCGGCACGTCGCGCAGGTTGTTGGCCATGAGCAGCGCGCACGCGAGGAGTCCGACACCGCTCGCCGCGACCCACGCGGGCCACGGCACCACGAGCGCCTGGGTGTACGTGGTGCCCACCGTCGCGACGAGGCCGAAGAAGACGAACACCCCCACCTCGCCGAGCCCGAGGTAGCCGTACGGCGTGCGCCCACCGGTGTAGAACCACGCCGCGCCGATCGCCACGGCACCCACCGCGAGCAGCCACCACAGGCCCGTGAGCGCGACGAGGGCCACGCCGAAGCCGGCCCCGACGGCGAACGACACGAGCGCCGCGGTGAGCACCTCGCGCGGGCGGGCCGCGCCGGAGGCCGTCAGGCGCAGCGGCCCGAGCCGGTCGAGGTCCGTACCGCGCACACCGTCGGAGTAGTCGTTGGCGAAGTTCACGCCCACCTGGAGCGCGAGGGCGACACCTGCGGCGAGCGCCGCGCGGCCGAGGTGGGCGCTGCCGGCGAAGGCCGCTGCACCCGTACCGACGATGACGGGTGCCACCGCTGCGGGCAGCGTGCGGGGCCGCGCGCCCGCGAGCCATTCGGTTGCCGTGGCCATCGCTTACCTCCGTAGGGTGCCGGTCGCGGGGTCCGAGACTGCCGCGGCCGCGATCCGCCGTGCGGCGCGCCGGTCGAGCTTGCCTGGCCCCCGCTCGGGGAGCTCACGGACGACGACGATCCGCCGCGGTGCCGCGGGTGCCCCCAGGTTATGCGCTACGTGCTCGCGGACCGCGTCGAGCGGGGGGTTGGTCGCGTCGGGAGCGAGGACGACGACGGCGACGACGGCCGCCCCCCACTCCGGATCGGGGACGCCGACGACGCACGCCTGGGCGAACGCGGCCAGCTCGGTCAGCGCGGACTCGACGGCTGCGGGGGCGACCTTGACGCCGCCCGTGTTGATGACGTCGTCGACGCGGCCGAGCACCCGGAGCGCGCCGTCGTCGTCGAAGGTCCCCAGGTCGTCCGTGCGCAGCGTGCGCACCCCCGCCCGCGAGACGAAGGTGCGTGCCGTGAGCTCGGGGTGCGCGAGGTATCCGGCGGCGAGCACCGGCCCGGCGAGGAAGATGCGGCCGTCGTCGTCGAGCTCGACCGTAACCCCGCCGAGCGGGCGCCCGTCGTAGACGCAGCCCCCGGCGGTCTCCGACATGCCGTAGGTGCGCACGAGGTTCGCACCCGCCGCCCGAGCCGCCCGGAGCTGGACGGGGTCCGTCGCGGCGCCGCCCACGAGCACGGCGTCGAAGTCCGCCAGTGCGGCCCGGCCCGCGGGCGAGGCGAGGACCCGGCGCAGCTGTGTCGGCACGAGCGAGGTGTACCGGCGTGGGCCGGTCAGGCGGGCTGCGGCGGTGGCGAAGACCTCACCGGTGAAGCTCTCCTCGAGGTCGAGGACCACGGGGTCCGTCCCGGCCAGAGCGGAACGCGTGAGCACCTGCAGACCCGCGATGTGGTTGATCGGCAGGGCTAGCAACCACTGCGCCGGGCCGCCGAGCCGGTGCGCCGTCGCGCCCGCCGACGCCTCGAGGGCCCCCCGCGTGAGCAGCACGGTGCGGGCGGACGCCGTCGACCCCGAGGTCGTCACGGCGAGGACGACGTCGTCGGGCACGTCGGCGTGCGCCGCGGTCAGCGGAGGGGTGCCCCCCACGGCTGGGCGGACCGGGGCGATCGGCGGGCCGGAACCGTCGAGGGCCGCCTCGAGCGCCGCGAGGATCGTCCGTTCGTCTCCGGGCGCGGCGGGCAGGATTCGCAAGGGGCGGGTCACGTCCCCAGGGTAGGAGGAGACGTAGGCTATGCGCGGACCGTCGGCGAGCCCGGCGTGACTGCACGTATGTCGAGGGAGTTCTTCGTGACCCGTTTGTCGCCGTTCCGCCGCCGTCGCGCGCTCGTGGTGTCCGCCGCGGCGCTGCTGGCACTCACCGCGTGCTCGGCCCCCGTCGAGCCCGACGCACCGCCGCCCGTGACCGTGACTCCGGCCGTGGAGGAGAGCCGCACGACGCCGCCCGAGCCTGAGCTGCCGCCGCTCGTGTGGCCGCTCACCGGCATCCCCGCCGAGGAGGTCGCCGAACGACCCGCGCTCGCCGTGAAGGTGGAGAACACCTCGGCCGCCCGCCCGCAGGCCGGGCTCGAGGACGCGGACATCGTGTGGGAGACGGTCGTCGAGTTCTCCGTGCCGCGTTTCATCGCGGTGTTCCACACGAGCTCGCCGGAGAAGATCGGCCCCATCCGTTCGGTGCGACCCATGGACGCGGCGATCATCGCCCCGATGGACGGCATCCTCGCCGCCTCGGGTGGCCAGGGCGGCATCCTGCGGCTCGTGCGCGACGCCGGGACCCAGCTGCTGACCAACGACGCGGGGAAGGCGGGCTTCTACCGTTCCTCGGCGCGGGCGGCCCCGCACAACGTGTACTCCTCCGCCGAGGACCTGTGGGAGCAGGGCAGCAAGAGCCGCACGAGCCCGCCGCCGGCACAGTTCGCCGCCGCGCTCGATGCCGCCTCCGCCACGGCCGCGACCGCGGGGGCCGACACGACGTCGATCTCGCTGCGGATGGGTCAGGGGCGTCCCGCGTGGCAGTGGGACGCCGACTCGGCCACGTGGCTGCGTTCGGAGGGCTCTGCGCCCGCCATGAGCGAGGCGGGTGACCAGCTCGCCGCCGTCAACGTCGTCGTCCTCACCGTGGAGCCCTACAGCTCGGGGTTCCGGGCACAGGGCCGGGCGTCGGTCCCGAACCTGCGGCTCGAGGGCGAAGAGGGCAAGGCCCTCGTCGCCCAGGGCGGCAAGACGATCGAGGCGACGTGGACCAAGGACAAGATCAGCGACCCGATCAAGCTCGTCGACGCGGACGGCAAGCCCGTCCTGCTCGCCCCCGGCAACACCTGGGTCGAGATGATGCCCACCAACGAAGGCTCGTACGAGCTCTCCTAGCGAGCCTGACGCTCAGAAGTAGTACGGGAACCCGGACCAGTCGGGGGCCCGCTTCGCGAGGAACGCGTCGCGGCCCTCGACGGCCTCGTCGGTCATGTAGGCCAGTCGCGTGGCCTCGCCAGCGAAGACCTGCTGGCCCGCGAGCCCGTCGTCGGCGAGGTTGAACGCGAACTTGAGCATGCGGATCGCTTGCGGGGACTTGCCCGCGATGGTCGCGGCGTACTCGAGCGCCAGCCCCTCGAGGTCGTCGTGGGCGGCCACCTCGTTGACGGCTCCCCAGCGCTCGGCGTCGTCGGCGGAGTACTCGCGCGCGAGGAAGAAGATCTCCCGCGCGCGCTTCTGTCCCACCTGCCGGGCGAGCAGGGCGCTGCCGTAGCCGCCGTCGAAGCTGCCGACGTCCGCGTCCGTCTGCTTGAAGCGGCCGTGCTCGCGGCACGCGATCGACAGGTCCGCGACGACGTGCAGCGAGTGCCCGCCGCCCGCGGCCCAGCCGTCCACCACGGCGATGACGACCTTCGGCATCGTGCGGACGAGCCGCTGCACCTCGAGGATGTGCAGGCGCCCGGCTCGCGCGGGGTCCACGGCCTCGGCGCTCTCGCCGTCCGCGTAGCGGTAGCCGTCGCGCCCGCGGATGCGCTGGTCGCCGCCCGAGCAGAACGCCCAGCCGGCGTCCTTGGGGCTCGGTCCGTTGCCCGTGAGCAGCACGACGGCGACGTCGGGGGACATGCGTGCGTGGTCGAGCGCGCGGTAGAGCTCGTCGACGGTGTGCGGGCGGAACGCGTTGCGCACCTCCGGACGGTCGAAGGCGATGCGCACGACGGGCAGGTCATGTTCGACCTCCCCGCCGTCGGAGCCCGTCCCGCGGTCCACGCCGCGGTGGTAGGTCAGGTCGGTGAGCTCCTCGAAGCCCTCGACGGCGCGCCAGCGCTGCGGATCGAAGGTCTCGGACACCTGGGTGGGAAGCGTGGTCATCCGCCCAGCGTAGGGCGCCTCACAGGCGTTCGACCCGACGTCGCAGGCTCACGAGCAGCATCGCGACGAGAACGACGACGCCGACGACGGCGTCCGCGGCCCGGCCGTCCGTGAGCAGCCAGACGACTCCACCGCCGGCGAACGCCGCCACGAGCGGTGCATCGGCGAGCCACGCCGTGACGTTGAGGGCGGACAGGTCGCCCAGCGGCGTCGGGATCGGGGTGAGCAGGCTCACGGGGAGCTGGCCCTTGGCGGTGCCCCACACCCGTACGACGAAGACCGTCGCGAGCACGAGGACGAGCACGAGCACGTGGGGCGTGCGTCCCGTGGCCGCGAGGAGCGCGCCACCGGCGCCACCGGCGAGGGCCGTGACGAGGAGGGGCGCCACCGCGTGCAGCGCGAACAGCCGCCACGGTCCGAACCCGAACAGCCCTGGCCTCGCCGCGAGCGCCGCCGCGTGCCGCAGCCCGTCGCAGAACACGCCGAGGGCGAGGAACGCGAGCACGCCCCCGCCGGCGGCGAGCAACGGACCGAGGGGATGTCCCACGGGCACGGCGAGGAGCGCCGTGGCGCCCGTGAGCGCGAGCGCGCCCGTCACGAACCGGCCCGTGGTGCGCCACGTGCCGACGAGGTCCGCCACCGCGAACCGGACGAGAGCCGGTCCCGCGACGAGGGCCCGCCACCGCCGACCGCGACGGGGCAGCGCGCGCAGCGAGCCGAGCGCCGCCAGCACGTCGCCGGACCGCGCGGTCGTCGTCGCGGACCGCCACCGCAACGCGTCGGCGAGCAGCTCAGGACCTCGCAGTGCGTCGAGCAGGCGGGGCACGGCCAGGCCGGCGACGACGCCGACGACGGCGAGCCACCGCGCGGGCGGCCACGCGGCGGCGAGGACGGCGAGGGCCACGACCGCGGCACCGAGCCACCAGGCGTGGCGCGCGAACGCCTGCCCTGCGAGCCACGCGACGGCGCCGATCACCCCCGCCACGGCGCACACGAGCACGACGAGCGCGACGTCCCGCGGGGCGCCGTCGTCGGCGAGCAGCACCCCGCCGAGGAGGGCGCCCACCCCCACCCACGCCGCTCCCACCCACGCCACGCGCAGCACGAACGTACGCCGCAGCCCGGTGTGTCGGGGCAGGTCCGTGCCCGCCCACAGCGCCACGAGCGCGGGGTCGATCGTGACCGGGCCGTACCCGGCACCGACCCAGACGGCCGCCGCCCAGGCGAGCCCGATCGCGAGGGTCGCGGCCCCGGGTGTCGAGGGTGAGCCGAGCGCGGCGAGCGCCGGCGGGGTGGTCAGCGCCTCGACGACGACGGCGACCCCGGGAGCGACGACGAGCAACCCCATGACGGCCGCGAGGTACACCACGTAGGTCGTGTCCGCGGGGTCGCGACGCGACGCACGCATGCGCCACGCTCGGCGCAGCTCCCGCACGCGATCACGGTCGCGCACCGGCACCGGCACCGGCACCGTCCTCGGCGAGCTCGAGCCGCTCGTCGGCGATCCGCCCCACGAGCGCGGGGGAGTGGCTCGCGACGACGAGGGTCACGCCGTCGTCCTTGCGGCGCTCGAGCGCGCGCGTCACGAGCTCGAGCCGTTCGGGATCGAGCCGTTGCTCCGGCTCGTCGAGGAGCAGCACCGCGCAGGGGCGCGTCAGGACGAGCGCGAGCGAGTAGAGCTGGCCCTGCCCGGAGGAGAGCTCGTGCGCGAACCTGTCCTCGAGCGCCGAGATGCGCAGCTCGGCGAGGAGGTCTCGTGCCCGGGCGACGGCGTGCCCCAGCTCGAGTCCCCACGAGGTGCCGACGAGCGCGAGGTACTCGAGCAGCGTCAGGTTCCGTGCGAGCGGTGGTGGCCCGAGGAGGGCGGCGACGTCGCCGCGGAACGACGGTGACCGCTCGTCCGGAGTGGCTCCGAGCACCGAGACGGCGCCGCCGCTCGGCGGCTGGACGCCGGCCAGCACGCGCAGCAGCGTCGTCTTGCCCGAGCCGTTGGGACCGGTGACCGCGAGCGCCCGGCCCCGACCGAGCTCGAAGGTGACAGGGGCGAGCAGCTGGTGCTCGTCGATCCGCACGGCCACGTCGCGGGCGACGACCGTGGCGCCGGGGGCGGGTTCGGGGCCGGTGCTCGCGCTCACGGGACCGACTCTAGGCCCTTCCGGTTGAGGGTCCGGGAACCCTCGGTTAGCGTCGAAGGCGCCCGCACCGCGCACGCAAGGGGGACACGAATGCCACTGCGGACCAGGCTCGGCGCTGGTGCGGCCGCGCTCGTGCTCGCCGTCGTCGGCCTCGGCGCCCCGGCGAGCGGGGCGCTCTCGGACTACTACCTGGCCGCGGGCTCGGGCACCAACGTGTTCTCCGTGAAGTTCACGGGCGCCATGAACTCGACGTGGCGCGGCTACCTGCAGTCCGGTGTCTCCGCGTGGAACTCGACGTACTCCACGACGGGCACGGTGATCTCGACCACGTCGGGCGCGACCAACAAGTCCCTGCGGCTCGGTTCCCTGCCGTCCGGGACGATCGGCCAGTACGAGTACGGCGGCTCGCGGGCCAACCGGACGTTCGTCATCACCGTGGACGCGAACCGGATCATCGACAGCCCCAACCGGATCGCCTCGATCGCCGCGTGGGCGCGCTTCACGGCGATGCACGAGCTGGGCCACGCCCTGTCGCTCAAGGACAACCCGGCCACGAGCTCGGCGTCGATCATGAAGTACAAGCCGATGAGCTGGACCGGGGTCTACGCCTCGCCGCGGGCGTACGACAAGAACGCCGTCGCGTCGATCTACTAGGGGGAGCCATGGACAGACCGCCCAGCGCAGCAGGAGCCGTCGTGCTCGTCGCGCTCGCTGTCGCCGTCGTCGGCGGCTGTGCGTCTCAGGACGCGGGGCCGACGGCGAGCAGGCTCACGACGGTGGAGCACCACGGGCTCTTCGTCGAGTACGACTCCGTCGACGAGCTCATGGCCGCCGCCGACGCCGTCGTCACGGGGACGGTCCTCGACGGGCACACCGAGCTCATCGAGCTCGAACCCCCCGAGTACACCGGCACGGACCCGGTGACGAACCCCTCGCTCGGGGCGCCGGAGGGTGAGGAGGTCGAGCCGTCCGTCTTCGTGTACACGGTCTACGACGTCGAGGTCACGGAGGCGGTCCAGGGTCACTTCGAGGAGGGCGACCGCATCCGGGTGCGCCTCGTGGGCGGGCAGCACGGCGACGAGCTCCACGTGTGGGGCGGCGTCGTGCACCCCGCCGTCGGCGAGACCTACGCCTTCTTCCTCAGCGACGTCGAGCCCGACGAGGCCGAGGCGCTCAACCCCACGCAGAGCCTCTTCCTCGAGGTGGCCGACGGCGAGTTCGCCCCCCTGTCCCGCACGGTGCCGCTCGGGGTGGAGCTCGCGAGCGATCTCGGGGTCGCGCTGGACTGACCGGCCCGGTCAGCTTTGTGCGACCTCGATCCGGTGCGAGACGTCTCCGTCCCACCGCGCGTCGAGCCCAGCGTCCCGCAGCGCCGCGACCACCTCGGCGGCGATCTCGCCGGCGTCGCCGTCGTACGCCCCGAAGGCGATGGCGAGCGTGCCCGACCGCTTCGCCCGGCTCCGGTCGGCGCGCGTGTAGAAGACGGCGCCCCGCGGGGTGCTGCCCGCCGTGGCGCGGCGCTGGGCGTCCTCGTTGACGGTGTCCCAACCCTCGTCCTGGTTCTGCCCGACGCCGGCCCCCGTGACGATCCCGCGGCCCTCGAGCGCCGCGAAGGCCACATCGACGTTGGCGCGCAGCCGCCGCCGACCCAGCAGGGAGAGCGGGCGGTCGGGCGCCTCCTCGGGCGGGGGCGCCGCCGCGAGGTAGAGCGCCGTCCGACCGTCCGTCCCGGGGTGCTCGAGCGAGGCGCCCGCCTCGAGCAGCAGGGCCAGTATCCGCGCGACGTCGTCGGTGTCGCCCTGGTTGGCGCCCATCGCCGCGAGGTGCTGCGGCGTGAACCCCTGCGCGTCGGTGCCCTGGGCGCTCGCGCCGTCGGCAAGGGCGCGGCGCACACCGTCGAGGTCGGCGGCACGGGCGGCTTCGAAGATGCTCATGGGCGCCCAGCGTAGGGATCGGGGGCCCTCCGCGGCCCCCTAGGCTCGGCACGTGGACGTCTACTCGATCCCGTTGCGCGCGCGGTTCCGCGGCATCGACGTGCGCGAGGGCGTGCTGGTGCGCGGGGACGCGGGCTGGGGGGAGTTCTCGCCGTTCTGGGACTACGACGACGTCGAGTCGGCCGCGTGGTGGCGCGCCGCGAGGGAGGCCGCCGACGACGGCTTCCCGGCCGCCGTGCGCGACGCGGTGCCCGTCAACGTGACGATCCCCGTGGTCCCGCCCGAGCGCGCCGCCGCGCTCGTGCGGGCCTCCGGGGGGTGCACCACGGCCAAGGTCAAGGTCGCCGAGCCTGGCGAACCGCTCGCGGCGGAGGTCGTGCGCCTCGAGGCCGTCCGGGACGCGCTCGGCCCCGCGGGACGCATCCGGATCGACGCGAACGGCGGGTGGGACGTCGAGGCGGCGCTCTCGAGGCTGCCTGTGCTGGACCGGGCCGCGGGCGGGCTCGAGTACGTGGAGCAGCCCGTCGCGTCGGTCGCGGACCTCGCGCTCGTGCGCCGCCGGCAGTCCGTGCCCGTGGCCGCGGACGAGTCCGTGCGCCGCGCCGAGGACCCCCTCGCGGTCGCGCGCGCAGGGGCCGCCGACATCCTCGTGCTCAAGGTCCAGCCGCTCGGCGGGGTGCGCGCGTGCCTGCGCATCGCCGAGTCCACCGGGCTGCCCGTGGTCGTCTCCTCCGCGCTCGAGACCTCCGTGGGACTCGCGGCGGGGCTCGCGCTCGCGGCCGCGCTGCCCGAGCTGCCCTTCGCGTGCGGTCTCGCGACGGCGCAGCTGCTCACGGGCGACGTCGTCGGGGACTCCTTGCTGCCCGAGGACGGGTCGATCCCGGTGCGCCGACCCGAGCCCGACCCCGAGCTGCTCGCCGCTGCGCGCGCGACCGGCCCGACGGCGCGGCGCTGGGCGGAACGGCTCGAGCGCGTCGCTCGCCTACGCTGAGACCGTGAAGCCCGCGCCGTCGACCCACGCCGCGCGCGTGGTCGTGCAGGCGCTCGCCGCGGCGGGGGTGCGTGAGTTCGTGCTCGCTCCGGGCTCGCGCAGCGCCCCGCTCGCCTACGCGTTGGCCGACGCCGCCCGGGAGGACCGGCCTGCGGGCGCACCCGAGATCGACGTCCACGTGCGGGTCGACGAGCGCGACGCCGCGTTCCTCGCGCTCGGCATCGCGAAGGCCGTCGCTGCGACGGGAGCCCCCCGTGCGGTCGCCGTCGTCACGACGTCGGGCACGGCCGTCGCGAACCTGTTGCCCGCGGTGCTCGAGGCGCACCACAGCGGTGCCCCGCTGCTGCTGCTCACCGCCGACCGCCCCCGCGAGCTGCGCGGCACGGGCGCCAACCAGACCACCGCCCAGCCGGGGCTGCTCGAGCCCGCGGTCCGGCTCACGCTCGACCTGCACGCGGGGCACCACGACGGCGACGGCGAGACGGGCGACCTCGGCGACGGGCTCCGGCAAGCGATCGGCCTCGCCGTCCACGTCGCGCTCGGCGCCCGCTCCGGCGACGCCGGGCCGGTGCACGTCAACCTCGCGTTCGCCGAGCCGCTCGTGCCTGGCGACGAACCGTGGCCCGCGGAGCGAACGGCCGAGCCGCCCCCGGACGGTCTCGGGTTCTTCGGTGGTGTGCGGTTCCAGACGCGGGAGGACGACGACGGCGTCGAACCGGCCACCCACTCCCCGCAGCGGACTCCTGGTCTCGCGGCGGGCCCGCCCACCGTCGTCGTCGCCGGTGACGGCGCCGGGCTGCAGGCGAGCGAGCTCGCGGAGGCCCGTGGCTGGCCGCTGCTCGCCGAGCCGGCGTCGGGCGCGCGTTCCCGTGCCAACGCGGTACCGGCCTATCGGCTGCTGCTCGACGCGTGGCCGGGTGCGCGCGAGGTGCGGCGCGTCGTCGTCGTCGGACGCCCCACGCTGTCGCGACCCGTCGCCCGCCTGCTCGCGCGCGAGGACGTCGAGGTCGTGCGGGTGCAGCGACCCTCGGCGGCGTGGCCGTACGCCGGGCGGTCTGCCGACGTGCTCGTGCCCGCCGTCCCCGAGCCGTGGTTCGCCGAGCCGCCCGACGACCCGCGGTGGCTCGCGGCGTGGCGGGCCGCGGGACGCGCGGCGCTCGACGCGGTGCGGGAGGTGGCGGCCGGCCCGGCGAGCGCGGGTGTTGCCGAGCCCCTCACCCGGGCCGTCCCTCGGCTCACCGGCCCCGCGCTCGCCGAGCTCGTCGCGCGCGCGACGCTCCCGGACGACGTCCTCGTGCTCGGCTCGTCCAACCCGGTGCGCGACCTCGACCTCGTCGCCGGGTGGGGAGCCGCGCCGCTCGTCATCGCGAACCGGGGTCTCTCGGGGATCGACGGCACGACGGCGACCGCGGCGGGGGTGGCGCTCGCGCTGCCCGAGAGCACCGTGCGCGCCCTCGTGGGCGACCTGACGTTCCTGCACGACGTCGGCGGCCTGCTCACCGGGTCCCTCGAGGTACGGCCGCACCTGCAGATCGTCGTGGCGAACGACGACGGCGGTTCCGTGTTCGCGACCCTCGAGCACGGCGATCCCGCGCGCACCGCCGTGTTCGAGCGGTTCTTCGCGACCCCGCACGGCGCCGATCTCGCGGCACTGTGCGCCGGGTACGGTGTGCGCCACCGGCTCGCGCGCGACGCCGCCGAGGTGGCCGAGTCGCTCGCCTCCCCCGGGCCAGGCGTGAGCGTGCTCGAGGTCCGGGTCGACCGGACCGCCCGGCGCGAGCTCGACACGGCGATGACCGCTGCCGCCGCAAGGGCACTGGCAGCCGGCCCCTCGTAGCCGGCCAGATCGCGCCGTCCCGCGATTGCCGAAGCGAGGGCTCTGGGGGGATTCCCAGGTTGTGTCGAGGAGAGGCGCAGGTTCGGGGTGTGTGCTCTGGGAGTCAGCTCAGCCCCGCGAGGAGATCGTCATGTCGCACAACGAATCAGGCCCTTGGCCCAGCCCCACCACGCCGACGCCGCAGCCGCCGACCCTGCCCGTGTCGCCTCCCCTGTCTGTGTCACTGCCGCCCGTGCCGCCGTCGTCGGCCACCCCGGTCGCTCCCGGCGGCACCCCCCACGAACGCCGCGTCTGGCCCGCCGTCGTCGGCAGTGCCGCGGCCGCCGCGCTCGTCGCGAGCGTCGCCACGGCGGGCATCCTCACGGACCGCGACACCACCCAGGGCACGCCAGTCGCGCAGAGCACGATCGCCCAGGTCGAGGCGAGCCAGACCCCGCAGATCGAGGGCTCGACCACGTGGCAGGACGTCGTGGACCAGGTTGCGGACTCCGTCGTCGCGATCACGGTCAGCGGGCGGTTCGGCGGCTCGCAGGGATCGGGCGTCATCATCGACGCCGCGGGCCTCGTGCTGACCAACAACCACGTGATCGAGGGCGGCGAGCGCGGTGGCATCGACGTCGTGCTCGCCGACGGGCGGGTGTTCCCCGCCGAGGTCGTGGGGCTCGACGAGACGACGGACCTCGGTGTCCTGCGCCTCACGGACACGCCGTCGGACCTCGTCGCCGCGACGCTCGGTGACTCCGACTCGCTGCGCGTGGGGCAGGGCGTCATGGCGGTCGGCAACCCGCTCGGCCTCGCCGGCACGGTCACGACGGGCATCGTCTCGGCACTCGACCGGCCCACCGTCACGGAGGGTGCTACCGAGGCGGTCATCACGAACGCGATCCAGATCGACGCCGCGGTGAACCCCGGGAACTCGGGCGGTCCGCTGTTCGACTCGGCCGGGCGCGTCGTCGGCATCAACTCCTCGATCGCCACGCTCTCCGGCGGCTCGAGCTCCGGCTCGATCGGCCTCGGCTTCGCCATCCCGATCAACCTCGCCAAGCAGGTCGCGGACCAGCTCATCGAGACGGGAACCGTGAGCCACGCGTTCCTCGGCGTGAACCTCGCCGACGGCACGGCGGACCTCGACGGCGTGGCGCGCCAGGGTGCCGTCGTCGGACAGGTCGTCTCAGGTTCGCCCGCGGAGCAAGCGGGCGTCCAGGAGGGCGACGTCATCACGGCGATCGACGGCAAGCCCGTCGCGAGCGCCGAGTCGCTCACCGGCTACGTGCGGGCGCGCACCGTGGGCCAGGTCTCGCGGCTCACCGTGGTCCGGGACGGGCAGTCGATCGAGCTCACCGTCACGCTCGCCGCGCGCGAAGAGCCCACGACGATGCGTGGCTGACGGCTCCGGTCGGCCGGGCCGCGTCCCCGCTGGCGCGGTGCGGCCGACCGGCACGCCCGAGCTGCGGGAACCTACGCCCCGGCGAGGACGCGCTGCTTCTGCGCCTCGAACTCCGCGTCGGTGAGGATTCCCGCGGCGCGCAGCTCGCCGAGCTGGCGCAGCTGCTCGAGCATGGCGTCGGTGCCCGACGGCGCCGCGGGTGCGGCAGGTGCGGGCGTGGCGGCGGGTGCGGGGGCAGCGCCGGGAACGGCAGGGGCCGACGCCGCGGCCTGGGCGCCGTCCTGCGCGGCCCACCGCTGCTGTTGGCGGCGGTGGGTGTTCCCGACCACGCGGGTGGCGACGGAGGCGCGTGCGGCGGTGCGGAGCAGGCTCATCAGTTCTCCTCGGGGTCTTCGTCGACGGCGGCGGCCAGCTCTTCGATGGTGATGCCGCCCGACCAGAGCGCCGCACCACCTTGAGCGGCCAGGGCGCTCGCCACGGCGGCGAGGCTGCGGTCCTCGTAGACGACGACGATCGCGAGCTCGCCGTCCCCGAGCGACTCGGCGATCGCGGCGAGGTCCTCGTCGTCGAGCAGGCGCGACTCCGCGCCCTCGAAGACGGCGAGGTCCTGCTCGGAGTGCTTCGGGAATGCCGCGAGCGTGCGTCGCTCGGCCGAGCCGTCCGCCCCCCGACCCACCACCTCGAGGTCGAGCAGCTCGAGCGTCCCGCTCGCGACACGTTCGAGGATGACCTGCAGGGCGGCGCCGATGTCGGCGTCGTGAGGGGCGACAAAGACCGCGTAGTCGATCGGTCCGCTGAACTCTTCGGTTGCCATGTCCGCAGCCTAGGGCCGTCGCGCCCTCATGAGTAGCGGCTCAGCCCGCGAACGGCCAGATGAGCGGCACGTACAGCACGGACATGGCGAGGAAGAAGAGGGCGAGCGGGAGCCCGAGCTTCCAGTAGTCGGCGAACTTGTAGCCGCCGGGCTCCATGACCATGAGGTTGGCGGGCGTCGCGATCGGTGTGAGGAACGCCGCACCGCCGATCACGGTCAGCGCCATCATGAACGGCAGCACGGACACGCCCATCGTGGTCGCGACGGCGATCGAGACGGGGGCGATGACGAGCACGGTGGCCGTGTTCGAGATGAGCTGACCGAGCACGAGCGTCAGGAGGCACGTGAAGAGCAGCGCGAGGTGCGGCCCGCCCGCGCCCACGTAGTCGATGAGGATGCGCGCGACGAGGTCCGCCGTGCCCGTGACCTCGAACGCCGTGGCCATGGGGATCATGCCGGCGACGAGGATGACGGTGGTCCACGCGATGCCCCGGTACGCCTGCTGGATCGTGACGACGCGCATCACGAGGAGCGCCCCGGCGGCGAGCAGCGCCGCGATGGCTGCGGGCACGATCCCGGTCGCGAGCAGCACGATCATCGCGAGGAGGATGACGACGGCGCGCTTGGCCCCGCCCCCGAGGGGGACGGAGCGACGCAGCACGGCCGGCTCGTCCACCACGAGCACCTCGGGCGTGGACGTGTGCCGGTCGAGGTCCGCCCACGAGCCCTCGAGCAGCAGGGCGTCACCGGGCTGGAGCTCGACGTCCTTGCCGTAGAGCTTCTCGTGGCCGCGCCGGGCGCCGAGGATGACGAGGTCGCCGCTCGGCGTCGTCATGCCCGCGAACACGTGCATCCCCACGAGGGGGGACCGGGGCGGGATGACGACCTCGCTCACGCCGCGCAGGGGGCCGAGCAGCTCGACGTCGACGTCGTCGAGCTCGTACTCGGAGCGCAGCGTCGCGGCGAGCTGCCACACGTCGGTGGGGATCGACTCGACCTCGCGGTCGGGCAGGAGCCGTCGCCCGAGGAGCACGATGATGAGGATCGTCCCGATCAGGAGCGGCACCCCCACGAGGGCGAACTCGAAGAAGCCGAAGCTCCGTTCCCCGGCGTCGGCGGCCGCCTCGGAGACGATGATGTTGACGGGCGTCCCGGTGAGCATGAGCATCGACCCGGCGTGGGCGGCGAACGCGAGCGGCATCATGAGCTGCGACGTCGGCGTCCCCGTGCGTGCGGCGACCACCACGACGAGCGGCAGGAGCGCCGCGACGGCCCCGTTGACGCTGATGAGTGCCGTGAGGAGCGCGACGAGCAGGGCGACGACGACGAGCAGCCGGGCGCGCCCGGTCCCCGCACGGGCGATGACCTGCTGGCCGGCCCACGCCGTCACCCCCGTCACGTCGAGCGCCTCGCTCACCACGAACAGCGCCGCGATGAAGATCACGGTGGGGTCCCCGAAGCCCGCGAGCGCCTGTTCGAGCGTCAGGACGTCGGCGAACCAGAGTGCGACGGCCACGCCGACGGCGACGACGGCGAGCGGGAGCCGGTTGCTGAGGAACGCGACGATCGCGAGGCCGAGGATGACGAGCGTCGCGGTGATCGGGTCCATGGGTCGAGCGTAGGGGGCGTGGCGGCGTTCCGGGCTGCCTGTCCGGGGCCAGTCTCAGTAGTGTGGGTGCCACCATCGTGATCGGCACTGGAGGCGTCATGTCCCGCACGTTCATCCCCGCCCCGCTCCCCGCTACGCCGGGCCTCGACGCCCTCGATGCCGTCTCCGTGGTGGCGGGTCCTGTCCCGGACGGTGTGCAGGCCGTCGGCTACACGGTCGCGACGTCGGGGGAGGTGCCCGGGGCACTCGGGCTCGACCGTGCGGCGCTCGGTCGCGCGGGTTTCGAGGCCAAGGCCGGCTCGGTGCTCGTCCTGCCGCAAGCGAGCGGTCCCGTGCTGGTCGCCGTCGGCGTCGGTGACGGCGAGCCCGACGCCGTGGTGCTGCGCGACGCGGCCGCGGCCTTCACGCGTGCCGTGTCCCGCTGGGTGGACATCGCCCTCGTGGTGGGCCACGCCGGAGTACTCGACGCCGCCGAGGCGGGCCGCGTGCTCGCCGAGGGCACCGTCCTCGCCCGCTACCGCTACGCCGTGCTCCAGAGCGACTCGAAGCACGTCCCGCTCGATCGCGTCACGCTCGACGTCGCGGGGGCCGACGGCGGGGTGCTCGAGGCCGGTGTCGCCGTGGGCGTGCGCGAGGCGCGCGCCACCGTGGTCGCGCGCGACCTCGCGAACACCCCGCCCGGGCACCTCACGGCGACGGACTTCGGCGCCGTCGCCCAGTCGCTCGGGGCGCGGTTCGGCTTCGACGTCGAGCTCTTCGACAGGGCCGCGCTCGTCGAGCTCGGCTGCGGCGGGCTGCTCGGGGTGAACCAGGGCTCCGCCGAGGAGCCGCGCATGATCAAGCTCTCGTACGTGCCGGGTGGCGAGGCGAGCGGGCACCTCGGCCTCATCGGCAAGGGGATCATGTACGACTCGGGCGGCATCTCGCTCAAGCCCTCCGACCCGATGCACCTGCTCATGAAGATGGACATGGGTGGGGCGGCCGCCGTCCTCGGCGCGTTCACGGCGCTGCGCGAGGCGGGCGCTACGGCGCGGGTCACGGGCTGGCTCATGTGCACCGACAACATGCCCTCGGGCTCGTCCTACAAGCTCGGCGACGTGCTCACGGCGCGCGGTGGCACCACGATCGAGGTCAAGAACACCGACGCCGAGGGGCGCCTCGTGATGTGCGACGCGTTCGTGCTCGCGAACGAGGACGGCGTCGACGCCGTCGTCGACATCGCGACGCTCACGGGGGCCGCGCTCATGGCGTTCGGCCAGGCGCGCGCCCCGATCTTCGCGAACGACGACGCCCTCGCCGACGCCGTCATCGCGGCCTCGCAGGCCGCCGACGAGCCGGTGTGGCGCATGCCGCTCGAGCGCAAGTACCGCTCGCAGCTCGACTCCGACATCGCCGACATCGCGAACCTCGGCGGCAAGTTCGCCGGGGCGACCACGGCGGCGCTGTTCCTCGAGCACTTCGCGGGGAAGACCCCGTGGGCACACATCGACATCGCCGGCACGATGCAGTCCGACACCGACGAGGCGTGGCGCTCGAAGGGTGCCACGGGCTACGGCGCGCGCATCCTGCTGGGGACCGCGGCGTCGTTCTCGCGCTGAGCCGTACCGCGTCGCGCGCGAGCGCTCCCGGTCGTAGCACGCGACTCCCGTGGTTCGACCCTGCCCTGAGTCCCCTGGCGCGGTCCGGTGAGCGGACCGTGACCGAATCTTTGTGAGAAAGTCTTGCAAAACCCTTGACGGGGCTTCTCGCGCCCCCGCAGGATGGGTCGCACCACCAGACAAGGTTCGGCATTGCGCGCTGGCACACGGGCCGGCGCGGGGGGATCCGGCCATCGCACCACAGCGTCGTCGCGCGACACCAGGAGGTACAAGTGCGCCTTTCCCGCTCTACGCCAGCCACTCTGCTCGCAGTCGTTGCCGGACTCTCGCTCGCTGCCTGCAGCCAGCAGGCTCCCGCGCAGGACCCCACCACCCAGCCCGGGACCTCGGACGAGTCCGAGCCCGCCCAGCCGCCCGCCGGCGACCCGGAGACCCTCGAGGGCTGGGGCGCCACGATGCGTGACAGGTACGAGGGGGTCGAGCTCACGATCGCCGCGCACTCGCACCCCTCGATCGAGGCCTTCCGCACGATGGACGCGGACTTCACCGCCCTCACGGGCATCAAGGTGAACTGGGACGTCATGGAGCAGACGTCGCTCAAGAACAAGCAGCTCCTCGACTTCACGTCCAACACGGGCATCTACGACGTCCACCTCGTCGACCCGTTCGCCCAGGCGGAGTTCGTCGACAAGGGCGTCATCGCACCCCTCAACTCCTACCTCGACGACGCCGTCACGGTGCCGAGCTGGTTCGACTACGCGGACATCGTCCCCGCGTACTCCTCCGTCGACGAGTTCGACGGCGAGATCTTCGGCCTGCCGATCGCCGGCGAGACCCGCTTCCTGGGCTACCGCACCGACCTGTTCGAGAAGTACGACAAGACGCCGCCGACGACGATGGCCGAGTTCCTCGAGCTCGCCGAGTTCTTCGACGGCCAGGAGGACGGCCTGTACGGCGTCGCGATGCGCGCCCAGCGCGGCATCCACTTCGG
The DNA here is from genome assembly GCA_964510785.1 of uncultured Cellulomonadaceae bacterium. Lineage (GTDB taxonomy): Bacteria > Actinomycetota > Actinomycetes > Actinomycetales > Cellulomonadaceae > JAAYZM01. The sequence continues at coordinate 11,259 of CAZECM010000019.1, read as the reverse complement.
CTCGGGCCTCATGTCGATCATGTACCCGCTCACCGACGGCTTCATCGACCAGTCGACGGGCGCGGCCACGATGGACGACCCGGAGATGATCGCGGCGCTGCAGTTCTACGTCGACCTGCTGAGCTACGGCCCGCCGGACATCGCGAACTACACCCACGAGGAGGCGCTGTCGGCCTTCGCCGCCGGCAGCACCGCGATGTGGTTCGACGCCTCTGCGATCGCCCCGCGGCTGCTCGACCCCGAGCAGTCCGAGATCGCCGACGTCGTCGACTTCGTGACTCCCCCGGACGGCCCGAAGGGCGAGGCGGCCGCGATCGCCGGCTGGCGCATGGCCCTCGCCTCGAAGAGCGAGAACCCCGGGGCCGCGATGGCCTTCATGACCTACCTCGCGAGCAAGGAGATGGCCCCGACCTATGTCGCGGCCGGTGGCGTGCCGACCCGGGTGTCGCAGTTCTCCGCACCGTCGACGCCGTCCGAGGAGAAGATCTTCCCGGTCGTGCTCGCCTCGCTCGAGAAGGCCAAGGCGGCCGCTGACCGCGGCGTCAGCTACGTGCCGGCCAACCCGAACCTCGGCCAGATCATGGACCGCATCGGGTACTACGGCTCGCTCGCCCAGGCCGGGGAGCTCACGGTCCAGGAGGCTGCCGAGCAGGCCCAGGCGGAGCTCGTCGAGCTGACGAGCTGACCGCTCCGCCCCGAAGCTGCGGTGGGGGCACCACACCCCCACGGTGTCCCCACCGCACCCTGCCCACCCCGCCGCACCCCGCACGAAGGTGAAGTCCGAGTTGACGCTCTTCAGACACCGGCCCTACCTGGCGTACATCCTTCCCGCGTTCGTCATCATGACGGTGCTCATCGCGGTCCCGACCGGCGTGATGATCTACTACTCGCTCACCGACTACGAGATCGGCTACGCCGAGTTCGAGCTCGTCGGCCTCGAGAACTACCGCAAGCTCTTCGCGAGCCCGGCGTTCTGGCACTCGTTGCGACTGACGGTCGTCTACGCCGCGATCGTCACCGCGGCCTCGCTCTCGATCGGCTTCCTCGTCGCGAAGCTCATGGACCGGCACGTGCGCGTCAAGGCGCTCGCCTTCGTCGCCCTGGTCGTGCCGATCGCGATGACCCCGTCGATCGCGGGCCAGATCTGGGGCCTCATCCTCAACGCCGAGTACGGCGTGCTGAACTACGTCCTCGGCGCGACGATCGGCGTGACGCCGGCATGGCTCGCCTCCGAGCTCGCCTTCGCCTCCGTCATCGGGGTCTCGGTGTGGCAGAGCGCACCGTTCGCCGCACTCATCCTCTACGCGGGCCTGCAGTCGCTGCCCGCCGAGCCGTTCGAAGCCGCGCGCACGGACGGCGCGAACCGGCTGCAGATCCTGTGGCACATCACGCTCCCGCTCATGCGGATGTCGATCATGCTCGCGTTCATCTTCGTCGTGATCGACGCGCTGCGGATCTTCGACATCCCCTTCACCCTGACACAGGGCGGGCCGGGTGCCGCGACCGAGCTGCTCGGCATGCACATCTACCGGCTGGGCTTCGCGCAGACGGGCTGGATCGGTCGCGCCTCGGCGGCGTCCGTCGCCCTCATGCTGCTGACCGCGGTCGTGAGCCTCGCCCTCATCTTCGTCTTCCGCCGCAACGCCAAGGAGCTGCGATGAGCACCGTCCAGGCCGTCCGACGACGGCGCACCACCCCGGGACAGCGGATCGGGCGGCTCTTCTCCGGCACCACCCTGCTGGTCGTGTGCGTCATCGCCGTCTTCCCCCTCGCCTGGATGGTCAGCATCTCCCTGAAGTCCGGCCGCCGGGTGATCGACCCCTCGGTGTGGTTCTTCACGCCGACCTTCGAGCACTACGTGGACGCGATCACGATGCGCGGCGTCTTCGACTACATGGCCAACTCGGCGGTCGTCGCGGTGGCGACGACGGTCGTCTCCGTCACGATCGGGGCGTTCGCCGCCTACGGCCTCGCGCGCTTCCGTTTCGCCCGCCGCGAGGACCTCGCCTTCGCCGTCCTCGCTATGCGGATGCTGCCCGCCATCGCGATCGTCATCCCGCTGTTCGTCATGGCACAGACGATCGGGATCCTCGACACGCGGCTTGTGCTCGTCCTCTGCTACATGCTCTTCAACATCCCGTTCTCGATCTGGATGCTGCGCGGCTTCTTCGAGGAGATCCCCGACGCGATCGAGGAGGCCGCGCTCATCGACGGCTGCTCGCGCGCCCAGGTGCTCGGCCGGATCATCCTGCCGCTCGCCGCCCCGGGACTGGCCGCGACGTCGATCTTCTGCATCATCAACTCCTGGAACGAGTTCACGTTCGCCGTGTTCCTGACGTCCTTCCGGGCGTCGACGCTGCCGACGACCGTGACGCAGTTCCTCTCCGCGTCCGGCACGGCGTGGGGGCCGATGGCCGCCGTCGGCGTCCTGACGATCGTGCCCATGATCGTGTTCGCGCTCTTCGTGCAGCGTTACATGGTCAAGGGCCTCGCGTTCGGCGGGGTGAAGGCATGAGCGTGCGGGCCGCCGTCGTCGGCACCGGGTTCATGGGACGGACGCACCTGCAGGCGTACCGACACATCCCGGGCGTCGACGTCGTGGGCGTCGTGTCACGTTCCGCGACGTCCGTCGACGACGTGCCCGCCTTCGGGTCGATCGCCGAGCTCCTCGCGCGGGCCCGACCGGACGTCGTCTCGGTGTGCACCCCCACGGTGCTGCACCCCGCGGCCGTGCGCGAGCTTGCCGCGGCCGGGGTCGACATCGTCTGCGAGAAGCCGCTCGCGGGTGACCCGGCCACGGCGGTCGCGCTCGTCGCCGAGTGCCACGCGCGCGGTGTGCACCTCTTCGTCGCCCACGTGCTGCGCTACTTCGAGCAGTACGCGCGGGCGGCCCAGGTCGTGGCCGCGGGAGAGCTGGGCCGGGTGTCGACGGTGCGGCTGCGCCGGGCGGTGCCCACCCCGTCGGGGGCCGAGGGCTGGTTCCGGGACGCCGCGGCCTCGGGGGGAGTGGTCCTCGACCTCCTCATCCACGACATCGACTTCCTGCTCGGCGTGCTCGGTGCGCCGTCGCACGTCTACGCGCGCCGCCGCGCGGTGCTCGACACCGAGCACGTCGTGGCCACGCTGCGCTTCCCGACCGGCGAGCTCGCGTTCCTCGAGGGCGCATGGGGTGGGACCTCGGCCCTCGAGTACGGCTGCGAGATCGCCGGGAGCGACGGGACGCTCGCGTTCGACAGCGCGCCGAAGGTGCCCCTGCGACTCGAGCGGCCCGGTGCCCACGTGAGCACCGTCGTCGAGCAGCCGAGCAACCGGGACCCCTATCGCGACCAGCTCGCCGACTTCGTGGCGCGCTGCGGCGGGGAACCGACACCGGACGAGGCGGCCGTGCTCGCCGTGCGCGTGTGTGCGGCGCTCGACCGCGCGGTACGCACCGGCCGCGCCGTCGCCCTCGAGGAGGTGGCGGCATGACGGACGGCACCGCTGCACCCTTGCGCGTCGGCATGGTGAGCTTCGCCCACTCCACGCATCCCGAGCGCTACCTCGCCGCACTCGCGGCCGACCCGCGCGTCGAGGTGGTCGGCATCTCCGACACCGAGCCCGAGCGCGCCCGCCCGCACGCCGAGCGCCACGGTGTCCCGCTCGGCACCGACCACCTCGCGCTCATGGACCGGTGCGACGCCGTCGTCATCTGCTCGGAGTACGTCGAGCACGCGCCGCTCGTGCGTGCCGCCGTCGAGCGGGGGCTGCACGTGCTGTGCGAGAAGCCGCTCGGCATGACCGACCCCGAGATGGCCGCGATGGTCGAGACCGTCGAGGCGAGCGGCACCGTGTTCATGATGGCGCTGCCGTGCCGCTACCTGGCACCGGTCCGTCGGGCTCGCGAGCTCTACCTCGCCGGGGAGATCGGGGAGCTCGTCGGCATCAGCGCGACCAACCGGGGCGCGTGCCCCGGTGGCTGGTTCCTCGACCCGGCGCGCTCGGGCGGCGGGGCGCTCATGGACCATAGCGCCCACATCGCGGACCTGCTGAGGTGGATCACGGGGACCGAGATCGTCACCGTCCACGCCTTCGCCGGCTCCAACCTGCTCGGGCTCGGCGTCGAGGACTCGGGCGCCGTGACCGTGACGATGTCCGACGGCGTCCACGCGGCGATCGACACGAGCTGGTCGAGGACCGGTTCGCTGCCCGCGACCTTCGACGTCACGCTGCGACTCGTCGGGACCGCCGGGTCGCTGAGCGTCGACGCCCTGAGCCAGCGCATCGACGTGCACGCTGCCAGCACCTCGTGGCGCGTGCACGGCGGCTCGATGGACGACGCGATGGTCGACGACTTCATCACCTCCGTCGGTCACGGCGGTCCCAGCCCGGTCGGCGTCGTCGACGGCTGGCGCGCGTCGCAGGTCGCGCTCGCGGCCTACCGCTCGCTCCGGTCGGGGCAGCCGGAGGCAGTCGGTGACCGTGGTGCAGACCATGACGGAAGCTGAGACCGGCGCCGATAGGCTCCCAGCATGCCGGGCAAGGTGATGGAGCAGGGCGCACCGCAGCGGCGTGCGGGCGCCTCCAAGCACGTCCTGTCCCCGCAGGACCTCGGCCAGGTCAACCGGTTGCGCGTCATGCAAGCGCTCGTCGACCGGGGCCCGCTCTCGCGCGCCGAGCTCGCCCGGGTGCTCGGCGTGCCGCGCGCCTCCGTCGGCACGATCGCGAACCTTCTCCTCGCCGACGGGATCCTCGCCGAGGAGCCCACCCGCACCGGGGGGCGGGGCAAGCCCGCGACGCCCCTGTGGTTCGCCGAGTCCGCCGGGCTCACGGGTGCCGTCTCGATCGAGGCGAGCCGGGTGGTCGTCGGGCTCGTCAACGCCCGCGGTCAGGTGCAGAACGAGCAGTCCGTCGCGATCGATCCCGCGATCGGCGCGAGCGATCTCGACGAGGTCGTGCTCGGGCTCGTCGAGGAGGTGCTCGGGGCCGACGTCGACGCGCTCGGCGGGATCGGGCTCGTCGTCCCGGCCCAGTGCCGGCCGAGCGACTCGCTCGTGGAGCTGTGCACGATCGTCCCCTCTCTCACCGGGAGCGCTCTCCCTGCGCTGCTCGAACGGACGACCGGCCGTCCCGTCTGGCTCGAGCAGGACGTGCGTGCGCTCGCGGCCGCCGAGCGCTGGTTCGGCACGGGTCGGGGCGCGTCGAGCTTCGCCGTGCTGCAGATCGACCTCGGTGTCGGTGTCGGCGTCGTCGTCGACGGCTACGTCTTCCCCGGGCAGGAGGTGCCGAGCCCGCAGTACGGGCACACGTGCGTCGACATCGACGGGCTGCCGTGCACGTGCGGGCTGACCGGGTGCTGGGAGACGATCGCGTCGCTCGCCTGGCTGCGCGGACGCGCCGCCGAGCGGGGCATCGTCGACGCCTCGGGCCTCGCACCTCGCGAGCTCGTCCTCGCGGCGCACGAGGGCGACGTGACGGCAGCGGAGGTGCTCGAGGAGTTCGCGGGCAACCTCGCCGTCGGCCTGGCGAACGTGGTGCACGCCCTGCGCACCCCGCGCATCGTGCTCCAGGGCAGCCTCGCGGAGGCGGGCGAGGACTTCGCGGCCCACCTGGGAGAGCGCGTGCGCGTCCGGCTCACGACCGCGGAGGAGCTCGAGGTGGTCCCCACCGAGCTCGGGGGGCAGACCCTGCTGCTCGGCGCGTGCGCGACCGTGCTGAGCCACACCCTCGGCATCCGGGTCTAGCGCGGGGCGGCTGCTCAGCCCTCGCGCGCGATCAGTCTTCCCGCAGCGCGAACCGCAGCGGCTCGAGCTTGGCCTCGGACTCGGCGAGCTCGCTCGCGGGGTCGGAGGCGGCGACGATGCCGCAGCCCGCGAAGAGGCGCAACCGGCTCGGGTCCGCCTCGTCCACCTCGGCAGAGCGCAGCGCGATGCCCCACTCGCCGTCGCCGTCCGCGCCGAGCCAGCCGACAGGCCCCGCGTAGCGCGCCCGGTCGAGCCCCTCGATCTCGCGGATGAGCTCCTTGGCCGCGGCGGTCGGAGTGCCGCACACGGCGGCCGTCGGGTGCAGGGCGGCGGCGAGGGCGAGGCTCGAGTGGCCGGCGTGGAGCACGCCCGTGATGTCCGTGGCGAGGTGCAGCACGTTCGCGAGGTGCAGCACGAAGGGCACCTCGGGCACGTTCGTGGAGGAGCAGTACGGCTCGAGCGCCTGGGCCACCGAGGCGACGGCGTACTCGTGCTCCTCGAGATCCTTCGAGGAGTGGGCGAGGATCGCGGCGCGGGCGAGGTCCGCCGCGTCGTCGCCCGTGCGCCGGATCGTGCCGGCGAGCACGCGCGAGGTGACGAGGCCCTTCTCGGCACGCACGAGGAGCTCAGGGGTCGCGCCGAGCATCGAGCCCACGCGGAACGTCCAGCACGCCTCGTACTCCCGGGCGAGGCGGGCGAGCAGCCAGCGCGTGTCGATCGGCGCGGCGGCCTTGGCGACCACGTCGCGCGCCATGACCACCTTCTCGACGCGGCCGGCGCGCACGGCGGCGACGGCGCGCTGCACGACGGCGGGCCACTCGCGCGTGGGCACGCGGCCGTCGGTGAAGGTCACAGGGCCGGGCGGAGTCACGGGGGAGTGCTCCGGCAGGTGCGCGGCGAGCGTCGGTGCGGGACCGAGCGTCGCGGCGGTGTCGATCGTCGTGAGCCACGTGACCCCGGCGCGACGGCCGACCACGACCCGGGGCACGATGAGCACGCCGTCGCCGTCGTCGTCGAACGCGAAGGACCCGAAGGCGACGGGGCCCGTGCCGGGCAGGTCGACCTCGTCGCGCACCACGACGCGGGCGACCGCGGCGCGCCACTGCTCCTGGGCCGCGGCGAAGCGGTCCGGGCCGTGCGTCGTGATCCGCAGGGCCTCGCCCCAACCGACGATCCCGTCGCCGCGACGCACCCACGCGAGCGACTCCTCGCGGGGCAGGAGGTCGACGAGGTCACCCGGGTCGTCGATGGCGACGGTCCGCACCACGAGGGGGTGCGGCACGGCCTCGGTCGTCGCGCTGGTCATCGCCCCTCAGCCTAGTTCCCCGCCCGCCCGAGCCGTCCGCGCACTGGCTGTGACGCGTGTGACTCCCGCGCGGCGTGTCGCCCGGCGTGTCGCACCTCAAGAGTCACATCTGTCACAGCCAGTGCGCGGACGGCTCAGGTGGGTGGGTGGACGGTCGGCTCGGGCGGGCGGGTGTGCGGGGGGCGCGCGGGACCTGGGAGGATTGGCGCATGCCACGAGCGAACCTGGACAAGCAGCCGCGCGAGGTCGCCGAGATGTTCGATGCGATCGCGCGCCGCTACGACGTGACGAACGACGTGATGGCCCTCGGTCAGACCCGTGCGTGGCGTGCCGCGACCGTGCGCGCGATCGACGCGTGGCCCGGCGACCGGGTGCTCGACCTCGCGGCGGGCACGGGCACGTCGAGCGAGCCGCTCGCGGACGCCGGTGCCGAGGTCGTGCCGTGCGACTTCTCCGTGGGGATGCTCCAGGTCGGCAAGCGCCGTCGGCCCGACCTGCCCTTCGTCGCGGGCGACGCGACGCGCCTCCCGTTCGCTGACGAGACGTTCGACGTCGTGACGATCTCCTTCGGACTGCGCAACGTCGTCGACGTCGACGCCGCCCTGCGCGAGATGTTCCGCGTGACCCGTCCCGGCGGCCGCGTGGTCATCTGCGAGTTCTCGACCCCGACGTGGGCGCCCTTCCGCTCGGTGTACGAGAACTACCTCACGACGGCGCTGCCCGTCGTAGCGAAGGCCGTCTCCCGGCAGGACGGGCCGTACGAGTACCTCGCCGAGTCGATCGCCGACTGGCCGGACCAGCTCGCGCTCGGTCGCACGCTGCGCGGCGTGGGCTGGGAGAAGGTCGCCTACCGGAACCTCAGCGGGGGCATCGTGGCGCTCCACCGGGGGACGCGACCGGAGGTCTCCTGAGGCACGGGAAGTGAGGTTACCCTCACCAGCCAACGCGCGAGCCCGCGGCTAGAGTGGCGAGGTCAGAGGGTCCTCGGTTTCTCGTAGGGAGTTGCGCGTGCGCGGCGCGGTGAGCGATGACGCCGACGTCATCGTCGTCGGTGGCGGGCCGGCCGGTTCCGCCACCGCGTACTACTGTGCTCAGGCGGGTCTTTCCGTCCTCCTGCTCGACAAGGCGACCTTCCCCCGCGACAAGATCTGCGGCGACGGACTGACACCGCGCGCCACGCGTGAGCTCGCTCTCATGGGCCTGCCGATCCGTGAAGAGGACGGCTGGATCCGCAACAAGGGCCTGCGGGTCATCGGTGGCGGTCACCGCATCGAGCTCGCGTGGCCCGAGCTGTCCGCCTACCCGAGCTTCGGGCTCGCCCGCGCCCGCACGTCGTTCGACCAGCTCTTGATCGAGCACGCGCGCGCCGCGGGCGCCAAGGTGCTCGAGGGCACGTCCGTGACGGGTCCCGTGGTGGACGAGCGCTCGGGGCGCGTCGTCGGCGTCACCGCGAAGCCCGTCGACGCGAACGGGCGCCGCTCGGGCGAGGACGTCACGTACCGCGCCCCGGTCGTGGTGGCGGCCGATGGCGTCTCCTCGCGGCTCGCGACCGCCGTGGGACGCGAGAAGCGCGACGACCGCCCGATGGGCGTGGCCGTGCGCACCTACTTCCGGACCCCGCGCCACGACGACGCGTGGATGGAGTCCCACCTCGAGCTGTGGGACGGCAAGCCCGGCAAGTCGAACCTCATGCCGGGCTACGGCTGGATCTTCGCGCTCGGCGACGGCACGGCGAACGTCGGCCTCGGCTCGGTGTCCTCGACCGCCCACGCGACGAAGGTCGACTACAAGGACCTCTTCGAGCGCTGGATGGCCAACGCGCCCGCCGAGTGGGAGTTCACGCCCGAGAACCAGGTGGGTCCCGTCCGTGGCGCGGCACTCCCGATGGGCTTCAACCGCAAGCCGCTCTACGCGCGCGGCCTCATGCTCGTGGGCGACGCCGCGGGCATGGTGAGCCCGTTCAACGGCGAAGGCATCGCGTACGGCCTGCAGGCCGGGCGAGCGGCGGCGCAGGCGATCGCGCAGGCGAAGGTCCGTCCGACGGCGCAGGGCCGCGAGCGTGCCCTCCTCACCTACTCGCGCACGATGCGCGAGGACCTCGGCGGCTACTACACGCTCGGCCGGTACTTCGTGAGGCTCATCGAGCACCCCGAGGTCATGCACGTGTGCACGAAGTACGGCCTACCCCGACCGCTCGTGATGAAGTTCACCCTGCGGCTGCTCTCGGACTGTTTCGAGCCGAGCGGCGGCGACGTGGTGGACCGTGTCGTCGCGGGCCTGACCAAGATCGTTCCGGCAGCATGAGAGCATCCACCGTGACCGGGACGGCACCACTTCGACGGAGCGTGCAGCGATGACGAACCCGTACGTACCGATCATCATCCTCGCGGGTGTGGCCCTCGTGCTGGCCCTCGGCGGCGTCGGCGCGAGTCGGATCATCGGTCCGCAGCGCTACAACCGCGCCAAGCTCGACGCGTACGAGTGCGGCATCGAGCCGACACCCCACGCGATCGGCGGCGGGCGCTTCCCGATCAAGTACTACCTCGTCGCGATGACGTTCATCGTCTTCGACATCGAGGTCGTGTTCTTGTACCAGTGGGCCGTGAACTTCTCGGAGCTCGCGCTGTTCGGCTTCGTCGCCACGATGCTCTTCCTCGTCGTCATCACCGTGCCGTACGTGTACGAGTGGCGTCGCGGCGGGTTCGAGTGGGAGTAAGGGAGAACTGACATGGGAATCGAAGAAGCAGCACCGTCGGGCTTCCTGCTGACGACCGTCGAGAGCATCGCCGGGCTCGCACGCAAGGGCTCGCTGTGGCCCGTGACGTTCGGCCTCGCGTGCTGCGCCATCGAGATGATGGCTGCGGGCACCTCCCGTTTCGACATCTCGCGGTTCGGCATGGAGGTCTTCCGTGCCTCGCCGCGCCAGGCCGACCTGATGATCGTCGCGGGGCGCGTGAGCCAGAAGATGGCCCCCGTCGTGCGGCAGGTCTACGACCAGATGGCCGAGCCCAAGTGGGTGCTGTCGATGGGCGTGTGCGCCAGCTCGGGCGGGATGTTCAACAACTACGCGATCGTGCAGGGCGTCGACCACATCGTCCCCGTCGACATCTACCTGCCGGGCTGTCCGCCGCGCCCCGAGATGCTCATCAACGCGATCCTCGAGCTGCACGCGCAGATCAAGTCCGAGCCGCTCGGCGTGAACCGCATCGAAGCCGCGCGCGCGGCCGAGGCCGCGGCCCTCGAGGCGACGCCGACGTCGAAGATGATGGGTCTGCTGCGATGACCGAGAACCGCGAGATCACCCCCCGGGACCCGGGTGCCGGGGAGGTCGTCGACGTCCGGCTCGGCATGTTCGGCGTCAAGGGCTCTGGCGACACCTCGGGTTTCGGTGGGCTCGTCGCCCCCGTCGCGATGCCCGGTCCATCACCGCGCCCCTACGGCGGGTGGTTCGACGAGGTGGTCGACGTCCTCGCCGAGCTGCTCGAGGAGTCGGGCACGGGCTACGACAACGCGATCGCGCACGTCGTCGTCGACCGCGGCGAGCTGACCCTCGACGTACGCCGCGAGCACCTCGTCGAGGTGTGCCGCCACCTGCGGGACGACCAGGACCTGCGCTTCGAGCTCTCGCTCGGTGTCTCGGGCGTGCACTTCCCCCACGAGACGGGCCGCGAGCTGCACGCCGCCTACCACCTCGTGTCCGTGACGCACTCGCGGCAGATCCGCCTCGAGGTCGCGGTGCCCGACGCCGACCCCCACATCCCCTCGACCACCGACGTCTACCCGACGAACGACTGGCACGAGCGCGAGACCTGGGACTTCTTCGGCATCATCTTCGACGGCCACCCGGCGCTCGCCCGCATCGCGATGCCGGACGACTGGCCCGGTCACCCGCAGCGCAAGGACTACCCCCTCGGCGGCATCCCGGTCGAGTACAAGGGCGCCACCATCCCACCCGCGGACGATCGGAGGTCGTACTCGTGACCACCTCGACCCAGGGCTTCACCGACGACGCCACGTCAGGAGCACCGTTCTTCGAGGCCACCGGCGGCGACTGGAGCGAGATCGCCGAGGAGGCCGTGCGCCTCGGCGAGGAACGCATCGTCGTCAACATGGGCCCCCAGCACCCCTCGACCCACGGCGTGCTCCGCCTCATGCTCGAGATCGACGGCGAGACGGTGACCGAGGCCCGCTGCGGCATCGGCTACCTGCACACCGGCATCGAGAAGAACATGG
>CAZECM010000018.1:0-50238 GCA_964510785.1 uncultured Cellulomonadaceae bacterium | reverse complement strand
CGCCCTCGACCTCGAAGCCGAGCGAGGCGGTGAAGTCCTCCTCGTTGCCGATCATGACGTCGACGTGCCGCGCGATCTCCCGGTTGACCTCTTGCGCGCGCGCCTGCCCACCCTGCGCCTGCCACAGGCTCGGGCGGTAGTTGAGGTCGTAGGACACGACGGTCCCGTGCCGCTTCGCGGCGGTCACGGCTTCGACGACGACGGCGGCCGCCTGCTCGCTCAGCGCCGCGAAGATCCCCCCGGTGTGCAGCCACCGCACCCCGAGCTCGCCGAACAGGTGGTCCCAGTCGACGTCACCGGGGGCGAGCTGCGAGGCCGCGGTATGCCCACGGTCGGAGACGCCGACGGCGCCGCGCACCCCGAACCCCCGCTCGGTGAAGTTCAGGCCGTTGCGCACCGCCCGCCCCACGCCGTCGTACCTCGCCCACCGGACGAAGGTGGTGTCGACCCCGCCGGTGAGGATGAGGTCCTCCACGAGGCGACCCACCTCGTTGTCCGCGAGCGCGGTGACGACGGCGGTGCGCAACCCGAAGGCGCGACGCAGCCCGCGGGCCACGTTGTACTCCCCGCCACCCTCCCACGCGCGGAAGCTGCGCGCGGTGCGGATGCGCCCTTCGCCCGGGTCGAGGCGCAGCATGACCTCGCCGAGGGAGACGACGTCGAAGCGGCACTCAGCGGCGGGGCGGATGGTCAGGGCGGTCATGAGGGCTCTCCGGTGGTGAGGGCGACCGCCTCGGCGGTCAGTGCGGTGATGCGATCGAAGTCCTCGGCGGCGACGAGGTCGCGGGGCACCATCCAGGAGCCGCCGACGGCGAGCACCGCGGGGATCGCGAGGTACTCGTGCAGGTTCTTCGGGCCGATCCCGCCCGTGGGCACGAAGCCGAGCCCGCCGAAGGGCGCGGCGAGGGCCTTGATCGCGGGCGCGCCCCCGCTCGTCGCGGCCGGGAAGAACTTGACGGCCACCAGGCCGAGCTCGAGTGCGGCCTGCACCTCGGTCGCCGTGACGGCACCGGGCAGGGCGAGGACGCCGTGCTCGGCGCACCGCTCGACCACGGCGCGGCTCAGCCCGGGCGAGACGATGTAGCTCGCGCCCGCGGCCACGGCCCGGTCCACCTGGTCCACGGTGAGCACCGTCCCGGCCCCGACGAGCACGTCGCCACGGGCCGCCATGGCTCGGATCGAGTCCTCGGCCGCGGCCGTCCGGAAGGTGACCTCGGCGACGGGCAGGCCGCCGGCCACGAGGGCGGCCGCGAGGGGGTCGGCATGGCGCGCGTCGTCGAGCACGACGACGGGAACGAGCCGGGCCGAGCCGAGCTGCTGCAGTGTGTCCATGATTCCGTTCCGCTGTGCGCAATATATGTGGCGGGGTGCGCAACCAGCATGCCACGGGGGGCGCCGTCGCGGAAGGGCCATTCCTCCCGGCGGCCGGGCACCGGGCGCGTCAGCGCAGCGTGAAAGCGGCCGGAAGGTGCGCCGGGAGCACGTCACACATCAGCGCGTAGATCTCCTCGGGTCGCCCCGCACCCATCCGCTCCACGGGCGCGGTCACGCTCACCGCGGCGACGGCCACCCCACCGCGCAGCAGCGGAGCACCCACGCACGCGATCCCCGGCTCGTTCTCCTCGACCTCCTGCGCCCAGCCGCGCTCGCGCGCGAGCGAGACCTCGCGCCAGACGGCATCGGCGTCGGCCCCGCTCCCCGAGGCCTCGACGTACCGGCCGACGACGTCCTGGCTCGCCCCGCGGTACGCGAGCAGCGCGCGACCGAGCGCGGTCGTGACGGCGGGCATGCGCCGCCCGACGGCGGACCACACGCGCACCGCCCGCTCGGGCTCGACCTTGTCGACGTAGACGACCTGGCCCCCCGAGAGCATGCCGAGGTGGACCAGCTCCTGCGTCGCGGTGCACAGCGCGACGAGCGCGGGGTGCAGCAGCGCGGGCAGGTTCTCCTCGCCGAAGTACGACTCCGCGAGACCCGTGGCGGCCCCGCCGAGCACGTAGGACCCCGAGACCGGATCCTGCGAGACGAACTCGCGGAACCGCAGCGCCGCGAGCGCCCGGTGCACCGTCGTCTTGTGGACGTCGAGCCGGGAGGCGAGATCGGCAAGGGTCATCCCCTGCGGTCCGGCCGCGGCGAGCGCCTCGAGCACGAGCAGCGCACGATCTACCGCCTCGACCGGGGAGCTGGACGTCATAGGTCCAGGGTGACAGATCGCCTAGGGAAGCAGGTCGATCATGTGGGACCGCGCAGTTGCGCGGCCTTCCCGTCCTGCTCGCCAGGGCTGACACCGCACCGGTGGCAGACTCGAGTGGCACACCACTCACCTGCCATCGAGGAACCTGCCATGTGGATCGACAAGGACGGCGCACCGCACACGACGCCGCCGGACGACGCTGCCGAGCTCGTCGGCCAGGGCCTCGCAGCCCGGGTCCGCACCGCGAGCCGCGGCGAGCTCGCGGCCGCCGCACGGAGGCTTCGCGCCGTCGAGGAGCTGCTCGACACACAGATCGAGTACCTGGGCCCCGGTGGCACGCCCGAACAGCTCGAGACCGTGCTGGACACCGAGGACGAGCGCTCGCCGCTCGCCGACGTCGTCGAGCAGACGGCCCTCGCCGTCGAGCTGTGGTGGCGCCTCGACGCCGTCGAGGTGCTGCAGGAGGTGCTCGAGGAGGCGTACGAACGGCGCGTCCCCGTCGCGCGGGTCAGCCGGTCGCTGCGACGCACGGCGCACTGAGACCCGTCAGGTCACCGCACCGAGCTGCCACGGGATGAACTCGTCCTGACCCAGGTCCAGCTCCTCGCTCACGGTCTGCTCCCCCGAGGCGACGGCGAGGATCTTCTCGAAGAGCTCGAGCCCGACCTCCTCGAGGCTCGCCGTCCCGTCGACGATCCGTCCCGCGTTGAGGTCGACGTCCTCGGCCATGCGCAGGTACGTCTCGGTGTTGGTCGAGACCTTGATGGACGGCGTGGGCTTGCACCCGAGCACCGAGCCACGCCCCGTGGTGAAGACGACGACGTTCGCCCCACCCGCCACGAGCCCTGTCACGGACACGGGGTCGTACCCCGGGGTGTCCATGAAGCCGAAGCCCGGCTCGCTGATGGGCTCGGCGTACTGGTAGACGGCGCGCAGCTCGGCTGACCCACCCTTCGCCACGGCGCCGAGGGACTTCTCGAGGATCGTCGTGAGACCGCCTGCCTTGTTCCCCGGCGAGGGGTTGTTGTCGAGCGTGCCGCCGCCCCGCTCGGTGTAGTCGCGCCACCAGGTGATGCGGTCGAGCAGGCGCTGGCCCACCTCGGGGGAGACGGCCCGGCGGGTCAGGAGGTGCTCGGCGCCGAACACCTCGGGCGTCTCGGCGAGCACCGAGCGCCCGCCGTACGCGACGAGCCGGTCCGAGGCGAGCCCGAGCGCGGGGTTGGCGGTGATGCCGGAGTAGCCGTCAGAACCGCCGCAGTTGAGCCCGAGCACGAGCTCGCTCACGTCGCACTCCTCGCGGCGCAGCGCCTCGATCTGGGGCAGCATCGCCTCGATCGCCTCGACGCCGGCCCGCACGGTGCGCCGGATGCCCCCCGTCTCCTGGATCGTGAGCTGGGTGACCGGCTTGTGCGCGGGCAGGTCGAGCCCCACCGTGAGCTGGTCCACCTGCAACATCTCGCAGCCAAGCCCCAGCACCAGCAGCCCCGCGACGTTCGGGTGGTCGGCATACCCGCGCAGGGTGCGCAGCAAGAGCTGACCCCCTTCGCTGGAGGGCACCATGCCGCAACCGCTCTGATGGGTCAGCGCCACGATCCCGTCCACGTGCGGGTACGCGTCGAGCACTCGCCCGCAGAACTGGTCCGCGATGAGCTTGGCCGAGCTCGCCGAGCAGTTCACGGACGTGAGGATCGCGACGTAGTTGCGCGTGCCGACACGCCCGTCGGCGCGCCGGTAGCCCTGGAAGGTGGGTCGCGGCCCGTCGGGCACCGGCGGCACCACGCGCGCCGTGCCGAACTCGTAGTCGTGCGAGACGTCGGCCATGCCGAGGTTGTGCGAGTGGACGTGATCACCGGGTGCGATGTCGCGGGTCGCCGCCCCGATCGCCTGGCCGTACTTGCGCACCGGCGCACCGGCAGCGACGGCGCGAACCGCCAGCTTGTGACCCCGCGGCACCGACTGGGTGACGGTCAGCACGCGGCCGCCGTCGTCGGACACCAACGCCGTGCCGCTCTGCAGGTCCCGCAAGGCGACCACCACGTCGTCGCCCTCGCGCAGCAGGAGCGTCACCTCGCCGAAGGCGAGCGGCGCGGTGCCGGGGGTGCTCACGGGACTACACCGCCCCGGGGCGCGCGTAGGCCGCGAGCGGCAGCCGGTAAGCGAGGTCGATCGCGGTCTCGACGGCCTCGGCGTGATCGAGCCGGTGCTCCGCGACGAGCCGCGCGAGGTAGGCGGCGTCGACGCGGCGCGCGAGGTCGTGGCGCGCGGGGATCGAGAAGAACGCCCGCGTGTCGTCGACGAAGCCCGTCGTGTTGTAGAAGCCCGCCGAGTCCGTCACGAGCTCCCGGAAGCGCATCATGCCGTCGGGCGTGTCGAGGAACCACCACGGGGCACCGAGCTTCATCGCCGGGAACACCCCCGCGAGGGGCGCGAGCTCGCGCGAGTACACGTCCTCGTCCACCGTGAAGACGATGAGCCGCAGCCCCGGGTGGTGCCCGAACGCCTCGAGCAGCGGCCGCAGCGCACGCGCGTACTCCGCGGCCACGGGGATGTCGTAGCCCACGTCGGCACCCCGGGCGGCGAAGACGGCGTCGTCGTAGTTGCGCAGCACCCCGGGATGGAGCTGCATGACGAGCCCGTCCTGCGTGGACATGCGCGCCATCTCGAACAGCATGTGGGCGCTGAAGGCCGCGGCCTCGGCGGTCGTGGCCTCACCGCGCAGGGCGGCGTCGAAGATGCGCGCGGCCTCCGCCTCGGGCAGCGGCGTCGTGTCCGCGACGAGGTGCCCGTGGTCGGTGGCGCGCGCCCCCGCCGCGACGAACGCCCGGCGCCGCGTCTCGAGCGCGCGCAGGTACTGCGGGTACGTCTCGACGGTGAGGTCGGAGCACTCGGCGAGCAGCGCGACGTCGTCGGCCCAGGTCGGGCGGTCCACGTGGAGCAGCGCGTCGGGCCGGAACGTCGGCACGATGCGCTCGCCCCAGCCGCGCCGCGCGAGCTCCGCGTGGTCCGTGAGCGTGGCGGTCGCGGCGTCCGTGGTCGCGATGATCTCGAGGTCGAAGCGGTCCACGAGGGCCAGCGGGCGGAACTCGGGCGTGGCCAGACGCGCGGTGATCTGGTCGTAGAGGGCGTCGGCGTTCGCGTCCGAGGGCGGGACGCCGGCACCGAACACCTCGGCGAGCACGTGCTCCATCCAGTACCGCGTGGGTGTGCCACGGAACAGGTGCCAGTGGGCGCAGAAGGTGCGCCAGATCGCGCGCGGGTCGGTCTCGACCGGCTCACCGTCGTGGCGCGGCACGCCGAGGGCGTCGTGCGGCACACCCTGCGACACGAGCATGCGCACGAGGTAGTGGTCGGGGATCACGAAGAGCTCCGCGGGGTTGCCGAAGGGCTCGTCGGCCGCGAGGAGCGCGGCGTCGACGTGGCCGTGCATCGAGACGATCGGCAGCTCGCGCGTGCGTTCGTAGATCTCGCGCGCCACGGCGCGCGTGCCGGGGTCCGCAGGGAGCGCCCGGTCGGGGTGCAGGGACCAGCCCGACGACGACGAGCTGACTGGCGGGACTCCCACCGGACCTCCATGTGAAACAGATGCAACACGATTCAGAAGTCATCATCTCTCGTCGTCGCGCCGTTGACAAGGCGGGACAAATCGGCGGCACAGCGGTTCTCTGGCCCTTGCTTGCACTCCCTGAAACATGATGCAATGGGGCCGTCACCCGCGCCCCCGCCCGAACGGACAGCCTCGATGGTCAACCTGCGTGACGTCGCCCGCCTGGCCGGCGTCTCCCCGGCCACCGCGTCGCGTGCCCTCGCGCAGCCCCAGATGGTCTCGGCCGCGCGCCGTACGGACGTCGAGCGGGCCGCCGTCGCGCTCGGTTACCGGCACCCGAGCAGTGCCACCGAGCCGGAGTCGTGGCGCAGCCTCGGCCTCATCGTGCCGGACATGGAGAACCCGTTCTTCGCGAGCATCGCCAAGGCGGTGCAGCGACGCGCGCGCGCCGCGGGTCTCGCCGTCCTCGTCGCGGACACGGAGGACGACGCCTCGCTCGAGGCCGAGCCCCTCCAGCAGATGCGCTCGCTCGTGGACGGCATCGTCCTGTGCTCGCCGCGCATGCCGGACAGCGCCCTCGCCGAGCTCACCGGCGGCCCCGAGGTGCTCCTCGTCAACCGGCGCTCCGAGCACCTGCGTTCCGTGGTCGTCGACAATCGCGACGGCGTGCGCCAGGCCCTCGCCCACCTGCACGCCCTGGGCCACCGGCACGTCGCGTACGTAGGTGGGCTGCGCGCCTCGTGGTCGGACGCCGAGCGGCGCAGCGGGCTCGAGCCCGACTACCACGGCATCGCTGACCTGCGCACGAGCCCGCTCGGCCACTTCCCGCCCACGTTCTCCGGAGGGGTCGCGGCGGCCGACCTGCTCGTCGCGAGCGGCGCCACGGCGGCCCTCGCGCACAACGACCTCATCGCGCTCGGGCTCCTCGACCGGTTGCGCAGCCGCGGCATCGCGGTGCCGGACCAGCTGTCCGTCGTCGGCTTCGACGACGTGCCCGCCGCAAGCTTCGTCGCCCCCGCCCTGACCACGGTGGCCGTGCCGCTCGACCGGCTCGGGCGCGCTGCCGTGGACCTCCTGCTCGACCCGGACGCCGTCGTGGAGTCCGTCGAGCCGCAGGGCGCAAGCTCCGCACCCGCCAGCCGCCTGCTCCCCGTGTCCCTCGTGGTACGCGGATCGAGCGGGCCCGCCCGCGCCGTCGCACCCTCCGCGACGGCCACCGCCTAGACCTCACCCGCCCCCGAGCAGATCCCGCGAGCACGTGCACACCGAAGCCGAACTCCCCCGCCTCCGCCTGGCCACCCTCGACGCCGCCCGGCTCCCCGCTCCGGGATCCGGCGCCGTCGTCGTCGGTCCCGCCGTCGACCCCCGCACCACGCGCGTGGGCATCGTCCACCTCGGTCTCGGCGCGTTCCACCGCACGCACCAGGCCGTCTTCACCGAGGATGCCGCCGCGGGCTCGGGCGAGAACGGCTGGGGAATCCTCGGCGTGACACAGCGCAGCGCGCGCGTCGTCGAACAGCTGCGGCCGCAGGGCGGGCTCTACTCCGTGCTCACCAAGGGGCGTACCGCGAGCTCGCTGCGGGTGATCGGGTCGATGCGCCAGGTCGCGTTCCTGCAGGACGAGACGCGCGCCGTGCTCGACGCGATCGCCTCGCCAGACGTGAAGATCGTCTCCTCGACCGTCTCGGAGAAGGGCTACCGCCGCGCACCGGGCGGCGGGCCGGACCTCGATGACGTGGACCTCGCGTGCGACCTCGCCGCGGTGTCCGCCGAGCTCGACGGGCCGACGTCGGCCGGTGACGTCCCCGCACGCACCCCCGTCGGCGCCCTCGTGCGCGGCCTGGCCCGGCGCTACGTGGCCGACGCCGGTCCCGTCACGTTCGTGTGCTGCGACAACATGCCCGACAACGGGCGCGTCGTGGCGGAGCTCGTGCACGGCGCCCTCGATGCCGTGGGCGGTCCGGGCGCGGAACGGTTGCGCGAGTGGGTCCTCGGCTCCGTGGCCTTCCCCTCGACGATGGTCGACCGGATCACCCCCGCCACTACCGCGGACCACCGCGCACAGGCCGCCGAGATGCTCGGGCTGCACGACGCCGGGCTCGTGGTCGCCGAACCGTTCTCCCAGTGGGTGCTCGAGGACACGTTCGCCGCCGGCCGCCCCCGCTGGGACCTCGCGGGCGCCACGTTCACTGCCGACGTCGCACCGTGGGAGCGCGCAAAGCTGCGCATGCTCAACGGCGCGCACTCCGCGATCGCCTACCTCGGGGCGCTCCGCGGCTTCCGCATGATCGACGAGGCCGTGTCCGACGACGAGATCGCGGCGACCGTGCGCCAGATGATGACCGACGAGGTCATCCCCACCCTGACCGCTCCCGACGGGCTCGACCTCGCAGCCTACGGCGAGCAGATCATCGAGCGCTTCGCCAACCCCGCCACGGGCTACACCACGTGGCAGGTGGCCGGGGACGGTTCCCACAAGCTGCCCATCCGCGTGCTCGGCACGGTGGCCGACCGGCTCGAGGCCGGCGTCGTCCCCACCATCGCCACCCGGGCCATGGCCGCGTGGATCGTCTTCGTCGCACGCGGGCGCGACGCACTCGGCAACGAGCTGCCGCTCGACGACCCGCTCTCCGAGCGGCTGCTCGCGGCGGCCGCAGGCCCGGAGGCCGGGCTCGCGGACCGCATGCTCGCGCTGGGCGAGGTGTTCCCCGCCGAGGTGGCCGAGCACCCCGGGTTCCGGGCGGCGCTGCGCACCGAGGTGATGGGCCTCCTTACGGCCGTCTCCGCGTAGCCTCGACCGCGCCGGCGCTCCACACGACGTCACCGCTCAGCATCGTCAGCTCCGAGGTGATCCGAGGGATCTCCTCGACCGAGACGGTGAAGTAATCGTCGGAGAGCACGGCGAGGTCCGCGAGGAAGCCCGGTGCGAGCACGCCGCGTTCGTGCTCCTCCGACGTAAACCACGCGGTGTCGCGCGTGTATCCCGCGAGGGCCTCTTCGCGACTCAGGAGGTGTGCCCCCCTGAGCGTGGGGATGCCGCCCACCGTGAGGCCGGTGATGAAGTGCTGCATGCTGGCCCACGGGTTGTACGAGGACGCGCGCATGCCGTCCGAGCCGAGTCCCAGCGGAACCCCGCCGTCGAGCACGTCCCGCAGCGCGGGTGTGCACGCGACCCGGTCGTCGCCCCAGGCGCGGACGAACGCCTCACCGTTGAACCTCGACACCGACTGGACGAGGACACCGACGCTCAGCCGCTTGAGCCTCGGGACATCCTCCGGGACGAGCGGAGTCGCGTGGACGAAGGACCAGCGCAGTGCGTCGATGGGCACCTCGGCGTGGATCTCCTCCAGGAGACCGAGCAGCGCCTCGAAGAAGTCGCGCTGGAACACGTGGATCTGAATGGTCCAGCCCTTCTCGGCGCACGGCAGGAGGATCTCCTTGGCCTCCGCGAGCGCCTCGGGGGACGAGTCTCCCGCGTAGTCGAAACCGTCGTGGCTCCGGTAGAGGATCACCTCTCCCAGGCCGGACCAGCGCAGCAGGTCGTCGCCGAACCTCGGCTGACCGAAGCGGAGGTAACCGCCGAAGTCCTCGTGCTCGGTGCCGCGACTGGTCGCGTGCTTGAACATCCGGATCCGGGTGCGCAGCTCCCCGCGGCGCCACGTCTCGTAGATGCCGTCGTAGGTGTCGGGGCCGGAGTTGACCCCGCCCCCGTCGGTCGCGCCCACAAGACCGAGGCGGGCGAACTCGCGCGAGAGCAGCGCGGTCGACTCGACCTGCTGCTCGAGGCTCGGCACGGGGAGCTGGCCGTAGAACCACGAGAGCTGCGCCATTCCCCCGTCGCCGCGACCGGTCCACTGACCGTCGACGTCGCGCTCGAACTTGTCCGGCGTCGGCGAACCGGCGATCTTCGCCTCGTCCATCCCGAGCGCGGCGATCGCCGCGGAGTTCAGCACGGCGTAGTCGTACCCCGCCTGGACGAACACGGGGTGCGCGGGGGCGACGGCGTCGAGCTCCTCCCTCGTGGGGCCCCGACCCTCGGCGAACTGTGCGTCCGCCCATCCGCCGACAACCCGGATCCACTCGCCCTCGGCGATGCGACCGGCGCGGTCACCGACCGCCGCGAGCGCGCCCGAGAGCGTGTCGCAGTCCTCCCACCGGACCTCGTCGCCCCACGTGCGTGCGGCCCGGATGAAGTGGACGTGAGAGTCGACGAGGCCGGGGACGACCCGTCGGCCGCCGAGCTCCACGACACTCGTCTCCGGGCCGATGAACGTGGCGAGCTCGTCGTCGGCCCCTACCGCGAGCACCCGCCCGCTGCGGACCGCGAGCGCGCTCACCTCCCCCGGGACCCCTGGTGTGTCACTGAGGGTGCTGATCCGTCCGCCCCGTAGGACGACGTCGGCGTGATTCTTCTTGAGCATGGCGTTGCCTCCTTGCAACGGCGCGCGGAAGTGCTCGCACGCGAAAAGGTGGAGTGATGACGCGTCGCGTCGGTGGCGCCGCTCGCTAGGAGGTGGCGCCCGAGAGGTGGTCGGTCATCTTGCGATGGTGGTGGTAGACCGCGAGCTTGGCCCACTCGGAGTCACGGTTCCGGATGGCCTCGAGGATGGGCTCGTGGAGCTGGACCTGGGCGTCCGACTGCTCGGGTGCGAGCCAATCCGGCACGGACTCGTCCTCGACCCACCGCTGGTACTGATGGGTGATCAGGGCGCTGTGGACGCTCTCGAAGATCGACGTGAGGTAGGGATTGCCGCTGAGTCGGATGACCTCGACGTGGAAGACCGTATCGGCACGGATCCAGTCCGCGGTCTCCCCCGTGCTCTTGCGGAGCTGCTCGAGGGCGCCCGTCACCGGACCGAAGTCGAGCACCGCGCTGTTCTCGACGGCCTTGGTCACGCCCAGCAGCTCGAGGGAGAGCCGCAGGTCGGTCAGGTGCGCGACCGAGTCGCCCTCGAGATTGAGCATGAGGTTGATCGATGCGGTGATCGTGGACTGGGGCTGCCGCGTCACGTAGGCGCCCGAGCCGCGCCGGCTCTCCACGAGACCCATCAGCGCGAGCTTGCGCAGCGCCTGGCTCACGGTGGGTCTGCTGGCACCGAGCCGCTCGGCGAGCTCACGCTCGGCGGGCAGTCGCGCACCAGTCACGAGGTTCTGGGAGATGATCAGCTCTTGGATCTGGTCCGCCACGGTGTCACTCAGTCGGTGCACCTCGGCGCGCCGGAGACCCTGGACGTCCATCGTGAGGTTGCCGACGTCCTCGTCGCGACCCGCCCCGCTTGACATGTTGTCCTCCATGACTGATCTGGCGCGATGCTAGCAGGCAGGTGGGGCCCGGACCGGGCCCCACCTCCGTCCTGAGAACTTGACCGTCACACCGGCGAGTACTCGCCGGCGGACGTCGCCACGGACGGCGCCTGCGGTACCGGGCCGGACCGTCCGAGGGCGTCCCACGCGGTCTCGACGAGGTGCTGGGTGCTGAGCCCGTACTTCTGGAAGAGCGAGGGTGCCGTCCGGGAACCCTCCGCGAACGTGTCCTGGAGCCCGATGCGGTGCAGCCTGCGGCCGAGACCCGCTTCCGCCATGACCTCGGCGACGGCCGAGCCGAGTCCCCCGATCACCGTGTGGTTCTCGGCCGTGATGACGACCTTCGCACCCGTGGCGGCCGTGACGACCGTGTTGCGGTCGATCGGCTTGATGACGGGGACGTTGATGACGCTGACGTCGACGCCTGCCGTCTCGAGGGTCTGCGCCGCCGCGAGCGCGGAGGACAGCATCATGCCGCTCGCGAAGAGCGCGACGTCGGTCCCGGGTCGGAGCACCTGGGCGGTGGTCATCGAGAACGTGTGGTCGTCCTCGAAGATCACCGGGATCTCGCCGCGCTTGAGACGCAGGTACACGGGTCCGGGCAGGTCGACGATCTCGCGGACCACCTGGCGGATCTCCACCGCGTCGGCGACGTCGACGACGGTCATGTTGGGCAGCGCCCGCATGATCGCGACGTCTTCGATCGCCTGGTGGCTGGGCCCGCCGGGGCTCGACACACCCGGCATGAAACCCACGATGCGTACCGGCAGGTTCGGGTAGGCGATCGAGTTCACGATCTGGTCGAAGGGCCGCCGGGTCGCGAACACACCGAAGGTGTGGACGAAGGGGATGTGCCCGCTGCGGGCGAGCGCACCGGCGAGGCTCATCATGTGGGCCTCGGCCATGCCGACGTTGATGAAGCGGTCGGGGATCTCGTCCTGGAACAGGTCGACCTCGCACTGCCGGGTAAGGTCGCCGGACAGGCACAGGATGTCCTCGCGCTCCTTGGCGAGGTCGACGAGCGCCCGGCCGTAGGGCTTGAGCACGGTGGAGTAGGGCGGGTTACGCAAGGCGTGCCTCCAGCTCGTGGGTCGCGGCCGCCGCGAGCTCCGCCGGCAGCTTGATGAAGTGGCCGTCCGCGTCGTCCGGGAGCGAGTCGAGACCGCGCACGGTCGAGGTTCGTCCGACGACGATGGCGGGGCGCTGGCTCGCCGTGGCGGCGTCGAGGGCCTCCCCCACGGCCTGGGGGTCGTGCCCGTCGACGTCGTAGGCGTCCCAGCCGAAGGACTCCCACTTGGCGGCGATCGGGTCGATCGTCGTGACGGTGGACACCGGGCCGTCGACCTGGGAGTCGTTGGCGTCGAGCAGGACGACGAGGTTGTCGAGGCCGTGATGCGCGGCGAACATCGCCGCCTCCCAGGTCTGCCCCTCCTCGAGCTCGCCGTCGCTGATGAGTGCGAAGACCCGCGTGTCGTGGTCCCCGCGCAGCTTCGCGGAGAGTGCGAAGCCGACCGCTCCGGACAGCCCTTGCCCGAGCGAGCCGCACACGAGGTCGACAGCGGGCGAGCGTTCGGTGCCGATCGCCTCGAGCGCGGAACCGTCCTGCCCGTAGGTGGCGAGGTCCTCGTCGGTCAGCAGGCCCGTCTCGGCCGCCGCGGCGAAGAACGCGATGATGTAGTGCCCCGGCGAGCACACGATCTTGTCCTGGGCGGGTCGGTAGCGACCCGTGTACAGGCTCGCGACGAGCTCGGCCGAGGACAGGGCCTGCCCGAGGTAGCCGAACCCGTGCGGCGCCACCATCTGGACTCCACGCAAGCGGATCCGGTCGGCGAAGCGCTGCGTCTGGTCAGTGGTACTGGTCAAGGTCACGCACCTCCTTCAAGTGTGGTGCCGCTAGAGGCGCAGGTCCGAGGACCGCGCCTGCTGGACGAAGAGCGACAGGAAGTCCAGGTCGCGCGAACCGGTACCGATGGCGGACTGGATGAGCTGGTACACGGCGGCACCGACCGGCATGGGCACCTCGAGAGCGCGCGCCGCGCCGAGACCGAGGTCGAAGTCCTTGCGGAGCAGCTCCGTCGTGAACGTCGGCGTCCAGTCGAGCTCGACGAGGTCCTTCGTGCGCTTGCGGACCCAGTCCGAACCGAGCACGGTTCCGTTGAGGAACTCGAGGAAGGCGGCACGATCGGTCCCGTCCTTCTCCACGAGGGCCGTGACCTCGACCAGGACCTGCACCATCATGCCGAGGTAGAGGTTGTGGGCGAGCTTCACGAGGCGGCTCTGCTCCGCCTCCCCTGCGTGCACCGCGACCTTGGCGATCGTCTCGAGGTGCGGCTTGACCTTCTCGAACGTGGCCACGGGGCCGGACGCGACGATGCACGACTCCCCCTCGGCGACCACGTGAGGGTTGCCGCTGATCGGCGAGGCGAGGAACTCGACGCCAGCCTCGGTCGCCGCCGCGCGGACCTGCGCCGACATCTCCGCCGAGACGGTCGAGCAGTCGACGATCACGGCGGGCTTGTGGTCTCCCGACAGCAGGCCCGCAGGGCCGCTGACGACGGCCTCGAGGTCGCCCGGCCCAGAGACCATGATGAACACGACGTCGGCGCGCGCGAGGTCAGCGATCTCGTCGACCGCGGTGGCCCCGCGAGCCACGAGGCCCGCCGTCTTCGACCTCGTGCGGTTCCACACGAGCACGTCCTTGCCGGCGTCGACGAGGCGACCGGCCATCGCCTCGCCCATGCGGCCGGTTCCCAGCCATCCCAGAGTCGTCATGATCGTTCCTCTTTCCTTCCGCCCGGTCCTGGTCGTCACTTCGCCGGCGACGAGGCGCCGTCGGTGTCGAAGTTGTTGGATCGCCCCTGCCGCACGTAGTCGACCGTGTCCGCGATCGCCTGTTTGCCGTGGATCGCGCCACGCTTGCTGACGTGCCCGAACATCTGGATGCCGAAGCCGCCGTCGAGGTCGTTGACGATCCGCTGCTTCCACGGGCGACGCACGATCTGCGTCGTGAGCCGGCGCGTGATGCGCGGCTGGCTCATGATGTGCTCGGCGATCTTGTAGGCACGCGGGATGAGCTCCTCGCGGGGCAGCACCTCGTTGACCATGCCGTACTCGAGCGCGAGTGCGGGGCTGATCGCCTGGCCCGTGAGGAGCGCGTAGGCGGCACGCTTGACGCCGAGCAGCTCCTGGAAGGCGTTGTGGATGCCGTCCGCGGGCACCGAGCCGATGTCGTAGTGCAGGTCGAAGAAGGTCGCGTCGTCGGCGCACAGCGTGATGTCGCACATCAGGACGATCTCGGAGTGGAAGCCCGGACCGTTGAACAGGCCGATCGTGGGGATCTCCAGGTCGTTGACGAGCGAGCTGACGTTGATGCGCCCGTCCTTGTACGCGTACTCGTACGCCCAGTACTCCAGGTCCTCCTCCTCGAGGACGAAGCCCTCGGGATCGGAGTCCATCATGAACTCGTCGCCGGAGCCCGTGAGGATGAGGATCTCGTTCTTCGGGTCCGAGCCCACCGTCTTGAGCATCTGCCCGAGCGCACGGTGGTTCTGGACGCTGAGCTGGATCGGACCACCGAGGGTGTGGGCCTGAGCGAGGACGACGCCGTCGTCGGTCCTGGAGAGCGTGAAGAAGTCCTTGAACCGCTCCCGGTACTCGTCGAAGTCGGGGAGTGGGGCAAATTCCTGGAGGGACATCGTTGTTCCTGTTCGCTTGTCAAGAGAACCGGTTCCGGTTCGAGCTGTCACTGCCGATCGATATTGGCTAAGTGGCTAAGCCACAGTATGACCGTCACTTCTGGACCTCGTCAAGCCCATGACTCACGCACCGGCAGCGGACGTCGCGGCGGTCATGTCCAGCTCGAGGCGCGCCCCGGGCGCGCTGAGGGCGGAGACGACGACCATCGTGCTCGCGGGGAACCAGTCCCCGAAGTACTCGCCGAGGACGGCGTGGATCGCGTCCGCGTCACGGATGTCCGTGAGGTACTCCGTGATCTTCACGACGTGGCGCCACGTCAGGCCCCGCTCGTCGAGCACCACCTTGATGTTCTGCATCACGGCGTGCGTCTGCGCCGTGATGTCGTCGGGGAGGCGCACCTCCGCGGGGATGTGCGGGTGCCTGTGGTACAGCGGGATAGCCGTCGCCCCCGAGAAGAAGAACAGCGCACCCGGTGTGGTCACCTCGATCGCGGGCGCGTAGGGCAGCCACGCCGCCTTCTCCGGTTCTGGTTGGATCTGCTGGATTCCCATGACTGACTCTCCTTGGTACTCGTCGGTGTGTGAACCCGGGCTAGAGCCCGAGATGCCGGTGCATGACCTCCGGCTGCGCGGCAAGGTCGCGTGACGTGCCTTCCCAGACCATCGAGCCCGTCTCTCCGAGGATCACGACGCGGTCCGCGAGGTCGAGAGCGAGGTCGACGTTCTGCTCCGCGACCAGTACCGACAGGCCCGAGCTGCGCAGCTCGTGGAGCTTGTCGCGGATGACGTCGAGCACGGTCTGAGCCAGGCCCTCGGACGGCTCGTCCATGACGAGGAGCGTCGGGCTCGTCATGAGCGCACGCCCGATCGCGAGCATCTGCTGCTCCCCGCCCGACAGCGTCCCCGCACGCTCCTTGGCGCGCTCGGCGAGCCGCGGGAAGAACTCGTAGATGCGCTCGGTGGTCCAGCGCTCGCCGTTCGCCTGGCGGCGCACCACGACCTCGAGGTTCTCCTGCACCGTCATCGACCCGAAGACCCGTCGCCCCTGCGGGACGAGGCCGAGACCGGCACGAGAGATCTCGAAGTTCGCCATCGTGGCCACGTCACGGCCCTGGAACTCGATCCGTCCCGCCGTGACCTCGGGTGGGGTCAGGCCGGCGATCGCACGCACGAGCGTCGTCTTGCCCATCCCGTTGCGCCCGAGCAGCGCGACCGCCTCCCCTTCCGCGACCTCGAGGTTGACGCCCCGCAGCACCGAGGCGCTCTTGTAACCGACGTACACGTCGTGCACCGAGAGCATCACGAGCTCTTCCTTCCCAGATAGACGTCCTGCACGCGCACGTCGGCGCGCACCTCGTCCGGTGTGCCGACGGCGACCTCGTGGCCGTTGTCGAGGCACAGCACGCGGTCCGCAAGCTCGAGGGCGAGCGACATGTCGTGCTCGATGAGCAGGAACGGCAACGAACGCGGCAGCCCTTCGAGCAGCTCGCGGAGCATGACGCGTTCCCCGAGCGCGAGACCGGCGGCCGGCTCGTCGAGCAGCAAGAGCTTCGGCTCGGTGGCCAGCGCCATCGCGATCTCGAGCTGGCGCTGCTCGCCGTGGGAGAGGTCGGAGACCCGGTCGGCACGTCGGTCGGCGAGCCCCACGCTCTCGAGCACCGCCTCGGAGCTGGCCGTCACCGGGTCGAGCCTGCCCTGGGGCCACCAGAAGCGGTGGCGGACCGGGCGCGAGGCCTGGGCGGCCACCCGCACGTTGTCGAGGACCGACAGGTCGAGCAGGAGGTTCGAGACCTGGAAGGTCCGCGAGATGCCGAGCCGGGCCCGACGGAACGCCGGGACGCTCGTCACGTCCGAGCCGAAGAGTCGCACTGTGCCCTCGGAGGGCGCCATCTCTCCGGCGATGAGGCGGAACAGGGTCGTCTTCCCGGCACCGTTGGGTCCGATGACGGCGACCCGCTCCCCTTGACCCACCGCCAGGTTCACTCCGGCGACCGCGGTCACGCCACCGAAGCGGCGCACGACGCCGTGCAGCTCCAGCGCGGGGGCGGCCCCCTCGCCCGGTGCGGGTGCACCGGGCGAGGAGGGCGCGTCGAGCCGAGTGCTCATTGCTGGCCCGTGTTGTTCCGGTCGAAGGGCGGGTTCTTCAGGAACTCCTCGGGGTCGTAGGTCCAGAACTGGCTCACGTTCTCGTACGTCTTGTCGACGACGTTCCAGTACGCGCCGTCCTCGCGCTTGGCGACGTGCCGGATGTAGACCTCCGCCACGGGGTTGTTGAAGTCGTCGAACGACCGGACGCCGAAGAGGCTGTCCTCCATGTTGATGGTCCGCGCGGCCGCGACGAAGTCGGTCCCGTCCACCTTGCCGTCGGTCAGCTTGAGCGCCTCCGCGAACACGTGCGCGGTGGTGTAGGCACTGCCGACGTTGAGCGAGGGGATGACGCCCTTCTTGCTCTCGTAGAGCTCGACGAACGCCTTGACCTGGGGCAGGTCGCTGCCCTCGGCCCAGTAGCTCACCGACTTCATGCCCTCGGCGAGCTCACCGACGTCGCGCAGCGTCGACTGGTCGATGAGGCAGCAGTTGCTGAGCACCTCGACCTTGTCCTTGAGGCCGAAGTCCGTAAAGGCGTTGATGAAGTTGGTGCCGTCGGAGCCACCGGACGAGGCCACGAACGCGAGGTCCGCGCCCGAGCTGCCGATCTGGGTGACGTACGGGCTGAAGTCCTGCGTGCCGAGCGGGTTCCACAGCTGGTCGACGATCTCGCCGCCCGCCTCGGTGAAGGCTCGTACGAACCCACCGCAGCTCTCCCAGCCGAAGGCGTAGTCGGGGCAGAGGGTGATCGCCGTGCGGTGACCCTCCTCGTACGCCCACTGGCCGGCCACGAAGTTGGGCTGGCTGCCCGTGAGCGAACCCACGCGGAGCACGAGCGGGTTGGCGAGGCGCTGCGTGAGGTCGTCCGCGGCCGTGATGGGGTGCAGGTTGGGGATGCCCTGCTGGATCAGGTAGTCCGCGACGGCGAGAGCCGTGTTGGCGGCGAGGGGGCCGACGACGACGTCGACGCCCTCCTCCTCGACGAGCCGCTTCGCCTTCGCGAGCGCGGTGTCCGGGACTGCGGCGTCGTCCTCGTAGATCGTCTCGACCGTGACGTTGCCGACCGTGTTGCCGTTCTCATCCCAGTACAGCTCCCACCCCTCCTTCATCTCGAGGCCGGCTGCAGCGACGGGGCCGGTGACGGGCGAGAGGAAGCCCACCTTGACGATGCCTCCGCCCGGCTCTGCGGACTCGCCGGGTTCGCTCGAGCCGTTGGCGGCGTCGTCGGACGTGGGGGCGGACGTGGGGTCTTGGGCACCGCTCGGTGCGCACGCCGCGAGGGCGAGGCTCAGGGCGAAGCCCGAGGCGAGGAGCGAGAGCCCCCGACTGCTGCGGGCCGTGAGTGAAGACATCTTCGGCTTCTCCTAGGGTTGGTGATCGGTGAGGCGAGCGATCCGGCCGTCAGGCCGAACCGTGAGGGGGACCGTTCCGACTGCTGGTTCCCGTGACGTCCGACGGCGGTTCGTGGGCGGCGTGCGCCGCGCCGTCGGCGTGTGCGTTCTCGTCGTCCCGTCGCTCGGCCCGGCGGCGGCGCCAGCGGTCCCGGAGGCTGTAGACGGCGCCCATGATCCCGTTCGGGGCGAAGACGATGACGACGATGAAGATGAGGCCGAGCACGGTGGGCCACCGTTCGACGTGCGTGCTCAGCACGTGCTCCGTCCAAGCGACGACCGTGGCGCCGATGAGCGGGCCGAGCACCGTGCCGACGCCGCCCAGGATGACCATGAGGGTCGCGAGCGCAGAGCGCAGGAAGCCCGCGGAGGCCGGGCTGATGAACTCGGTGAGCCAGACCGCGAGGATCCCGGCGATGCCCGCGACGAAGCCGGAGATCATCATCGCGCCGAGCTTGTAGGCGGCGATGTTGTATCCGAGGCTCTCCATCCGCGACTCGGACTCGCGGATGCCGCGGAGCACCATGCCGAACGGCGACCGGGTCGCGATCCACACGCCGAGAGTCACGACGAGGAAGACCGCGAGGGTGAAGAAGTAGAACATCCAGTACGACGCGATCATCTCCGGGCGCCGGATCCCGCTGATGCCGTTCTCGCCTCCGGTGATCTGGGACATGCGGTAGGTGAGCCCGAAGACGACCATGCCGAGCGCGAGGGTCACCATGAGGAAGAAGATCCCGCTGGTGCGCATGGAAGTCAGTCCGAACACGAGGCTCGCGGCGAGGGTCACGGCGAGTGCGACGAGGATCTGGGTACCCAGCCCGTGCCCTTCCCGGAACGACCACGCGAGGCCGTAGCCCGCCGCGGCGGCGATCCCCGCGTGGCCGACGGACACGAGCCCGACGTTGCCGGCCAGGAAGTTGATGCTCGTGGCAAGCATCGCGGAGGTCAGCATGATCGCGGCGAGCGAGGTCTGGTAGCTCGTCATGACGTACGGCAGCGTGCAGGCCGCCGTGACCGCGAGGACGATCGCGAGGAGCCTGACCCGGCTGGAGCCGAGGGCGGGTGCGTGCATCATGCCTTCCTCCCGAACAGGCCGGTGGGTCGCAGCACGAGCACGAGGGCCATCGGCGCGAAGATCGTGAAGTAGGAGAACTCGGGCAGCCACACCTTGGAGAAGGCGTCGATCAGGCCGATGAGTACGCTCCCGACGGCCGCGCCCTTGATCGAGCCGAGCCCGCCGATGATGACGACGACGAGGGCGAAGAGCAGGATGTCGACGTCGGCACCCGGGCGAAGGCTCAGCAGCCCGGCGCCGATGACGCCCGTGAAGCCAGCGAGCGCCGCCCCGAAGACGAAGACCCCGAAGAAGACCATGTTGATGTTCATCCCCGAGGCGGCCGCCATCTCCCGGTCGTCGACCCCGGCCCGGACCATCCCGCCGACCTTCGAGTACTTCTGGGCGAGGTAGAGACCGACGCCGATCACGACGGTGACCGCGATGATGAACAGGCGGTACCTCGGATACAGGATCTCGCCGAGCCCGACCGTCCCGGACAGGTTCCCCCCGACGCGCAACGACATCGGGTTGCCGCCGAAGACGGCGAGACAGATGTCCGCGACGACGAACGCCACACCGATCGTCAGGAGCACCTCGGCGAGCTCCTTGCCGCGCACGCGACGCAGCAGCAGCCGCTCGGTGCCCGCGGCGAGCAGTGCGACGCCGAGCGCCGCGGCACCCAGGCCCAGGAACAGGTTGCCGGTAGCCGACACGACGGTGACGCCGATGTACCCACCGAGCAGGTAGAACGCCCCGTGAGCGAGGTTGACGATCCGCATGAGACCGAAGACGAGCGTGAACCCGCTCGCCAACAGGAAGAGCAACGCACCGAAGCTCAGCCCGTTCAGGACTTGTTGTACGACCAAATCGGAACCCACGTGGGCTACCTCCGCGCTGCATCGTTGGAGCGACTTGCCATATGTGGTCAACTGGCTTTACCAAAGTAACCTGCGTCACTATCCCCGTCAAGGGGATCGGCTAGGCAACGTCTGGCTCCGCCCGACCTTGGGTGTTCCCACCCGTGGTGCCGCGCGCACCGGTGGGCGCGCGCGGCGTAGGGACTACCGCGGTGGCGCGACAGCGATCGCCGCGATCTCCAGGCGCAGCGCGGGGTCCGTCGCGAGCGACACGACCTCGACGGACGTGCTCGTGGGGATGTGCCCCTGGAACCACGCGCCCTGGTAGGCGTTCACGACGTCCTGATCGGTGCGGACGCTCGTGAAGAACCTGTTGAGCACCACGACGTCGCTGCGCTGGCAGCCTGCTGCCGCAAGCGCTGCGTCGAGGTTCTCGAAGATGATCTTCACCTGACCCTCGATGTCGCGCGGGATGGCCTCGAACTGCTCGGGGCGGTGCGGGTGGTCGTGGTACGGCGGGGCGCCCGTGACGCCCGACACGAACACCATCCGGCCCTCCGCGACCCGGATGGCAGGCACGTAGACCTGCTTCACCTCAGAGTCGTACCCCTCGTGGTGAATCGTCTCGATGTGGCTGGACTGCTCGTCGTTCGACATGGTGGCTCCTCTCACTGTTCCCCGGCACCGCTGCCGGAAGTCTCTGGCCGCCGCTGACCCGCGACGGCCCCCGTGACGGCGGCCGCGATGGTCGGGACGATCCGTGGGTCGAACGGCGACGGTACGATCACGCCGCGCCGCAGCTCGTCGGGGAGGACGAGGCCGGCGAGCGCCCAGGCGGCCGCGATCTTCACGTCGTCGTCCACACGCGTCGCCCGCGCGTCGAGCAGGCCGCGGAAGATGCCCGGGAACGCCAGGACGTTGTTGATCTGGTTGGGGTCGTCCGAGCGGCCGGTCGCGACGACGGCGACCTTCGCGGGCACGGCGTCGGGGTCCACCTCGGGGTCAGGGTTGGCGAGCGCGAACACGATCGCGCCGTCGTTCATCTCCTCGAGCCACGCCGGTTCGAGGAGCCCGGCACCACTGACGCCGACGACGACGTCCGCGCCCTGCAGCGCGTCGCGGATCGACCCGGTGACGCCTCGCGGATTGGTGTTCTGGGCAAGCCACTTCTTGGTACCGGTGAGCTGCTCGGCCCGGTCCGGGCCGATCGCACCGGCGCGGTCGACGACAACGAGGTCCGCGACGCCGGCGCTGCGCAGCAGCTTGGTGCACGCCACGCCCGCCGCACCCGCGCCGACGACGAGCACCCGCAGCCCCTCGAGCGACTTGCCCACGATGCGGCACGCGTTGAGCAGACCCGCGAGGACGACGACGGCGGTGCCGTGCTGGTCGTCGTGGAACACGGGAATGTCCAGCCGGCGCGTGAGCTCGGCCTCGATCTCGAAGCACTGCGGGGCCGCGACGTCCTCGAGGTTGATACCGCCGAACGACGGCGCGATCGCGGCGACGGCGTCGACGAACTCGCGGACCCGGTCCCGCCCGGGAAGGTCGAGCACGACGGGGACGGCGTCGATCCCCGCGAGCGTCTTGAGCAGGACGGCCTTGCCCTCCATGACGGGCATCGCCGCCCGGGGGCCGACGTCGCCGAGCCCGAGCACAGCCGTCCCGTCGCTCACGATCGCTACCAGGTTCGCTCGCGCCGTGTAGGTGAACGAGAGGTCGGGGTCCGCATGGATCGCCGAGGTGATCGCGGCGACTCCCGGGGTGTAGGCCCGAGCGAGGTCGGCCCGGTCCGCGACCGGGAGCCTGCTCGCGACGGAGATCTTGCCCCCGCGGTGGACCTCGAAGACCTCGCGCCAGAACGGGTCGCCAGCGAGCTCGTCCGGCAGTCCCGGGAGCTCCGAGCCCACGCCGACCCGGGCGTTCACCACGACACCGCGATGTACTTGGACTCGGTGTACTCGCGCATGCCCTCGTGTCCACCCTCACGACCCAGCCCCGACTGCTTCACACCACCGAAGGGGGCGGCGGGGTCGGAGACCACAGGCCTGTTGAGCCCCACCATCCCGGACTCGAGACCCTCGCTCACGCGCATCCCCGTCGCAAGGTCCGCGGTGTAGACGTAGGAGACGAGCCCGTACTCCGTGTCGTTGGCCATCGCGATCGCGTCGTCCACGCTCTCGAAGGGCACGACGGGTGCGACGGGACCGAAGATCTCGTGGCGCAGGATGTTCGCGTCGGGTGGCACGTCGCGCAGCACGGTGGGCTGGTAGAACGCCCCGGGGCCGAAGCCCTCGCCACCTGTGACAACCCTGGCGCCCTCGTCGACGCTCTGCTGGACGAGGCGGTCGACCTCGTCGCGCGCGGTCGTGCTGATGAGCGGCCCGACGTCGTTGTCCGGGTCGAGCCCGGGCCCGACCTTGAGGGCGGACATCGCCTGCGCGAGCCGCTCGGTGAACGCCTGCGCGATCGAGGCGTGCACGTAGAACCGGTTGGCCGCCGTGCACGCCTCACCGCCGTTGCGCATCTTGGCAGTCATGGCCCCGGCGACCGCGTTGTCGAGGTCGGCGTCGGCGAGCACGAGGAAGGGGGCGTTGCCACCGAGCTCCATCGCGGACCTCACGACGCTCTTCGCCGCCTCGGCGAGGAGGAGCCGACCGACCTCGGTGGACCCGGTGAACGAGACCATCCGCACCCGTGGGTCGGCGAGCAATGCCGCACCGAGCGCGCCAGACCGTCGCGAGGGGACCACGTTGACGACGCCCGGAGGGAGACCGGCCTCGAGCAGCAGCTGGCCGATGGCGAGCGCGGTGAGCGGGGTGTCCGACGCCGGCTTGAGGACGACCGTGCACCCGGCGGCGAGCGCCGGAGCGATCTTCCGGGTCGCCATCGCGGCAGGGAAGTTCCAGGGTGTCACGAGCAGCGCGACACCGACGGGTTCGTGCACCACCACGATCCGGTTGCTGCCCGACGGCGCGGTCACGACGCTGCCGAGGCCCCGCACCGCCTCCTCGGAGAACCACCGGAAGAACTCGGCGGCGTAGTCGACCTCACCGAGTGCGTCGCGCCACGCCTTCCCGTTCTCGAGCACGACGATGCGCGCGAGGTCCTCCCGGCGCTCCACCATGAGGTCGAACGCCCGGCGAAGCACCTCGGCGCGCTCGCGCGGCGCCGTGGTCCGCCAGCCCGTCGCGGCAGCGTGCGCGGCGTCGACGGCCGAGAGCCCGTCGGCAACCGTGGCCGAGGGGACCTGTCCGATGACCGCTCCCGAGGCCGGGTTCGCGACGTCGAACGACCCGCCGTCCGAGGCCTGTACCCAGTCGGCACCGATGAGCATCCCGGTGGGAACTCTGGCCAGGGCGGCTTCAGCCGCACCCGCAGCAGGACGAGTCATCGCGAACACCTTTGATCGATCGACTACCAGTAGTGGCTAACTGGCTAGACCAATCGCATCACACACCAGGCGACCCGTCAAGGTCATGACGTCCCGACACGCCTCGGGCCCGCGACGACAGGCGTCGCGGGCCCGAGGACCTGTGGTGCTGGCGGCTCCTCAGTCGTCGCGGGAGTCCTTGACGCGGGCGACGAGCTGGGTGGGGCTGATGTAGCGCAGCGCCACGACCAGGATGATCATCATCGTCACGGTGTAGACCACGGCCATCGAGGAGATGAGCGGGCGCGACTCGCCGCCGCCGGCCGCCGTCATCGCACGGTAGATCGCGACGACGAGGGTGTCGGACTGCGGGCCGGAGACGAGGAACGTCAGCTCGAACATCCCGACGGTGCGCACGAGCACGAGCACGGCCGCGGCGAGGATGCCGGGCACGAGCAGCGGCGCGAGGATCCGCGTGAACACGGTGCGCATGCGCGCCCCGGACATCCGCGCGGCGTTCTCGATGGCCGGGTTGATCTGCTCGATGAACGGCGTCATCGTCATGATCACGAACGGCACCGAGGGCACGAGGTTCACGAGGATCACGGCCACGAGGGTGCGCCCGAGCCCCATGTTGTACATGACGGTCGCGAGCGGGATGCCGTACGTGATGGGTGGCATGAGCACGGGCAGCAGGAACAGCAGGCTGATCGTGCGCTTGAACGGGAAGCTGCGGCGGGCGAGCAGGTACGCGGCCGGCACCCCGACGAGCACGGAGATGACGATCACGGTGACCGCGACGAGCAGGGTCACGCCGATGACGTTCGCCATGCCGAAGCGTTCCCACGCCGCGGCGTACCAGGAGAACGTGAACACCTCGGGCAGCCACGAGCCGAACCAGCTCTTGCCGAGGGAGTCCACGACCACGCTCACGAGGATGCCGAGGAGGAACACGAAGAACGCGGCGACCCCGGCCCACACGAACCACGTGGTGGGTGAGGCGACGAGCGCCCGCTGGCCCGGTGGCCGGGAAGCGGCACCGCGGCGCACGGGACGCTCGGCCCGGGGTGCGCGCGGCTGGACAGTCTGCGTGGCCATCAGCCCTTACCTCCGGTTGATCCCTTGTACAGGAACGATCTCCACAGCAGGACCACGGCGACGACGAGCAGCTCGACGACGCCCATGATGATCGCGATCGTCGACGCCATGGGGTAGTCGTTCTGCTCCCCGAAGGCCCGGTAGGCCATGAGCGCCATGA
Organism: uncultured Cellulomonadaceae bacterium; assembly: GCA_964510785.1. Taxonomy (GTDB): domain Bacteria; phylum Actinomycetota; class Actinomycetes; order Actinomycetales; family Cellulomonadaceae; genus JAAYZM01. Next base: position 25,474 of record CAZECM010000018.1, on the reverse strand, counting down.
CGCGCGTCTCCCCCATCGCGTCGCCGACGAGGCGCGCGGAGGGGAACACCGAGAACGCGAGCACGAACGTGAGGATGAACGTGGTTGCGAGGCCCGGGGCGAGCAGCGGCAGGATGATCCGCCGGAACCGCTGGAACCAGCCCGCCCCCATCGTCCGGGCCGCCGCGTCGATCGACGGGTCGATGCCGGACAGGTAGGAGGAGATCAGCAGGAACGCGAACGGGAAGCCCGAGATGACGAGCGAGAAGACGACGCCCCAGTAGTTGTTGACGAGCTTGAGAGGCTCGGTGATGAGCCCGATCTCGATGAGGAAGTTGTTGAGCCAGCCCTGGCGCCCCGCGAAGATCAGCAGGCCCTGGGCCGTCAGCACGGTCCCGAGCGTGATGGGCAGCACGAGGAGGGTCGTGAGCAGCTTCTTGCCCCGGAAGCGGTGGCGCAGCTTGAACGCGACGGGGATCGAGGCGAGCACGTTGAACAGCGCGACGGGCAGCGCGAGCCGCATCGTGATCCAGATCGAGTCGAAGATGAACGCGTCGCCGAAGAACGCCCGGTAGTTCGCGAGGACGCCCCCGCCCCACTGGTCCTGGATGGCCGGGGTCGGCTGGAACGTGAGCCCGATGCCGTAGGAGAACGGGTAGACGAACAGCGCGAGCGTGAACACGATCGCCGGCACGAGCATGAGCAGGGACACGTCGATCCCTCGCTCGGCGAGGCGGTGGCGCAGGCTCGCGGTGCTCTTCGTGGCGCCGGCGGTGCTCATCCCCGCACCTCGTCGAGCTCGGCCTCCTCGACCGACGACGGCGGTGCGTCGAGGTCGGAGGAGTAGACGAGCACCCGGGAGGGGTCGGCCGTCATCCGCACGCTCGAACCGACCTGGGGTGCGTGGTCGGAGCGCACGTGCAGCACGGTGCCCCGCTCGGTGTGGACGCTGACCGCGAACTCGCGCCCGTGGTACTCGACCACGGCCACGGTGCCGGCGAGGTCGTTGCCGCCGCGCACGGGGTTGGCCGGCGAGACCACCACGAGGTCCTCGGGCCGGATCGCGACCCGCACCGCGTCGCCGACCCGAACGTTCTCGGCGGCCGTCCCGCGCACGGTGACGCCGTCGGCCCCGACCGTGACGCCGTCGGCGTCGACCCCTTCGACCGTGAGGTCGACGAGGTTGCGGTAGCCCATGAAGTCGGCGACGTGCCAGTTGACGGGCTGGCTGTGCAGCTCCTCGGGCGTGCCGATCTGCTGGACGCGACCCTCGCGCAGCACCACGAGGCGGTCGGCCATCGAGAGGGCCTCCTCCTGGTCGTGCGTGACGTAGATCGTGGTGAGCCCGAGCGACTGGTGCAGGCGTCGGATCTCCGTGCGCATCTCGAGGCGCAGCTTCGCGTCGAGGTTCGAGAGCGGCTCGTCCATGAGCACGAGCCGGGGTTCGACGACGACGGCACGGGCGATCGCCACGCGCTGCTGCTGGCCCCCGGAGAGCTGACCAGGGAGCTTCTTCGCGTGCTCCTCGAGCTTGACGAGCGCGATCGCCTCGGCGACGCGCCGCTTGATATCCGCCTTCGGGACCCTGCGCATCTGCAGGCCGAACGCGATGTTCTTCTCGACGGACAGGTGCGGGAAGAGGGCGTAGTTCTGGAAGACCATGCCGAAGTCGCGCTGCTCGGCGGCGACGGTGTCGACGCGCTTGCCGTCGACGAGGATCTGCCCGTGGGTGAGGGGCAGGAGGCCGGCGAGGCAGTTGAGCGCGGTGGACTTCCCGCAGCCCGACGGCCCGAGCAGGGCGATGAACTCGCCCGCCCGGACCGTCAGGTCGAGGTCCACCAGCGCGTCACGCCCACCGAAGCTCCGACCAACCCCGCGGAGCTCGAGCTGGGAGAACGTGCTGGCGGTGCTGGCCATGGTCAGGAGGCCTCGTACTTGCCGGAGCCGATCTCGCGGTCCCAGATGTCGAACGCCTGGACCATCTTCTCCGGGGTGAGCGGAGTGGCCTTCGGCTTGGAGTCGATCAGCGCGTCGTACCAGTCACGGCCGAACTCGGCGATGACGTCCTGGCTCTCCTGGGGGGCGAGGTCGAGCGTCGCACCCTCGATGGACGGACCGGGGTAGAAGTACCCGTGGTCGTAGGCCATCGCGTTGATCTCGGGGGTGAGGACGAACTGCAGGAGGTTGAGGATCGCCGAGACCTTGTCGGGCGACTGCCCCTGCGGGATGACGGCGTAGTGCGCGTCGGTGACCCACGTGAAGTCGTCGAACGCGGCGGCCTCGATGTGCGTCGGCTCGTTGCCGATCGCGCGGGGCTCGATGTCCCAGCCCGTCGTCGTGGGGATGAGGCTCCACGTGCCGTCCGCGACGTTCGAGATGACCTGGCCCGTGCCGGTCGGGTACGTGTCGATCGTCTGGCCCAGCTCCTTGAGGTAGGCCCACGTCTTGTCCCAGCCGTTCTCGGGGTCGGAGGGGTCGGTGTCACCGAGCATGTAGGGCAGGCCCATGAGGAACGTACGGCCGGGGCCGGAGTTCGCGGGGCGCGCGTAGCCGAACTTGCCGGGATTGGCCTGCGCCCACGCGAGGAGCTCCTCGGGTGTCGATGGCACGTCGGTGACGACGCCAGGGTCGTACTGCAGCAGCGGGCCCGAGGGGTAGTAGGTCGTGACGACGCCGAAGTCCCCGGCGAGGCCCTGCATCGCGGCGGCGGGCTCGATGTAGTTGTCCATGTTGCTCAGGCGGTCGCCGAAGTCCGCGACGATCGGGAGCCACAACCCCTCGCCGATGCCGGCCGAGAGGCCGTCGTTGCCGGTCGTGACGAGGTCGATCGACAGGTTCCCGGAGTCGACCTGCGGCTTGATGGTGCCCACGAGGTCCGGCGAGCCCGCGCTCTCCCACGTGACCGCGGAGATGATCTCGGGGTGGGCCGCGACGAACGCGTCGACCATGGGCCCGGTGAGCTTCTGGTTGCCGGCGACGTCGAGGATGTTGAGCGTGACGAGCGCCGACGGCGTGTCGGGTACCTCGCCCGCCGCGGCGGCGGGCTCGCTCGAGGTCGTGGTGCCGTCCCCGGTCTCGGGTGCGGCCGGCGCGCTGCACGCCGACAGGACGAGCCCGACGGCGGCAAGGCCCGCCATCAGGGGAAGGTGCTTGGTGGTGCGCATGTGTTCCTCTTCTCTGGCTGACCCGGACAGCTCCGTCCGGGATGAAGCGGGTCGTGCACTCAGAGGGGCGAGCCCCCGGTCGGGGGAACCCTGAACTCCGGCGAGGCGAGCACGTCCGGAGGGCCGGTCGAGTCGCGGACGACGAGCTGCACGGCGAGGTCCCGGGACGAGACCGTGACGGCCTCACCGCGCAGGAGCCCGAGGAGCAGCTCGACCCCGGCCCGCCCGCTGGCCTGGCGCGGGATCTCCACGCTCGTCAGGGACGGGGACGTCATCGCGGCGACGGGGACGTTGTCGATGCCGATGACGGACAGGTCGTCGGGCACGCGCACCCCCCGTTGCCGGGCACGCTCGAGCACGCCGAGCGCGAGCAGGTCGTTGTAGGCGAGGACGGCGGTGGCGCCGCTCGCGAGGGCGAGGTCGGTGGCGGCGATCCCCCCGGAGACGAAGGGACGGAAGTGCCCGAGCTCGACGATGTCGACCGCCCCGTGCTCTTCCGCCACCTCCCGCACCGCGAGGAGCCGTTCGTCGTTGGACCAGGACTCCCGGGGCCCTCCGACATAGGCGATGCGCCGGTGACCGAGCGCCCGCAGGTGGTCGATGGCCTGGCGGACGCCGTCGCGGTTGTCGACGGTCACGGCCGGCACGCCGTCGACGCGCCGGTTGACGAGCACGACCCGCGTCGTCCGCGCGAGCTCGAGGATCTCGTCCTCCTCGGCACGCGGCGAGCAGAGGATGATGCCGTCGACGTGGGGGGCCATCGTCCGCACGAGGGTCGACTCTTGCGACGCCTCCTCGTCGGAGTCCGCGATGAGCACCGAGCAGCCGCTGAGCTCCGCGCGCTTCTGCACGCCTTTGGTCACCGAGGCGAAGAACGGGTTCTCGAGGTCGGGGACCACGAGGCCGAGCGTGTGGGTGCGCACGGGGACGTAGCCGGGCGGGGCCTCGAGGGCCGACGTGCGGTACCCCAGGTCGCGAGCAGCGGCCACGACGCGGTCCCGCGTGCGGGGGGCGACGGACTCGGGCCGGGACAACGAGCGGGACACGGTCGACGCCGAGACGCCGGCGCGCTGGGCGACCTCACGAGCGCTCACTGCCATGCCTGCCACCCCCGTTGGTGATCGAGCGATTCGGACCGCTGTGATCCGGACCACAAGGTTGCAAGCCGTGCACGAGGCTGTCAATCATGTCTCAGTGGTTTGGCAAACGGGCACCACTCAGGCAAACATCTCCGCAGGTCACAGGCCAAAAGTGAGGGAACCGTGACATTGCCAGGGTTTGCCGTTCGTTGCACACTGTCTCAGGCAGGCCTTCGTGGCACGACCCGCGAGTCAGCGTCAGAGCGACGCGGTGGCCGTGGACCTGCGTGCCCGCGCCGGGGCGGGTCCGCTCGAGCCACGTGGCACGAGGTGCGTGGGGAGCAGCACGCTCGAGAGCTCGGCGTCGTCGTGCATCGGGTCGAGCCGGGTCAGCAGCAGGTCGGCCGCGTGGAAGCCGGCCCGCTCGTTCGGGCTGTGGATCGTGGTGAGGGTGGGTCGCACGAGGTCGGCGCCGAACACGTCGTCACAGCCCACGACGCTGATGTCACCGGGCACGTCGACGCCGCGCTCCCGGAACCGGTCGAGGATGCCGAAGGCGATGAGGTCGTTGAAGGCGAGCACCGCCGTCACCCCGCTCGCGATCACGGCATCCGCGGCCGCGGCACCCGAGCTGCGCTGGGGCGGGTAGGGCCCGAGCCCCACGACCTCGACCCGGAACTTGCGCGACGCGGCCCGGAGCGCGGCACGCCGGTGGGCGTCCGACCACGACGTCCGCGGGCCGCCCGCGTACGCGACCCGGCGGTGCCCGAGGCTCGCGAGGTGCTCGAGCGCCTGGACCACCCCGCCCGGGGTGTCGACGACGACGGCGGGACGCGGCGTGGTGCGGTTGAGCGTGACGAGCGGCACCCGCCTGGCCCAGGACGAGAGCCTCGCCTCGTCGAGCCGCGGGGAGGCGAGCACGAAACCGTCCACGGAGGTGCGCAGCGTGCGCAGGGCGCGCTCCTCCGCCTCGACGGACTCCTCGGTGTCGACGAGCACGTGCATGTACTCGCCCGCGCGGAGCCGCGCCTGCGTCCCGCGCACCACGCCCATGAAGAACTGGTTCGTCACGTCCGGCACGAGGAGGGCGACCATCCCGGTGCGTCCGAGGCGCAGCGCCCGCCCCGACATCGTGGGGGTGTAACCGAGCTCGCGGGCCGCCGCTCGCACCCGCTCCGTGGTGGCCGGACTCACGCGTCCCGGCCGAGAGAGTGCCCGGGACGCGGTGGAGATGGCAACACCGGAGCGCTCGGCGACGTCGCGCAACGTGACTGCCCGCTCCCGCTTCACCGCGATCTCCCTTGATCCGGGGCCAAACCGACGTGGCGCCACCATCGCGCACACCGGCAACTTTGGCAATATCTGGCAAACGTTTGCCAGACTACCACCGCTCACTAGGCTCAGATCCAGCAAGCCACTGACCAGCGTTGATCGGAGGTTCACGACGTGAGCGGTTCGCGGATCCGCCGGATCGAGGTGCTCGTCGCGAGCCCGGGGCGCACCTTCGTGACGCTGCGCATCACCACGGAGGACGGCGTCGTCGGCCTCGGTGACGCGACGCTCAACGGCCGCGAGCTCGCCGTCGCCTCCTACCTCGAGGACCACGTCGCTCCCATGCTCGTGGGGCGCGACGCCCACCGCATCGAGGACACGTGGCAGCTGCTCTACCGGGGTGCGTACTGGCGCCGCGGCCCCGTGACGATGACCGCGATCGCCGCCGTGGACGTCGCGCTGTGGGACATCAAGGCGCGCATCGCCGGGCTGCCGCTCTACCAGCTGCTCGGTGGCGCCTCGCGGGACGGCCTGCTCGCCTACGCCCACGCGACGGGCCACGACGTGCCCGCGCTGCTCGACTCCGTGCGGGCGAGCCTCGACGAGGGCTTCCGTGCTGTGCGGGTCCAGACGGCGGTTCCCGGGCTCGCCAAGGTGTACGGCGTGCCCACGACGACGACGTCGTCGGGGGTCTACGACTACGAACCCGCGGGCCGCGGCGCAGCGCCTTCCGTGGAGGACTGGGACTCGCGTGCCTACCTGCGACACGTACCCGGCGTGGTCGAGGCGGTGCGCCACGAGTTCGGCCCCGAGCTCCCCCTGCTGCACGACGCGCACCACCGCCTCACCCCGATCGAGGCGGCGCGGCTCGGCAAGAGCCTCGAACCGTTCGACCTGTTCTGGCTCGAGGACTGCACCCCCGCGGACAACCAGGAGTCGCTGCGGCTCGTGCGCCAGCACACCACCACCCCGCTCGCGATCGGCGAGGTGCTCAGCTCGGTGTGGGACTACCAGACGCTCGTGCGCGAACAGCTCATCGACTTCGTGCGCTCCTCCGTGGTGCACGCCGGCGGCATCACGTCGCTGCGGCGCATCCTCGACTACGCGGCGATGTACCAGGTGCGCTCCGGCATGCACGGCGCGACCGACATCTCCCCCGTGGGCCAGGCCGCCGCGCTGCACCTCGCGCTCGCGATCCACAACTTCGGGATCCAGGAGTACATGAAGCACTCGGCGACGTCGCTCGAGGCGTTCCGGACCTCGTTCACGTTCTCCGACGGCTACCTGCACCCGGGCGACGAGCCGGGGCTCGGGGTCGAGTACGTCGACGAGGTCGCGGCGCGCTACCCCTACGAGCAGGCCTACCTGCCGGTGAACCGGCTCAAGGACGGGACGGTGCACGACTGGTGAGCCCGCATCCCGCGTGGTTGCCCGACGCCACCCTCGCGCCGCTCGGCACGCAGCGCGTCGCCATCTCGGCCCTGCCCGGGCCCGTCACGGAGACGGTGCGCCGAGAGCTCGAGCGCTCGGGCGCACAGTTCGTCGAGGTCCCCGAAGCAAGCCTCGTGCTGTCCGACGACGGTCCCCTCGGCGCGGAGGACTTCACGCTCACCAGGGCGGGCGGTGTCACGACCGTGCTCGCGGGCGGGCCGAACGGGTTGCTGTACGGGCTGCACGAAGTGATCCGACGCGGGCGCCGTGCGTTCACCAGGGAGCTCGAGACCGAGCGGCACTCCCCCGCGCAGTCGATCCGCATGCTGAACCACTGGGACAACCTGCACGTCCACCCCGCGATGGGCCAGGTCGAGCGAGGCTACGCGGGCGGGTCGATCTTCTGGGTGGATGGCGCACCGAACCCCGACCGCGAGCGCATCGAGGCCTACGCACGGCTGCTCGGCTCGATCGGCGTCAACGCCGTCTCGGTCAACAACGTCAACGTCGGCTCGGCGGCCGTGCTGCTCACCGAGCGGCTCGGGGACGTGGTGGACCTCGCGGCGATCTTCCGCGCGCACGGCATCCGCACCTACCTCTCCGTGAGCTTCGCCTCGCCCGTGCGGCTCGGCGGGCTCGACACGGCCGACCCGCTCGACCCGGGCGTCGCGGCGTGGTGGGCGCGGGCCGCGAGCGACGTGTACGCGCGCATCCCCGACTTCGGCGGGTTCGTCGTCAAGGCCGACTCGGAGGGCCAGCCCGGGCCGTTCGCGTACGGTCGCGACCACGCCGACGGCGCGAACGTGCTCGCCCGGGCGCTCGCGCCCCACGGCGGGACGGTGTTCTGGCGGGCCTTCGTCTACGACCACCACCAGGACTGGCGCGACCGCTCGACGGACCGGGCGCGCGCCGCCTTCGACCACTTCACCCCGCTCGACGGGCGGTTCGACGACAACGTGGTGGTGCAGGTCAAGTACGGCCCGCTCGACTTCCAGGTGCGCGAGGCCGTCTCCCCCGTGCTCGCGGCGATGCCCCGCACGCGGCTCGCCGTCGAGCTGCAGGTCACCCAGGAGTACACGGGACACCAGGAGCACGTGTACTACCTCGGCGAGCAGTGGGGCGAGCTGCTCGGCTTCCGGCCGTGGGGCGACGGCGGGACGGACCTCGCGGGGATCGCCGCCGGCCGGGCCGACGGCGGGCGGCGCGGCGGAATCGCGGCCGTGTCCAACGTGGGTGACGACGAGTTCTGGACGGGCCACCCCCTCGCGCAGGCCAACCTCTATGCCTTCGGCCGCCTCGCGTGGGACGCGAGCCTCGACCCGCTCGCGGTGCTCGACGAGTGGGGCACGCTCACCTTCGGCGGGCCGGGCTCAGGTTCCGGTTCCGGCGTGTCCGACGACGACGCTCTCCGGGCCGGTCTCCGCGCCGTCATGGCCGGCTCCTGGCTCACGTACGAGAAGTACACCGCGCCGCTCGGTGTCTGCTTCATGGTGACGCCCGGCTCGCACTACGGCCCCTCGGTGGACGGCTACGAGTACTCACCGTGGGGCACGTACCACTTCGCGGACCGCGACGGGATCGGCGTGGACCGCACGGTCGCGACCGGAACGGGCTTCGCGGGCCAGTACCCCGAGCCGTGGCGCTCTCGCTACGAGTCGCTCGAGACGTGCCCCGACGAGCTGCTGCTGTTCTTCCACCACGTGCCGTACACCCACGTGCTGCACTCCGGGGTCAGCGTGATCCAGCACGTCTACGACACACGCTTCGCGGGCGTCGAGGAGGTCACGGCCCGCGCCGCGGCGTGGGAGCGGGCGCTGTCCGGCCGAGTCCCCGCCGACGTCGACGCCCGCGTGCGCGAGCGCCTCGCCGAACAGCTCCGCTCCGCGCGCGAGTGGCGCGACCAGGTCAACACCTACTTCCTGCGGAAGTCCGGCATCCCCGACGCCCACTCCCGCCCCATCCACCCCTAGCCCCTCTCCCGCTGAGATCGGCAGTCTGGTACCGAAATCCCCCGCCAGACTGCCTATCTCGGCGGGTGGGTGAAGGTGGTCTCCAGGTCGCGGACCATCGCAGCGGCGGCGCGGTGGTGCAGGAAGCTCAGGAACGGGCCGGCCAGCAGGAGGGCCCAGTCCGAGACGAAGTACACGAGCCCGAACCCCAGGACGAGCACCGAGAGGGTGCCGAGCGTCACGAGGGGCTGGGCGGCGAGGAAGTAGACCGCGAGCCGCAGCGAGTCTCGCCACCGGAACGAGAACGACGCCGTGATGACGAGCAGGTTCGCCGCCCACAGCATCGCGAGCACCGCGAAGGCGATGATCACCCAGCGTGTGCCCGGCGGCACGGCCACGGCATCGAGATGCGCCGCGTTGAACGCGAGCACACCGATGAGCGCGACGGCGGGCACCCACACCGCGAGCACCTCGCGCGCGTTCATCGCGTAGCCACGCCAGAAGTGCCGCGTGGGCACCGGGTAGGGGTCACGCTCCCTGGCCCGCCACGCGAACAACCCGGCCGCGAGCGCGGGGCCCACGGGAGCGGCCGCGAGCGCGTAGAGCGGGATGTTCGAGACGTGCCGGTCGAGGAAGAGGACGACGGCGGCCGACGGCGCGAGCGTCACCGCGAGGCACATCCCCACGGCGGCGAACCAGTAGATCGTCCCCGCCCACCGGGACAGCGGCCCGTCGCCGAACTCACGCTTGGGCTGTGTCACCGTCGCACCTCGTAGCCGGGGATGCGCGCGTCGTCGAGCCACGGCGGGGTCTCGTCGAGCACCGGCTCGAGCTCGACGAGCGTCACCTCGTGGCGGGCGAGGTGCACGTCGAGCAGAGCCCGCCCGGCTTCGACCGCCACGGCGGAGTGCTCGACGGCGGGCGCCGCGCACTCGTGCAGCGTGTCGAGCTGCCGCGACGTCGGGAAGCGCGGGCGTCCCAGCTCGCGCCATGCCGTCCAGGCGTTGCCCGCCTCCTCGTTCACGCGGTGGCGCACCGCGAACGCGCGCCCGCCGTCCCCCGTCACGGGGAGGGACAGGGCCACCCGGTGGGCGCCGTCGTCGGCGGAACCGGAACCCGAAACCCCGCCGGAACCGTCCACGCGCACCGGCGCCCACGCGAGCACGGCGAGCCTGCCGTCGGGGTGCCGGGTCACGAGATGGTCCTCGCCCCGCGCGAGCACCTCGGTGCCGAGTCGCGCCATGAACGCGTACAGGTGGAACGTGGGCTTGCGCACCTGGCGGTGGGCGAGCATCCCGAAGCCGCCGTGGAAGAGCGCCGTGGGGATGTTCTCCTCCTCGAACACGTCGCAGAACGTCCAGTAGGAGAAGGAGTCGCACACGTCCCCGCCGCCAGCGAGCACGGGGGCGAGGTAGGCGGCGTTGAGCGCCGTGTCGTGCACCGGGTTGTCAGGGCGGTAGGACGTGTTGAACTCCGTGATGTGCACGGGCAGGCCCGCGAGCGCCGTGCCCGCGAGCAGGGTGCGCGGCGTCGCGAACTGCTCGAGCAGGGCCGACGGCGGGCGCAGGTCCTGATACGTCCCGAACGGCACGTGCTGCGCCGGGCCGGAGGTGTAGGCGTGCTTGGAGACGAAGTCGACGGGCACCTCGCGGGCCGAGACGAAGTCCGCGAAAGCGGTGAGCCACTCGTCCGAGCCCGGGGATATCGCGGGCCCGCCCACCTGGAGCGAGGAGTCCACGTCCTTGATCGCCCGGGCCGTCGCCTCGTAGAGCCGGAAGTACGCGGCCTGGTCCGCGCCGGCCCAGAAGTGCACGAGGTTCGGCTCGTTCCACACCTCGATGGGCCAGGTCCGCACCTCGTCGAGGCCGTAGCGGTCCACGAGGTGCGACACGGTCGCCTTGACGAGCGCGACCCACTCCCCCTCGTCGCTGGGCGGCGTCACGTTGCCGCGCCACCAGAACACCGTCTGGTCCCCCGAGGCGAGCGCCCCGGGCATGAAGCCGAGCTCGACGAACGGCCGGATGTCGAGCTCGAGGTAGCTGTCGACCACCTGGTCCACGTACGTGAACGAGTGCAGCACGCCGCGGTGGCCCCCGGCGTCGTAGGGGCGGTAGATGCCGACGTCGTCGCTGAGCAGCCCGTGCCCGCGGATGTAGCGGAAGCCGATCTCCGCCTGGGTCAGAGCGAGCGACTCGAGGTAGTCCGAGCGCAGCGCGAGGTTGAAGCGCCCCGTGCCGACGCACTCGCGCCAGGCTTGCGACAGGGCTCCGAGGGGTTCGGCGGGGACGACGACGGCGGTCACCGGGGCTCCTTCACTTCGTCGTTGCGGTCCTGCTGTGCTCCATCGTGCCGTTGACGATCTCGAGGTAGCGGTCCTGACCAGCGCCCTGCAGCCCGCTCAAGAACGCGTCCCAGCCACCGTCGATGCCGCCGTTCAGGATGAAGCTGGCGGTCGCCTGGGTGACCTGGTCGTTGAGCCCCGTCACGAGGATCGACGCCTCCTCCTGCTCGATCTCGGTGAGCGGCCACGCCGGAGCGATGGGCTGCATCGTCTTGGTCGCCATGGCGTTCTGCCACTCCTGGACCTCGGGACGCATCATCGAGGTGCCCAGGTCGAACGTCGAGCCGTGGGCGAGCATCCACTCTCCGTTGTGGAACCCGTAGGTCGCGTTGAGCGGCACCGGCTCGTCGGACGGGTTGATCCCGCCCTGGTCGATCGCGCCGATGAACGTGCGGGTGCCGTCGGCACCGCGCTCGAACGTCGTGCCCTCGATTCCCCACTTGGCGAACTCGAGGCCGTTGTCCGAGAAGTACAGCCAGTCCACGAACTGCAGCACGGCCACGAGGTACTCGCTGTCAGCGAGCTCCGCGTTGAGCATGACGCCGCTCTCGAACCGGCTGCCGGCGAGGATGTCTCCCGCAGGGCCAGCCGGCACCCGGATCTGGTAGACCTCGGCCTCGGTGTTGCCGGCCTCGGCGAACGCGGTGCGGTAGTCCATGACCGTCTGGTCGTTCGTGCCGATCGCCGCGGACTTGCCGGCGATGAACTTCTGGATCTGCGGGTCGTCCTCGGCCGTGACCGACTCGGGGTCGAGCAGGCCGTCGGAGACGAGACCGTTGAAGTAGGTCAACAGCTCCTTGTACTCGTCGCTCGCGCCGGAGAGCACGAACTGCGAGCCGTCCCACCACACGCCCTGGCCCAGACCCCAGCCCGCTGCGGTGCCGTGGTTCGGGGCGGCCTGGTTGAGCGTCGCGTTGAGCTGCCAACGGTCGGCGTACGGGTAGTCGAGCTCGGGGTGGGCTTCCTTGACCTGGCGGAGCTGGTCGGCGAACTCGTCCCACGTGGCGGGCTCGAGGCTCAGGCCGAGCTCGTCCCAGATGTCCTTGCGCACGGCGATCGAGTACTGCGGGCGCAGCTTCTCGTGCAGGCCGGGCAGCAGGTAGAACTTGCCGTCCTCCTGGCGCAGGTTGACGATCTCGTCCTCGAGACCCCACTTGGCGACCTTGTCCGAGAAGTTCGGCATCTGGTCGAGGTAGTCGCTCACGGGAAGCAGCGCACCGCCGGCCACGAACTGCGTCTCCTGACCCGGGTAGGTCACGGGCACGATCCACGGGAAGTCACCGGCGCCGAGGAGGAGCGACTTGCGGTCGTCCCACTCGGACAGCGGCACGTCGGTGCGGTCGAACGTGACGTTGTGGTTGTCCGCGAGCTCCGAGAGGATCAGCCAGTCCTCCTGGATCGGGTAGCCGGGGTGGTCGCGGTACAGCAGCGAGAGCTCGACGGGCTCGGTCGCCTTGAAGACCGAGTCGACGCCGAAGTCGTCCATCGCCGCGGTGCGCTGACCCTCGTACGCGCCGCCGTCACCGGTAGGGGCGTCGGACGTCCCGGTGTCGCCACCCGTGGGTGACCCGTCGCCCTCGTTCGCGGAACACGCCACCAGGGTCAGCATCAGGGCCGACGCTGCGGCGAATCCCACTCCTCGCCTCGTTGTGGTTCTCATGACTCTCCTTCTGGGGTTGGAACTTCGTTGTTCACCGCGGGAAGTGTGGAGGTCTCACCCCTCACTGCTTGACCGAGCCGAGCATCACGCCCGACACGAAGTAGCGCTGGACGAAGGGGTACAGGCACAGGATCGGCAGCGTCGTGAGCAGCATCGTCACGGCCTTGATGTTCGCGTTGATCTGCGGCACGTCCGCCGTGGGCGCACCCATGCTCGAGGCGTCCGTCGCCGCGGCGATGAGGTTGCGCAGGTAGATCGTGACGGGGAAGAGCTCTTTGTCGTTCAGGTAGAGGAACGCGGAGAACCACGAGTTCCAGAACGCGACCGCGTAGAACAGGATCATCGTCGCGATCACGGCCTTGCTCAGGGGCAGCACGACGCGGAACAGGATCCCGTAGTGCGTCAGCCCGTCGATCGCGGCGGCTTCCTCGAGCTCCGCGGGGAAGTTCTCGAAGAAGGCCTTCATGACCAGCAGGTTGAAGACGCTGATCGCGTTGGGCAGGACGATCGCCCACATCGTGTTGATGAGGCCGAGCTCCTTGATGAGCACGTAGTTGGGGATCAGGCCGCCGTTGAAGAACATCGTGAACACGGCGACCCCGATGAGGAAGCCACGCCCCTTGAGGTGCTTCTTCGACAGCACGTACGCGTACGACGTGGTGAGCACCATGGCGATCACCGTGGCCACCACGGTGTAGACGACGGTGTTCCTGTAGTTGATCCAGAACATCCGGTCGGACATCACGGCCGTGAACGTGGTCGTGTTGAAGCCCTTCGGCCACAGGTTGACCTGGCCGGAGCGGATGTAGCCCTCGGCGCTGAACGACTGCGCCACGAGGTTGATGAAGGGGTAGATCGTCACGAAGACGAGCGCGACGAGGACCACGACGTTGATCACGGTGAACGTGCGGTAGGACTTCGAGTCCTTGAGGACGGTCGGGCGTGTCTTGGGCGCGTCGGAGCGCTCGACCGGGTCGGCGATGGTCACCACAGCGAGGTCCCCACTGCTCGACGCGAGATCGCGTTGGCGGACAGGACGAGGGTCAGGCCGATGATTGCCTCGAACAGGCCGATGGCCGCCCCGAAGGAGTAGTTCGAGGAGAAGATGCCGACCCGGTACACGTAGGTGCCGATGATGTCGGCGGTCGCGAGGATCGCGTCGTTCTGCAGCAGGAGCACCTTCTCGAACCCGACCGCCATGAACGTGCCGATGTTGAGGATGAGCAGCACGATCATCGTGGGGCGGATGCCGGGCAGCGTGATGTGCCACGTCTGCTGCCACCGGTTCGCCCCGTCGATGCGGGCCGCCTCGTAGAGCTGCTCGTCCACGGTGGTGAGCGCCGCGAGGTACAGGATCGTGCCCCAGCCCACCGTCTGCCATATCTCCGAGCCGATGAAGATGCTGCGGAAGTACGACGAGTCCTGCATGAAGAGGATCCGCTCCTGGCCCGCGACGGCGAGGAGCTGGTTGAGCGTGCCGTTCGCGGAGACGAACTCGAGGGTGATGCCGGCCACGATGACGATCGACAGGAAGTGCGGCAGGTAGCTCACGGTCTGCACGAAGCGCTTGAACTTGCGCGAACGCAGCTCGTTGAGCAGGAGCGCGAGGATGATCGGCAGCGGGAAGACGATAAGGAGCGCCAGTCCACCGAGGATCACGGTGTTCCAGAACACGTTCCAGAACTGCGGGTTGTTGACGAACATCTTCACGTAGTGGAGGCCGACCCACTCGTCACCGAAGAGGTTCCCGCTGCCCGCCCGGAACCGGCGGAACGCGATGACGTTGCCGAGCATCGGGACGTACCGGAAGACCGCGAAGAAGACGAGCGGGATCACGACGAGCGAGTAGAGCCGCCAGTCCTTCTTGATCGCGGTGCGCCACGTGGTGCGGGGGTTCCTGGGCCCGCGCCGCCCGCGCGTCTTGCGGATCGTGCGGGCACCGGGGTCCACGCCCGGGTCCGCGGGGCCCTCCGCGAGGGCGAGCGACGAGGTGCCGGTCGTCATGCGGACACCTCCTCGACGCCCACGAGGCTCGGCTCCCGCGAGACGCTCACGCCCGTGACGAGTCGCCGGGTGTGGTCGACCTCGCGCTGGGGGCCCTCGAGCCAGAGGAGCACGGCGTCGTGCACGTCCGCGCTCGAACGCGCGACGCGCAGCTCGATCGCGCCCGGCTCGACGATGCGCCGGCCCTCGAACCCCGTGAAGGCCATGAGGTCGGCGTGCACCTCGAGCTGGACGCGTGCCCGCTCGCCCGGTGCGAGGTCGATGCGCGCGTAGCCGATGAGCCACTGGTCGGGCCGCACCACCTGGGCCACGGGGTCGTGGGCGTAGAGCTGGACCACCTCGGTGCCGGCGCGCTCGCCCGTGTTCGTCACGGTGAGCTCGACGGCCGTCACGCCGTCCGTGGTCCACGGCATGCGCTCGACCCGCTCGAGCTCGGACCACTCGAAGGACGTGTAGCTCAGCCCGTGCCCGAAGGCGAACGCCGGCGTGGGGTCGATCGTGGACACCTGGGACTTGAGTGCGAGCGGTGCGGCGAGGTACGTCGCGGGCTGGGCACCGGCGTCGACGGGGATGCTCACGGGGAGCCTCCCGGAGGGGCTGATCGCCCCCGTGAGGATCTCGGCGAGCGCCTGCCCACCGAGCTGGCCGGGGAAGAACGCCTGCACGACGGCGCCCGCCCGGCCGGCGAGATCGCCGAGGGCGTAGGGCCTGCCGGTGATGAGGAGAAGCACCACCGCAGTGCCGGTGTCGAGGATCGCCCGCACCAGCTCGCCCTGCACCCCCGGCAGCTCGAGGTCGGTCGCGTCGCTGCCCTCGCCCGAGGTGCCGCGCCCGAACAGTCCCGCCCGGTCGCCGACGACGACGACGGCCACGTCCGCCGCGCGCGCCACCTCGACGGCGGCCGCGATCCCGGACCGGTCCTCGCCCCGGAAGTCGCAACCCTGGGCGTGGACCACGTGCTCGTCCCCGAGGCGGGCGCGCAGCGCCGCGAGCACCGTGGGGATCTCGACGCCCATCTCGTGGTCGGGGTAGGAGATCCCGACGTGGGCGGGGAAGGAGTAGCAGCCGAGCATGCCGAGCGGGTCGTCGGCGAGGGGGCCGACGACGGCGACCTGCCGGCCGCCCGCGAGCGGGAGCAGCCCGGCGTGGTTCGCGAGGAGGACGACGGACTCGCGACCGAGCTCGAGGGCGATCTCGCGGCCGGCCGCGTCGTCGAGGTCGAGGTCGTCGACGCCGTCGGGCAGCGCCTGCCAGTCCGGGTCGAGCAGCCCGACCTCGATCTTCTGGGCGAGCACGCGGCGCAGGGCACGGTCGACGAGCGCCTCGTCGACCGTGCCCTCGCGGACGGCTTCGACGAGCGGTCCGGCGTAGGTGCGCAGGTTCGGCAGCTCGACGTCGACCCCCGCCGTCAGTGCGAGGCGCGCCGCCTCGCCGGGCGAGTCCGCGACCTTGTGGAGGGTCTGCAGGAAGGGGATGCCCCAGTAGTCGGCGACGACCGTGCCGTCGAAGCCCCACTCGTCGCGCAGGATCCCGGTCAGGAGCCGGCGGTCGGCCGCGGAGGGAACGCCGTCGATGTCGGCGTAGGAGTGCATGACGGAGCGGACCACGCCGTCGGCCACGACCATCTCGAAGGGCGGCAGGACGACGTCGGCGAGCTCGCGCCGGCCCATCGAGACGGGGGCGAGGTTGCGGCCGGCCTTGGACGCCGAGTACCCGACGAAGTGCTTGAGGGTCGCGACGATCCCGGCGGACTCGAGCCCGCGCACGTAGGCGACGCCGAGGGTCCCGATGAGGTACGGGTCCTCGCCCATCGTCTCCTCGGTGCGGCCCCAGCGGGGGTCGCGCGTCACGTCGAGCACGGGGGCGAGGCCCTGGTGGACGCCGGCGGCGCGCATCTGGGCGCCGAAGTGAGCCGTCATCCGCTCCACAAGCGCGGGATCGAACGTCGCGGCCCACCCGATCGGCGCGGGGTAGTTCGTGGCCTTCCAGGCGGCGAAGCCCGTGAGGCACTCCTCGTGGACCTGGGCGGGGATGCCCCACCGGTTGCGGGCGGCGATGTCGGCCTGCGCCGCGGCGAGCGAGCGGGCGCCCGTGACCGGGTCGACGGGCGCGGTGCCGAAGGGCCGGGTGAGCTGGCCGAGCCCGTGGGCGACCGCCTCGTCCCACGGGGGAACGCCCTCGGACATCGTCGACTGGTGGGGGGCCACTCCCGTGCCGGACACCTCGGCGCCGACCCAGAGACCCACGAGCTGGGCGACCTTCTCCTCGAGCGTCATGTGCGCGACGAGGTACTCGACCCGTTCCTCGGCGGGCCTCGCGGGGTCCCGCCAGGGCTGCGTCGCCGCGGGCCCGTCGTCCTGGTGCTGCACGTGTCCAGCCATCCCTTCGCGCCACCTCGTCGTGTGCGATCGCAAGTTTCGATCAGATCTCGAAACCTTTCCGACACCCGCACAGTAGGCACGGCCGCGGGACCGGGCAACCTTTTGCCAAGGATTTGCACACACCGAAGGGAATTCGTGATCAGGTCGTGTCCTGGGCCCCACAGAAGTGCTAACGTCGGCCCGAAACTTGCGCATGAGAGATCAGGCCCGCCATGACGAAGTCCGGCACCGCTGCGACCACGATCGCCCAGATCGCGGCCGAAGCGGGCGTGTCCGTCCCCACCGTCTCGAAGGTCCTCAACGGCCGTCCTGACGTCGCTGCCACGACCCGCGCGCACGTCGAGGAGATCATCGACAAGCACGGTTACCGTCGTCGCAAGGGCCGCGCACAGCGCCACGGCACGGGCCTCATCGACCTCGTGTTCCACGAGCTCGACTCGGCGTGGGCCGGCCAGATCATCAAGGGCGTCGAGGTCGTGGCGGGTGCCGAGCGCATCGGCGTCGTCCTCTCCGAGCTCGGCGGCGCGCACCGGCCGCGCCAGGAGTGGCTCGACGACGTGCTCGCGCGCCGACCCCTCGGCGTGATCTTCGTGCTCTCCGACGTCGACGACACCCAGCGCCGCCAGCTCGCGTCCCGGTCCATCCCCTTCGTCGTCGTCGACACCGCCGGCGACCTCCCCGAGGGCGTGCCCGCGGTCGGTTCCCAGAACTGGAGCGGCGGGCTCGCCGCCACACGGCACCTGCTCGGGCTCGGGCACCGGCGCATCGCCGTCATCTCCGGCCCCGGCGACGTGCTGTGCTCCCGTGCCCGGGTGGACGGCTACCGCACGGCGCTCGACGAGGCCGGCGTCGACATCGACCCCTCGCTCATCTGCTACGGAGACTTCTTCGTGGGTGGCGGGTACACGCACGGCTCCGCGCTGCTCGACCGCCCCGACCGGCCCACGGCGATCTTCGCCGGCTCGGACAACCAGGCGCTCGGTGTGCTGCGCGCCGCCCGCGAGCGCGGCCTGCGCATCCCCGAGGACCTGTCCGTCGTGGGCTACGACGACCTGCCCGTGACCGAGTGGCTCACCCCGCCCCTGACGACGGTGCACCAGCCGCTCACCGAGATGGCGTCCACCGCGACCCAGATCCTGTTGCGCCTGGCCCGCGGCGAGAACGTCCGCAACGCCCGCATCGACCTCGCGACCGAGCTCGTGGTCCGCCAGTCCACGGCCCCGCCGCCCGCCTAGCCGCATGGCGCTCTTCGACCTGCCGCTCGAGCGGTTGCGCACGTACCTGCCCGAGCCCACCGTGCCGGAGGACTTCGACGAGTTCTGGGCCTCGACGCTCGCCGGCGCGCGCTCGCACGACGTGCTCCTCGCCGTCGACCAGGTCGACGACGACCTCCGGCTCGTCGACACCTTCGACGTGACTTTCGCGGGTTTCGACGGTCAACCCGTGCGCGCCTGGTACTCGCGCCCCGCGGGCGGGACCGGCCCGCTGCCCGCCGTCGTCGAGTATCTCGGATACGGGCGCGGGCGCGGGCTGCCGGGCGAGCGCCTCACCTTCCCCGTGGCGGGCTACGCCCACCTGCTCATGGACTCACGGGGGCAGGGTGGCCAGTGGGGCTCGGGCGGGGACACCCCGGACCCGGTCGGCTCGGGTCCCGCGAGCCCGGGGTTCGTGACCCGCGGCATCCTCGACCCGACCGAGCACTACTACCGTCGGATCGTCACGGACGCGGTGCGCGCGGTGGACGCCGTCCGGTCCCTGCCGGGGGTCGATCCGCAGCGGGTCGCCGTCGTCGGCAACTCCCAGGGCGGCGGCCTCGCCCTCGCGACCTCGGGCCTCGCCGAGGGCCTCGCCGCGGTGACGGCGGCCGCGCCGTTCCTGTGCGACCTGCCGCGGGCGATCGGCCTGACCGACGCCGAGCCGTACTCGGAGGTCGTGAAGTACCTCTCGGTGCACCGCGGGCGAGAGGCGGCCGTGATGCGGACGTTGTCCTACGTCGACAACGTCAACCACGTGCGCCGGGCCACCGCACCGGCCCTGTTCGCCACCGGGCTATTCGACACGATCTGCCCGCCGTCCACGGTGTTCGCCGCGTTCAACCACTACGGGGCGCTCGCTCCCTCGGCGCCGGCCAAGGACATCGAGGTCTACCCCCACAACCACCACGAGGGCGGCGAGGCGTACTTCACGGGCGCGCAGCTGGCCTTCCTGCTCCACCACCTCGCTTCGCCGCAGAGACGTGAGGATGAAGTGCCGGCCCCACCCGCGAGGTGACGGCCTCGTGGTGAGCGTGCGCCGTGCCAGACTCGAGCCGTGATCGCGCTCGTCTACTTCTCCCCGCAGATCCCCGGCAACACGGGCAGCGCGATCCGGCTCGCCGCCGCGACGGGCGCGCACCTGCACCTCGTCGAACCGCTCGGCTTCGACATGTCCGAGCCGAAGCTGCGCCGCGCCGGGCTCGACTACCACGACCTCGCCCACGTCACCGTGCACCCGACGCTCGATGCCGCCCTGGCCGAGCTGCCCGGGGCGCGCGTGTTCGCCTTCACGACGCGCGCGACGCGGCGCCACACCGAGGTGGAGTTCGCCGACGACGACGTCCTGCTCTTCGGTCCCGAGCCCGAAGGACTGCCCGACGGCGTGCTCGCCCACCCCCGCCTCACCGAGGAGCTGCGCATCCCCATGCTGCCCGGGCGTCGCTCGCTCAACCTCACCAACGCCGCGTCGGTCGCGGTCTACGAGGCGTGGCGGCAGCTCGGGTTCCCCGGTGGCATCTAGCCCGCCCACGGTGGATCCACTGTTCGAACTTTGACTCCGCTCGAGGTGTTCTGACGCGTTTGGCTCCACTTTGGGGGGTGGGGCGCGCGATGATGTGAAGCGGCCGCCATACCCGGCGGCCACACGCATCGACGCGAGGTGGCGATCCCATGTCCGTCCAGCAGTTCCCGGACGCCCAGTTCCCCGACGCCCTGTCCCCCGACGACGCCCACGTGCTCGCAGAAGAGTCCGTCGCACTCGTGCGCCGCTGGCTCGCCGAGGCCGCCGAGATCCCCCCGGAACCCGCCGCCGCCCAGCTCGCCGCGCTGCTGCGGGACCCGGCCGGCCTGCCGTTCACGGTCGGCTTCGTGGACGGCGTCATCCGGCCCGAGGACCCGCGGGTCGCCGCGAAGCGACTGGCCGAGCTCGCGCGCGAGGTCCCGGCCTTCCTCGGCTGGCACCTGCGGGCGGGAGTACGACTGGCCGCCGTCGGCGCCGCCATCGCCCCGCACGCCGTCGTCCCGCTCGTGCGCCGGGCGCTGCGCGGCCTCGTGCGCCACCTCGTCATCGACGCGACGCCCCGTCAGCTGGGTCGCGCGATCGACCGGCTGCGCACCCCCGGCACCAGGCTCAACGTGAACCTCCTCGGCGAGGCCGTCCTCGGTGGGCGCGAGGCCGCGCGCCGCCTCGAGCGCACCACCGAGCTGCTCGATCGCGGCGACGTGGACTACGTCTCGGTCAAGGTGTCCGCCGTCGTCGGACCGCACTCCCCCTGGGCGTTCGACGAGGCCGCGACCGAGATCACGGACCGCCTGCGCCCGCTCTACGAGCGCGCGGCCGCCGCGAGCCCCCCGAAGTTCATCAACCTCGACATGGAGGAGTACCGCGACCTCGACCTGACCCTCGAGGTGTTCACGCGCCTCCTCGACGAGCCACGCCTGGCGCACCTCGAGGCCGGCATCGTGCTGCAGACCTACCTGCCGGACGCCCTGCCCGCGATGCAGCGCCTCCAGCGGTGGGCGGCGGCGCGCCGGGCCTGCGGCGGAGCACCGATCAAGGTCCGGGTCGTCAAGGGCGCCAACCTGCCGATGGAGCGCGTCGAGTCGCAGCTGCGCGGCTGGCCCCTCGCCACGTGGCACACCAAGCGCGACACGGACGCCCACTACAAGCGCGTGCTCGACCTCGCCCTGCGCCCCGAGCACACCGCTGACGTGCGCGTCGGCGTGGCGGGCCACAACCTCTTCGACCTCGCCTTCGCGTGGCTGCTCGCGGGCAAGCGCGGGGTCCGCGAGGCGCTCGACGTCGAGATGCTGCTCGGCATGGCCCCCGCGCAGGCCGAGGTGGTGCGCCACGAGGTGGGCGGCCTCCTGCTCTACACCCCCGTGGTCCACCCGGCCGAGTTCGACGTCGCGATCGCCTACCTCGTGCGCCGCCTCGAGGAGGGCGCGAGCCAGGAGAACTTCATGTCCGCGGTGTTCGAGCTCGACACCGAGCCGGCGCTCTTCGAGCGCGAGCGCGCCCGGTTCTTCGCGTCCGTCGAGGCGATGTCCGACGACGCACCACCGCGACATCGCACCCAGGACCGGCACGTCACGACGACGACGAGGGCCGACGACGGCGCCCTCCCCGCGACCGAGGACCACGGCTTCACGAACGCACCCGACACCGACCCGGCGACGCCCGAGAACCGTGCGTGGGCCAGCGCCCTGCTCGCCCGCGTGCCGGGTTCGCGGCTCGGGGAGGACCTCGTCGCGGCCCACACCGTCGCCGACGCCGCGGCCCTCGACGCCGAGCTCGCCACGGCCACCGGGGCGGCCCCAGCCTGGGCCTCCCTCGGCGGCGAGGGTCGCGCCCGCATCCTCGAGCGCGCCGCGGACGTCCTCGAGTCGCGGCGCACGCAGCTGTGCGAGGTCATGGCGGCGGAGGCGGGCAAGACCCTCGAGGAGGCCGACCCCGAGGTCTCCGAGGCCGTCGACTTCGCCCGCTACTACGCCCGGCTCGCCCGCGGGCTGGACGACGTGCCCGGCGCGCGCTTCGTGCCTGCCCGGCTCACGGTGATCACCCCGCCGTGGAACTTCCCGGTCGCCATCCCGGCGGGTTCGACCCTGGCCGCGCTCGCCGCGGGGAGCGCCGTCGTCGTCAAGCCTGCCCGGGAGGCGGCGCGCTGCGGCTCCGTGATGGTCGAGGCGCTGTGGGACGCGGGCGTGCCACGGGAGGCGCTCCGGCTCGTACACCTCTCAGAACGCGAGCTCGGCACCGCGCTGCTCGCCGACCCGCGGGTCGACCGCGTCATCCTCACGGGCGCCTACGAGACGGCCGAGCTGTTCCGCTCCTTCCGCGCCGACCTGCCGCTGCTCGCCGAGACGAGCGGCAAGAACGCGATCGTCGTGACCCCGAGCGCGGACCTCGACCTCGCGGTGCGCGACGTGGTCCACTCGGCCTTCGGGCACGCCGGGCAGAAGTGCTCGGCCACGTCGCTCGTGATCCTCGTGGGCTCCGTGGCGCGCTCCGAGCGGTTCCGCCGTCAGCTCCTCGACGCCGTGACGTCGCTGCGGGTGGGGCCGCCTTCGGACCCGTCGGCACAGATGGGTCCCGTCGTCGCCCCGCCGTCGGGCAAGCTCCTCGCCGGGCTGACGACGCTGGATGACGGAGAGCACGGGTCGATCGAACGCTGGGCCGTGGAGCCCCGCTGCCTCGACGGCGGGGCGCTGTGGAGCCCCGGTGTGCGGGTGGGCGTGCGGCGCGGCTCGACGACCCACCTCGTCGAATACTTCGGCCCCGTGCTCGGCGTCATGACGGCGGCCACGCTCGCCGAGGCCGTCGAGCTGCAGAACGACGTCGACTACGGGCTCACTGCGGGCCTGCACTCCCTCGACCCCGAGGAGATCGCGTACTGGCTCGACCGCGTCCAGGCGGGCAACCTCTACGTGAACCGCGGGACCACGGGCGCGATCGTGCGCCGCCAGCCCTTCGGCGGGTGGAAGAAGTCGGCCGTCGGTCCCGGCTTCAAGGCGGGTGGGCCCAACTATCTGGTGGGGCTCGGCTCGTGGGAGCCCGCTCCGCGCGGCCCGGTCGAGGAGCCGCTCGCCCCCGGGGCGCTCAGGCTGTTCGACGCCGCGAGAGGGCGGGCCACGGACGACGGCGTGCAGCCGCGGGACGGCACCGCTCCGACCGGTGCTCTCCCGCCCAAGGACGCCGAGTCCGTGCGCACGACCCTTGCGGCCGCCGCGCTCGCGTGGCGCACGGAGCTCTCGCTCGCCGTCGACGTGTCGGGGCTCGAGGCGGAGCGCAACGTGCTGCGGTATCGACCGGTTCCGGTGCACCTCCGGGTCGGCGAGGCGGGGATGCTCGCCGAGCTGGTCGCCGTCGTCGGCGCAGGGCTGACCGCGGGCGGCACGTTCGACGTCTCGGTCGGTATCGACGTGCCCGACGGCGTGGCGCGGGCCCTCGACGAGCTCGGCGTCACGTGGCTACGGGCCGGCGACGAGTCCTGGCTCGAGCTCACCGCCGCCACTTCCCCGTCCAGGGTCCGGCTCCTCGGCGCGGACGGCGCGGCACTCCTCAGGGCTCTCGGCGGGCGCCCTGATGTCGCCGTCTTCGACCAGCCCGTCACCCGCTCCGGCCGGCTCGAGCTCCTGCCGTTCCTGCGCGAGCAGTCGGTCTCGGTCACGGCGCACCGCTTCGGCACGCCTAACCACCTCACCGACGCATTCCTCTAACCCGGCGCCCCGGGGGCGCGGTGACGTTGATCGATTGCTGACGTCTGGCGTCAGTGATCGATCAACGTATCTGTGCGGGGGCCCGGTTAGCGGGCGAGCCGCTCGAGCGACTCCGGGAGGGGCGGGTGCTCGAGGTCGGCGTCACGCTGCCACGCCCAGGTGTCCGCGACGCTCTCCGCGAGCGGACGGTGGGTCAGCCCCGCCTCGTGCGCCCGCGTCACGTCGACCTGCCATGCGGTCGGGGCGATGTCGCTCGGCAGCCAGAACGGCAGGTCGACCCACGGCTGCACCTCGGCGGCGAGCAGCTCGCTCTCCGGCACCGGCACGAGCTCGGCCGGCACCCCGCCCGCACCGCGCACCACGTCCCGGCACAGCTCGAGCAGCCCACCGAGCGTCGTCATCTCCTGCAGGCCCGTCACGTTGAACGGCCCGGAGAGCCCGCTCTCGACGGCGAGCACGAGCCACGCCGCGAGATCCCGGGCGTCGACGACGGCGATCTCCTGGTCGAGCGTCTCGGGCACGGCTACGCGCTCGTGCATCGCGATCCGGTGCAGCCACAGGGTCAGCCGGCGGGCGACGTCGCGCGGCCCCACGATCAGCCCGGCTCGCGCGGCCAGGAAGCCACTCGGGAACGCGGCCCCGAGCACGCGCTCGCTCTCGGCCTTCATGGGGCCGTAGTCCTCGAGGTCGTCCTCGGGCGAGAACACGTCGTCGTCCTCGGAGCGCACCGGGCCCGGCGGCCAGCTCCGGTAGGCGCTGATCGAGGAGACGTACGCGTAGCGCGGCACCCCGGCGAAGGCCCGCGCCGCGGCGTGCGCGCCGGCCACGGTGTACCCGCACGAGTCGATGACGGCGTCTGGCTGCAGGTCCGCGACGGCGCCCGCGAGCGCGTCGGCGTCGTCCCGGTCGGCCCGCACCCACCTCACGCCGTCGGGCGGCGCACCGTGCGTCCCCCGCGAAGCGCCCGACGTGCCCTGCGAAGCGCCGTGCACCCCGCCCGATACGCCCTGCGTGCCCCGCGAGACGACGACGATGTCGTGCCCCGCCGCACGCACCGCGTCCACGACCGCCGAGGACAGGAACCCCGTCCCACCCAGCGCCACGATCCGCATCGTCATCGAACCTCCCCGTGTACGACGACGGCGGCCACCGGGTACCAGTACCCGGTGGCCGCCGTCGTCGTGCGTCGTTCTTACTCGGCCTGCGCCGCCGCGGCGGGGCCGTCGTCCGCCGGACCCGCGGGCGCCGCACCGACCACCGCGGGCTCGATCAGGGCCTCGGGCTCGTCGTCGGACTTGCGCCGCCGGCCCGTGCCCTTCGAGGTCTTCGAGGAGAACGTGAACTCCCCGAGCAGCCCCTCGCCCTGGGCGTCGACGACGATGTTCTCGCCCGACTTCACCTCGCCGAACAGGATCTTCTCGGACAGGGCGTCCTCGATCTCGCGCTGGATCGCGCGGCGCAGCGGCCGAGCGCCCAGGACGGGGTCGTAGCCGCGCTCGGCGAGCAGCTCCTTGGCCGCAGGCGTGAGCTCGATCGTCATGCCCTTGTCCGCGAGGCGGCCGGCGAGCTTGGCCATCATGAGGTCGACGATCTTGAAGATCTCGTCCTGGCTGAGCTGCGGGAACACGATCGTGTCGTCCACGCGGTTGAGGAACTCGGGCCGGAAGTGCTGCTTGAGCTCCTCGTTGACCTTGGCCTTCATCCGGTCGTAGGACGTGGACAGGTCACCGCCGGCCTGGAA
>CAZECM010000017.1:27491-52337 GCA_964510785.1 uncultured Cellulomonadaceae bacterium | reverse complement strand
CCGCACAGACGCCTCTGCCCGGCATCGCGGCGACCGTCGTGGACGACGAGGGCAACCCGGTCCCCGCGGGCGGCGGCGGCTACCTCGTGCTGACCCAGCCGTGGCCGAGCATGCTGCGCGGGATCTGGGGCGACCTGCAGCGGTTCAAGGACACGTACTGGTCCCGCTTCCCCGGCATCTACTTCGCGGGGGACGGCGCCAAGAAGGACGACGACGGCGACATCTGGCTGCTCGGCCGCGTCGACGACGTCATGAACGTCTCCGGCCACCGGCTGTCCACGACGGAGATCGAGTCCGCGCTCGTCTCGCACGAGTGGGTCGCCGAGGCGGCCGTCGTCGGCGCGAGCGACGACACGACGGGCCAGGCCGTGGTCGCGTTCGTCATCCTGCGCGGCGGCGGACCGGACGGTGTGGCCGACGGCGAGATCACGGCGACCCTGCGCAACCACGTGGCCCACGAGATCGGCCCCATCGCGAAGCCGCGCTCGATCCTCGTGGTCGCCGAGCTGCCCAAGACCCGCTCGGGCAAGATCATGCGCCGCCTGCTGCGCGACGTGGCCGAGAACCGCACGATCGGCGACGCGACGACGCTCGCGGACTCCTCGGTGATGGACCTCATCAAGTCCGGCCTCGCGGCGGGCGCCTCGAACGACTGACCCCGCGACGGCGGCGCCGCGCCGGGCACACCCGCCCAGCGGACGCCGTCGTCGGCGGAACTGACGGAAGGCAACCCCATGACGACCGCGCGACTGCGCCTCGACCCGGCGTTCGCCGTCGGCCCCGTCGACCGCCGCTTGTTCGGCTCCTTCGTCGAGCACCTGGGCCGGTGCGTCTACGACGGGCTGTACGAGCCGGGCCACCCGACGGCGGACGCGCGGGGGTTCCGGCGCGACGTGCTCGAGCTCGTGCGCGAGCTCGGCGTGACCACGGTGCGCTACCCGGGCGGCAACTTCGTCTCGGGGTACCGCTGGGAGGACGGCGTGGGGCCGCGCGAGGAACGCCCCCGGCGGCTCGACCTCGCCTGGCACGCGACCGAGACGAACGAGGTGGGGCTGCACGAGCTCGCCGAGTGGTGCGAGGCCGCCGGCACGGAGCTCATGTACGCCGTGAACCTCGGCACGCGGGGTGTCGCGGAGGCGCTCGACCTCGTCGAGTACGCGACGGTGCCGGGCGGGACGGCGCTCTCCGAGGCGCGGCGCAGCAACGGGCGTGACGAGCCCTTCGACATCCGCATGTGGTGCCTCGGCAACGAGATGGACGGCCCGTGGCAGCTCGGGCACCGCTCCGCGGAGGACTACGGCAAGCTCGCGAGCCAGGCGGCGAAGGCGATGCGCCAGGTGAAGCGGGACCTCGAGCTCGTGGTGTGCGGCTCCTCCGGCTCCGGGATGGCGACCTTTGGCACCTGGGAGCGCACGGTGCTCGAGCACTGCTACGAGGACGTCGACCACATCTCCTGCCACGCCTACTACCAGGAGCGCGACGGCGACCTCGCGAGCTTCCTCGCCTCCGCGGTGGACATGGATCGGTTCATCGACGCCGTCACCGCGACGGCCGACCACGTCAAGGCCGTGCTGCGCTCGGACAAGACGATCCAGATCTCCTTCGACGAGTGGAACGTCTGGTACATGGACCGGGTGGACCCGGGGCGCTCGACGGACCCCGACGCGTGGCCCGTCGCCCCGCGGCAGCTCGAGAACGTGTACTCGGTCGCGGACGCCGTCGTGGTGGGCGGGCTGCTGATCTCCCTGCTGCGGCACGCGGACCGGGTCACGGCGGCGAGCCTCGCCCAGCTCGTCAACGTCATCGCGCCGATCATGACCGAGCCGGGCGGGCCGGCCTGGCGGCAGACGACGTTCTTCCCCTTCGCGCTCACCTCGCACCTCGCCCGCGGGACCTCGCTCGACGTGCGGGTGGAGGTCGCGTCGACGACGACGGCGGTCTACGGCGACGTGCCGCTCGTGGACGCGGCCGCCACGCATGACGAGGCGGACGGGTCGACGGCGGTGTTCCTCGTGAACCGCTCCCTCGACGAGTCGATCGCAGTGTCCGTCGAGCTCGCGCCCGCCCTCGCGGGAGCTGCGGTCGAGGCAGTCACGCTGCACGACGACGACCACACGGCCACCAACACGCGCGAGCATCCCGATCGCGTGGCGCCGTCGGCCAACCCCAGTGCGCGGCTCGACGGGACGTCGCTCACGCTCAGCCTGCCGCCGGTGTCGTGGACCGCCGTGCGGCTCGGCGGCCGCTGAGCGGGTTTCTCAGCCGACCTTCGCGGCCGACGCGGGGCGAACGGCGCGGCGCGCGCCGAGCACGACGGCGAGGTAGGCCGCGACCAGGGCGACGGACACGAGCGCGAGGGTGCCGTAGCTCGCGACCGTGACGACGAGGCCCGCGACCACGCCGCCGAGCGCGCCGCCGAGGTTCATCGCGACGTCGGACGTGCCCTGAACGGTGGTCCGGTGCTCCTCGGGCACCCCTCCCGCGAGCAGCGCCGAGCCCGCGACGAGCCCCGCGGACCAGCCGACGCCGAGCAGCACGAGCCCCGCGGTGAGCCGCCCGCCGCCGTGCCCCGGCACGCCGATGACGAGCACAGCCGAGGCGAGCAGCAGCATGCCGCCGAGCACGATGACGGGCACGGCGCCGAACCGGTCGGTCGCGATGCCGAACAGCGGGCTGAGCGCGAACATCCCCGCGATGTGCAGCGAGATGACGAGGCCGATGAGCTGCAGGCTCGCCCCGTGGTGGTTCATGTGCACGGGCGTCATGACCATGAGGCTCACCATGACGAAGTGGCTCACGACCACCGCGAGCAGGCCGAGCCGGGCCACGGGCAGCGCGCGGATCACGGCCACGCCCGCCCCGATCGAGCGCCACGGGTTGGTGGGCACGGGCGGCGGGGCGCCGGAACGCTCGCGGGCGAGCACGAGCGGGTCGGGCCGCAGCAGCAGCGCGACGGCGAGCGCCGCGAGCGCGAACATGGCGGCCATGAGCGCGAACGTCACGGCGGTGTGCGTGCCGCGTGCGGCGGGCAGGACGCCGACGACGAGCGCCCACGAGTCGAGCCACCCCGCGAGGTTCGGCCCCAGCACGGACCCGACCGTCGCCGCCCACACCACGAGCGAGAGCGCGCGGGCCCGGTGCTCGGGCGCCGCAAGGTCCGTCGCGGCGAAGCGCGCCGCGAGCCCCGCGGCACCGCCCGCGCCGATGAGCGTCATCCCGACCAGGAGCAGCGCCGTCGAACCGAGCACGGTCGCCGCCGTCGCGCCGAGCGCCCCGAGCGCGGCCACGCCGTAGCCGAGCACGAGCGAGCGGCGCCGCCCGTGGCGCGCGGCCACCTGAGCGATCGGCAGCGCGGCGAGGGCGGAGCCGACGACGACGCACGTCTGGGCGAGCCCGCCCACCGTCTCGCTGCCGGAGAGCTCCGCCGCGACGAGCGAGTTCACGGCCGCGCCCGTCGCCGTGCCGACCCCCACGAGCACCTGCACCACGGACAGCACCGAGACGGTGCGTACCTGGGCGGGGTCGCGGGCGGGCGTCGTCGTCGTCGGACCTGCGTCTGGAACCGTCACGCCCCCTACCTCACCACGAAGCCGTGCCCCTCGGCACACCCGTTCCCGTCGAGGCATCTCGACCACGGGAGAGGCAAAGGTGATGAGATGGGGGCATGACCCTCACCCCCTCCGTCGTGCGCGGCGCGCTCCCCGAGGACGTGGTCCCACTCGTGCACGGGCTCGCGGTCGACGCCGAGCAGTCCGACGGCGTCGCGCCCCTCTCCGAGCAGCGCCTGCTGTGGCTCGGGGACGACGACGCCCCCGTGGTGCACCTGCTCATGTGGGCGCCAGGGCGGCTCACGGGCATCGCCCAGGTCGACCTCGGCGTCGCGGGCCACGCCACGGCGGAGCTCGCCGTCGCACCCGCGGACCGGCGTCAGGGGCTCGGCGAGGCGCTCCTGCGAGCGGCACGCGAGGTGGCGCCCGAGCGGGAGTTCGCCGTCTGGGCGCACGGTGACCTGCCCGGGGCGCGGGCGCTCGCGATGGACGCGGGGCTGCGGCCCTCGCGCGAGCTGTGGCTCATGCGCGTCGAGCTCGCAGCCCGCCCCGAGGTCGAGCTCCACGGGCTGCCCGAGGGGGTGACCGTGCGGCCGTTCGTCGTCGGGCAGGACGAGGAGGCGTGGCTGCGCGTCAACGCGCTGGCGTTCGCCGACCACCCCGAGCAGGGGCGCATCACGCTCGCCGACGTGCAGGCGCGCGAGGCCGAGCCGTGGTTCGACCCCGAGAGCTTCCTGCTCGCCGAGCGGGACGGGGAGCTGCTCGCCTCCTCGTGGCTCAAGGTCGTGGATGGCCTCGGAGAGATCTACGTGCTGGGCGTGGATCCCGGTGCGCAAGGCCTCGGGCTCGGGACCGAGCTCACGGCGCGCTCGCTCGAGCGCTTCGAGGCGCTGGGGCTCGGCGTCGCGATCCTCTACACGAGCGCGGGCAACGTCGCCGCCGTGCGGACCTACGCGAAGTTCGGCTTCACCCCGTCCAACATCGACGTCACCTACGCCTGAGCCGGCATCCCCCACCACGAGGCAGGACCGAGGGCGCCAGACCTACCTCGCGGAGGACGGGGCACGTTGCGTTCACCTTCTCGTCACTCGCCAGACCGACGTGCGGGTTCCCCCTCGAACTCAGGAGATGTCACGATGGGAAGCGTGACCGATACCAGTGCCTCCGAGCTCGCCGGCCCGGGCCTCGCCGACTCCGAGCCGCCGCGAGGCGTGTCCCCCGGCGACACGCCCGAAGACGAGGCACCCGAGCTCCCCCAGGACCGGTTCGCGGACCGTGAGCTGTCCTGGCTCGCCTTCAACCAGCGGGTGCTCGAGCTCGCGGAGGACCCCGAGCTGCCGATCCTGGAGCGCGTGCGGTTCCTCGCGATCTTCGCCTCGAACCTCGACGAGTTCTTCATGGTGCGCGTCGCCGGCCTCAAGCGCCGCATCGCGACCGGGCTCGCGGTCACGGCCGTCTCGGGCCTGAGCCCGCGCCAACAGCTCGAGGCGATCTCCGAGCGGGCCCACGAGCTCATGGACCGACACGCCCGCGTCTTCTCCGAGCAGGTCCAGCCCGTGCTCGCCGCCGAGGGCATCACGCTCGTGCGCTGGGACGAGCTCGGGTCGAGCGAGCAGGACCGGCTGCACAAGTACTTCCGCAAGCAGATCTTCCCGGTCCTGACGCCGCTCGCCGTCGACCCCGCCCACCCCTTCCCCTACATCTCCGGGCTCTCGCTCAACCTCGCCGTGGGGGTGCTCAACCCCGCGACCGGCAAGGAGCACTTCGCCCGCGTCAAGGTGCCGCCGCTGCTCCCCCGGTTCATCGCCGTCGACGCCCGCGGCCGCCCGAGCGCACCGAGCACCCAGACGGCCGCGCCCGAGCTCGGCCCCACGAGCTTCGTGCCGATCGAGGACGTCATCGCCGAGCACCTCGACCACCTGTTCCCCGGCATGGAGGTCCTCGAGTTCCACAGCTTCCGGGTGACGCGCAACGAGGACGTCGAGGTCGAGGAGGACGACGCCGAGAACCTGCTCCAGGCGATGGAGAAGGAGCTGTTGCGCCGGCGGTTCGGTCCGCCCGTGCGCCTCGAGCTCGCCCAGGGCACGGACTCGCACTTCCGCGACCTGCTCGTGCGCGAGCTCGGCGTGCACCCCGCCGAGGTGTACGAGCTGCCGGCCCCGCTCGACCTCACGGGCCTCAACGTCATCGCCGACCTCGACCGCGCGGACCTGCACTACCCGCCGTTCGTCCCCACGACGCACCGTCACCTCGCGGAGGTCGAGTCCGCGAAGCCGACCGATATCTTCGCCGCGATGCGCGAGCGGGACATCCTGCTGCACCACCCCTACGACTCGTTCTCCACCTCGGTGCAGACGTTCCTCGCCCAGGCCGCCGCCGACCCGCACGTGCTCGCGATCAAGCAGACGCTCTACCGCACGTCCGGCGACTCCCCGATCGTGGACGCGCTCATCGACGCCGCCGAGGCCGGCAAGCAGGTGCTCGCCCTCGTCGAGATCAAGGCACGCTTCGACGAGCAGGCCAACATCACGTGGGCCCGCAAGCTCGAGCAGGCGGGGGTGCACGTCGTCTACGGCATCGTCGGGCTCAAGACCCACTGCAAGCTCTCCCTCGTGGTGCGCCACGAGCAGGACGGGCTGCGGCGCTACTGCCACGTCGGCACGGGCAACTACAACCCGAAGACGGCGCGCCTCTACACCGACCACGGGTTGCTGACGAGCGACCCCGACGTCGGGCAGGACCTGACCCGGCTCTTCAACCAGCTCTCCGGGTACGCCCCCAAGTCGAAGTTCGGGCGCTTGCTCGTGGCTCCGCGCTCGCTGCGTTCCGGGCTCATCGAGCACATCGAGAACGAGATCACGGCCGCGGCCGAGGGCAGGCCGGCGTGGATCAGGCTGAAGGTCAACGCCGTCGTCGACGAAGAGGTGATCGACGCGCTGTACCGCGCCTCGCAGGCCGGCGTGCCCGTGGACCTCGTGGTGCGCGGCATCTGCGCTCTGCGCGCCGGGGTCCCGGGGCTCTCGGAGAACATCCGCGTGCGGTCCATCCTCGGTCGGTTCCTCGAGCACTCGCGCATCTTCGCCTTCGCGAACGCCCCGGCGAGCAGCGAGGAATCCGGGCCTGCCATCTACATCGGGTCCGCCGACCTCATGCACCGCAACCTCGACCGCCGCGTCGAGGCGCTCGTCCGGCTCGCCGACCCCGAGCACCTCTCGGAGCTCGCGGAGCTCATCGACGTGTCGATGGACCCGCAGACGAGCTCGTGGCGCCTCGAGGCCGACGGCACCTGGACCCGGCCCGCGACCGCTCCCGACGGCTCGCCGCTCGAGGACCTGCAGGCTGCGCTCATCGCGCGGCAGCGCCGGCGGTTGGCCAGCCACCGATGACGGGCTCGAAGCGGGCCGCCGTCGTCGTCGCCGCGGGGGCCCTCGTGTGGCGCGAGCGCAAGGGTCGCCTCGAGGTGCTCGTCATCCACCGCCCGCGCTACGACGACTGGTCGTGGCCCAAGGGCAAGCTCGAACCCGGGGAGACCGTCCCCGTCGCGGCCGTGCGCGAGGTGGCCGAGGAGACGGGGCTGCACGTCGCGCTCGGCGTCGCGCTGCCGATGCTGCGCTACCAGGTCGCCGGCGGGCGCACCAAGGAGGTGTACTACTGGGCCGCCCGCGTGCTCGCCCCGGACTCGCCGGCCCACGCGGCCCGCCCCCACGTCCCGCGGTGCGCCGACGAGGTCGACGACATGCGCTGGATGACGCCCCCCGAGGCGCTCGCCATGCTCAGCAAGAAGTCCGACCGCAAGCCGCTCAAGGCCCTCGTCGCGCTGCACGAGGCGGGCACGCTCGACACCACGGTGGTCGTCGTCGTGCGTCACGCCCGCTCGCGCGGCCGCTCCTCGTGGCGAGGGGCCGACGCCGACCGCCCGCTGACCCAGGTGGGCCGCGCCCAGGCCGAGTCGCTGAGCCCCGTGCTCTCCGCGTACGGCATCGACGCCGTCGTCACGAGCCCGTGGGAACGCTGCGCCGCCACCGTGGCGCCGTACGCGAAGGCGAGCGGGCTCGTCCCCGAGCCCATCGAGGCCCTGAACGAGGACGCGCACCGCAACAAGCCCAAGGGCACCCGGCGCGTCACGAGCTCGGCGTTCACCGGGCCGGGCGCCATCGCGCTGTGCACCCACCGGCCCGTCATCCCCACGGTGCTCGAGGTGCTGGACGGCTATGCGCCCGACTGGGTGCGCCGGGTGCGCCCGCGCAAGGATCCGTACCTGCGGCCCGCGAGCATCGCGGTCGCGCACGTCCACCACGGGGAGGGCGGACCGAGGGTCGTAGGGTTCGAGGTCCAGTCGGCGACGGGCGCCACCGGCACGGCGTAGGTCGCCGGGTACAGCTAGAGCAGGAACGGGCTGAGGATCCAGTAGAAGACGGCGGCCACGAAGCCCGCCGCCGGGATCGTGAGGACCCACGCGAGGCCGATGTTCTTCGCGACGCCCCAGCGCACCGCCGAGAGCCGCTTGGTGGCGCCGACGCCCATGATCGCGGACGTGATCGTGTGGGTCGTCGAGACCGGGGCGTGGAGCCAGAAGGCATTGAGGTAGAGGACGACGGCGGACACGGACTCCGCGACGAAGCCGCGCGCGGGGTCGAGCTCGATGATGCGCCGCCCCAGGGTCCGCATGATGCGCCAGCCACCCGCGTACGTACCGAGCGAGATCGCCGCGGCCGCCGCGAGCTTGACCCACAACGGAATGCCGTCCTCCTCGGCCGCCCAGCCCGCCGCGACGAGCGCCATGAAGATGACACCCATCGTCTTCTGCGCGTCCTGCAGGCCGTGCCCGAGCGCCATCGCCGCGGCGGAGACCGTCTGGGCGATGCGGAACCGACGCTGCAAGGGGTGCGGGTTGGCCCGCCGGAAGATCCACAGCACGGCCACCATGCCGCCGAACGCGAGCAGGAAGCCGGCGAGCGGGGAGAAGATCATCGGCAGCACGACCTTGTCGACGAGCGACTGGCCGTAGATGCCGAGCCCGCCCGCGAGCCCCGCACCGACGAGCCCGCCGATGAGCGCGTGGGTCGAGGACGATGGCAGGCCGAACCACCACGTGATGAGGTTCCACGTGATCGCACCGATGAGCCCGCACAGCACGACGACGAGCGCCGTGTGCGTCGGCACGTCCTCGAGGTGGACGATGCTCTTCGCGATCGTCTCGGCGACGCCGGTGGCGAGCAGCGCACCCACGAAGTTCATGATCGCGGCCATGATGAGCGCCGCGCGCGGGGTCAGGGCCCTGGTCGAGACCGATGTCGCGATGGCGTTCGCGGCGTCGTGGAAACCGTTGGTGTAGTCGAATCCGAGCGCGAGCGCGACGACGACGACGACGAGCGCAATCTCCACCGCGCTCAGGACTCCTTGAGTGCGATCGTCTCGACCGTGTTGGCGACCGTCTCGAAGGCGTCAGCGGCGTCCTCGAGCTTGTCGACGACCTCCTTGAGCTTCATGAGGGTCACCGGGTCGAGGCCGTCGTCGAACAGCTGGGCGAGCAGCTTGCGGTAGCTCTTGTCCGCCTGGTTCTCCAGGCGGTTGATCTCGATCCAGTAGTCGGTGAGGTCGGCCATCTGGCGCAGTCGCGGCATCGCCTCGGCCGTGAGCTCGGCGCAGCGCTGCAGCACCTGGACCTGGTCGGAGATGCGCTTGGGGAGCTCGTCGAGCTTGTACAGCACGATGAGGTCCGCAGCCTCCTCCATGTAGTCCATGCAGTCGTCGAGGTTCGAGGCGAGCTGGTAGATGTCGTCCCGGTCGAACGGGGTGACGAAGGTCTGGTTGAGCCGACGCATGATCGTGTGGGTGGCCTCGTCGGCGTCGTGCTCGGCGTCGTTGAGCTTCGACGCGATCGCCTTGCGGTCCTTGCGGTCCGCCTCGAGGAGCTCGGCGAGGAGGTTCGCACCGGTCACGAGCAGCTGGGCCGACTCCGCCAGGAGATCGAAGAAGGTGGTGTCGCGCGGGGTGAATCGCAGGCGCACTTCGGTGGCTCCCTATGCCAGGGGGGATCGTCGGAGACAGGCTAGGGCAGCACGTGGCGAAACGCGCAACCTTCGAGGTCCGGCGATGCTGGTCGTACACGAGAATGCGACGCCGGACCGAGCAGCGCCTGTCGGCGCGAAGGCCGCTCGAAGCGGCTGAATTTGGAGCCCGGGGCCACACCGGCCCGACGTCGCCCGCACATCCTACGCCGGGAGATCGAGAGCACCACCCGCTCAGCAGAGCGAGGTCAAGGCGCCCCTTCAGCCCTCGATGTGATGGTGCCCGGTTGCTGCACGCGCCGTGGCGGAGGCCGCCCGGCCCTTCGATCCCATGCCGATGAGTCCAAGTCCCACGATGAAGCACGAGAGCCAGGCGAAGGGTAGGTCGGCGAAGATGAAGGCGACTGCACAGAGGAGAAGGACAACGCCTGCGGCGATCATCATGCTGGGTCCGTGCGAGAACGTCGAGATGGCACCGCTGCGGGGATTGGACATGTCGCCTCCGCTCTCGTGTCCAGAGGTATGAACCGCACCAAGCGTACGAACGAAACGTAGCAGACGCGGCTCCGAGAGCACCGGGGCGGAGCAGGGGCGCGGGGAGAGCTGAGAGCTAGTCGAGCCGGCCGGCGCGCCAGAGCATCGCGCAGTGCTCGAGCTCCTCGGCCGTACGCACCAGTGACGCCGCGCCCCGCGTCTCGTGCACGGCTCGTTGTTCGTCGCTCGCCTCGTGCTCGTCGGCGTCGAGCGCGACCCCGGCGGCGAGCACCCGGCAGAACGCCGCCGCACGCTCGAGCGTGACGTCGAGCTCACCCGTGAACACCCCGCCCAGCACCGAGTCGGCCAGGTCGCTCAGCTCTTGCGGCCCCGGGGGGCTCGCGACGCCCGCGACCACCTCGTGCACCGGTGCCGCCGAGATCCCCGTGAGGTAGCGCGCGGCCAGGGTCGCCGGGTCGCGCCGCACCCACTCGCGCAGCACGTACAGCCGCCACAGGGCGCCGGGCAGCGTGTGGGGTGCGGCGTCGGCCCACATCGACGCGACGACGTCGAGCCCCTCGCTCTCCACGAGCCGCACGAGCCGCTCCACGAGCGCGGGATCGTCGAGGGCACGCGCACCGTGCACGATCGCGGCCGCCGTCGTGTGCGCCACCTCGGGCAGGAGCGCGGGATCGACCCCGCCCGGCAACGCCTCCGCCGCCTGCTGGTCGAGCATCGCGGGCCGCCGGGGCTGCGGACGGGTCACTGCTCCGTCCAGGTCTCTTTTCGGAGCGCGGCCACCGAGAGCATCTCGACGTCGGCGTCCGTCAACCGGCGCGGCAGCCGCCGGAAGACCCCGGGGATGTCGGTGCGGCCGAGCACGAGGGCGTCGTCGGGCATCTTCGTCACCCGGGGTGCGGCGAGGGCGCCGGTATGGACGACGACGACGGCGCGCACCGACACGTACGACGCCGACGCCACCCCGAGGACGCGCTCGAGCCGCTGTGCCTGCAACCGCGCGTCTCGCAGGTACGGGACCGTCCGGTGGTTGACGTAGAGGGAACGGCGGTCGACCTGGACGTCGGCACCGAGGTGGACGTGCACGGTCAGCGCGTACACGCCGCCCGGCCCGATGAGCAGGTGCTGCACCACGTCGCCCTGCCGGCTCAGCGGCACCTCGTGGAGCACCGTCCAGCCGTCCCTGCGCAACCGGTCGAGCCGTTCGCCCACGGGGACGTCCGCGGGGACCGGCTCGCCGTCCTGCACGCCCTCGTCGGGGCCTGGGGGCGGCGGGACGTCGGGGAGCTCGATCGGCAGCGTGACCTCGTCGACGTCGGCCCGCAGGAACTCCTGGGCCGCGAGGCGCAGGCCACCCTCGAGCGCGGGG
Organism: uncultured Cellulomonadaceae bacterium; assembly: GCA_964510785.1. Taxonomy (GTDB): domain Bacteria; phylum Actinomycetota; class Actinomycetes; order Actinomycetales; family Cellulomonadaceae; genus JAAYZM01. The sequence continues at coordinate 40,917 of CAZECM010000017.1, read as the reverse complement.
GAGTCGGCGCTCACCGTGCCCGTGATGAGGTCGATCGAGCCGATGCGTCGGCCCATGTCGTCGGTGACGTACAGCCGGTCGGCGCCGTAGCGGCTCCAGCGGCGCACGGTGAGGGAGTCGGGCACGGTGTGCTTATCGGCACTCTCCGGCACGATCTCCACCTCCCTGCGTCAGTTCACCCTGCCGCCCCTCGCCGCGGCACCACACCAATTGTCCACCCTCGGGTGTCAGTCTGTCTTCGACGGGGTGAACGTCAGGGAGACGGAGTTCATGCAGAAGCGGTCGCCGGTGGGCGTCTGGGGCGCGTCGTCGAACACGTGGCCCAGGTGCGAGCCGCACGCCGCGCAGCGCACCTCGGTGCGCACCATGCCGAGGGCGCGGTCCTCGACGAGCTCGACGGCGTCGCCCGCGAGCGGGCTGTAGAAGCTGGGCCAGCCGCAGTGCGCCTCGAACTTCGTCTCCGAGCGGAACAGCTCCGCCCCGCACGCGCGGCACGCGTAGGTACCCTCGCGGTCCTCGCCCAGCAACGCGCCCGTCCACGGGCGCTCCGTGGCCGCCTGGCGCAGCACGGCGAACTCGATCGGCTCGAGCTCGAGCTGCCACTCCTGGTCCGACTTCGTCACGCGGTAGGCCATCGTGCCCTCCTGTCCCGGGCGCCGGGTGCGCCCACCGGGTGCAACACCTCAGGCCTACGGATTGGTCCCAACGGGCCGACCTATCGTGCATCTACGGCGAAAGCGACACACCGGAGCAGGCAACCCTTGTTTCCCATGGCACGGTACGCCTAGCCTGCGAGCACCAGGTTCTACCGGCGCCTCGAGGTGGCCGGCACCGACGACGTGGGGCCAGGGTGCAGCGGACACGCAGGACACGGTGGGCACTGACGCGATACTTCGCCGCGGTCAGCATCGTCGCCGTGCTCGTCCTCGGCGGCGGGCTCATCCTGACGACCACGCACATCATGCGTCAGCAGGCCCTGCGCGCGGGCTCTTCCGCGGCCAAGCTCATCGAGCCGAGCGTGCGCGACGTCATCCCGGAGTCCGGCTTCCAGACCGGTGTGCTCAAGCCCGAGGTCGAGGCCGAGCTCGCGCAGGTCGTGAGCGAGTTCTCCGAGCAGCTCGTCGGGCTGCGGTTGTGGAACGCCGACGCGGTGCTGCTCTTCGACGCCAACCCCCTGTCGTCCGCCGCCTTCCCGCAGACGGGCCCGTTCGACCGGGCGGTGCGCGACGGCGAGGTGAGCGCGAGCATCGTCACCGCGACCATCGGCGAGGTCGGCAGCACGTCGAACGCCGCGGGCCGTCAGGTGACGGCGCTGTCCGTGTACGTCCCCGTCGTCATGAGCGGGGTCCGGGTCGGCGCGCTCGAGGTGCTCCTCGACTACACGGACACCGACGCGGCGCTGCGCGAGGCCGTGCGCGTCGTCACGGCGGTCATCTCCGTGGGCCTGCTCGTCCTGTGGCTCTTGCTCTTCCGCACGGTGCGCAACGCCTCGAAGCGGCTGCAGACCTCCGCGCTCGAGAACGCGCGCCTCGCCCTCCTCGACCCGCTCACGGGGCTGCCGAACCGCCGCATGCTGCTCGACCGGATGCGCCGCGCGATCGACCAGGGCGAGGAGGACGGCACCGGCGTCGGCCTCGTGCTGCTCGACATCGACCGTTTCAAGGACATCAACGACTCGCTCGGCCACGACCGCGGTGACGAGCTCCTCGTGCAGGTCGCCCACCGGCTTCGCGCTGCGCTGCGCGAGCGGGACGTGGTCGCCCGGCTCGGCGGCGACGAGTTCGCCATCCTGCTGCCCTCGATCCGGTCCATCGCGAACGCCGAGCGGCTCGCCCAGCGTGTCCGCAACCTGTTCGCCCCCGCGTTCAACCTCGGTGGCCTCGAGCTCCACGTCGACTCCTCGATCGGTGTCGCGTGCATCCCCGACCACGCCGTCGACGCCTCGGGCCTCATGCGCAAGGCCGACGTCGCGATGTACACCGCCAAGACCCACCGCATGGGTGTCGCGATCTACTCCCCCGACGAGGACGACTCCTCCCCGGCCCGCCTCGTGCTGCTCGGCGACCTGCACCGCGCGCTCGCGGACCGCCAGGAGCTCGTGATGTTCTACCAGCCGAAGATCGCCCTGACGACGGGGCAGGTCGTGGGCCTCGAGGCGCTCATGCGCTGGGTGCACCCGACGCGCGGCATGCTCGTCCCCGACCTGTTCATCCCGCTCGCCGAGCAGTCCGGACTCATCCACGACCTCACGGCGTTCGCCCTCGAGTCGGCGATCTCCCAGCTCGCCCGCTGGCAGGAAGAGGGCCGCGAGGTGCCCGTCGCGGTGAACCTCTCGGCGCACAACCTCACCTCCTCGCAGGTGGCGGAGACGATCGAGGAGCTGCTGCACGCCCACCAGGTGCGCCCCGACCTGCTCGAGGTGGAGATCACCGAGACGGCGCTCGTCGCGGACCCGTCCCGCGTGGTGCCCGTGCTCGAGCAGCTCGCCGACATCGGCGTGCTCGTCTCGATCGACGACTTCGGCATCGGCAACACCTCGATCTCGCAGCTGCGGGACCTCCCGGTCGCCCGGCTCAAGATCGACCGGACGTTCATCGCCGACCTGACGGGATCGCACCAGCGCGCCGGCTCGGAGATGATCGTCAAGGCCATGGTGGACCTCGCTCACTCGTTTGGCCTGGAGGTCGTGGCCGAAGGAGTGGAAGATTCCGACACGGAAGGACTAATCCGGGCATTGGGGGTAGATCAGGCGCAGGGATTCTTGTACTCTCAGCCAGTCCCTGCTGCTGAGGTGCCCCATCCCGAGGGCGTCAATCCCAGCTCGCGACGCGCCGGGGGGCGTCGGCGGCCGACAAAGGCCGGCAAGTCCCCCCAGAATGGCAGCTAGATACGACAACGGGCTCAAGCGGCTTCGCTAGAGTGCCGATACACGAAGGATGACGCGAGGACGTGAATCCATGGACGACCTGATCCGGGAGATGCTGGAGCCTGACCGGCCCGCGCCCGGCGTCGTTGCGCGCCGCCGTCGCTTCGTGGCGACGTCCACCATCATCGGCCTCGCGGCGATCGGCGTGACGAGCCTGACCACGAACGCGCTCTTCACCGACCAGGACGACCCGAGCCAGTCCGGCTTCGTCTCGGGCACCATCGACATCGCGACCTCCGCGACCGACTTCACGGTCGCCGCGGGCAACGCGGCACCCGGCGACCACTACTACGCGCCCGTCGAGGTCACGAACAGCGGCTCGCTCCAGCTGCGCTACTCGATCTCCCTCGCGGGTGTCGGCGCACCCGTGCTCCTGGACAACCTCACCTACTCCGTGGCGACCGGGCTCACCCCGGCCGCGTGCGCCGCGCAGACGGGCCCGCCCGTCACGGCGAACGTCATCGGCTCCGCGGTGCTCGGCTCCGCCCCGTTGCACTGGATCGGCAACAACGCGGCCGGATCTCACACCGGCGACCGGCAGCTCAACGCCGGCGCGAGCGAGATCCTGTGCGTCGGCCTGTCCTTCGCGCTCGCTGCTCCTGACACCGTGCAGAACGAGGCAGCGAGCATCGACTTCGACTTCTACGCGGAGCAGACCGCTAACAACCCCTGATCATGGTCGCAGCGCCGCGCGCGGAAGACCGTCGGGAGGTACCACCCGCCCCACGGACGCGCCGTCGTCGTCGGGAGAGCCGTTCGTCCCGCGTCATTCCCGCCGCGTGCTGGACCATCGTCACGATCTGCGTCCTCGCCTTCGCGACCTCGCTCGCGATCCCGCTGTGGTACCAGCTCAACGACCAACGGATCCTGCTCGTGACCTCGGGTTCCATGGAGCCGTACTTCCGGGCGGGTGACGCCGTCATCGTCCAGCGCATCTCGGACCCCTCCCAGCTGCGCATCAACCAGGTGGCCTCGTTCTTCCCCGCCGCGTCCGACCAGCTCGTGACGCACCGGATCATCGACCTGCGGGCGCTGCCGGTTCTCGAGCAGAACGAGGCGACCGGTCGCATGGAGCCCGTGCTGGGCGCCGACGGCGAACCCTCGACGCAGAAGTACATCATCACGAAGGGCGACGCGAACCCGTACCCCGACCCCGACGCGACGCCCTGGACGAACGTGCGCGGCGTGGTGCTGAGCGTCGAGCCCGGCATGGGCAACATCTTGGGCTGGGCGCACTCCCCGCAGGGTAGATTTGCGATGCTTGCCCCGCCTCTCGTGCTGCTTGCGGCGATGGAGATCGGTGGGCTGATCAGGGAACGACAGCGCGCCAAGGCCGAGGGCCAACGGCGGCAGGAGGAGGCGCGGCTCGACGATGCGTACCTCCTCGACTGAGTCCAGCCGGATGCTGCCGGCCCGTGTCGTCGCCACCGCCACGATCGGCCTCCTCGCACTCCTCGGTGCCGCGTTCTCACAGCTCGGGACCACGGGTGCCCTCTACACGGCGCAGACCTCCGCGTCGCTGGACGGCTTCCAGGTCCAGTCGCTGTGCGACTTCGACTCCTACATCCCGGTCCAAGAGCTACTCGACGACCTCGGACCCACGCTCCACTGGGGGTTCGCGCCCGGCACCACGCCGTGGTCCGACGACGCCGGCTCCCCCACGACCGTCGCGCCCGACGGCACTCTCGAGTGCGACGACGGCGTGCTGCCGCTCGCGGCGGGGCAGTCGGTCTACGCCTCACCGTCGCTCTCCGACCCCTCGACCGTCGTCCTCGTCCTGGGTACGCCCACGGCTGCCGGCACGGCCCTGACGATCGCCGAGGCGCCGGGGGCCGGGCTCGCGGTGCGGGTCACGGCGGCGGGTGCGCCGCTGCACGGGTGGGACGCCGGTGCGCCGTCGGTCGAGCTCGCCGCGGTCGCGTTCGACGGCGGCGAGTCCGCCCACGTCCTCGCCCTGGTGCTCGACGGTGCCAGTGCCACGCTCTGGGTCGACGGGAGCTCGGACACGGGCACCCTGCCCGCCGTCGTCGCCTCCCCCACGCTCGGCCTCGGTGCCGTTCCCGGGACGGAGCCCGACGGCGAGACGCCGACGACCGCGACGTTCACGGCCACCGAGCTGGCCCTGGTCGCGGGCACCGTCCCCTCCGCCGAGCTGTCCGCCCTGGTCGCCGCCGCCACAGCCCCCTAGCCCCCTCCCGCGACGTAGTACCCAGGGCGCGACGTAGGTCCGAGCACGCACCTCTCGGCCCTACCCCGCGACCGCTAGCCGACCTACTTCGCGGTGAGGGTTGGGGTCAGCGGCGGGTGAGGTGGAGGGGGAGGGTCGCCCAGCCGCTCGCCGGGTAGATCGCGCGCACGGGTTCGGCCCCCGTCGACGCCGGCGCGATGCGGAACCCCGCGAGCAGCTCGGCCGTCAGCAGCCGCAGCTCGAGACGGGCGAGCGGGGCCCCCGGGCAGTAGTGGATGCCCGCCCCGTAGAGCAGGTTGAGCTCGGGGTCACGGTCGAGCCGGAACTCGTCCGGGTCCCCGAACACCTCGGGGTCACGGTTCGCGGCGGCCCACATGACGCTCACGCGGTCCCCGGCAGCGAGCGAGCGCCCGCGCAAGGACGTGGCTCGCGTGGTGGCGCGTCGGTTGGCGACGAGCGGCCCGTGGATGCGCAGGATCTCGTCGACGGCGGGACCCACCAGGCTCTCGTCGTCGGCCAACCGCTCCTGGACCTCGGGGCTGGCCGCAAGGAAGTGCGCGACGATCCCCACGCTCGCCGCGATCGTGGCGAGCTCGCCCACGGTCCAGTTGCGCAGCAGGCTCACGAGCTCCTCGTCGGTCACGAGCCGGCCGAACACTGTGTCGCCCAGGAGCTCGGTCGTGATGTCCCTCGGCGCGTGCTCCCCCAGCACCCGCCGCTCGTCGAGCAGGTCGCGGATGTACCCGTCGAACTCGAGGGCGATCGCGGACATCGCGATCCGGTCCCGGGCGAGCGTCGCCTCGTGGTTCTTGCGCACCCAGGCGCGCAGCGGCTCCTCGAGCTCGGCGGGCCAGCCGAGGAACGCGCTCTGCACGCGCAGCGCGTACGTCCGGGCGACGGCGCCCATGAGCTCGGCGTCGCCGTCGTCGGGCAGCTGGTCGAGGACGCCGACGGCGACGTGCCGGCACCGTGGCTCGAACGCGGCCATGCGCTCCGGGGTGAAGTACTTGTCGTTGATGCGCCGGAACTCGGTGTGCTCGGGCGGGTCCATGCCGTTGGGGACGGTGAGCCGGTCGGAGACGACGTTCGAGTACGTCTCGTGGTCGCGGAGGACCTCGACGACGTCGTCGTGCCGGAGCACCGACCAGCCGAGGTACTCGCTGTGCGCGACGGGGCAGCGCCCCCGCAGCTCGTCGTAGGTGGCGATCTGGTGCTCGAGGACCTCGGGTGACCGCGGGTCCCAGTCGTCGGCGGCGGGGATCGCCGGGTGCGCGTGCCGCACGAGCTGCGGATCAGGGGCGTCGTGGCTCGTCTCGGTCATGCATCCCTCCAGGTCGCGGCGGCTGTCCCCACTGTGCACCCATCGAGCGGTCCGGGGCTAGGCGGTGGTGGCGGGCGCCACAGCAACGGGTGTGCCGTCGTCGGCGTCCGCCTCCACCCGTGCCTCGGCGGCGTCCCGCTCGGCCGCGTCGATCACGTGCTGCGAGAGCCCTCGCACGGTCGCGGCGGTCACCACCACGGTGCCGACGGCGACCGCGAGGAGCAGCGCGCGCACCCCGAAGAGCTCCGCGACGAGCCCGCCGCACAGCGCCCCGAGAGGCATCGACCCGTAGGCGAGCGTCGCGGACGCGCCCTGGACCCGCCCGAGGATCCGGCTCGGCACGAGGCGTTGGCGCAGCGAGGAGGTCGCCGTGTTGCCGACGAGGTTGAAGAACCCGACGAGCGCGAACGCGACGGCGACGGCCCACACCTGGGGCACGAGCGCGGGCACGGCGAGCAGCACGGCGCTCACGCCCCAGGTCACGGCCACGACGGCGCGGTCGCGGCCGGTGCCGACGATCTTCTCCGCGAGGACCGCGCCCGTCAGCCCGCCCGCCGCGAGCCCCATCGCGAGGAACCCGTACTGCTCGGGGGCGAGGCCGACGGCGGACGCCGGCCCCACGACCCAGAGCACGAACACGGCCATGTAGGCGTTCGACAGGAAGTTGAAGCTCATGCCGCCGAGCACGAGCGGGCGGATGACCGGGTGGCGCAGCAGGAAGCTGAGCCCCTCGCGCAGCTCGAGGCGGGCGGAGCGCGCTGCGGGGGCGGCGTCGACGTCGGCGTCGGCGAGAGGTGCGGCCGTCGCCCTGGGGGCTCGCACCCGCGCGCTCTTCCCCCACAGCCCACGCAGCACGACCAGGACACCCGCGAGCAGCAGCCCTGCCGGCACGCCGAACAGCCACCCGGCGCCCGCCGCGAGGAGGAACCCGGCGATCGGTGCCCCGAGGAACGAGTTGGCCGCGAGCTGGACGCCCATGAGCCGGCTGTTGGCCGCGGCGAGCCGGGAACGTGGCGTGACGTCCGGCACGAGCGCGGAGCTCGACCCGTCCGCGAAGACCTCCGCCGTCCCGAGCACGAGGAGGAGCACGAGCAGCAGCGGCATCGTGAGCGCCCCCGCGGCCGCCGCGACGGCTGCCCCGGCGAACACCGCGATGCGCACGAGCGAGGCGATCACGAGGATCCGCACCCTGTCGTGGCGGTCGATCAGCAGGCCCGCGACGAGGGCGAACAGGAGCCACGGGAGAGTCACGGCCGTGGTGACGAGGGAGATCTGGCCAGGCGAGGTCGTGAGCGTCATCGCGTAGAGGGGCACGCCCACCAGGAGCAGCCCGTCGGCGAGGTTGGACAGCCCCGAGAACGCGAACAGGTGCACGAACCGGGAGCCGAGCGCCTCGCTGGGGGCGCTCGCTGCGGGGGACTTCCGAGGCATGGGGACTCCGATACGCTGAGGCAAGGACTTCTATGCAGAGGTTTCTTTGCAAAGATAGGTGTGCAGATGTCTCTTGGCAAGCCCTCCGAGGCAGAGAGTTCTCCGTCGACCCCGCCCGACGGCGGCCCTCCCCCACCCGGGAGCGCCAACCAGCTCGGTCCGGAGGACCTCAAGGCCTACGCGCACCCGCTGCGCATGGCGATCCTGCGATACCTCCACGACCACGGGGCGGCGACGTCGACCACGCTCGCCAAGCACCTCGGCGAGTCCACGGGTCAGACGAGCTACCACCTGCGCCAGCTCGCCAAGCACCGGCTCGTCGAGGACGTTCCCGGGCGAGGTTCGGGTCGCGAGCGCTGGTGGCGCTCCCGCTCGGCGGACGTCGACCTCACCACGATGCTCACGGACGAAGCGACGATGCACGCCGCCAACGTCCTGCTGGCCGAGATGCTGCGGGACCGGGCGGAGAACCTCGGGCGCTGGCTCTCGCGCGTCGCCGTGCTCACCGAGGACGACGCCGCCGCGAAGCGCTCGCTGCACTCGGAGTCCACGCTCCTGCTCACCCCGGAGGAGCTCGGCGAGCTCAGCGAGGCACTGTCCACCGTGACCACCGAGTTCGCCGAGCGCTTCCGCAGCCGGATGACCGACGGCGCACCCGAGGACGCGGTCCGGGTCCGCTCCTACATCGACGTCTTCCCCATGCTCGAGGACGACCCGGCCGACGGCGGCCCCCCGGCGGACGGCGAGCCACCGGCACCGTCCTGAGGGCAGTGCGAACACCCTTCCAGCCAAGGTCACCGGACCGCTAGGCACGATGCGTGGCTCGCCGCAAGGATGCCGTGCGCAACCGGGGACTGCTGTGCCGCGCCGCAGCCGAGGTGTTCCGCGAGCTGGGTGCCGACGCCCCGCTCGACCTCGTCGCCCGACGTGCCGGCCTGGGCCGCGGCACCCTCTACCGCCACTTCCCCGACCGCGGCGCCCTCCTCTCCGCCCTCATCGAGGACCGGTTCGCCACGCTCGACCAGTTCGCCGCGGGCTACCCGGGCGACGACCTCGTCGAACGGCTCCTCGTGGAGATCTGCGGCCTGCTCGAGGACGTCCCCGGCCTCATGGCCGCGATCCGCGGCCAGGCGAGCGCGCGAGAGCGCTTCGCCGTCGTCTCGGCGAACACGGAGAAGCTCCTCGAGGTCGCCCTCGGACGCGCGCAGCGGGCTGGCGTCGTGCGGTCCGACGTCGGCCTGGACGACCTGCTCGTCACGTTCGCGATGTTCGACGGCGCCGTGCTCGCCGGCACCCGACGCTCGGCGACCGACTTCCACCGCCGCGCTCTCGCGCTGACCCTGCGCGGGCTTCGCCCGGCCGCCCGCGCGGACGAGCCCGTGCCCGAGCGCCTCATCCCGTTCCCCGCGCCGGAGGGCGACACCGTGCCGTGACCACCGCGGATGGCGCCGACGTGCGCGGGCGCGCGCGCGTAACCTGTACCCGCGGGTCGACCACCGGCCCCGCACCGGGCCTCTAGCTCAGTTGGTAGAGCAGCGGACTTTTAATCCGTAGGTCGTGGGTTCGAGCCCCACGGGGCCCACCCCGCCCACCGGGCTACCGTCGCGGTGACTGCCTCGTCAGTGCGGTGCGTCCTCGTAGTCGAAGAACGCCGCCCTCGGCAGGATCTGCCTCTCACGAAGGCTCTGCTGGTCTGCGGCGCTCAAGCGCGCGACCTCCGCAGCGTCATCCCAGTTCTCGTCGATGCTCGACACGAGATGGTCGATGACGTCCCTCCCTTCGGTCGCGCTGAGACCGTAGGTCTCCGACTCGCGCACCAGAGCTGCGAAGTTGGAGGTCTTCGCGCCGCGATCGCCGCGGCCGAAGGCCATCGCCTGCTCGAAGGTGTCACCCGACCTCTGCCCCGGCGCGAGGTCGTATGCGGGGGTCAGCTCCAGGTGCCTCCCGTCCCAGAATGCAGCGTGGTTTCGAGCGTGATCGTCGTTGTTGCTGATGGCGATGTTCATCGCGATGCGCCGGAACAGCTCCGGGCCGGGCCGGGTCGCATCCTTCGCGTACACGCGCAGCACATCGAGGATCTGCGGGTAGGACACGTACCGTGCGTACATCTCGTCAGTCTGCGCCATCGTCAGGCCAGAGACCACGTGACGTCGTCCACCGGCTCCGTCTCGATCGAACCGCCTGACGAGAAGGACTTCCTTGCCGAGGGACGGGACCACCTTGCTCTCGGGAACGTCGATGCCCGCTCTGCGCGCGAGCTCGAGCATCGCGCCCTCGGCGTTCACGATCGAGAACAACCGATCGTCCGACGACGAGAACTTCGCGAGCCACTCACCCCCGTCGTCGTCGGTGAGCGTCGCCTTCGGCCGTGCGCCTCCCAGGCTCGTGCCATGGAGCAGCGCCGCGTCGAGGCTCGCCGGCAGCCGTCCGCCCTCGTCGAGGATGGTGGCCGCCTCGTGCAGCTCGTCGAGGGTCGCCGAGTCAGCCCGTGGGACGTAGCTCGTAGGACTGGCTTGGAAGTCCAGCGCTCCGAAGCGGTTCGAGCTGGAGCTCAGCATGTAGCCGATCTCGCTGAGAGAGTTCGGAGCGGCGCCTCGTCGGCGTTCGATGACACCTCGCCCCCACCTGTCGGGGCTCCCGTCCCTGAGGGCGCCCGCGATGGTCAGTCCGTCCGGCGGCTCCTGGATGCCGGGGCGCAGCGGTAGCTCCGGCGCGAAGAGACTGATGGCATCCGGCCGAGACCGGTACCGCAGCGCGTAGATGAAGGTGAAGAGCGGACCGACCCGGTCCACGCGCCCGGCCAGGACGGGCTCGGTCTGGCCCGGTAGCCACGTCCAGACGTAGAGCTCCTCAGAAGTCGTCATCGCTGGCTCCAACCTTCGGCCTGCGAGCGCGACTGGGGAGCAGCGCGAGCATCTCCTCGCCGCGCCGGCGACGAATCGCGAGCTCGGCGCGGTCCTCGATCCCGAAGAGGGGGACACCCACGAGGTCCGCGAGATCCATCATCGTGCCGACGGCGGTGCCACGGTGACCTGCCTCCGCCGCGAGCACCGTCTGCTCAGAGACGTTCGCACGGGCGGCGAGATCCCTGGCCGTCCATGCGCGGTCGAGCCGACCGCGCCGGATGAGCTGACCCCACACGCTGAGGGCGTCTTGGACGTGCGGCCGCAACGGGACAGTGCGCTTCGCCATCACAGGCCTCCTTAAAACATGTCTAGTGGCCCTCTAGACATGTTTTATCGTAACAGGACGTGAGCAAGGAACATGTCGACCGCCTCGTCCACGAGTCCGGCCCATCGATCGCCGCCCGGGTCGTTGCTCACCTGCTGGTTCACCAGGCCCGTCAGCACGGCGGTCCACAGGTCGAGGGAAGCGGCCCCGGTGATGCCGGCATCCACGAGCACCTGCGAGAAGTCGGACAGGACCTCCTGGGCGAGCGCGAAAGACTCGGCCGACGGGACGAATCCGGGAACCACACGCTGGAAGAGCAGCTGCATGCGTGCGGGGTCGGAGGCGGCGAAGTCGAAGAAGCGGTGCGCGGCGTCGCGCACCTTGTCGACGGGCGCGAGGTCCTGCTCGGCCCACACGCGCGTCTGCGACAGCAGCTCTTGGTAGCCGTCGGCGAACAGTGCGTCGTAGATCGCGTCCTTGCTGGGGAAGTAGACGTAGAGCGAGGGGGCCTGCATCCCGACGGCCCTGCCGAGGTCGCGAAGCGACCATCCCGCGAGGCCACGTGCGCGTGCGAGCTCCCACGCAGCGTCGAGAATCTCGCGGCGGGTGGCGGTGTGGCGATTCGCGCGTCGTCCTGCCGACTTCTCAGCGCTCATGCTCCCAGCCTAGTCGCTCTCCTAACGTCGTTAGGGCGAGCGCTTGACACCCGCGATTCGAGAGAGAAGACTTCCTAACGACGTTAGGAACTCCCATGGACCGCACTGCTGACATGCCGCTATCCGTCGCCGAGATCACGCCGCTCGGTCGGCGCACGGACGCCCGCGAGGTGGCCACCGCGGCGTACGTGCAGCTCCTCGACCTGCTCGGCTCGCTCGAGGACCCCGACTGGGAGGCACCCACGGAGTGCGCGCCATGGACCGTGGCCGACATGGTGGGCCACCTCATCGGCGGCGGCCGCAGCTTCTCCTCGTGGCGCGGGTTCCTCGGCTATCAGACGTACGGGCTGCGACACCGCGGGGAGTTCGGCGGCAACTCGCTCGACGCCTGCAACGCCCGCGACGTGGCCGAGCTGGCCGGGCTGACGCCGGCGCAGCGGGTCGAGACCCTCGCTCGCGAGCACCCCGCCATGGTGGCCGGTCGCATGCGGCTCGCCCCGGTGCTGGCCCTCGTCACCGCCCCCGTGGACCAAGGCGGATCCACCGCTGCCGGGATGCCGCGCAAGGAGAACGGCGGGCGCCTCCTCGAGGTCGTTCTCACGCGCGACGTGTGGCTGCACACCGTGGACATCGCGCGAGCGGTCGGGCGCGAGGTGGAAGTGAGCGCGCCGTGCAACAAGCGGATCATCGAGGACGTCGTGGCCGAGTGGGCCGGTCGCCACGGTCAGCCCTTCGAGCTGCACCTGAGCGGACCGGCCGGGGCGACGTTCGTCCACGGCGTCGGTGGAGAGCGTCTGGACCTCGACGCCGTCGAGTTCGCGCGCACGCTCTCCGGGCGGGCGCCGGGTGCCGGGCTCCTCGAGACTCGCGTCCTCTTCTGACTCCTCGAGCTCGTCTCACGCAGCCGGCGAGGGGCGACTCACCAGGCGCCGGGCGCGTAGTCCTTCAGGAAGACGCCGAACAGGTCCTCACCGGCCTCCCCGCGCACCACGGGATCGTAGACGCGCGCCGCACCGTCGACGAGGTCGAGCGGCGCGTGGAAACCCTCCTCGGCGAGCCGCACCTTCGTGGGGTGCGGCCGCTCGTCGGTGATCCACCCGGTGTCGACGCTCGTCATGAGGATGCCGTCGGTCTCGAACAGCTCGCGCGCGCTCGTGCGCGTCAGCATGTTGACGGCCGCCTTGGCCATGTTGGTGTGAGGATGCCCCGGGCCCTTGTACCCGCGGGCGAAGACGCCCTCCATCGCACTCACGTTGACGATGTAGGTGCGCCGCGCGGTGCTCGCCGCGAGCGCCGGGCGAAGCATCGAGACGAGCACGAAGGGTGCCGTCGTGTTGGCGAGCTGCACCTCGAGCATCTCGAGCGGGTCCACCTCGCCCACGCGTCGGGTCCACGAGTTCACGTGCTCGAGATCGGGGACCAGCCCACCGGCGTCGATCGCGGTGCCCGCCGCCAGCCGCTCGAGCGAGCTGGATCCCGCCGTCATCGCCTGCTCGGTGAGCTCGTCGGCGCGGGAAGCTGCGGCCGCGAGGATGGGGTGCGCGGTCACCGAGCGCTCGAGTGCGAGCGGGTGCTGGTCGTTCGTGTGACCGAACGTGATGAGCTCGGGGACCGGTCCCGAAGGCAGCGGGGCGAGCTCGGCGTCCACGAGGGGCTGGTACGCCCCCGGTGAGCGGCGCACCGCTGCCTTCGGGACCGGTCCCCGAGCTCATCACGTTCGGTCACACGAACGA
>CAZECM010000017.1:25883-27481 GCA_964510785.1 uncultured Cellulomonadaceae bacterium | reverse complement strand
GGATGTCGAGGCTGCCCGCCGAGGCGACCTCCTCCGCGAGGCCGATCACCTGGGCCGGGTCGCGCAGGTCGATCCCGACGATCTTGAGCCGGTCGATCCACTCGGGCGCGTCGGGCAGGCTGCTGAATCGGCGCACGGCGTCGCGCGGGAACCGGGTGGTGATCGTCGTGTGCGCGCCATCGCGCAACAGGCGCAGCGCGATGTACATACCGATCTTCGCGCGACCGCCGGTGAGCAGGGCACGCTTGCCGGTCAGGTCGGTGCGCGCCTCACGCTTCGCGTGGCTGAATGCCGCGCACGTCGGGCACAGCTGGTGGTAGAACGCGTCGACCACGGTGTACGGCTGCTTGCACATGTAGCAGCCGCGCGCCTTGATCAGGGTGCCCGCCGTCGGCGTCGCCGTAGTGGTGGAGATCGGGATGCCGCGCGTCTCGTCGTCGATCCGGTCCGGCGCGCCCGTCGCCGTCGCGGCGACCACCTCGCGGTCAGCCTGCGCGATCGCGTCGCGGATCTCGCGGCGGCGCACCTTCTTCACGGCCTTGAACATCTTCGCCGTGGCCCGGCGCACGGTGACGAAGTCGGGGTGCGACTCGTCGAGCCCGGCCATCGCCTCCAGGACCTGGAGGGTGGTCGCGAGGTCCGACGAGTCGATGGCGCTCGGGGGCACGTCGGAAGGGTCGAGATTCGTCGGGGGCACACGCAATTCTACGTCGGGCGGCGGTGCGGACCTTCGTCCGGAACGACGACGCACGTCGGCCGCGGCTGCGGGCTCACCTGGCGTGATGAGCCGCGACCGCGACCGACGTGCTGCCGCTCAGCCTCCGGGTCGTCGAAGCTCCCCGGCGGCCGCGGTCACCGACGAACCCGGACAGTCACCTTCTTGGACCACGAGCTCGCCTTGACGACCTTCTTCTCCTTCGGTAGGTACCGCACGCTCACCTTGATCGACGAGGAATAGCCACGCGGCAGTCGTACGGTCAGCTTGCCCTTGTGCTTGGCAAGGAGCTTGACCTTGGCGACGTTCTTCGCCCCGACCTTCACGCGGACGAAGCCGGTCGCGTACCGGCCGTTCGTCAGCTTCGGGACCCGCACCTTGACCGTCGGACGGGTACCCGCTCGGAACGACTTGCCCGTGACGGCCGGCCTGGCCTTCACCGTGGTGGCCTTGACGACCTTGAGCTTCGCCTTCGACGCCGGTGACAGGACGGTCTTCCCGTCGCTGGTCCGGAACGTCGCCTTGATCGACCGGTAGGTGCCACGTGGCTGCTTGCTCGCGATCCGCAGCGTCGCCCGGTGCTCCCCGCCCACCTTGCGGACGGGGGCCGAGCCCAGGGTGGTCGCGCCGGACGTGAACGTGACACGACCCGACGTCGCACCCGACACGGTGGTGGAGACCGTGGCGCGCAGACCCTTCACCGACCCGTAGGCCTGCTGGGTCTTGCTCAGCACCGGAGCCGCGAGAGTCACGGCCGTCTCCTCGACCGGCGGCACAGCGGCGATCCGCACCGAGCCGACCGCCGAGACGTTGCCCGCTCCGTCGGTAGCCCGGAACTGGACCGTCACCGCACCCGTCCCCGGCACCGTCACCGGCCCCGAGT
>CAZECM010000017.1:0-25783 GCA_964510785.1 uncultured Cellulomonadaceae bacterium | reverse complement strand
CCCTCGTCCGAAGCCGTGACCGTCACGGTACGACCCGAGACCGACCCGGACACCATCGGAGCCGTGTCATCGACGAGCGGCACGGCCTCGACCTGCACCGAGCCGACCTCCGAGACGTTGCCCGCCTCGTCCGTCGCCCGGAACTGGACCGTCACCGCACCCGTCCCCGGCACCGTCACCGGCCCCGAGTACGCCAACCACGCACCGGACTCGCCCAGGCGGTACTCGATCGAAGCGACACCCGAACCGCCCTCGTCCGAAGCCGTGACCGTCACGGTACGACCCGAGACCGACCCGGACACCACCGGAGCGGTCACGTCGGCGGGCACCTCCTCCAGTCCCGCGATCGCACCCGCCAGCGCGACGGCGCTCCCGTCGATCTGGACCTGCGTCGCGTCCGAGAGGGCCAGCAACGCCTTGGCCGCCTCGAGCGCGGGAAGCAGGGGCGCCCAGCTGGCCGCGGTGTACCGGACGCTCTCGAGGCCCTCGGCCTGCGCCACGAGTGCCTCGAGCTCGTCCGTGTCGACCCTGATGGTCACGTCGCACCACAACAGCTCGTCGCCCTTGGCGTGGGTGATCAGCACGGACGTCGAACCGGCGTCACCTGTCGCCAGGTCGACCTCGATGCGTCCGTCGGTGTCCACACGCGGCGTTCCGACGACGGCGGCCACCGAGTCGTCGAGCGAGTGCGCGAAGAACCCGTCGTCGGCCTCGAACGGCGCGACCGTGACCGCGAGGACCGCGGTCGAGTCACGCTCGACGACCAGGGGCGACGCCGAGCACGTGAGCTTGTACCCGCCGTAGACCTCGAACTCGAAGAGCGACAGCCCGTACTGCGTGACCGGCAGACCGATGACCCGCACGTAGCGGGCCTCCGCGTCGGCGAAGTCGACGACGTTCTTCAGCTCGGCGGAGGTCTTCTGGACGTGCGCAAGCTCCTCCCAGACGTCACCGTCGAGCGAACCCTCGATCCGGAAGTCGTTGGAGGTCGCGGACTCCCAGGTCAGGGCGGCCTGGTTGATCGTCCGAGTGCTCTCCAGATCGACCTCGAGCCAGCGCTGCGTCGTGAACGGCGCGCTCTGGCGCAGCGACGCCCAGCGCGTCGTGGGGTTGCCGTCGTTCGCGTTGACCGCAGCCAGGCTCGCGTTGTACTCCGAGTCGGCCACGATCGGCCGGCCCAGCGCGAGGTTCTCGGGTCCGGCCGGGACGGTCGGGGCGCTCGCGATGGCGTCGTCGGCGTACACCTCGAACTCCCAGATCGACACGCCGTACTGAGTGTGGGTGCGCTGGACGGACTGCATCCGCACGTAGCGCGCCTCCTCGTCGACGACGATCACGTCGGCCGCGCCGTCGCTGCCGGCACCGGACGTGACGTACGCGTCATCCCATGCGGCGCCGTCGTCCGACACCTGGATCTTGTACTGACGCGCGTACGACGCCTCCCACCACAACCGGACCAGCTTGATCGGCCGCACGGAACCCAGGTCGACCTGGGCCCAGGCGGTGTCGGAGAGGTTGGCGCCCCAGCGGGTCTCCATGCTGCCGTCGGTGATGTTCCCCGCCGAACCGGTCGAGGTGCCCGAGACCGAGACCGGCTTGCCGAGCGCGAGGTTCACGCTCGCGTCGACCTCGAGCTCTCGCACCTCGAAACCGTCACCGTTCGCGCTGTCGAGCATGAGCAGCCGGACGTGGGTGGCGAGCGTCTGGCTGACGTCCAGGCGCACCAGCCCACCGGGGCCGTCCTGCACGAGCCGCAGATCGGTCCAGGTGATGCCGTCCAGCGAGGTCTGCAGCAGGTACCGCTCGGCGAAGTCCTCGCCCCAGTCCACGGTGACGCCGGTCACGAACGAACCCGGATCGAGCCGCTTGGTCAACCACGCGGTGCTGTCTCCGTCCGACCGCCACGCGGTCGCCGTGTCACCGTCCCCGGCGAGACCCGGGCCGTGACCGGCCTGGGAGCTGCTCGCCGAGTAGGCCGAAGGGGCGCTGTCCGAGTAGACGAGCGCGGCCGTGACGGTCTTGCCGAGGTTCGCGCCCGAGCCGAGACCGAAGGTCGCGTGCGCGGTCCCGTCCGCGTCGACGAGCGACACGTGGACGACGAGACCGGGCTGGCTCGGGTTCGCGAGGCTCACGACGGGAACGTCACCGGACTCGTCCAGGACGAGGATGCTCGGCTGGGACACCTCGAGGGTCCGCCCCTCGCCCAGGTCGAGCGTCCCGGCCGCGTAGAAGGTCGCCATCGTCCGCTGCAGCCCACCGTGCCGCACGGCCTGCACCGCGGCGTCGTTGCTCAACACCTCGACGGCGGGCGCAGCGGCGTAGGCCTCGACCTCCGTGGGCGTCGCGGCGGGCAGGACGACGTACTCGTAGCCCGCCGCGCTCGGCTGCACACCGTGGTCGAAGTAGAGCGTGAAGGCGTCGCGACTGACCGTGTCCTCACCGATCCAGCTCCCCGTCTGGGCCTTGTTCGACACGTACACGCGTGCGGCGGCGGGGAAGACGTAACCGACCTGGTCGTTGTAGGCCCAGGAGGGACCGTCGACGGGCGCGGAGTCCGTGCCCGGAGCCACGACCTCGCCGTCGACGGAGGCGTTCTGCGCCGCGACGGCCTGGTTCACGGTCGTGTGCACCGCGGAGTCCGACGTGGACTCGATGCCGGCACCCAGGGCGACCATCTCGTCGTCGAAGTAGTAGTAGCTCTTGCTCCCCTTCGTCGCCGCGCGGTCGAGGCTGTGCACGCTCACGCCGTACGTGCCGTCCGACACGCCTCCCGTGAAGCTGCCGCCGTTACCCGTCCGACCGTTCGTCCCGCGCGTCTGCTCCCTGAAGTAGGGCGCGGTCACACCCGGGTAGTGGAACCAGTCGAAGGTCGGCCCGAGGTCGAGGTACTCCCGGTTGGTGACCTGGATCGCCGTGGCACCGGCCGAGTTCCAGATGATCTCGTTGCCGAGCTCGGGCCGGAAGGTGGAGCGATACTCGCTACCGACGGTACGGCTCGAGTTCAGCCGGGTGAAGATTCCGTAGTCCTCCCGCAGGTGCGAGGAGAACTCGGAGCGCCAGAAGTACTTGTTCCCCGTCACCCCGTTGGTTCGCGTCCGCCCGTGGATGCTATCGGCGAGGGCTCGGTAGGAGGTCGCGTAGAGCGCGTCCGTACGGGCCATGCGCTTCAGCGGGTCCAGGAACTCCGAGGCGTGGCTCGTGACCCCGTCGACCGTCTTGGGCTGGCGGTAGTTCAGGTAGAGCATCCCGACCTCACCACGGATCATCCACCGCGTGCCGCCGATGATGTAGAAGGCGATCGTGTCGAGGTGCTGACGCGTGAACCCGAGACCTGTCCCCCGGGCGACGTCCGCCCAGAGCGCCACGTTGGTGAACAGGGCCATGCCGTAGCCCTCGCTGTAGAGCTGGGCACCGTGGGCCCAGAAGCTCGCGTCGGGCTGAACGGCCTCCTGCACCGTCCCCGAGCTGTCCACCGCCACCGTCTGGACCATGGTGTCGAACCCGGCGGTGATCTTGTCGAAGTCGTAGGTCGCCACGGCCTCGAAGAGGTAGTTGGTCGTACGCCAGGCGCCGTTGGCGCCCACCGCGTCGAGCCTGCCGGTGTTGTGCCGGAGGCTCACGTCGAAGGCGTCCTCGTCCAGCACGTCACCCAGGAACACCGAGAGCCGGCCCATCGCCATCGACTCGCCGATCTCGGTCTCCCACCAGTTGGTGTTGCCCGGGTCCGCCACGTCCCAGTGCCGCAGCGCCCGCTCGACGCCGGTCACGAGCGCCGGGTCCTCGAAGCCCTCGGCAGCCGGGTCACGGTAGGCGTACGCCATGGCGAGCATCCGGTAGAGCGCGATGTACGCCGACCACACGGCGCCGTTCGCCGAGCTCGTCCTGTCCGCGTAGTTGACGTCGGACCACGACCCGTCCGGCTGCTGGGTCTGCGCGTACTCGAGCGCTTCCGAGGTGCGGGCCAAGAAGATGCCGTTCGCGATGATGACCTCGTCGCCCTGGTCCAGGTAGTAGTCCCTGAGCCGCGAGATGATGGTGTCCACGTCCTCGGTCGGCGTGGCCGCTGCGGCGGGTGACGCTGGGCCCAGTCCGGCGCCCGCCAGCACGAGGGCCAGGACGACGGCGAACCATGCTCTGATGTGTCTCATATCAAGCTCCTTTGCTGATCCTGATCGTGCGATGCGCGGTGCCTCGACGCACCGGCGGGTGACGTTGCGCAACTCTGACGAGCCGAAGGTCCCCACCGGGCGCGGGCGGTGCGCGAGTCGAGCGGCAGGGCGCGGAACGCGCGGGCGCCGTCGAGCCGCCGGACGTGCCGGAAGGGCGCTCGCTGGAGGTTTCAGGCACGGGTGATCACCACCGTCCCGTTTCCCGAGACGGTCAGGGGGCCGTCCACGTCCGGCACGAAGACCGTCCCGCCGGGCTGGAGGCGCTGAGCGTCGCCCGCCTCGACCTGTACCTCGCCCTCGATGCACACCACGACGCGCGGCCCGTCATCAGGTCCCGCGAGACTGTCACCACCGCGGACGGTGACGACGCGCAGCGCGAAGTCCGGCACCGGCGGGACGAAGTCGACCACGCCGGGACCGAGGCGCCCCGGGCGGAGGAAGCCCGTCAGGTGCGGGCTGAAGTCGGTCACGGCAAGTACCTGGTCGACGTCGACGTGCTTACCGGTCAGGCCGGCACGCAGC
Organism: uncultured Cellulomonadaceae bacterium; assembly: GCA_964510785.1. Classification (GTDB taxonomy): domain Bacteria; phylum Actinomycetota; class Actinomycetes; order Actinomycetales; family Cellulomonadaceae; genus JAAYZM01. The sequence goes on along the minus strand of CAZECM010000017.1, from coordinate 21,092 downwards.
ACGTTGTCCGACGCCGCCATCACCTCGACGCCCATCCCGCGCAGGTAGGCGTGCAGCGTGCCGGGGGCGGTGTAGAGCGCCTGCCCGGGCTCGAGCCGCTCGTAGTTGAGCAACAGCGGGGCCAGGAGTGCCGGGTCCCCCGGGAACTGGGATGCAAGGTCTCGCACGACCCCCAGCTCGGGCCGCGCCCCCGCTCCGTCCCGCGCGACCTCGTCGACCTCGTCGACCCAGGGTGCACCGGAGTCGCGCTGCTCGAGCAGCCACATGAGTCCCGCCCGGTGCGCAGGCCCGCGGGCGTCGTCGCGCAAGAGCGCGACGAGGGGGTCGAGCGCAGGGACCGCGAGCTCGGCGACCAGCTTCGCGGCCTGCTCGGGCTCGCGCAGCCCGCTGAGCAGCTCGAACCGGGTCAACGCGTAGACGACCTCGGGCTTGTGCGAGCGGTCACGGTACGTCCGCGTCGAGCAGTCGCGGCCGACGCCGGCCGCCTCCTCGCCAGCAAACCCCGCCTCGGCCTGGACGCTCGTGGGGTGCACCTGGACCGACAGGGCGCGAGCGGCCGCAAGGATCTTCGTGAGGTACGGCAGCCGCGGACCAGCGACGGCGAGCACCCGGCGGCCGAGCATCTCCTCGGGTCGTGCGGCGATGAGCGCATCGAGCGAGACGCGACGCCCGTGACCGTCGGCGACGGACGGGTCGTCGGGGTGCGCGCCGATCCAGACCTCGGCGACGGGACGGCCGTCCACCGGGTGCCCGTACAGCTGCTGGACGAGAGTCGTCGAGCCCCACGGGTAACGGCGAACGGGATTGACCAAGCGGTACACGTCAGACCACCCGCTCGATCGACTCATCTGCGCCGCGAGCGCTGCTGGTGGTAGGGGTCGCGTCGACGTCACCGCGGCTCAGGACCTCGAGCACGCGATCCCGCACCCGGCGCATCACCTGGGCGTCGGTGGCCTCGACGTTGAGCCGCAGGAGCGGCTCGGTGTTCGACGGGCGAACGTTGAGCCACCACGACTCCCCCTCGTCGCCCCAGTGCGAGACGGTGAGCCCGTCCAGGTGGTCGACCTCGAGCGCGTCGTGCCAGTACGTCGCCACCAGGGCTGCGAGCACCTGCGCCTGCGCGCGGACCGCATCGCCTACGCAGACGTCGATCTCACCCGACCGGACATACGGGTCCAGGGCGCCGACGAGCTCGGACAGCGGGGCGTCCTGGTCGGCGAGCGCGGCCAGGACGTGCATCGCAGCGAGCAACCCCGAGTCCGCCCCGTAGAAGTCGCGGAAGTAGAAGTGTCCGCTGTGCTCGCCTCCGAAGACGGCGTCCTCGGTACCCATGAGCACCTTGATGAACGAGTGCCCCACCCGCGTACGCACGGTCCGCACGCCGTGCTCGCCGAGGATCTCGGGCACGGCTCGCGACGTGATCGCGTTGTGCAGCACGACCGGGTGCTCGCCGCGCTCACGTGCGCGCCGTGCCTCGCGGAGCCCGACCAGCAACGTCACGACGGAAGGGTCGACGCGCTGGCCACGCTCGTCGACGACGAAGCACCGGTCGGCGTCGCCGTCGAAAGCGAGACCGATGTCGGCTCCTAGCCGCGCCACCTCGGCCTGCAGCGCGGCCGTGTTCTTGGCCGCGATGGGATTGGCCTCGTGGTGCGGGAAGGACCCGTCGAGCTCGAAGTAGAGGGGCACGATCTCGAGCGGTAGCGGGGAGCTGCCGGCCCCCACCCCGAGGACCGCGGGGACGGTCAGGCCAGCCATGCCGTTGCCGGCGTCGACGACCACCCGCAGGGAACGGCCTCGCGACAGGTCGACGAGGGAGCGCAGCCGCTCGGCGTAGGCACCCAGGACGTCGACCCGTTCGTACGACCCGCGCTGCCCCTCGACCACGGGAACCCCGGCGAGGATCTCGTCGGCCCGCCGCTCGATCTCACGCAAGCCCGTGTCGCGACCGACCGGCCGCGCATCCGGCAGGCACAGCTTGATCCCGTTGTACTGCGCCGGGTTGTGGCTCGCGGTGAACATCGCGCCAGCGGCCTCCAGGTGCCCCGACGCGAAGTACAGCTCGTCCGTGGAGCATCGTCCGGCGTCGAGCACGTCCGCGCCCGCGACGCGCACACCCTCGACGAACGCGGCGGCGAGGCCGGGACCGCTGTCCCGCATGTCGCGGGCGACGACGACGCGCGGCGTCCCCGGCGCGACGGCGGGGCGCACCACGGTCTCGACGAACGCCGCCCCGAGGGCGCACGCGAGCTCGGGCCCGAGCTCGTCAGGGACGACCCCGCGCACGTCGTACGCCTTGACGACCCCCCGCAGCGCACGGGTCGTCGCGACGGTCTCAGCCATCGTCCCGCACCAGCTCGGCGACACCGATCCGGGAGTCCGCCATGCCGTAGAACACGAACCGGCGCCCCTCGATCTCCTCGACCGCGGTGGGGAACACGACGTTTCCGAGCGTGCCCTTCAGCTCGTCCTCGGTCTGCGGGACGAGCAGCGGCTCGGGAGTGCGCCCGAGGACGCGCCGAGGATCGCCGGCGTCCAGCAGCATCGCACCGGCGGTGTAGCGGGCACCGTACGCGAGGTCGAACCCTCGCGTGCTCGCGCCCGTGACGCCGTGGTGGAGCACGAGCCAGCCCTCTGGTACCCGCAACGGCGCGGGCCCACCCCCGATCTTCGACTCCTCGTAGGCCATCACGGGGGCAGCGACCATCGACGAGTGCTCGACGTAGGTCAGCGCCGAGAGGTCGCGTCGCGCGGCATCGATGTCGACGTACCCGATCCAGATCGACGGCCTGTCGTCGTCGATCCCCACGGGGACCTGGGTCCCCTCGCCGGGACGCAGCCAGTCCAGGTCCCACATGGGCCGGTGCAGCAGCGCGAGGGTGAGATGGCCGTCCGGGCCGGGCACGAGCTCGGGGAAGAAGACGACGTCCTTGTTGGCGAAGAGGTTGAGATCGGTGCCCAGCTCGGGCTGGTAGGCGAATCGGAGCGGGCCCAGCCGCCGCCAGGTCACGGTGTCCTGGGAGACCGCGAGCGCGGGCCTCGGACCCAGGGGCCCGTAGGCGACATAGGTCATGACGTGCAGACCGAGCGGCTCGACGAAGGTGATCCGGGGGTCCTCGACACCGGCGTTCTGCCGCCCGAACTCCCACCTCTCGTCGGGGGAGAGGACGACGCCGAGCCGCTCGACGGCCACGGGCACCCCGTGCTCCACCACGACGCGCGCCCGGCCGATCCGTGAGACGTTGCCCTCGGCGACGAGTCGCGGAAAGAGGTAGAGCTCGCCGTCCGGGCCCCACGCGGTGCCGGGGTTGAGGACACCCTCGGCCTCGAGCGGGTTGCCGGGCTCGGGCGACATGATCGTCCCGAGTCGACGCAGCGCGTACGGGACGGCTGCTACGGCTTCGATCTGGTTCGAGTGGGTCATCTGCCTTGCCTTGAGTCGGGGCACGCCGAGGTCGTCGGTCCGTGCCGTGCGGGGTCGCGTGCTCGCTGGACGCGGGGATCAGCCCTTGATGGCCGAGCCGAGGTTTGCGGGTGTGAAGTGACGCTGGAACAGCAGGAACAGGACCACGGCCGGGATCGCGAGCACGCACGCCCCGGCGAGGACTGCACCCATGGGGTTCGCCTGGAAGGTGGAGTTCGCCTGGGAGAAGTTCGCGAGACTCACGGCGAGGGGCTGCATCGAGGCGTTCTTCGTGACCAGGAACGGCCACAGGAACTCGTTCCACGGGCCGATGAACGTCACGAGCATCGCGGTCAGGATCGCGGGGCGCACGAGTGGCACGGCGATCGACCGCAGGATGCGGAGCTCGCTCGCCCCGTCGATCCGCGCGGCGTCGAAGAGCTCTCTCGGGACCTGCAGGAAGAACTGGCGGAAGATGAGCACCGCGACCGAGTTGACCGCGAACGGAAGGATCATCCCCAGGTAGTTGTCGGCGAGCCCGAAGTAGCGGACCACCATGACGTACAGGGGGATCATCAGCAGCTGGAACGGGATCGCCTGGACGAGCAGCACGAGCGCCATCACGAGTCCCTGACCGCGGAACGAGAGGCTCGCCAGTGCGTAGCCGACGAGCAGCCCCAGCACGAGCGTGCAACCCATGACACCCGCCGTCATGATCAGCGAGTTGAGCAGCGAGCCCAGCAGGTCGATCGACGCGTTGACCCCGACGAAGTTCTCGAGCGTCAGGTTGCCGGGCAGCGGGAGCAGGCCGAGGACGCTGGTGTCCCTCTCCTTCTGCAACGCCCCGATGACCATGTAGTAGAAGGGGATGAGAGCGAGGAACGCCCCGACGAACAGCGCCACGAAGCGGAGCACGGACAAGGCGCGGCGGCCTCGGCCATCCCGTTCGACGCGGGGCGCCGTACGTCGTGCGTGGACCGTGGTCGACGTGGTGGTTGCCATCAGCCTTTCCTCTCCGTGAGTCGACGCGACAGGAGCGACAGCACCATCACCGCGGTGACGAGGATCATTCCGATCGCGGCTGCGATGTCGGGCTGTCCCTGCTGGATGCCCTTCTGGTACATGAGCAGCGCGGGTGTCATCGACGCGCCGGCAGGCCCGCCGCCGGTGAGCAGGTACGGCTCGGTGAAGATCTGCCCGGTGGTGATGATCGAGAGCAGCACCACGAGCGAAGTCACCGGACGAAGTCCGGGGAGCGTCACCGTGCGGAACCTCCGCCAGGTGCCCGCACCGTCCATCTCCGCAGCCTCGTGCAGCTCGCGCGGGACGTTCTGCAGCCCGGCGAGGTAGAGCAGGACGTAGAAACCCAGGTTCTTCCAGGTCACGTACACCGCGATGAGCGGCATGATCAGGTTCTGGTTCGCGAGCCAGGACGGGTCCGGCGCGGCGATGTCGAGCAGCTTGTTCACGACGCCGTTGCTGCTGAACATGAAGATCCAGACGGCCAGGGTCGCGACCGACGCGGTGACGTAGGGGATGTAGTACGAGACGCGGAAGAACCCTTTCCAGCGCACCGCCGAGTCGAGCCCGGTCGAGAGCACGAGGCCTAGGACCACCGTCAGGGGCACGTTGATGACGAGGAACACGAGCAGGTTGCGGAAGGCCTGCCGTACCGCCGGGTCGGTCAGCACCTGCTGGAAGTTGTCGAACCCGACGAACGGGTGCGGGACCTGCACACCCGGGGCGGTGAAGTAGAAGTCGTGGAACGACATCCAGACACCGAAGCCGAAGGGCACCAGGAACACGACGACGACGAACGCCGTGTAGGGGGCGCTGAGCAAGGCACCGAGCGGGTGCTCACCGAGCCAGCGTTGCAGGCGGTGACCGGGGGCGACCCGCCTCGGGCGCGGGCCACGGTGTTCCGTGGCCCGCGCTTGAGGCCGCGCGCCCCCGTTGCGGAGGGTGGTCATGAAGAGTTCCGTCTCGTCGGTCGGAAGTGTCAGCCCGACAGCCCGTCGACCGTCGTCGCGGCTTGCTCGAACGTGCTGCGCAGGTCGCCTGAACCGGACTGGACCGCCTGGCTCCACGCGTCGCGGAACACCTGCATCTTCTCGGCGAGCCCGTCGACCGTGGGCACGTCCACCGCGAACGGCACCGCGGCGGCGAACGGGGCGAAGAACGTCTCCTGCTCGAGGAAGTCGGCGGCCAGCTCGGGCACGTCGGTACGGGTCGGGAACTGACCCGTGGTCTCGAGCAGTGCGAGGTCGTTGTCGTCGTTCGTGGCGAACTTCAGGAACTCCCAGGCGCTCTGCTTGTTCTCGCACGAGGTGTACATACCGACGTTCTTGGAGTCGGCGAACGTCGACGTGGCGTCCGCGCTCTTGCCCGCAGCCGTCGGGATCGGGACGGCGCCGTACTCGACCTTGCCGTCGAACTGGCCCGCGCCCCAGGGACCGGCGATACCCATGGCGGCTACCCCGTCCGCGAACGGGCCGGCCCACATGTCGCCGCTGTAGGCCTCGGCCGACGAGTAGCCCTCGGCGTAGAGCGTCTGCCAGAGCTCGAGAGTCTCGAGCCCTTCGTCGCTCGCGAAGGTAGCGCTGCCGTCCTCGATGAACTGCGTGCCGTCCGAGTTCGCGAGGAAGAACGGGTAGAAGTCGAAGTTGACGTTCGTGTAGTCCGCCGTCGCGGGCGGGTAGATCGCGTAGTCCGCCGCCCCCGACGCCTTGATCGCGCTGGCGGCGCTCAGCAGGTCGGCGTACGTCTCCAGCTTCGGGTTCTCGGCGTCGAGCCCGGCCGCCTCGAACACCGTCTTGTTGTAGTAGAGCATGAACGGGTTGGTCTTCCAGGGGAGCTGGTAGAGGTCGCCGTCCGCGCTGCGGAAGCCGTCCGCGGCGGTCCCGGAACGTCCGGTGATGTACGTCTCCCCATCGCCGAACGTCGCCGAGAGGTTGACCAGACCGCCCTGCTTCTGGAAGGCGGGGACTGCCGCGGGAGCGGTGTTGAACACGAGGCAGGCCGTGTTGCCTGCCGTGATCGAGGCGGCGATGACGTCCTCCGACGAGCTACCCGCGGGGATCGCCTGCGCCGTCACCTCCTGGTCGGGGTTCGCTGCGTTCCATGCCTCGACAACCTTCTCGCCCCAGGCGATCTCCTGCTCGTTCGTCGAGTACCAGACATCGATGGGACCCACGCCCTGTGCCGCGCTGGTGCCCTCCCCGGCGCTCGTCTCGGGGCCCGTCGTCTGCTCTGCACTACAAGCCGCGAGCGGCAGTACTACCGCTGCCGCCGCAGTCAGCATCGTCATCCGTGCGCCACGCTTCATCACGTATTCCTCGCTTCCCGGGGCCATGCGTCCCCTTCAGGCCAGTCGCCCTCAGGCGGCCGGAGCACCGATCCACCATGACCGGGCGAGCATTAGTAAACCGGTTTGTGTTCCTCAGGTCAACCGATCGCGCGATTCACCCACGAACGTGCCGGTTTGCCTGCAATTCCAGGGAGAGTCCCGCAACTAAACCGGTGCCTAAACAGTGCGCTACGATGAGTCCATGAACGATGTCCCCAGCAAGGTCGAAGGCGCGCGAGAGCCGACGACGCCGGATCGCGCCCAGAAGGCGGGGACGACGAGTCGTCGGACCACGATCGGCGACGTCGCCCTGCGTGCACAGGTGTCGAAGAGTGCCGTCTCGTTCGTCTTCAACGGCCGGCCCGGCGTCAGCGAGGCGGCACGCGAGCGGATCCTGCAGGCGGCACGTGAGCTCGACTGGCGCCCCGACGCGAGGGCCCGGGCCCTGTCACGAAGCCGCGCCCAGGCGCTCGGCCTCGTCATCCGTCGCGAGCCCGAGCTCCTCAGCACCGACCCCTTCTTCCCGCAGTTCGTCGCGGGAGTCGAGAGCGGGCTCTCGGAGCACGGGTATGCGCTCGTGCTCCAGGTCGTGGACGGGGAGGAGACGGAGCACGCCGCGTATCACCGGTTCGCGCGCGAGTCGCGAGTGGACGGCGTGTTCCTGACCGACCTGCGCATCGACGACGACCGCCCGCACGAGCTCGATCGGCTCGGCGTGCCCTACGTCCTCGTGGGGCCGGTCGAACCCGTGGAGGGCCGACCGCGACCGATCTGCCTCGACGACGAGGCCGGGGTGCGACGCGCCGTGCGGCACCTCTACTCCCTCGGGCACCGACGCATCGCACACGTCGCCGGGACCGCCGGCTACGTGCACTCCGATCTGCGCCGGAACGCCTGGGCGGACGAGATGGTCCAGCTCGGGCTCGACCCCGCACCCGTCGTCATCGCCGACTTCAGCGGCGCCTCCGGCGCCCGGGCGACCCACGAGCTCCTCGATCTGCCGCAGCCGCCGAGCGCCATCGTCTACAGCAACGACCTCATGGCGATCGCGGGAATCTCCGCGGCCACGGACCGTGGGATCCGCGTACCGCACGACCTCTCCGTGGTGGGCTTCGACGATGTTCCCCTGGCGACATACGTCGTCCCTCCGCTGACCACCGTCCGGCAAGAGGTCGTCGCGTGGGGCCGAGCGTGCGCCCGCACCCTCGTTGCGATCGTCGAAGGCCGCGAACCCGAGGAGACGAACCTGCCTCCCGTGGAGTTCATCGTGCGCGGCAGCACGGCAGCCGTCCGGCATCGACCGCAAGACAGGAGCCGTTGAGCACCTGAGCGAGACAGGTCGTGCTGCTCTCGAGCGGGTGGCGGCGAGCCAGGCCTAGCGAAGCGTGCCCGCACCCGCCTCGATCCGCAGCGCCGCCACGAGGTCCCGGTAGAGCTCGTCGGAGGCCAGAAGCTCCGCGTGGGTGCCCTGCGCCCGCACCCGGCCACCGTCGAGCACCACGATCGAGTCGGCGTCGATCACCGTGGACAGCCGGTGCGCGATCGTCACGACGGTCCCCACCGCCGCCAGGTCCCGGATGCAGTCGTGGATCGCGGCCTCGGTGATGCCGTCGACCTGCGCCGTGGCCTCGTCGAGCAGCAGGACGTCGGGCTGCGACAGCATCGCCCGGGCGAGGGCGATGCGCTGGCGCTGACCCCCGGAGACCGACGTCGAGCCGAGCGTGGTGTCCAGGCCCTCGTCGAGCGAGCCGACCATCGTGTCGAGGTGCAGGCGCGCGAGCACGTCGTCCACCTCGGCGTCCGTCGCCTCGGGGTTGGTGAACAGCAGGTTGTCCCGGATGCTGCCGGGTACGACCGGGGTCTCCTGCTCGACGTAGGCGAGGCGCTCGCGCACCTCCTGGTAGGTGTACGACTCGTACGGGCGGCCGTCGAGCTCGAGCCGGCCCTCCTGGGGGGACAGGAAGCGCAGGACGAGCGAGAAGAGGGTGGTCTTGCCCGCGCCTGACGGGCCCACGATCGCGAGGTGCCCGCGGCGAGGGATCTCGAGGGTGATGCCCTCGACGGCGGGATCGCCCGACGGCGAGTACCGGGCGCTGACCCCGCGCAGCGCGATGATCGGCCGTTCGCCTTCAGACGCGGCCGCCTCCCGTTGGTCGCCGTCGGCCCCACCCTCGGCGTCGGCGGAGAGCTCGAGCTCGTAGCCCTGGACCTCCCGGATCCGCGCCGCCGCGGCGATGCCGGACTGCAGCGCCGTGACGGACTGCGTGAGCTCCGTGAGCGGACCCATGATGTTGAAGGCGTACAGCAGGAACGCGATAAGGCTCGACACCGCGAGCAGCCCCTCGCCCACACGCCACGCGCCGAGACCGAGGATCACGATGATCGCGAGCTGGATACCGCCCCACGAGATGGTCCACGCGACGGCCGTCGTACGCACGGACCGGATGGAGAAGGTGCGCGCCTCGCCCGCGTCCACCATGATCCGGTCGCCCTGACGCTGCTCCGCGCGGCTCGCCTTGACCGTGCGTACGGCGCGCAGCGAGGACTCCAGCACCCCGCCGAGCCGGCCGAGAGCTGACTGCGACTTCTCCTCCGCCTTCGCGATGCGGGGCATGAGCACCCCCATGAGGGCGCCGACGACGACGATCGCGGCCACCGTGGTGCCGAGCAGGACGACGTCGAGCACGGCCATGAGCACGAGCGTGCCGATGAGCGCGACCGTGCCGTTGACGATGCTGATGATGCTCGACGACGCGGCCTCGCGCAGCAGCACCGTGTCCGAGTTGACGCGCGTCACGAGCTCACCCGTGGGGCGCCCGGCGATCTGGGGGATGGTGGCGCGGAAGAACCGGCGCACCATCGACTCGCGGGCCTCGTAGACGATGTCCTCCGCGAGCGTGCCGATGAGGATCCACTGGTACAGCCCCAGGAGAGAGCCGATGACGGTCAGGGCAAGTAGCACGAGGACCGGGCCGCCGAGCGGAGTCGAGAGGGAGATGGAGTCGAGGATCCACTTGGTCACCATCGGGGTCGCCAGGCCCATCGCGGACGTCGCGAGCGCGAGCACCAGGCCGATCGCGAGGGTGCGTCGGTGCGGAGAGGCGAAGGACCACAGGATCTTCAGTCGCGCGAAGCGCTCGGCCGGCGGTTCGGGTGTCGTGGCGGGCGGGGCCAGGTCGACAGGGGCGGGTGCGGCGAGATCGGACGGCTCAGTCATGGTCCACATTGGAACATGAATGTTCCACTATGGGCAAGTGTTTCTCCTTTCTGGAACATCGGCCTACGATGACATCGTGGTGGACACGACAGCCGAGACGGGCGCTCGTCATCGGACGCGACGCGCGATCCTCGACGCCGCGACCCGGGCCCTCGCGGCAGACCCGCAGGCTCCGCTCGGCGAGATCGCCGAGGCCGCCGACGTCGGGCGCACCACGCTGCACCGCTACTTCCCCGAGCGCTCCGACCTCATCGCGGCACTCGGCCAGGACGCGACCGCGCGCCTCGACGTCGCACTCACGCGCGCACGGCTCACCGAGAGCCTCGCGGTCGATGCGCTCGTCCGGCTGTGCCACGAGTACCTCGAGCTGGGCGACCTGCTCAACCTCATCTTCACCGGGGTCTGCATTCCAGAAGACGCCGACGCCGATGCCACGGCCGATGCCGCGATGAAGGCACTGACCGAGCGCGGCCACACCGACGGCTCTCTCGACCCCGACATGACCGCCGACTGGATCGTCAACGTGCTGTGGGCGCTGCTCTACACGAGCTGGGAGGTGCTCGGGCGCGGCGGCTCGCGTCGGGAAGTTGTCGGCCTCGCGGAACGGACGCTGCGCAAGGCCGTCGCCGGTCCTGGTGTGGCCGCGGCGCCGATCTCGGGCGAGCAGGGCCAGGGCCGATGACGGACAAGATCGACTTCAGGAAGACCCTCGACGGGTACCGCGCGCCCCGCGGGCGGTTCGATATCCTCGACGTGCCCGAGACGCAGTACCTCATGGTCGACGGCCACGGCGACCCCAACACCTCGCTCGCCTTCGCGGCGGCCGTCGAGTCGCTCTACCCCGTCGCCTACACGCTCAAGCTCGCGAGCAAGCGCGAGCTCGACCGCGACTACGTGGTCCCGCCCCTCGAGGGCCTGTGGTGGGCAAAGGACATGGCGACGTTCACCTCGGCGCGCGACAAGTCGGCGTGGGACTGGACCCTGATGCTCATGGTCCCGGGCTGGCTCGAGCGGGCCGCGTTCGAGGCCGCCGTCGGGCAGGTCGCCGCGAAGAAGCGACCCCCGCGGCTCGAGGACGTCCGGCTCGAGACGCTCTTCGAGGGCCGCTGCGTCCAGACCCTCCACGTCGGCGCGTTCGACGACGAGGCCGCCGTGCTCGCGCACCTGCACGAGGAGTTCGTCCCAGCGAACGGCCTGCGGCTCGCCGGCAAGCACCACGAGATCTACCTGAGCGACTTCCGCAAGGTCGAGCCCGCGAAGCAACGCACCATCCTGCGGCAGCCGGTCACCGAGGCATAGCCGCGGAGGGTCGGGCACCTACCCCCAGCCGAGCTCGTGCAGCTTCTTGTCGTCGATGCCGAAGAAGTGGGCGATCTCGTGCACCACCGTGATCGTCACCTCCTCGACCACGTCCTCGCGCGTGTCGCAGATCTCGAGCGTGGGGTTGCGGAAGACGAGGATGCGATCGGGCAGCTCGCCGATCCCCCAGTGCGTGCGTTCCGTGAGCGGGACGCCGTCGTAGTAGCCGAGCAGCGTGGGGTCCTCCGGCGGGGCGTCGTCCTCGACGAGGACGACGACGTTGCCCATACGGCGCGCGAACTCCTCGGGGATCTGGTCCAGGGCATCACGGACAGCTTCCTCGAACTCCTCACGGGTCATCTCGAACATGCCACCATCCTCTCCCACGACCAGTTGGCACCGGAGGCCGTCGTCGTCGTAGGCTGTCCCTCCCGGACCAGCGGAGGGTCACTTTGGCACCTGCCGAAAAGTGCCCTATGCTGACCGGGGTCTTGAGACGCCTCAGACGTCTGGGTCGGCTCGCCGCCCCCATCGTCTAGCGGCCTAGGACCCCGCCCTTTCACGGCGGTAGCACGGGTTCGAATCCCGTTGGGGGTACGGACTCGGCAGAGTTCAGCAGTAGAGCAGTTCAGCAGTAAGGACCTAGTCCCACTAGGCCCCGTAGCGCAGTTTGGTTAGCGCGCCGCCCTGTCACGGCGGAGGTCGCGGGTTCAAGTCCCGTCGGGGTCGCTTCGGTTCGGTCCGGCCAGCAGGCCGGTCCGGATCAAGGCTCTGTAGCTCAGTTGGTAGAGCGTCCGACTGAAAATCGGAAGGTCACCGGATCGACGCCGGTCGGAGCCACGTCACAAGGCCTCGGATTGCTCCGGGGCCTTTGGTGTGTCTCGGGGCTGTGGCGTTCCGACCTCGCATGCTTGATGTTCAAGAATTCTTGATAAAGACTCCTTGAACATCTACTCTCGGAGCATGCCCGAGTCCACCCGCATCAGCGACCCCGCCCGGATCCGCGCCCTGGCGCACCCCGTCCGCCTCGCGCTGCTCGACTTCCTCCACTCCGTCGACGAGGCGACCGTGACGGAGTGCGCCGAGCACCTCGGGGAGTCCGCGGCGAGCTGCTCGTACCACCTGCGCATGCTCGAGCAGTACGGCTACGTCGAGCGCGGCACCCAGCGCGGCCGCGAGAAGCCGTGGCGCGAGATCGTCCACGGCTTCGACATGCGGCCGGACCCCGAGGTCGCCGGGTCGCTGCGGGCGGTGCAGGAGCTCGCGATGCTCCACATCGACCACCACGCCGAGCGGCTGCGCGACTACTTCGCCCATGCCGACGCCGAGCCGGACGTGTGGGTCCAGGCGAGCACGCTGACCACCACGCAGTTCTGGGCGACGCACGAAGAGCTGGCCGAGCTCAGCCAGGAGATCCAGCGCCTCGCCGACCGCTTCCGGGGCCGCGACGACGAAGCGCTGCGGCCGCCCGGTGCCCGTCGGGCCAGGCTCTTCGCCGCCGCGAACCCCGAGCCGATCGCGCCCGCCGAGCGGCACGTCCAGGGGTCCGACGGCGGGCAGGGGTCCGACGGCGGGAAAGCGGGCACACCGTGACACCCACCCCGGACCCCACGTCCTCCAGCCCTCGACGCGGCCCGCTCGCGTGGCGACGCCTCGGCTTCCGCCAGCTCACGCGCGCGTGGGTCTTCACGAACCTCGCCGACAGCGCGCTGTTCCTCATGGTGGCCGTCTGGGTCAAGGACCTCACGGGCTCCGACAGCGCCGCGGCGCTCGTGTTCGCGGCCCTCGGGCTGCCCGCGCTCGTCTCCCCGTTCCTCGGCCAGCTCGCGGACCGCACGTCCCGGCGCCTGCTCCTCGTGTGGGCCAACGCGGCCATGGCCGTCGCCCTGCTGGCCCTGCTCACCGTGAGCACCCCCGCGCACCTCTGGCTCGTCTACGTGGTCCTCTTCGCGTACGGGACGGTCGGCTATCTCACCGGCGCCGCGCAGTCCGGCCTGGTGCGCGACCTGCTGCCCGACGAGGAGCTCGCCTCCGGCAACGGGATGCTCTCCACGATCGACCAGGGGTTCCGGCTCCTGTCACCGCTGCTCGGCACGGGCGTGTACGTGCTGGCCGGCCCGTACGCCGTCGTCGTCGGTACCGCCGTGTGCTTCGCCCTGACGTCCCTCTTGCTGCTGCGGGTCCAGGTTGCCGAGAGCCCGCCCGCACCCCGCGCCGCCGCCGGGCGCTACTGGCACGAGCTCGCGGCCGGGTTCACCCACCTCTTCCACACGCCGCTGCTCGGGCGGCTCACGATCGTGATCGCGATCGCGTTCGGGGCCACGGGCCTCATCAACGTCGCGATCTTCCCCGTGATGGAGCGGGGTCTCGGGGTGCCCGCCGCGACCCTCGGCGTGCTCGTCGCGATCCAGGGCGCGGGCTCCGTGGTGGGCGGGATGTGCTCCTCGACGCTCGTGAGACGGCTCGGGGAGGGCCGCGCCGTCGGGCTCGGCGTCGCGCTGCTCGCCGTCGCGTGCGTGCCGCTCCTGGGCACGAGCCTCCCGCTCGCCGTCGGCGCCATGCTCGTGGCAGGCTTTGCGATCCCCGTCATCGTGGTCGCCTTCGTGACGCTGCGCCAACGCCTCACGCCGCCCCAGCTGCAGGGCCGGGCCGCTGCCGCGAGCTCGATGGCGTTCAACCTGCCGCAGACCGTCGCCACCCTCGGTGCCGCGGCGCTCCTCGCGCTCGTGGACTACCGGCTGCTCGTGCTCGGGACGGCCGTGGGCGCCGGGGCGTCCCTGCTCCTGCTCGTGCGACGGGGCGCGCAGCGAGAGGCGCCCCGCGAGCCGTAGATCGGCTCCGAGGCGAGGCGTGCCGGCGTCAGCGCTTGCGGTTCTTGACGAGCTCGAGCGCGTAGTCCTGCCACCACTGGCCGGCACCCGGGCCGCCGTTGCAGGCGCCGTCGGACTCCCCGGGCCGCTTGATCCACAGGTAGGCGTCGAGTCGCGTCGAGCTCACCATGCGGGGCGTGTCGCCGAGGCCGCGGCCCGGCGGGTTGCACCACTGGGCGTCCGCAATAGGCCCGCGACCGTTGCGCGAGGTGTCGATCACGAAGTGCCGGCTCCCGAGCTTGATGCCGCGCTCCTTGAGCTCCGCCGAGACCTTGTTGCCGTGCTTGCGCTCGGCCGACGTGCGGTTGAAGTTCGACACGTTGGTCGAGAAGCCGCGGGCGTGGGCCACGCCGGCCTTCGTGAGCCGCTTCGCGAGCTCGGCGGGGGCGAGCCAGTTCGAGTGGCCCGCGTCGATGTAGACCCAGGCACCCGTCGCGGCGAGCCGCTTCGCGGCGTACTTCAGCAGCGCGAACCGTCCCGCACCTACGCAGTCGAGCGCGAGCGCGTCCGGCTCGAGCACCACGAGGGCGCGGCTCGATCCCTTGACCGCGCCGTCGGACAGTCCCTTGGCGACCTGACGGATCCACTTCTTGTACTGCGCGGGCGTGAACCCGCCCGCCGAGTACCCACCGCAGTCGCGCCCCGGGATCGCGTACACCACGAGCACCGGGGTGCGCTTCGCCTTGCGCGCCGCCCGGGTGTAGGTGCGCACGTCCGCGCGGACCCGGGAGGCGGAGTACCAGTCGCCGACCCAGTGCCCCTGCGCGCGCTTCGAGATCTTCTCGAGCTTCTTCGCGAGCGAGGCCTTGCCTGCCGCGCGCGCCGATCGCGCCGCCTCGTACGCGGCACCGGACCTCTCGACGTAGAGCTTCTGCTGCTGACGCGGGTCGGGTCGCGCCGCGCTCGCCGACGACGCGGGGACGACGACGGCGAGCAGCAAGGCGAGGAGCGCGAGGGAACCCCAGAGGTTCTTGCGTCGCTGAGCAGCCATCACTTCCTCCTGCTGCGCCAGTCCGCGAAGACCCCGACGCCGGCCCCGAGGAGCGCCCCGAACCCGACGGCGCCGAGCGTCGCCGCCCAGATCGACGCGCCCCAGTTCTCGTGCACGTCCTGGGGGACGTTGACCGCCCAGACGAACGCCGCGGCGCCCGCGAGCAGCATGCCCGTCCCGATGAACACCCCGTAGCGCGGCCGGCGGCGGATGTGGACGTTCACCGCGATGCGGTCGAGCTCCTCTTGCGAGGGGATCGCGCGCGGCGCCTGAGCTGCCTGGTCCGCTTCGGCCACGGGGTCGGCGGCGGCCTCGGGGGCCGCGTCGACCTCGGGACCTGCCAGGGACGCGGGATCCACCGGGGGTGCTGAGTCAGGCAGGGGTGCGCCGTCGTCGTCGATGCCGTCGTCGGAAGGGGACCTCACCATGGAGGTGACCCTATCCGGTGAACCTCGGGCCGAACGGTACGTGCCCACCGAGGTCCGCACGCTCCCCCGAGGCGCTCACGCGCCCGTCCGCGACGGCCGCGGTCCACGCGACCCGACCGGTCACGAGCCCGAGCCACGTGGGTCCGTCGGTCTCGACGACGTTCGGCGGGGTGCCGCGCGTGTGCCGCGGGCCCTCGATCGCCTGGACCGCGCCGTGGGGCGGGACGCGCACCTCGACGGACCGGCCCGGGGCGCGCGCCGCGAGCTCCTCGAGCGTGAACCTGACGGCCGTGCGCACCTGCGCGGGAGTCGCGTCCCCGTCACGCCACGCCGCGAGCGCAGCTGCCCCCACCTCGGTATCGATCCGCCGCACAGCCACAGCCACACGCTACCGCTGTCCGTCCGCGCGCTCCTTGGTGCCAGAGTGACGCGAGACGGCTCTCCCGGGGCTGGGTCAGGGGCCGGTCAGGGGCGTGGCGCAGGTGCGCCGGAACGGGGCGCCGGTAAGGTCGGGAGCGCAGCACCACCCAGGAAGGGATGCACCGTGAGCGAGCGCGGATTCTTCAGCCGGATCACCGAGCCCATCACCGATCGAGTCCGCGAGAGCGTGGACAGCGTCGAGGAGAAGGTCAAGAACGCGATCCAGGCGCAGACCGACAAGATCAAGGCCGCGGCGCAGGCCAAGGCGGAGGCCTACGGGCCCTCGGTGGTCTCGTTCGGGGTGGCAGGCGTCCTGGCCTGGCTCGGCACGCTCAGCCTGGTCGCGGCCGCCATCCTCGGGCTCAGCGAGGTGCTGCACCCGGCACTGGCCGCCGTCGTCGTCTCCGCGGCGCTCTTCCTGATCGCCGGCATCCTCGGGCTCTACGGCAAGTCGAGCCTGCCCAAGGCGCCCGACGCCGGGACCGGGCCGGTGACTCCCGCCCTGCGACAGCAGGACGAGAGCGTCGACCACTTCTGGACCGACTGACCCGGGGCCTCGGGACCCCGGACCACCTGGGTCCTAGCTGCCCCCGCCTTGGCTGGGCACGCCGGAGAGAAGCTCACGAACCTCGGACTCCCGGTAGCGGCGGTGGCCACCGAGGGTCCGGATCGAGGAGAGCTTTCCTGCCTTCGCCCAGCGCGTCACGGTCTTGGGGTCGACCCGGAACAGGGTCGCGACCTCGGAAGGAGTCAACAGGGCTTCGGGGTGTTCCACAGGTGTCGTCATGGAAGTCTCCTCAACTCAAGAGACCCGGTGCACCACGGCCGGAAGCCCCGTTCGTCGAGCATCCAGGTCCCATCAACCGGTTGCTCCTGGGCGACGCCTCGATCGGTGCCGTGCGCCGCGGTTCCAGATGCAGGTGGCTGCTTACTTCCACCCCGGCTACATCCACTGTGCATCATGGAACAGATGTGTGCATACCGGACGCGCCCATTTAACCCGATTTGCGTGATCCTGACCAAGGGGTGAGACAACTACCGGGTGCTGGTGTCCACTTCATGGACCCACCCGATTCAGCCCTGCGCGAGGCGAGTGGTCCTCGGGCCACTTCACGATGTACCGTGGGCCCCACGAACAGACGCACCAGATACCCGGGGCCGCACGTGTGAGCACGGTGCCGCCCCGCTCTTACGTTAGAGGGGGTCGATGCCATGGGGCGCGGCCGTCAGAGGGCTAAGAACGCCAAGATCGCTAGGGATCTGAAGTACTTCTCCCCTGATACGAACTACCGGGAGCTCGAACAAGAGCTCGCCACCAAGTCCGACGTCGCCACGGACACGCGGCAGCACGACGCCGCGCCCGACGACGGCGACGAGGACGAGTGGGGCAGCTGGTCCGGCTCGCGCTGAGCCGACCGCGTATCACGCACGGGGCCCGCCGCCTGGCACTGCACGCGCCGGGGGGTGGGCCTTGCGCCGTCCTGGCGGCTCGTCCCGCACCGGCTGCGGCTCATCCCGTGCGGTAGCTCCCCGACATCGCGACCGCTCCGCCGTGCACGCCCTTCGTGCCGGCCACGAGCTCGATGTCGTCGGGAGCCGTGTCGAGCCCGGTCACCTCGCCGAGCACCCACGCACCGAGCCCCAGCTCCGCGCTGTGGGCGAGCACCCCGGCCACGGCGTCGGGAGCGGCCACGGCCACCATGCCGACACCGAGGTTGAGCGTCTTCTCGAGGTCCGACCACGGCACGCCGCCCAGCTCGCGGACGACGGCGAACACCGGCGGCACGGTCCACGATCCCCGGTCCACACCGGCCACCAGGCCGGCCGGCAGCACCCGCGCGAGGTTCGCGGCGAGCCCGCCACCCGTGACGTGGCTCAGCGCGTGCACCCCGCCTCCGGAGCGCGCCACGAGCGCGAGCACGTCCGAGGCGTACACCCGCGTCGGCTCGAGCAGCTCTTCGCCGAGCGTGCGCCCGAACTCCGGGACGTGTCGCTCGAGCTCCCAGCCGGCCACCGCGACGACCTTGCGGACGAGCGAGAAACCGTTGGCGTGCAAGCCGCTCGCCTCGAGGGCCACCACCACGTCACCCGCACGCACGCGCTCCGGGCCCAGGACGGCGTCGGCCTCGACGACCCCCGTCACGGCACCGGCGACGTCGTACTCGTCAGGGCCCAGCAGCCCCGGGTGCTCGGCTGTC
This sequence comes from uncultured Cellulomonadaceae bacterium, assembly GCA_964510785.1. Classification (GTDB taxonomy): domain Bacteria; phylum Actinomycetota; class Actinomycetes; order Actinomycetales; family Cellulomonadaceae; genus JAAYZM01. The sequence goes on along the minus strand of CAZECM010000017.1, from coordinate 2,920 downwards.
TCCCCACCCACGAGTGCGGTCCCCGCAACCTGGCACGCCTCGGCGACGCCTCGCACGATCGCAGCGATGCGCTCGGGAACGACCCGCCCGCACGCGATGTAGTCGGTCATGAACAACGGGGTGGCGCCCACGGCGACGATGTCGTCGACCACCATGCCCACGAGGTCGAACCCGATCGTGTCGTGCTTGTCCATCGCCTGGGCGATCGCGACCTTCGTGCCCACGCCGTCGGTCGAGGTCGCGAGCAGGGGCTTGCGGAACCGGGCGAGCGTGCTCGCGTCGTAGAGCCCCGCGAAGCCGCCGACCCCACCGATCACCTCGCGGCCGTGGGTCGCCCGCACGGCGTCCTTCATGAGCTCGACGGCCTTGTCACCGGCCTCGGTGTCGACACCGGCGGCCGCGTAGGTCAGGCCGACGGGTGTACCGCCGTCGGCCCGCACGCCGTCGTCGGGCAGGTTCCCGCCGTCGGCCGACGCCCCGCTCACGGCTGCTCGAGCGCCGACGCGCCCCCAGCCCCGCCGAGCACGGTCAGCAGCCCGTCCTCGGGTGCGCCGAGCGGCAGCTGGCTGTGGTCGAGGAGGTTGATCCCCATGTTCGCGGTCTCCGGGATTGGGATGGGATAGCGGCCGGTGAAGCACGCCGCGCACAGCTGGGAGGAGGGCTGCTCGGTCGCAGCGATCATGCCCTCGAGGGAGATGTAGCCGAGGGAGTCGGCGCCGAGCGACGCCGCGATCTCCGCCGGGCCGAGGCCGTTGGCGATGAGCTCGGCGCGGGACGGGAAGTCGATGCCGTAGAAGCACGGCCACTTCACGGGCGGTGCGCTGATGCGGATGTGGACCTCGGCCGCGCCGGCCTCGCGCAGCATCCGCACGAGGGCGCGCTGGGTGTTGCCGCGCACGATCGTGTCGTCGACGACCACGAGGCGCTGGCCACGGATCACCTCGCGCAACGGGTTGAGCTTGAGCCGGATGCCGAGCTGGCGCAGCGTCTGGGAGGGCTGGATGAACGTGCGCCCCACGTAGGCGTTCTTCGTCAGGCCCTGGGCGTAGCGGATGCCGGACTCGGCGGCATAGCCGATCGCGGCCGGCGTGCCGGACTCGGGCACGGGGATCACGATGTCGGCCTCGACGGGGTGCTCACGCGCGAGCTGGCGGCCCATCTCGACGCGGGCGGCGTGCATCGAACGGCCCGAGATCGAGTTGTCGGGCCGGGCGAGGTAGACGAACTCGAAGATGCAGCCCGCGCGCGCCGGCTCGGCGAACCGGGAGCTGCGCAGCCCTTCGGCGTCGATCACGATGAGCTCGCCGGGCTCGACCTCGCGCACGAACGCCGCACCGACGATGTCGAGGGCCGGGATCTCGCTCGCGACCACCCAGCCGCGCTCGAGGCGACCCAGCACGAGCGGGCGCACGCCCTGCGGGTCGCGGGCGGCGTAGAGGGTCGTCTCGTCCATGAACACGAGCGAGAACGCCCCGCGCACCCGCGGCAGCACCTCGAGGGCGGTCGCCTCGAGCGTGCGGTCCGGGTCGCCCGCGAAGAGCGCGGTGACGACGGCGGTGTCCGACGACGCGCCCCGCACGAGCTCGCTGCGCCGCTGGGCGCCGTACCGTTCCGCGACGAGCTCGATGAGCTCGGGGGTGTTCGTGAGGTTGCCGTTGTGGGCGAGCGCCACCGTGCCGTCCGCCGTCGCGCCGAGCGTGGGCTGGGCGTTCTCCCACGTGCTCGAGCCCGTCGTGGAGTAGCGGGTGTGCCCGATCGCGATGTGCCCGGTCAGGGCGTTGAGGGACGTCTCGTCGAACACCTGCGAGACGAGCCCCATGTCCTTGAACACGAGGATCTGCTCGCCGTTCGACGTCGCGATCCCGGCGGACTCCTGGCCCCGGTGCTGCAAGGCGTAGAGCCCGAAATAGGTCAGCTTCGCGACCTCTTCACCCGGTGCCCAGACCCCGAAGACGCCGCAGGCGTCCTGGGGACCCTTCTCGCCGGGAAAGGTCTCGTGCGACAGTCGTCCGTCTCCGCGCAGGGCCACGGCTCCATGGTGACACACGCCGGCACGCGGTCGGGAGGGTGTCCAGCCCGGGTGGCCGGGCCTGCTCGGACCGGTTCAGCCGCTCAGATGACGCCGAGCGCGATCATCGCGTCGGCCACCCTGGTGAAGCCCGCGATGTTCGCACCGACCACGTAGTTGCCCGGCTGGCCGTACTCGTCGGCCGTCTCCTGGCAGCGGTCGTGGATGCCGCGCATGATCGAGGCGAGGCGCGACTCGGTATAGGTGAACGTCCAGGCGTCGCGGCTCGCGTTCTGCTGCATCTCGAGGGCCGACGTCGCGACACCGCCCGCGTTGGCCGCCTTGCCCGGCGCGAAGAGCACCTCGGCACCCTGCAGCAGCGCGACGGCCTTGCCCGTGAGCGGCATGTTCGCGCCCTCGGCCACGGCCACGAGGCCGTTGTTCACGAGCGTGCGGGCGTTGTCCTCGGTGAGCTCGTTCTGCGTCGCGCACGGCAGCGCCACGGTCACGGGGACGTCCCAGATCGAACCCTTGCCCACGGGCACGAAGGTGGCGCTGTCGCGTGCCTCGGCGTACTCGGCGATGCGCGCCCGGCGCTGCTCCTTGATCTCGCGGAGCAGGGTGACGTCGATCCCCTTGTCGTCCACGATGTAGCCCGAGGAGTCCGAGCACGCGACCACGTTCGCACCGAGCGCCTGCGCCTTGGCGATCGCGTAGATCGCGACGTTGCCGGAGCCGGACACGGAGACCTGCTGGCCGTCGAAGGCCGAGCCGCGCGTCGCGAGCATCTGCTCGGCGAACAGCACGGTGCCCATGCCCGTGGCCTCGGTGCGCACGAGCGAGCCGCCCCACGCGATGCCCTTGCCCGTGAGCACGCCCGACTCGTAGCGGTTGGTGATGCGCTTGTACTGG
>CAZECM010000016.1:51676-52736 GCA_964510785.1 uncultured Cellulomonadaceae bacterium | reverse complement strand
GCCGAGGTAGTGATCGATGCGGAACACGTCGTCGGGCCGGAACACCGAGGAGACCACGTCGTTGAGCTCGCGAGCGCTCGCGAGGTCGTGCCCGAACGGCTTCTCGATGACGACGCGCCGCCATGCGCCCTCGGCGCTGCGGGACAGACCGGAGCGCGAGAGCTGGCGGCACACGACGGGGAACTGGCCCGGCGGCACGGACAGGTAGAACGCGTGGTTGCCACCCGTGCCGCGCTCCTCGTCGAGGGCCGTGACCGTGTCGGACAGGCGGTCGAAGGCGTCGTCGTCGTCGAAGGAGCCCTGCACGAACCGGATGCCCTCGGCGAGGTGGCGCCACGTCTCCTCGCGGAAGGGTGTGCGGGCGTACTCCTTGACCGAGTCGTGCACGATCTTGGTGAAGTCCTGCGTCGCCCAGTCGCGTCGGGCGAAGCCCGTGAGGGCGAAGCCCGGCGGGAGCAGCCCGCGGTTCGACAGGTCGTACACCGCGGGCATGAGCTTCTTGCGGGCGAGGTCGCCCGTCACACCGAAGATCACGAGCCCGCAGGGCCCGGCGATGCGCGGGAGGCGCAGGTCGCCGGGCGCCCGCAGCGGGTTGCGGGACTCAACCACGCGCCGCTCCGAGGGACTCGCGTGCTGCCTCGACGACGGCCGCGGCGGTGATGCCGAACTCCTCGAACAGCTTCTCGTAGGCGGCCGAGGCACCGTAGTGCTCGAGCGAGACCGAGCGACCGGCGTCGCCCACGATGCCCCGCCACGACAGCGCGATCCCGGCCTCGACCGACACCCGGGCACGCACGTCGGTCGGGAACACGGACTCGCGGTAGGCCTCGTCCTGCTCGGCGAACCACTCGAGGCTCGGAGCGGAGACCACGCGTGTCGCGATGCCCTCGGCCTCGAGCGTCTCGCGCGCCGCGACGGCGAGCTGCACCTCGGAGCCGGTGCCGACGAGGATCACGTCGGGCGTGCCCGAGGAGGCCTCGAGGAGCACGTAGGCACCCTTCGCGACGCCTTCCGTGGTCGCGAACCCGTCCGTGCCCCGCGGGAACGTCGGCACGTTCTG
>CAZECM010000016.1:3696-51666 GCA_964510785.1 uncultured Cellulomonadaceae bacterium | reverse complement strand
GGCCAACGGGCCCGTCACGGCGCTCGAGGATCGCCTGCCACGCGGCGGTGGTCTCGTTCGCGTCGGCGGGCCGCACGAGGGCGAGCCCCGGGATGGCGCGCACGGCGGCGAGGTGCTCGACCGGCTGGTGGGTGGGGCCGTCCTCGCCGAGGCCGATCGAGTCGTGCGTCCACACGTAGATCGCGGGGACGCCCATGAGCGCCGCGAGTCGCACCGCGCCGCGCATGTAGTCCGAGAACGTGAAGAACGTGCCGCCGTAGGCGCGCGTGAGGCCGTGGAGCACGATGCCGGACAGGATCGAGCCCATCGCGTGCTCGCGGATGCCGAAGTGCAGCGTGCGGCCGTAGACGTCGCCCGAGAACTCGTGCGTCGAGCGCTTCGCGGGCAGGAACGACGGTTCGCCCTTCATCGTCGTGTTGTTCGAGCCGGCGAGGTCGGCCGAACCGCCCCACAGCTCGGGCAGCACGGTGGCGAGGGCGCTGAGCACCTCGCCGGACGCGGCACGCGTCGCGACCGACTTGCCCGCCTCGAACGTGGGCAGCGCGTCAACCCAGCCCGCCGGCAGATCCTGGGCGACGAGCCGGTCGAGCATCTCGGCTCGGTCCGGGTTCGCGGCACGCCACGCCTCGTACCTCGGGCTCCACTCGGCCTGGGCCGCCGCACCCCGCTCGAGCGCCTTGCGCGAGTGGGCGATGACCTCGGGGGCCACCTCGAAGCTGCGCTCGGGGTCGAAGCCGAGCACCTCCTTGAGCCCACGCACCTCGTCGCCGCCGAGCTTGGAGCCGTGGGCGCCGTGGGTGTTCTGCTTCGTGGGGGAGGGCCACGCGATGATGGTGCGGAGGCCGATGAACGAGGGGCGGTCCGTCACGGCCTTGGCCGCCTCGATCGCTGCGGCGAGGGCGTCGACGTCCTCGACGTAGCCATCGGGGCCCGCGGTCCAGTCCACGAACTGCACGTGCCAGCCGTAGGACTCGTAGCGCGCCAGCACGTCCTCGGTGAACGCGATCTCGGTGTCGCCCTCGATCGAGATGTGGTTGTCGTCCCACAGCACGATGAGGTTGCCGAGCTCTTGCGTGCCCGCGATCGAGGAGGCCTCGCTCGTCACGCCCTCCTGGAGGTCGCCGTCGGACGCGATCACGTAGACGAAGTGGTCGAAGGGGCTCTCGCCGGGCGCGGCCTCGGGGTCGAGCAGCCCGCGCTCACGCCGGGCGGCCATCGCGAAGCCCACGGAGCTCGCCAGGCCCTGCCCGAGCGGCCCCGTCGTGATCTCGACACCGTCGGTGTGCCCGAACTCGGGGTGCCCCGGGGTGAGGGAGCCCCACGTGCGCAGGGCCTCGATGTCGTCCAGCTCGAGGCCGAAACCGGCGAGGTAGAGCTGGACGTACTGCGTGAGGCTCGAGTGGCCCGCGGAGAGGATGAACCGGTCGCGGCCGAGCCACGCCGGGTCCGCCGGGTCGTGGCGCATCACGTTCTGGTACAGCAGGTAGGCGAGCGGCGCGAGGCTGATCGCGGTGCCGGGGTGGCCGTTGCCGACCTTCTCGACCGCGTCGGCGGCCAGCACTCGGGCGGTGTCGACCGCGCGGCGGTCCAGCTCGGTCCAGCCGACCTTGTCGGCGCGGGGGGCGATGGCGTTCAAGACTCCTCTTTCCGATCCGTGGCGCACGCCGTCGGATCTCACTGCAAGTATTAGGTGAAGCGGTCTGGTTCCCCATGCAGCCTAGTCGTGCGCGCGTGCGACGACCGATGAGGCCAGGGCGTGGACGCGGGCCGGTAGGATGGCGACGACGTGGCGGGGGTGCGTCACGACTCCTGACCCCCGAGGGGAGAACTCGCTTCGTGCACACCGCATCGGTGACGGCGGCCTCGACAGAGGTCCCGCTCCCGACCACCCCGCCCTGGCGGCGGATCGGCGCCTTCGTGGCGCTGACGAAGCCGCGCATCATCGAGCTGCTGCTCGTGACGACGCTCCCGACGATGATCCTCGCGCACGGTGGCTTCCCGGGCATCAGCCTGGTTCTCGCCACGCTCGTCGGTGGTTCGCTCGCCGCCGGTAGCGCGAACGTCCTCAACTGCTACATCGACCGCGACATCGACAAGGTGATGCACCGCACGAAGCGGCGCCCGCTCGTCACGGGAGAGGTCTCGCCGCGCGAGGCGCTCGTGTTCGGCATCGCGCTCGGCGTCGTCTCACTCGCGTGGCTCGCGTGGTCCACGAACGTCTTCGCGTCGCTCCTCACGGCGGCTGCGATCCTCATCTACGTGGTCGGCTACACGCTGATCCTCAAGCGCCGCACGACGCAGAACATCGTGTGGGGCGGCATCGCGGGCTGCATGCCCGTCTTCATCGGCTGGGCCGCCGTCACGGGCACCCTCGACTGGGCCGCCGTGGCGCTCTTCGGCGTCGTGTTCTTCTGGACGCCGCCGCACTACTGGCCGCTCGCCATGAAGTTCCGCCGGGACTACGCGGCGGCCGGCGTGCCGATGCTCCCGGTCGTCGCGGGTGACCGGCGCGTGGCGGTCGAGTCGATCCTCTACGCGGTCGCGATGGTCGCGAGCTCCCTCGCGCTCGTCCCGCTCGCGGGGATGTCGTGGGCCTACACGGTGGCCGCCGTCGTGCTCGGTGCGTGGTTCATCGCGTCGTGCGTCGCGCTGTACCGCAGGGCCTCGAGCCCGACGACGACGAAGCTCTACGAGATGCGCGTCTTCCACGGCTCGATCACCTACCTGTCCGCCGTGTTCCTCGCCGTCGCGATCGACCCGCTCCTGCCGTGGTGAGCCCGCTCGACGCCGTGGTGCGCGACTTCCTCGCACATCTGGTCGTCGAGCGCGGTGTGTCCACGAACACGTCCGCCGCCTACCGCCGTGACCTGAGCCGCTACGTCGCGTTCCTCGCGGCACGGGGGGCTGCTGAGCTGCGGGCCGCTCAGGAGCGAGACGTCGAGGACTACGTCGCCGCCCTCACGACGGGCGAGGCGACGGGCACCGCGATGTCCGCGGCCTCCGTCGCGCGCGCGATCGCCGCCGTGCGCGGGCTGCACCGTTTCGCGCTCCTCGAGGGCAAGGTGGACGTCGACGTCGCCGCGGGGCTCCGTTCGCCCGCGCGACCCAAGCGGCTGCCCAAGGCGATCACCGTCGACGAGGTGACCCGGCTGCTCGACGCCGTCTCGGTGGGGGACGGGCCCATCCCGCTGCGTGACCGCGCGATCCTCGAGCTGCTCTACTCGACGGGCGCCCGGATCTCCGAGGTCACGGGTCTCGACGTCGACGACATCGACCTGACGCCGGACCGTGGTGCGGTCCGGCTGTTCGGCAAGGGCCGCAAGGAGCGCGTCGTCCCCGTCGGCTCGTTCGCGATCGACGCCGTCGAGGCGTACCGCGTGCGTGCGCGCCCCGCACTCGCCGTGGTCGGCCGGGGCACCCCGGCGCTCTTCCTCAACGCCCGCGGGGCGAGGCTCTCGCGGCAGAGCGTCTGGTCGGTGCTCCAGAAGGCGGCCGAGCGCGCCCAGCTCACGGCCCACGTCTCCCCGCACACGCTGCGGCACTCCTTCGCGACCCACCTGCTGCACGGCGGGGCGGACGTGCGCGTGGTCCAGGAGCTCCTCGGGCACGCCTCCGTGACGACGACGCAGCTCTACACGCTCGTCACCGTCGACACGCTGCGTGAGGTCTACGCCGCGGCACACCCGCGGGCCATCAGCGACACGCCACCACCCAGGTAGTGCGACGCCAGGACCAGCTGGCCTCCCGACGGTGCGCCCCACCTCGCGGCCCCCGCGCGCTGCGGTAGGTTTGGCGGCGTGACGAGCACGGCCACCCCCCAGACGACGGATCCCGTCGGTCGCCCCCTGCCCGAGTTCGTCGTGCCCGCACCCCTCGACCGGCACGGGCCCGCGCGCATCATCGCGATGTGCAACCAGAAGGGCGGCGTCGGCAAGACGACGACGACGATCAACCTGGCCGCCGCGCTCGCCGAGTACGGCCGCAAGGTCCTGATCGTCGACTTCGACCCCCAGGGCGCCGCGAGCGTGGGGCTCGGCATCAACCCGCACGAGCTCGACGACACCGTGTACAACCTGCTCGTGGACCGCAAGGCGGACATCCACGCGATCATCCGTCCGACGGCGGTCGAGGGGCTCGACGTGCTCCCGGCGAACATCGACCTCTCGGCGGCCGAGGTGCAGCTCGTGAGCGAGGTCGCGCGCGAGTCGATCCTGGCCCGGGCGCTGCGTCCCGTCGCGGACGAGTACGACGTCGTCCTCATCGACTGCCAGCCGTCGCTCGGCCTGCTCACCGTCAACGCGCTGACGGCCGCGCACGGGGTGCTCATCCCGCTCGAGTGCGAGTTCTTCGCGCTGCGCGGCGTGGCGCTGCTCGTCGAGACGGTCGAGAAGGTGCGCGACCGGCTCAACCCGCGACTCGAGCTCGACGGGATCATCGCCACGATGTTCGACGCGCGCACGCTGCACTCCCGCGAGGTCATCGAGCGCGTCTACGAGGCGTTCGGCGACCAGCTCATGCACACCGTGATCCGTCGCACCGTCAAGTTCCCCGACGCCTCGGTCGCGGCCGAGCCGATCACCACGTACGCCCCCTCGCACGACGGTGCGCACGCCTATCGGCAGCTGGCCAGGGAGCTCGTGGCCCGTGGCGACGCAGCCTGAGGCGCCGGTCGGGACCTCGGCGTTCTCGGTCCGCCTCGACAACTTCGAGGGGCCTTTCGACCTCCTTCTCGGCCTGATCTCGCGTCACCAGCTCGACATCACGGAGATCGCGCTCGCGCAGGTCACCGACGAGTTCATCGCCTTCCTGCGGGCCGCCGACGAGCTCGACCTCGGTCAGGCGAGCGAGTTCCTGGTCGTCGCCGCGACGCTCCTCGACCTCAAGGCCGCGCGGCTCCTGCCGCAGGGTGACGTCGAGGACGCCGAGGACCTCGAGCTGCTCGAGGCGCGCGACCTGCTGTTCGCCCGGCTCCTGCAGTACCGGGCCTTCAAGGAGGTCGCGGCGAGCTTCGCGGAGCGCCTGGAGGGCGCCACGCGCCGCTTCCCCCGCATGGTCGCGCTCGAGCCAGAGCTCGCCTCGCTCCTGCCCGAGCTCGTGTGGTCGATCGGCCCCGCCGAGCTCGCCTACTTCGCCGCGAAGGCGCTCGAGCCGAAGGCGTTGCCGTCGGTCGACGTGTCGCACCTGCACGGCTCCCAGGTGAGCGTCCGCGAGCAGGCCGCCGTCGTCGCCGACCGGTTGCGCCGGGTCGGGGTGGCGAGCTTCCGCGCGCTCGTCGCGGACGCGGGAGAGGTCGCCGTCGTCGTCGCGCGGTTCCTCGCCCTGCTCGAGCTCTTCCGCGAGGGCGCGATCGCCTTCGACCAGGTCACCCCGCTCGGCGAGCTCACCGTGCGCTGGACCGGCAGCGAGGACGGCGACGTGGACATCAGCGACGACTACGACGACGCCGTGCACGGCGCACCCGACACATCTCAGGAGGTCACCGCGTGAGCGAGCAGCTCGAGGAGACGTCCGCCGACGGCACCCCCGCCGCCGCGGACGAGCTCGCCTTCGACGTCCACGACCTGCCCGGCGGTGCCGTCGCGGCCGTCGAGGCCGTCCTCATGGTCACCGAGGAGCCCGTCTCCGTGGTCCAGCTCGCGAGCGTGCTCGCGCTGCCCACCGACGAGGTCGACGCCATCCTCGCCGAGCTCGCAGCGGAGTACCGGGGCGAGCGCGGCGGCCGACCCCGAGGTTTCGAGCTGCGCCACGTGGGGGAGGGCTGGCGGCTGTACTCGGCGGGACCGCTCGCCGACGTCGTGGGGCGCTTCGTCCTCGACGGGCAGTCCGCTCGCCTCACGCAGGCCGCCCTCGAGACGCTCGCCGTCATCGCCTACCGCCAGCCCGTCACGCGCGGGCAGGTCTCGGGCGTGCGCGGCGTCAACGTCGACTCCGTGGTGCGCACCCTCACGACGCGGGGACTCGTCACGGAGGTCGGCACGGACCCGGCCACTGGTGCGGTGCGCTACGGAACCACGGGATACTTCTTGGAGCGCATGGGGCTCGGCTCGCTCGACGAGCTGCCCCCGCTCGCGCCCTACCTGCCCGACATGGACCTGATCGACGTCGACGACGTCAGTGGAGAACCGGTGTGAAACCTCAGCATGACGTGCACGTGGCCGACGGCGTACGCCTGCAGAAGGTGCTCGCCGGTGCGGGCCTCGGCTCACGGCGCGCGTGCGAGCAGCTCATCGCCTCCGGGCGGGTCGAGGTCGACGGCGCCGTCGTGCGCGAGCTCGGGGTGCGCATCGACCCGCGTCGCGCCGTCGTGCACGTCGACGGGCTGCGCGTGCAGCTCGACACCTCGCTCGTGACCCTCGCGCTCAACAAGCCGGTCGGTGTCGTCTCGACGATGCACGACCCGGACGGCCGACCCTCGCTCGACCAGTTCGTCGCGAACCGCAGCGACCGCCTCTTCCACATCGGACGGCTCGACGCGGAGTCCGAGGGGCTCTTGCTGCTCACGAACGACGGCGAGCTCGCGCACCGCCTCGCGCACCCGAAGTACCGGGTGCCCAAGACCTACCTCGTGGACGTGACGGGCCGGGCGCGCCCCGCCCACGGCAAGGCGCTTCTCGCCGGTGTCGAGCTCGACGACGGTCCGGCGAGGCTCGACGCCTACCGCATCGTCGACCAGACGCCGAACCAGGCGCTCATCGAGGTGCAGCTGCACGAGGGTCGCAACCGCATCGTGCGGCGCATGTTCGAGGAGGTCGGCCTGCCCGTCGGGCGGCTCGTGCGCACGCAGATCGGCCCCATCCGTCTCGGAGACCTGCGCCAGGGACGCACGCGCGTGCTGGGCCGCACCGAGCTCGGCACGCTCATGAAGGCCGTCGACCTGTGAGTCCTGTCGCGACCCGCGGCCCGGTGCGCGTCGTCGGTACGGGGTTGCTCGGCACGTCGATCGGCCTCGCGCTGCGGGCGCTCGGCGTCGACGTCGTGCTCGCGGACCCGTCCCGCACGGCGCTCGCCATCGCGCTGGACATGGGGGCGGGCAGGCTTGCGGCCGACGACGACGGTCCCGTGGCTCTCGTCGTCGTAGCCGCGCCCCCCGACGTCGTGGCGGACGTCGTCGCCGCCGAGCTCACCGCGCACCCCGCGGCCGTCGTGACGGACGTCGCGAGCGTCAAGACGGCGGTCCGCGACGCCCTGGCCACCACGGGAGCGGACCTGACCCGCTACGTCGGCTCCCATCCCATGGCCGGCCGGGAGCGTTCCGGGCCCACCGCGGCCCAGGCGCAGCTCTTCGCCGCGCGCCCCTGGGTCATCGTCGACCCGGGTCACGCGAGCGACGAGGCGCTGCTCGCCGTGCGGTCCCTCGCGGTGGACCTCGGTGCGGTGCCCGTCGCGATGGACGCCGAGGGACACGACGGCGCCGTCGCGCTCGTCTCCCACCTGCCCCAGGTCGCCGCGAGCCTCGTGGCGGCCCGCCTCGTGCGTGCCGAGCCGGAGGCTCTTGCTCTCGCCGGCCAGGGGCTGCGGGACACGACGCGCATCGCCGCGAGCGACGCCGCGCTGTGGGCGGGGATCCTCGCGGCGAACTCCGGCCCGGTGCGCGACCTCCTCACGGGCCTGCGCGACGACCTGGACCGGGTCATCGACGCCCTCGACGCGGGTTCGCTCGCGGGCCTGGCCCGCGTGGTCGAGTCCGGGAACCAGGGCGTGGGCCGCATCCCCGGCAAGCACGGCGGTGCGCCGCGCGCGTTCGAGGTCGTCACGGTGCTCGTGCCCGACTCGCCGGGGGAGCTGGCCCGCCTCCTCACCGAGATCGGTGAGGCCGGCGTGAACCTCGAGGACCTGCTCCTCGAGCACTCGCCCGGTCAACCCGTAGGCCTCGCCTCGATCTCGGTGCTGCCCGGTCACACCGGCCAGCTCATCGACGTCCTGGCCGCCCGAGGTTGGCGGGTCGCGGGTGAGGAGCAGCATGCTTGAGCGCCCTGCCCTGGTCATCGCCATCGACGGGCCGTCCGGGTCCGGGAAGTCCTCGGTGTCCCGCCGGGTCGCGGCCGCGCTCGGCCTCGCCTACCTCGACACGGGGGCGATCTACCGCGCCGCGACGTGGTGGTGCCTGCACCAGGGCGTCGAGCTCGGTGATCCGGTCGCCGTGCTCGAGGCCGTGCGGCGGATGCCGCTGCACCTGGGCGTCGACCCCGCCGCCCCTGGCGTCATGGTGGGGGACGAGGACGTCGCGGCAGCGATCCGCACCCCCGAGATGACGGGCGCGGTGAGCGCCGTGTCCTCGAACCTCGACGTGCGCGCCGAGCTCCGCGAGCGGCAGCAGCGGGCGATCGCGGACGAGGCACTGCCGGACTCGTTCTCGGGTGGACGGGGCATCGTCGCCGAGGGCCGCGACATCACCACGGTCATCGCCCCCGACGCGGACGTACGCGTCCTGCTGACGGCCTCCGAGGAGGCCCGGCTCGCCCGGCGCGCCCGTGAGGTGCACGGCACGGCCGATGCCTCAGCGGTCGAGGCCACGCGCCGGTTCGTGGTGCAGCGCGACAAGGTCGACTCCGCGGTCACGAGCTTCCTCGAGGCGGCCGACGGCGTCGTCACGGTGGACTCCTCGGAGCTCGACCTCGAACAGACCGTCCAGGCCGTGCTCGACCTCGTCGAGCGGCGACGGTGAGCACGCCGCGCACGCCACCGGGCTGGGCGCGATCGATCGGCCGCTTCCTCGCGCACGGCGTGTGGCGCACCCGGGTCATCGGCGCGGAGCACGTGCCGGCCAGCGGCCCCGTCGTCGTCGTCGCGAACCACACCGGCCTCATGGACGGGCCGGTGCTCGTCGGAGCCGTGCCCCGCGGGGCGGCCGTGCTCGTGCGGCGCGGGTTCTTCGTGGGCCCGCTCGGCTGGCTGCTGCGCGCCTCGGGGCAGATCCCGGTCGACGACGCCGACGGCGGACGCTCCGCGCTCGCCGCCGCCCGGAAGCACCTGCGCGCCGGAGGGCTCGTCGCGGTGTTCCCCGAGGGTTCCCGCGGCAAGGGTGACGCGGCCGATGCGCGCGCCGGCGCGGCGTGGCTCGCCCTCGATGCGGGTGCCGTCGTCGTCCCCGCCGCCGTGCTCGGGACCCGGCGCACGGGGGAGTCGGTGCATCGCCTGCCCGGGGTGCGCCGTCGGCTCGCGGTCGAGTTCGGTGAGCCGTTGCACATCGAGCGGTCCGACGGCATGTCCGGTCGCGATGCGCTCGTGACCGCCAACGAGCAGATCCGGGTCGCGCTGGCCGCCGTCGTCGGTGACGCCGTGACCCGATCTGGCATCGCGCTGCCCGCGGATGACCCGCTGGCCCGCAGACAGGGGAGAATGACCGGATGAGCGAGACCGAGTACGAGCCTGAGGGCCCCGAGATCCCCATCGAGGTCGTCGATGACGTCCCCCGCGCCGAGGCGCTGCGCGCCGGACTCGTCGAGTACGAGCTCGACCCCGGGGACATGTCGCTGCTCGGCGGCGAGGGCTTCGAGGACGCCGAGGACGACACGCGGGCACCGCTGCCGGTGCTCGCCGTCGTCGGGCGCCCGAACGTCGGCAAGTCGACCCTCGTCAACCGCATCCTGGGTCGGCGCGAGGCGGTGGTCGAGGACACCCCTGGCGTGACGCGCGACCGCGTGCACTACGAGGCCGAGTGGTCCGGGCGTGACTTCACCCTGGTCGACACGGGCGGCTGGGAGGTCGACGTCGCCGGGATCGACGCACGCGTGGCCGAGCAGGCCGAGGTCGCGATCCTGCTCGCCGACGCCGTGCTGTTCGTGGTGGACGCGACCGTGGGCCCGACGGCGACCGACGAGCAGGTCGTCAAGCTCTTGCGCCGCTCGGGCAAGCCCGTGGTGCTCGCAGCCAACAAGGTCGACGGTCCCTCCGGCGAGTCGGACGCCGCGGTGCTGTGGAGCCTCGGGCTGGGGGAGCCGCACGCCATCTCCGCGCTGCACGGGCGTGGCACGGGCGACCTGCTCGACGCGATCCTCGCCGCGCTGCCCACCGAGTCCGCGCACGGCCAGGAGATCCCCGAGGGCGGGCCGCGCCGGATCGCCCTCGTCGGGCGACCGAACGTGGGCAAGTCCTCGCTGCTCAACAAGCTCGCCGGGAGCGAGCGCGTGGTCGTGGACGAGGTCGCCGGTACGACGCGCGACCCGGTCGACGAGCTCATCGTCCTCAAGAACCGCACGTGGTGGTTCGTGGACACCGCGGGCATCCGGCGGCGCGTGCACCAGACCTCCGGGGCGGACTTCTACGCCTCGCTGCGCACCCGCGCCGCGATCGAGCGCTCGGAGGTCGCCGTCGTCCTCCTGGATGCCTCCTCGCCCGTCACGGAGCAGGACACGCGCGTGATCTCGCAGGCCGTGGACTCCGGGCGCGCCCTCGTCATCGCCTACAACAAGTGGGACCTCATGGACGAGGACCGCCGGCCGTTCCTCGAGCGCGAGATCGAGCGTGACCTGCACCAGGTGAGCTGGGCGCCGCGCGTCAACCTCTCCGCGAAGACGGGCTGGCACGCCGAGAAGCTCGTGCCGGCGCTCGACGTGGCGCTCGGCTCGTGGGAGACGCGTGTCTCGACGGGGAAGCTCAACTCGTTCCTCGGGGAGCTCGTCGCGGCACACCCGCACCCCGTGCGCGGCGGCAAGCAGCCCCGCATCCTGTACGCGACGCAGGCCTCGACGCGCCCACCGCGGTTCGTCATCTTCGCCTCGGGATTCATCGAGGCGGGGTATCGACGCTTCATCGAGCGCCGCCTGCGCGAGACGTTCGGCTTCGAGGGCACGCCCATCGAGCTGTCCGTGCGGGTGCGTGAGAAGCGGCGGCGGTAGCAGGTCGGCTGCGCGGGGGCGGCGCCGACTGGGGTACCATTCTCGTCGGCCCCTCGGGGCCGAGCGGGCTGTGGCGCAGCTTGGTAGCGCACCTGACTGGGGGTCAGGGGGTCGCAGGTTCAAATCCTGTCAGCCCGACGCAAAGGCCCAGGTGAGGGTAACTTTCTCGCCTGGGCTTCGTCGTGTCTGGGCACAGTCCCCTCTGGCCGGTCGCACCATCGCGCTGCTCGTCGGTCTCGCTCGTGGTGATCTCCTTGGATCAGTGATCGGCGTGCTGGGAGGCCCAGTGCGGGCTCTGGATGAGCCCGATCAGGTTTCCGAACGGGTCCACCGCCGAAGCAGTGAACCAGCCCTCTCCACGTTCCACGACGAGGTCGTGCACCGTCGCGCCGAATGACGTCAGCCGGTCGAGCTCACCGGGGACGTCGTCGACGTGCAGGTAGACGAGCGCGCCGCCCGGTTCGGCTGGTGCGGGACGGAAGCGGGCATCCATGAGAGCGAGCTCGTCCTCGTCGTCCCCGAATCGCCACTCGGCGTACTGGGGTGTTCCGGACTCCGGACGCACGAAGTACGGTTCGGCATCCATGACGTCGGTGTACCAGGCGACGGCCCGGTCCATGTCGGAGGCGACGAGATTCACGTTGGCTATTCCTCTGAACACGAGGTTCCTTTCGGTCTGAGGTACCGGGACGAGAAGCAGCCTGTCCCGTAAAGTACTCACCGAGTGACCACTTTGAGGAAGAGGATGATCGCCATGCGGGCCGATCGCGTCATCCGTGCTCTGTTGCTGCTGCAGTCCCGCGGCAGCATGACGGCAGCGGAGCTCGCCGACGAGCTGGAGATCTCGGTAGCGACAGCCCGTCGAGACCTCGAGGCGTTGCTGGCGGCCGGGTTCCCGCTGTACTCACAGCCTGGTCGCGGCGGCGGCTGGCGCATCCTCGGTGGCACGCGTCTCGACCTGACGGCCTTGACAGGGCCAGAAGCCGCGGCGCTCTTCCTGAGGCTCGGCCGTCCCGCGCAGTCGAGCACGGACGTGAGTGCGGAGCAGAAGCTCTTGCAGGCCCTGCCTGCGCCGACGCGTGAGAAGGCCGAACGTATCCGCGACGCGACGAAGACTGGGCCGGCATGGGGCGACCGAGCTGCGGTGGAGCCAGCAGAGACACTCGCTCTGCGGCAAGCGATCGCGGAGCAACGGGTGGTGCGGTTCGAGTACGGGAGCAGGAGCGGGGAGCGAGAGGTGTTCCCTCTTGTCGTCGGCAACCGGGGCGATCGGTGGTACCTGATCGCCGTCGGAACGGCCCCGGACGAGGCGGGTGCTCCGGCTCGGCCGCGCACGTACCGTATCGACCGGATCCGGAACCTCGTGAAGACCATGCGGAGCGGTAGCCCGCCTGAGGACTTCGATGCGGACCAAGCGTGGGAACGAGTCGGTCGGGACGTGCAGCAGCTGCGCGCCGCAGTCACCGCCACGGTAGACGTCGAGGCCCAGTACCTCCCGGTGTTCCTGCATCACTTCGGCACCCATGCACGAGCGACGGCAGGTACCGCAGACGGCACGCGGGTCGAGGTCTCGGCACACACTGTCGAAGGCCTTGCGGAGCAGCTGGCTGGTTGGGTGCACGTATCGGCGGTGACGGCTCCACCCGCAGTCCGCGAGGCGCTTGCCGTGATCGGCGTGGCACTCACCAGCAAGTACGGCACGGCAGGTGAATCCAAGCTCTGATCATGTGCGGAGACATGATGCTGAGCAGATCGAGAGTTGCGGC
This sequence comes from uncultured Cellulomonadaceae bacterium, assembly GCA_964510785.1. Classification (GTDB taxonomy): domain Bacteria; phylum Actinomycetota; class Actinomycetes; order Actinomycetales; family Cellulomonadaceae; genus JAAYZM01. Next base: position 39,062 of record CAZECM010000016.1, on the reverse strand, counting down.
GTCGATGTCGCGCTCACGCGGGGCTCGTTCGCGTGCATGACGGAGTGTCGTCATCAGTCGATCGGCGCCGAGCCTGCCGGCACCCTGTACGCATTCGCGAAGGCCGCGCTGCAGGCGTGGGACACGGGTGCGTCGGAACGGCTCGGTCCCCGTGCGGTGCGCACACCACACGCTGACGGTGCTCGGACGGGAGTGGCGTGAGAGGTTGTGGGGGCGCGATCCTGGACCGGCGAGACGCTGTCGCACGAGGAGGGGACGATGGCCTGGAGCACGCGGGAGCTCGCCGAGCTGGCCGGCACCACGGTCAACACGATCCGGCACTACCACCGGCTCGGCCTTCTCGGCGAGCCGGAGCGCAGGTACAACGGGTACAAGCAGTACGGGGTGCCGGATCTGGTGCGCCTCTTGCGGATCCGGCGGCTCGCCGACCTGGGTGTGCCCCTGTCGCAGATCGGTGAGGTCGGCGAAGGCGGGGAGAGCGCGTCGCAGACCCTGCGCGAGCTGGACGCAGAGCTCGCGGCGAGTATCGAGCGGCTGCAACAAGCGCGCGCGGACATCGCGACGATCCTGCGCGCGGAAGCGCCCGCCGACGCTCCCGCTGGCTTCGTTTCCGTCGCGGCCCACCTGTCTGACTCGGACAGCTCGATGGTCCACATCTACGGCCAGCTCTACGACGAGGAGGCGATGAACGACCTGCGGCGGATGGTGGAGATCGACGCCGACGCCCAAGCGCTCGGAAAGGAGGTCGACTCCCTCTCGGCGGACGCGGACGAAACGAGCCGGCAGCGGCTCGCCGAACGGCTCGCGCCGACCCTCGCGCAGAACCTGGTCGACTACCCGTGGCTCATGGACCCGGCGGCGCACCTGTCGAAGAGCGAGCGTGTGACGAAGCAGACGTTCTTCGAGGCGGTGGCGGAGCTCTACAACCCGGCCCAGCTCGACGTGTTCGCGCGCGCCGGCGTCATCGCACAAGAGCTGCTGAAGAGCCGTGACTCGATGAGTGACGACTCGGGATAGAGACGTGGCTCACACGGCTTGACCGTGTGCCGAGAACACGGTTTCTCCTGGGGACCATGAACCCCACCCAGGAACTCGTCAGCAACCTCCAGAGCCTCGTGGCCCAGGTGCCCGATATCGTCCAGCCCGTCATCGTGATGCTCGCCGGCGCCGTCCCCTTCATCGAGGGCATGGGCGCATCGTCGATCGGCGTGGTCGGAGGCATCAACCCGATCGTCGCCGGTCTGAGCGCCGCCGCGGGGAACTTCCTTGCCGTGCTCGTCGTCGTGATCGTCGGCTCCCGCGCCCGTACCGCAGTGGTCAACCACCGTGCCATCCGTCGTGAGGCCTTGGTCGCCGTCGGCGCGGGAGGCGGGACGATCACCGAGGTCGAGCTCGAGATCGAGCCCGGCAAGCCCGAGTCGAAGGGGCGTCAGCGCTTCAAGAGATGGCTGATCCGCTTCGGGGTGCCCGGTGCGAGCATCATCGGCCCGCTGGCGATCCCGACCCACGTCATCGCCGCCATCCTCATCGCGTCCGGCACGCCGCGCAGTCGTGTCCTGCTCCTTCAGGCGGTGGCGATCACGCTGTGGACCACCGTGACCGCGACCCTGACCTGGCTCGCCGTCAACGCGGTCGCCATGGCCTGAACCTGCACCACAAGCCATAGCGACGAGAAAGGAACGATCGATGACTCAGCACCATGACGACCCCGACGCCCACGGCACCGAGAGGCGCATCGAGGCACACGTGCCGGGTGATCCCTCGTTGGCAGAGGACCTCCTGCTCCTCCTGTTCCAACCCCGCTCCGGCACGATCGGGGGGGAGACCACCCTCTACTACGTCCTCGCCGGGGCCGTGCTCGCGGATCTCGCCCTGACGAATCGCGTGACTACGACGACGACCCGGATCGGGACCCTGGCCGTGGCGGCAGCTCAGGGGCAGGAACCCATGGACGAGATCCTCCGTCCCGCCTGGGACTACGTCTCCAACGAGCCCCGTGGCGTCCAGACCGTCCTGGCCGCCATCGGACCACCGCTCCGCCAGGCCCTGCTGGAGCGTCTCGTCGCACGCGGCGACGTCCGCGAGGAGAAGCGCACCACGCTCGGCGTGTTCAGCACGACCAGACTCGTGGACGGCGGAGGTGGGCGCCGGGCCGGCCTCCTCGACGAGGTGCGCGACGCCCTCGTCAACGAGACGGAGCCGACGCCCCGGATCGCGGCGCTGGCCGCACTGATCTCGGGGAGCGGCAGCCTTCCCCAGTTCGACCCGGAGATCCCCTGGACCTCGTCCGTCATTGCCCGAGCCCAGGAGCTCGAGCGCGGGAGCTGGGGAGCCGCGGCGAGCGCCGAGGCCGTCACGCGCACCATGGCAGCGATCGTCGCCAGCAGCGCCATCGTCGCGGCCACCGCGCTGCGGCGCGACTGAGAACGTGGGCCGACCGTAAGCTCCCGCCATAGGGCTGTTCTTCTCCATCCCGGCCGGGATCCTGCTCGGCAGGATCGATCTGCGCGCCTCGTTCCTCATCGGCGAATGGGCATCGCGGAGATCCTGGAGCTCGAGCACCGCAGTTGGGAGGCGCTGTGCCGGATGGCGGTGCGGCGTGTCGGTCCCGCTCGCTAGCGTCGGGGGAATGCACATCGTCGAGCGGGGCTCGGGTACGCCACTGGTGCTTCTTCACGGGTTCGGGGTCGACCATCGGATGCAGCTGGCGCTCGATCCTGTGGTCGACGCCGTCGGCGGGTGGCGTCGCCTCTACCCCGACCTGCCCGGCCACGGCGACACTCCCGTGGGTGACGTGACGAACGCGGAGGGTCTCGTAGCTGCGGTGGCCACCGCGGTTCGCGAGCGCATCGGCGCGCAGCCTTTCGCCGTCCTGGGAAGCTCGTACGGCGGAATGATCGCCCGCCGCATCGCGCACGATTTCCGGGAGCAGGTGCTCGGGCTGGCCGTCATCGCCCCCGTGTTCCTCGCCGACCACGCGCGCCGCGACGTCCCCGACCGCGTCGTGCTCTCCGAGGACCCGGCGGTGCTGGCCGGGCTCGCCGACGCGAGTGGGGACTACGCCGAGATGGCCGTCGTCCACTCGCTCGAGAACGCCCAAGCCTTCGTCGAGCACGTGCAGCCCGGGCTGGCGGCAGCGGACCAGGACGCACTTGCACGCATCGCCGAGCAGTATGAGCTCTCGCAGGAACCTGAGGAGGCTTCGCCTGAGCCGTTCACGCAGCCGACGCTCATCCTCACGGGGCGGCAGGACCACGTGGTCGGCTATCGGGATGCGTGGGCCCGCGTGGAGCACTACCCCCGGGCGACGTTCTGCGTGCTCGATGCCACCGGACACAACGCGCACCTCGACCGGCCCACGGTCACGGGTGCGCTCGTGGCGGACTGGTTGACGCGCGTCGCTGCGGCGCAGTAGCCCAGGGGTCGTCACCGCCTCGTGCCAGACTCGCCCGCATGACTCGAATCGGTGCCGTCTACAACCCGTACCAGAACCCGCCGGAGGACTTCCGTGCGGCCGTCGAGGCCGCCGAGTCCGCCGGGGTGCCCGAGCTGTGGATCTGGGAGGACTGCTTCCGCGAGTCGGCGTTCGCGACAGCCGCCGCGGCCCTCGCGTGGACCGAGCGGCTGCACCTGGGGATCGGCATCGCGCCCATGCCGCTGCGCAACGTCGCGGCCACCGCGATGGAGATCGCAACGATCGAGCGGACGTTCCCCGGCCGGCTCCACCCGGGTGTGGGGCACGGGGTGCTGTCGTGGATGGCGCAGGTCGGTGCCAGGGTCGCCTCGCCCCTGACGCTCATGCGCGAGTACGTCCCGGCGCTACGGGCACTGCTTGCGGGGGACGAGGTCACCGTCGCGGGGCGGTACGTGACGCTCGATCACGTGCGGCTCGACTGGCCGCCCGAGGCGGCCCCGCCGGTCTACGCCGCGGGGGAGGGACCGAAGACGCTCGTCCTTGCCGGGGAGGTGGCCGACGGCGTGATCCTCACGGGAAGTCGCACCCCGGCGGAGTACGCGGAGCAGGTCCGCCACGTGCGCGACGGGGGCGCCGGTGTCGCGCGCGGGTCGATGCCCGCGGTCGTCGTTTACGTCAACGCCGCGTTCGGGGACGGCGCCGAGGCGCGGGTGCGGGCCACGGCTGGCGAGCAGAGCGCGACGGGTGACCGAGGAGTGTGGGGCGATATCGACGATGTCACGGCCGGCGTGCAGCGTTTCGCGGCGGCTGGGGTGGACGCCGTCGTCCTCGTCCCCGCTGCCGGCGAGGAGGATCTCGCCGCGTTCCTCCGCTCGGTGGGCGAGGTGGCGAATCGTCTAGGCAGCAGCGCGCACGGCGGCGGCGACGTCGGCCGGTGAGCCGCGCCACGGTGCGCCATGGCCCGGAAGCACCCACGAGGCGGTCAGGTTCTCGAGCCTGTCCAGCGACTCGAGCGCGAGTGCCGGGTCGTCGGTGAAGGGTGCTGGCTGGGCACCGGTGCGTCCCGTCAGCACGTGGCGCGTCGTGAGCGCGTCACCCACGAACACGGCGTCGGCGGCAGGGGAGTGGATCGCGGTGCTCCCGGGCGAGTGGCCGGGCAGGGCGATCACGCGCGGTGCGCCGGGCAGATCCAGCACCTCGCCGTCGGCCACCTCGATGACTTCCGTGAGGTACTTCGTGCGCAGCCCGTTCTTGCGCAGCGAGTAGGCGAAGAAGCCGAGCGTAGGGCGCAGGTGTATCGGCCCGAAGGCGACCTTCGGCTTGTCACCGCCGCGGGCGCGGTCGGCGTCACCGGCGTGGATGTACACCGACACGCCGTGGTCGCGGCGCAGGCGCTCGGCGAACCCCAGGTGGTCGCTGTCGCCGTGCGTGAGGACGAGTCCCTTGATGTCGTCGAGCGACCGGTCGATCGAGTCCAGCTCGATGCGTAGGTCGCGCCAGTGCCCGGGGAGTCCGGCGTCGACCACCGTGATCCCCTCCGGCGTCACGACGAGGTACGCGGCGACGATGTCGTTGCCGATGCGGTGCAGGTGCGGTCCGAGCTTCATGCGGCTATGATGCGTAGCCATCATGGCTTAGGTCAATAGCCATCACAGGAGGTCACATGCCGACACCGGAGCGAACCACCCTCGCCGAGATCATCGTGGCCGCACGCGAGCTGCTCGAGCTGGGTGGCCCCGCGCGCGTCACGATGCAGGCCGTGGCCGAGCGTGTCGGCGTGCGTGCGCCGTCGCTCTACAAGCGCGTCCGCGATCGCGAGGCACTCATCGTCCTGGTGGCGGAGGCAACCGTCGACGACATCGGGTCCCGGTTGCTGGCGTCCGACCGCACGCTCGCCGAGCTCGCCCACGTCTATCGCGCCTTCGCCCACGAACGCCCTGAAGGGTTCCGGCTCATGTTCGCGGCGAACGGAGCCGCGGAGTCGATGGCGCGAGCCGTCGCACCCGTGCTCGAAGCGACCCGGGCGCTCGTCGGCGATGAACGGGCACTCGATGCGGCGCGTCTGTTCACGGCATGGGCCACGGGGTTCATCAACATGGAGCTTGCGGGGGCCTTCCGTCTCGGCGGAGACATCGACGAAGCCTTCGAGTTCGGCCTCGAACGGCTGGAAGTCGCGCTGCACAGCTGAGAAGCGACCTGGTGCCCACCGGGCGGGGCTCGCGCGTGGGCCCATCGTCTGATGCGTCTCGCCACGGGCGCGGGAAAATCGTGCCTCGAGCCTGCCGTACAGGCGGACCAGGTGCGAAGTGAGGGGAGCAGGCATGATCCAGAAGTCCAGACCCGACGAGGCGCCGAGCTCGAGCTCAGTCCCGGACGTCGCAATGGATGCAGCATGAGTGCCTCCGGCCCCCTCCGACCCGGGCAGCGTGCGGCTCGTGATCATCTCGGAGTGTGCGGCGAGGGACCCGTTCGACAACTACGGCGCCTCGCCGGGCTCGCTGTTCGACACCACGACTCTTGAGGCCTTCGCCGCGGCCGGACTCGTTGCCGGATCCGTCGCCGACCTGCAAGCGCTCGGTATCCACCTCACGGTCACGCTGCGTCACCCGCGGCCCGAAGGTCGTATCGGTGCGGCCACGATCGCTGCGGCCGTGCCGACGCTCGAGGCGGAGCTGGCGTTGTTCGAGAACGCGCGCGCCTACGTCCTGGCCGGCGACGTGGCGATCTCCGCGATCAACCGCGTCGCCCGGAGCCGGTCCGGCGTCCGCGCGATCCCCGCGGGATCCACGTATCGCATCCGGGGCGGCGAATACCACCTCGACGGCATCCGCGTCTTTCCCTCGTACCTGCAGGCGGGGCCGGCCTGGTACATCGAGGCGTCCAAGCGGCGGATGATCGCCGAGGACATCGCGGCTGCCCTGGCGGTCGCAGGGATCACAGCACCGACTCCGTGAGGTGGCGGGCGCAGCCGTCAGGGCCGCTTGGCGGCGTCGCGGAAGCCCGTCCAGCGCACTGCCGGCGGCAGGTGGCCCGTGTCGTTGAACATGATGAGTGAGGGTGGCAGTCCCGTGCGGTACTCGATCACGGTCAGAGCGGTGTTGGCGCACTCGAGGCCGAGCCAGCGGGCCGGGGGAGCGGCGAGCGCGTGTCGGACGAGCCACGCGATCGGGTAGGCGTGCGTGACGAGCAGTTCATGGGTGTCCTCCCCGCCGCCGTCGGGAGTCCCCGCGAACCGGGCGACGAGAGCCTCCGCGAGCTCGAGCCCCGCGGCGGCCTCGGCAGCGTCGTAGCCGTCGAAGAAGCCGGCCCACGAGGGCGGCATCTCGGTCGGCTCGGGCACGTACGGCACGTGGTCGACGAGCTCGGCCGCCTCGCTCACGGCGACCCCGGGTAGCCGCCGGGCGATCTCTCTCGCACTGGCGGAGGCGCGCGGCAGCGGGGAGTGCCACACAGCGTTCATCGGGACGCGGGCGAGCCGCTCGCCGAGCAGTGCCGCCTGCTGGCGCCCGGTCTCCGTGAGCTCGCCGAACGGGTCGGCCTCGCCGTGCCGGGCGAGGTAGAGGTGTCGGGTAGTCATGGATCTCCTCGCTCGGGGCTGCGGGTGACGGTGCCGTCGGTGCCGCTCAGGGTGACGGTCGCGCCGTCGTCCAGCAGTGTCATCGCGTCCCGGACGCCGAGCACGGCGGGGATGCCTTGCTCGCGGGCGACGATCGCGGCATGGGACAGCGCCCCGCCCACCTCGGTGACGACTCCGGCCACGATGCGCAGCAGTGGCGTCCAGCTCGGGTCGGTGTAGGGGCACACGACGATGTCGCCGGGGCACACGTGCGCGAAGTCGGCCGCACCGCGCACGATCCGCGCCGGACCGGTCGCGGTGCCGCGGCTGCCGGGGGTGCCGACGAGCGTGTCGGGGGCCGACGGCGGGACGCGGGCGCCCTCCCGTGACGGCACGGCAGCCGTGACCGGGCGGGCCTGGAGCACCCAGGCTCGGCCTTCGGAGAGCGCCCACTCGATGTCCAACGCGCCGCCGAGCACGTCGGCAACGTGCTGACCGAGTCGGGAGAGCCTCGTCGCCATCGCGTCGTCGAGCACCGCGCGGCCCCGATGCGCCGGGGGGACGTCTCGCGTGACGAGCGCGGTGCCGTGGCGGTCGAGCCGGGTCCGCTTGTGCGCGACGCGGCGGGTCACCACGCCGTCGACGTCGACCCGATAGCTGTCCGGGGTGACCCGCCCCTCGACGACGCTGGGTCCGAGTCCCCACGAGGCCTCGATCACGGTGGCGCCGCTCGCGCCATCGGAGGTGAACATCACACCAGACGCCTCGGCATCGACGAGTCGCTGCACGAGGACTGCCATCGTGGGTTCGTCGGGCGTGCCGTCGTGACCCACAGCCACTCGATAGGCGACGGCGCGCGGCGCGTCGAGCGAGTCGCGACAGACGCGGACGGCGTCGGCGACCTCGTCGGCCCCTCGTACCCCGAGCACGCTGAGGTGCTGGCCCGCGGCCGACACCTCGGTGGTGTCCTCGCCGGCCGCGGAGGACCGCACGGCCACGGGAGGGTCGCCGAGGTCGGCGAGCGCTCGGGTCAGTGCACCGCGCAGGGTACCGACGGCGTCCCGCTGCGACTCGAACGGGATGACGAAACCGTCCGGCACGTCGAAGCCCGCGCGACAGAGTGCCCCGAGCGCGCCCGCCTTCCCTCCGCAGGTGCTCGCGACGGCGTCTCGCAGCGGCACGAACACGAACGCTCCCATCAACACAACGTTGACAACAATGTGTTGAGTGTGCAGGATCGCAGGCATGTCACGCAAGGACGAGCAGGTCGACACCGGGCACACCGACCGCGAGGAGGCGCGCCGCGAGCACCAAGCCGCTGCACGACTGCTGGCACTGGGAGCGGACACCCTCGACGCGCGGCCCTGGCGACCGGCGCCGGTGCCGCCGTCGGCGACGGATCTCGCCCAGTTCGCCTTGTGGCGCAGCGCGGATCTCGCACCCGAGGACGTCGTGGCCGCGCTCGCACTCCTGCCCGCCGCGCGCGCGGAGGTCGACGGGCTCGAGGCCGGGCTGCTGTTCGTGGCACGCGGCGCGGGCCTCACCTGGGCACAGATCGCGGAGGCCATGGGCTTCAACTCACCGCAGGCGTGCCAGCAGCACTTCGCCCGGCTCGCCGCGCGCCGAGACCTCGAGCCGTGACGACGGCCTCCCCGCAGGATCTCCTCGTCCTGCACGCCGTGCGCATCCTCGGCTTCGCCGATGCCCCTGCGGTGGCGCACCGATTCGGTCTCGACCCCGCGGAGACGCTCGAGGAGCTGCGCGACGCGGAGGCGCGCGGCTGGGTGACGCACGCCGGGTTCGCCGGGCTCGAGGGCTGGTCGCTCGCGGCGTCGGGCCGTGCCGAGAACGAGCGCCTGCTCGCAGACGAGCTCGCCCGGGTCGGCGGCACACGGGAAGTGACCGAGGTCTACCGTGGCTTCCTGCCACTCAACGCACGCCTGCAGCGTGCCTGCACCGACTGGCAGCTCCACCCGGCTCCCGGTGACCGGCTCGCACCCAACGACCACACGGACACCGACTGGGACGCCGCGGTACTCGAGGAGCTCGCCGTCGTCGGCCACGGCCTTGTTCCCCTTGCCGGACGGCTAGGGAACGTCCTGACGCGCCTGCGTGGCTACGACGCTCGGTTCGCTGCGGCCCTGCGGCGGGCAAGGGCGGGGGAGCGCGGATGGGTGGACCGCACTGACCGCGACTCGTGCCACCGTGTCTGGTTCGAGCTGCACGAGGACCTCATTGCGACCCTCGGCATCGATCGACGCAGCGTCGTCTGAGACCTGCTGTGCACCGGCCCCGAAGTCAGCCCGGTAGCGGCTCGAAGCCAGCTCGGTGCACGGCGATGGGTGCGTCGATGGCACGCAACCCCCACACGCGACCGGTGAAACCTCCGGTCACCTCGGTCGAGAGGTAGCGTCCGTCGACTCGCCCGAGCTCGTGGCCGCCGGCCGTCAGCTCGAGGTCGTCGGGTCCACCGGTGAGGGAAGGCACGGAGCGCACCTGGAGGGTCACCGGGCCCGCGTCAGCGACCTGGGCGCGGCCGAGCTCGTGCTCGATTCCGCCGACTCGCACGACTGCAACGAGCGCACCGGACCCTGCACGTACCTCCACCCAGTGGCGCTCGTCGAGGCGCACCCGCAGGGCGGCGATACCGTCGAGCGGATCGACGTCGGCCGTGGCTCGCCAGTACTGCGCCGTGCAGCGTGCGGCGAGCATGGACCACGTCCCCGAGGGGGCGAGCGCGGGACGGAGCAGGAGGCCACTGTCATCGAGTGCCTCGACGACCTCTGACGGCCGCAAGCCCGGGGAGATCCAGCGGGGGTGCAGGGGCCAGGTCGAGAAGTCGTCGGCGAACCCGGGGTCGAGGGGTACGAGGTCCGCCGACGGCGTGACGTGCGGCCAGCCGCCCCGCCACTCGATCTCGGTGAGGAAGGTCTCACGACCGTTGACGTGGAAGCCCGGTGTGGCGCCGCGCGGACGGACGCCGAGGAACACCATCGCCCATGTCCCGTCGGGTCGCTCGACGAGGTCGGCGTGGCCCGTGTTCTGCACGGGGTGGGTCGTGGAGCGATGGGTCAGCACGGGGTTGTGCGGCGCGCCCGTGAAGGGGCCACGAGGCGACCTCGAGCGTGCGACGGCGACGGTGTGACCCCGCTCGGTGCCGCCCTCGGCGATGAGCAGGTACCACCAGCCCTCGTGCTCGTACAGGTGCGGGGCCTCCGGGTGGGCGAGGCCTGTGCCGGACCACAGCGCGTGCGGCTGCTCGAGCACCTGCCCGGTCTCGACGTCCACCTCCGCCTGCATGATCGCGCTCGCTCCGTCGTGAGTGCCGCTGAACGTGACGAGGCAGCTCCCGTCGCCGTCCCACGCGATGTCCGGGTCGATGCCGTGCAACTCTGGCACTCGCACTGGTGCGGACCACGGTCCGCTCGCGTCCAGAGCCGAGACGAGGAGCTGACCTCCCGCCCCTGCGACATCCGTGGTGATCATCCAGAACCTGCCATCGTGGTGGCGCAGCGTGGGGGCGTAGATGCCCAGGCTGTCCCGCGACTGTCCCGCCGGCCACTGCTCGTCGCGCTCGAGAACGTGACCCAGGGGTGTCCATGACACCAGGTCGATGCTGCGGTGGATCGGCACGCCCGGCGCGTACTCGAACGACGAGTTCGCGAGGTAGTACGCGTCGCCGACCCGGCACACGCTGGGATCGGGGTAGAACCCTGCGAGGACAGGGGTCGTCGAAGCGCTTCGCTCGGGCTGCGGCGGTGTCGAAGTGGTCATGGGTTCCTGTCCTGGGGGAGGGGCGCTCGGACTCTATCGCGGCGAGCGCGCCTCGGCGTGGGCCGTGACGACCGGCCCAGCGGGCGGCCTGTCCCGCCTACGAGACGGCGGTCGCGGGCGAGCCGCTTCTCGATTGCTGACCGATCTCACGCCGTCAGGTCTCGCCACGCTCGAGGACGACGCGTGAGGTCGGCAGCGCCTCGGGGTGCTCGCGCCGCAGCCACGTCACGATCTCCTCGCGCACCTGGCACCGCAGCACCCACGCGTCGGCCGAGTCCTTGGCGGACATCGTGAACCGCACCCGCACGAGCCCACCCTCCGAGCCCGTCATGAGGGCGGCGGCGGCGCGCCCGTCCCAGGCGTTGTGCTGCTCGACGACGTCGAGGAACTTCGCACGGAGCGCGTCCATCGGCACGCGCCAGTCGAGATCCGCGAGGACGACGCCGATGACCTGGTCGCCGTGACGGCTCCACGTCTCGAAGGGCTGCGAGGTGAAGTAGCTGCACGGCAGCACGAGACGCCGCTCGTCCCAGATGTAGACCACCACGTAGGAGAGCGTGATCTCGCCGACCCGTCCCCACTCGCCCTCGACGACGACGACGTCCCCCACGCGAACCGCGTCCGTGAAGGCGAGCTGGATCCCGGCGATGAGGTTGCCGAGGATCGACTGCGCCGCGAGGCCCGCGACGATGCTCATGATGCCGGCGGACGCGAGGAGGCTCGTGCCCACCACGCGCATCGCCGGGAAGGTGAAGAGGGCGAGGCTCACGGCGAGGACGCCGATGACGGCGAGGGTGAGCCGGTGGATCACGAGCAGCTGGGTGCGCCGTCGTCGGCCCTCGGGTCCCGCGACGTGCTCCTCGCGCGCGAGGAGCCGTTCGAAGCCGAAGGAGACGGCCGTGGCGAGCAGCCACGCCCCGGTGCCGATCGTCGCGATGAGGAACGCCCGCTCGAGGGCCGGCCACCACGGTTGGAGCCCGGGCAGCGAGGCTGAGCTCGCGGCCCACACGAGGACCACGAGCAGCACCGTGAGCCACGCGACCTTGGTGCGGCGACCGAGCTCGACGAGGGTCGGGGCCCGGGTCGTGAGCAGCCGAGAGACGAGGTGGTGGACGATCGCGACGGCGAGTGCGACGAGGACCGCCAGCCCGAGGGCCACGCCCGTTCCGAGCCAGGTGTCCGCTTGGGGTGCCATCCCTCCACCCTAGGGACTCATCGCCCCCCGGGTGGCTGCTGGGCGGCCCGGTATCGCCGGGCGATCTGCTGGAACGCCGCCTTGGGGGTCTCGCGGTAGGCGTCGCCGTCGGCCCCGCCGGTCCGCTCCACCGCGACGATGCCGAAGCTCGCGATATCGAGATCGTGCCGGGGATCGTCGCTGCGGCCGTACAGGGGCTCGCTGAACTCGAAGACGAAGGCGCCGTCGACGCCCGCGGCGACGAAGGTGTCGAGCAGCTCGCCGAGGTACGTGGCCTGGACGTCCTCGTCGCGTACCTGGCTCCCGACGATGGCGCCCGCAGGGTCGCTCCAGTCGACGACGGCGTCCCCCTCGGCACCCCGGGCGGCTGCGCCACGGTAGGAGCAGCACCCGAACTCGGTGACCAGCACGGGCTTGCCGTGGCGCTGGAACCGCCGCAGTCCGTCCGCGTACGAGCGTTCGTTGGTGGCGTCGCGGTACGCATTGACGCCGACGGCGTCGAACCGGGACCAGCGCACGGTCTCCCAGCTTCCGGCGCCGTAGGTGAGATCACCGCCGAAGCTCCGTCGCGCGATGCGAACGGCTCGCCGCAGCACCCGATCGAGGCGCCAGCTGAACAGCGGGAGGAGGGGCCAGGTCCAACGGAGTCCTCGTCCGCGCTGTGCGTAGCCGCGACCGGGGATCAGGCCGGCGGCGAAGACCGTGAGCTCGCAGCCGACCGTGAGCCGCAGCGGTGCAGCGGACCCACGGAGGGTCTCGAGCTGCACGGCGAGGGCGTCGAGCTGGGTGAGAGTCGCTCTGACGGTGGCGTCGGGCAGCCGCGGCTGGACCCAGACCTCGAGCCCGAGGCCCAGCGCGTGCTCGGCAGCGGCGACGAGCCGGTCGACGTGCGAGCCGAACACCGTCACGGCGTTGGCGTGCAGCTCGTCTTGGATGACGGTCAGATGGCGCCGCATGAGCGCCGGGGACCAGTCCGGCCGTGAGTCGACGTCCGGTGCGTAGCGCGTGCCGGTGTCGTAGTTGATGCCGCGATGTCGCAACAGGCCCGTCACCGCGCACCGTCCTGCTGAGCCGTCAGGAGCGCGACCGCGACGAGCGCGATCCAGCTCCAGCCGACGACGATCGAGATCCGTTGCAGCACACCGGCCGATGCACCACCCGTCTCCAGGGCGACGGAGAAGGCCACGAAGGCCGCAGCGCACGTGATGCCCGCGACGAGCGAGACGACGCCGAGCCAGCGCAGGCCGGGCACGGACCAGAAGTGTGTGCTCAGGACGACGGCGGCCGCGGGGAGCGTCGTGAAGACCACCAGGCCTGCGACGTCGTGAAGTACCCCGTGCCAGGTGCTCGTCCCTACCGGGTCCTCGCCGGGCGGCGGGATCGGGTCCATCACGAACAAGCCCGAGGCGACGAGCCCGACGGCGAAGACGAGGAGCAGCGCCGTGCCCCAGCTCGCCGCACCTCCTCCTCGAAGGACCGCCCGCACGCCCAGGGCGAACGCGGCGAACCCGGTACCGGCCACCACGAAGCTGGTGATCTGCAGCCAGCCTCGCGGACCCAGCGCCAGCGCGCTGACCGGCTGCCGCGCGGCGCTGTAGCCGTGCCGGGTCGCACCCTCGACGGTGAAGACGACGACGAAGAGCACGGCGGCGACGGCCCCTGCGACGAGGAGGGCTCGAGTCGACGAGGAGAGCGCTGGTTCCATCGCACCACGATGCTACATCGATGTCGCATTGTGCAAGAGCAATGTTGCAGTGCGCGCTTCGCGCGGCTAGCGTCTGCGTGGTGGGAGCGCCTGCGGCAACATCCTCAGCCCGTGAACGGACCCGACGGGCGATCCTCGAGGCCGCCGTCGGCGCATGGGTTCGCGACCGCGACGCGACCCTGGCCGACATCGCGGCCGCCGCGCGGACCCACCGCACCACGGTTCACCGTCATTTCTCGGGTCGTGACGAGCTCCACGCCGCGGTGGTGGAGCACTGCGTGGAGCAGATCGTGCTGGCGACCGGGAACGCGGCGGTCGACGAGGGCACCGTCGTCGAGGCGTTGCGGCGGGTCGTGGACGGGTACCTCGCCGTCGGGGAGTGCATCCGCTTCCTCTTCGGCGACGTCACCGTGGTGCAGACGCCCTCCGTGGTCGAGCTCGCCGACGGCGAGGGCCCGGTGCTCGCACTGATCAAGCGCGGCCAGCGCGAGGGGGTGCTCGATCCGCTGCTGCCCGCGGCATGGGTCGAGCGATCGATCTGGGCGCTCGTCTACGCGGCGTCCGAGGCCCGCGAGGACGCGTCGCTGCCTGCCCACGACGCGGCGACGGTGCTGTGGCAGACGATCGCGAGCGGGGTCGTGTCGACGCGGCGCACGTAGTGACAGGGTGAAACTTGCCCGGGTTTCGGCGTGGGATTGCGGCGGAGACGAGTCGTTCATCGCAAGGCCTGCCGCTCGACACCTGCTCACCTGTATCGTGACGCTCGTTCGCCAGGTAGTCGTCCCAGGTCACCGCAGCGTCACCTCGGGCGGCGGCCGGGATGGCGTCCGATCGACAACGATGCGGGCGGCGACCAGACGGAGGGGTACCGATGGGGTTCATCAAGGCGTTTAGCGGAGCGATCGGCGGCATGTTCGCCGACCAGTGGAAGGACTTCCTGGTCCCGCCCGCTGGCCTGTCGCCGACGGCGGCGATCTTCCCGGCCGTGCCCCAGGGGCAGAACGCGGGGCGTGGCTCCAACACCAAGGGCTCCGAGAACATCATCACGAACGGCAGCCGCATCGTCGTCCCCGAGGGCTACGGCCTCGTGACGTTCCAGGACGGCCAGATCACCGGTTTCGTCGGCGAGCCCGGCGGCTTCATCTGGGACTCGCAGGACCCCAACGCCCAGTCGATCTTCGCCGGCGACGGCATCCTGAGCTCGACCGTCAAGATGTCGTGGGAACGCTTCAAGTTCGGCGGCCAGCCCGGCTCGCAGCAGCTCGCGTTCTACGTGAACCTCAAGGAGATCCCGAACAACCGCTTCGGCACCCAGTCCGAGATCTACTGGGACGACGCGTACCTCGGTGCCCAGGTCGGTGCCGTCACCCGCGGCACGTACACGCTGCGCATCGTGGACCCGATCCTCTTCGTCAAGGGCTTCGTGCCCCTCGCGTACTACTCGGCGAGCCCGCGGGTGTTCGACTTCACGGACCTCGACAACGACGCCGCGACGCAGCTCTTCAACGAGGTCGTGAGCTCGCTCGCTCCCGCGTTCTCGATCTACACGAACGACCCGTCCAAGGGGAACCGCATCACGCGGATCCAGAGTGACGCGCTCGGCTTCGCGCAGTCCCTCGGTCAGGCCGTCGAGGACGGCTACCAGTGGACGTCCGACCGCGGTATCACGATCGTCAAGGTCGCGATCGCCTCGATCGAGTACGACGAGGACACCCGCGCACTCCTCAGCGACGTCAAGAAGGCCGACGCGCTCGGTGGTGCCCGCGGGAACTCGTTCCTGCAGCAGGCCGCAGCCCGGGGTATCCAGGCCGCAGGCGAGAGCGAAGGCGGCATGGGCGGCGGCGCGAACATGGCGATCCTCGGCATGGGGCTCAACGCCGCGGCCGGTGCCGCGAGCGGGCTGCAGCAGCCGAACACGCCACCGGCACACCAGCAGGAGGCACCGGCACCGGCTCCCGAGGCCGCCGCGGCCCCCGCGGCAGCCGCCGAGGACCCGGTCGCCAAGCTGACCCAGCTCAAGTCGTTGCTCGACCAGGGACTGATCACCCAAGAAGACTTCGACGCTGCCAAGGCCAAGGTGCTCGGTCTCTAGGGGCGGGGAATGTCGCAGACAGACCCGGTGAGCGGACAGGCTCCGGAACCAGCAACGTCCACGCACGGCGCGTCGCCGTCGGCGGTCGAACCCGTCGACGACGGCGGCCTGCCGGGACTCGAGCCACCCAGCGGACCGCAGACCATCCGGACCGATGCGGATGCCAAGGACGGGCTGACCAAGTGCGCCCGGTGCGGCGCGACCGACATCTCGCTCAACCCCGCCACGGGCAACCTTCGCTGCGGGTTCTGCCGCTTCGAGTGGCAGGGCTCGAACATGAACGAGGCTTTCGGTCTCGACAAGGGCATCGGCGCATTGCGCGGCACGGTCATGGGGTCCGGTTCGGCGGACATCATCCCCTCGACCGACGTGGTGCTGACCTTCAAGTGCTCCGCGTGCGGCGCCGAGGTGGTGATCGACACCGACCACGGCACACAGGCCCGGTGCCACTGGTGCCGCAACGTGCTGTCCATGAACCAGCAGATCCCCAACGGGGCCGTGCCGGACATGGTGCTGCCGTTCCGGTTGTCCAAGGAGGACGCCGTCAAGCGCATCGCCGAGTTCGTCGGCAAGCGACGGTTCTACGCCCACCGCACGTTCCGGGCGGAGTTCAACCCCGAGAACGTCATGGGGATCTACCTGCCCTACATGGTGGTGGACGTCAACGCCCATGCGACGTTCACGGGCCAGGGCGAGCACCAGACGCGCAGCTACACCGTCAAGGTCGGTGACAATACGGAGCGGCGCTACGACGCCGACCTGTACGACGTCGCGCGGGACTTCGACCTGCACGTCAACGACCTCACGGTCGAGTCCTCGAGCGAGCGGCTCAGCCGGACGTCCGCGGCGACGAACAACATCATCAACTCGATCATGCCGTTCGACGTCGAGAACGCCGTCGCGTACGACTCCAACTACCTCGGGGGCTTCACCTCGGAGCGGCGCGACACGAACCTGGATGCGCTCACGCCGATCGTGCTCGCCCAGGCGCAGGACATCGCGCGGCACCAGGCCATCCCGAGCCTCAAGTTCTACGACCGCGGGGTGCGCTGGGACAACGAGCAGGTCACGGTGGCCGGGCAGCGCTGGGTCTCCGCGTACCTGCCGGTGTGGCTCTACAGCTACCACCAGGTCAAGTCCAACGGTCGCGCGCAGCTGCACTACGTCGCCGTCAACGCGCGCACGGGCGAGACGATGGGCTCTGTCCCCATCAACCAGCTGCGCCTCGTGACTGCGTCGGCGATCGCACAGGTCGTCGGCACAGTGATTGCCGTCATCATCTTCTTGGTAGGTGGCTGATGCTCGAGATCACCGATCTGGTCCTCCCGGTCGCCCAGGTGCTCGCCGCAGACGGCGGGGACGAGGACGGCCGCGGGCTCGGCCTGCTGTTCCTGCTGGCCGGCCCCGTCTTCTACGGCATCATCTACATGCGCTACCGCAACTCCGACAAGCGGCACCACCACGAGTCGGAGACCGAGGCGACGGCGCTCGAGATGCGCGAGGACGATGCCTTCGTCCAGTCGCGCAAGGGGTTGTCGAACTCCTCGATGCAGGGGGCCAACCACACGGCCGTGCGCGGAACGGTGCGCTGACGGCATGGTGTCGGCTCGGGGCTGGTCTGCTTGCCGCTGACCTTTGCCCATCCCGCGGCGGTCCTGCCGTTGATGCGCGGGCCGTTCGTGCCCTTGGCGCTCGTGGCGGGGGCCCTCGCGCCTGACGTGCCGTACT
Organism: uncultured Cellulomonadaceae bacterium; assembly: GCA_964510785.1. Classification (GTDB taxonomy): domain Bacteria; phylum Actinomycetota; class Actinomycetes; order Actinomycetales; family Cellulomonadaceae; genus JAAYZM01. Next base: position 21,597 of record CAZECM010000016.1, on the reverse strand, counting down.
TCCTTAGGGGGCTGCGCATCCCCGTCAGCGCGCAGTCCTGGTGGGAACCGCTCCTCAACGCCACGACGACGCACGGCTGGCCCGGGGTGGTGAGCGTCGCCGCACCAGTGGCTCTCGCCCTCTACCTCGTCCTGGCGTTCTGCGAGAGGCCTGTTCGGTGGGCGCTGCCAGCGGAGACCGGCGTCGAGGACACCCGGCGGGCGCCCAGGCCGCTGTGGCTCGTGTGGCTCGTGTGGCTCGTGCTCTCGCTCGCACTCGGCCTCCTGACCCACGTGGTCTGGGACTCGTTCACCGACAGCGACGGGTGGGTCGTGCAGCACCTTGCCGTGCTGCGCGGCGACGTCGTCGGGTCCTTGACGGGGGATCGCCTTCTCCAGCACCTCAGCACCGGCGTCGGCCTGGCCGTGCTCGTGGTCTTCGCCTGGCGGCGCCGTGGCGCGTGGCTCACCTCCTCCGACCCCGATCGTCGCACTCGGTTCTTCCGGGTGGTGGCGGCCGTCCTCGCCTCGGCCGTCGCCGGCATGGCCGCCGTTGCCGTCATGCGTCACGAGGCAGGTGCAGGAGTGGAGAACCTGCTCGCGAGTGCGGCGATCGGCGCTGGCCTCGGGGTGAGCGTCGCCGCTGCCGGCCTTTCCTTCCTGTGGTGGGTGGTTCGACCGGACCAGCCGCGCACGGAGAAGGCACTCGCCACCCGCTGAGGTCTGGTAAGAGTTGCTCACCAGGTTCGCAGGGTGTGGCCCCGGTGAGTGCCCGACCGACTACGGAGTCCGTGACCGCGCGATGCTCGCGAGGTTCCGCACGAGCCCGGCGGCCGTGAGCGCCCAGGCGAGCAGCGCGACCCAGAACCAGTGCGTCCCCACGGCCTCCACGACGGGCAGCTTGTCAGCGCGCCCGAGGTAGATGCCCGCCACGGAGTACATGCCCAGAGGGAACACGAGGCTCCACATCGTGGGGACATACCGCAACGCGATGCGGTGCACGAAGTGCCGCCACGCCCCGGCGGCCACGAGCACGGGGATGAGCCACGTCGCGAAGGCCCAGAACATGACGGACATGCCCGCGATGAGGTCGCGCGTCACGTCGATCATGGGCGCGTCCTCCATCTCGACGATGCGCGCTCCCGCGACGATCGTGATGGCTATGGCGCCCATCGATACCCAGTACGGCGGGTCGAGGTGGCGCGGCTCGAGCGGGTAGAGCATGACGCGCAGCGCCACGAAGACGGCGCACGCCGCGTAGAGCACGACGCCCACCGACCAGGCGAACACCGCGAGGATCGCGAGCTCGTTGCGCAGATGGGGATAGACCGGTTCGAGTCCCGCGGCGACGACGGCGATCGACTGGCTCGCCACGACCCAGATGAACCACGTCCCGTTCGCCGTGTCGAGCATCGGACGCCGCTGGTTGCCGAGCACGGACGTCCACGGTATGACGTAGCCCAGCGCGAGCCATACGAGTACCGAGACACCGAGCAGCACCGACGCGATCGCAACTCTGCCCGTCCCGACGAGAGCCGCACCGAGCACATTCGTGGCTGCGATGAACGTGAAGAAGCCGAACGCCCGCCCCGGGTCATGGAAGTCGTCGGCCAGGTGCTCGCGGAACGCGAGGAAACGCCAGACGTTGAGCGTGAGGAGAATCACGTAGAACGCGAGGGCGAGCCAGAACAGGATCGAGGCGAGCAGCACGAGGCCCTTGAGCTGCGCGCCGATCGAGACGATGCCCGTGGCCATCACGCCCGCGAAGTAGCCCGGCGTCAGTCCGGCGATCTCGGCGGGGCGCCTGGTGACCGCTGGCTCGTGCTGGCCGCTCATGGGGCGATGCTAGGGAAGAGCCGGGGGGTTCCCTAGGCCGGGTGACCGTGAAAATGCACATTCTCACGGCGGAAGGGAACAGGCGAGCCCCCCGCAGCGGTTGAGGATCTCGTCACCCACATCCCCAAGGAGAGCCATGCCCCTCGACGGCGAATACCTGCCCAGCACCTCGGACTGGGCCCGCAAGCAGGCCGAGCTCATCGAGAGCTCCGGCGGGACGGCGGGGCTCACCCTCGATGGCAGGCGGGTCATCGTCCTGACGACGAGGGGCGCGCGGACCGGGGCGCTGCGCAAGACGGCGCTCATGCGCGTCGAGCACGAGGGCGAGTACGCCGTCGTCGCCTCGCGCGGCGGTGCGCCGACCCACCCGCAGTGGTACTTCAACCTCCTGTCCCATCCCGAGGTCGAGCTGCAGGACGGCACGCAGCGGCACGACTACGTCGCCCACGAGGCGCAGGGTGCCGAGCGGGAGGAGTGGTGGTCGCGCGCCGTCGATGCCTTCCCGCCCTACGCGGACTACCAGGAGAAGACCGAGCGTGTCATCCCGGTGTTCATCCTGTCGAGGGCCTCCTGAGCTACGGTCCGAGCACGTTGATCGCCACCGTGAAGTAGACGAGCAGTCCCGTCGCGTCGCAGAACGTGGAGATGAACGGCGTCGAGAAGACGGCGGGGTCCACCCGGCACGCGCGTGCCACGAGCGGCACCACCCCACCGACGGTCGCCGCGATCGGGCAGTTCAGGAGCAGCGTGAGGGCGACGACCGTGCCGATGCCGCGGCCGTAGAGGGCGGAGGCCGCGACGAAGGCGAGCGTGGCGAGGATGACACCGAGAAGCAGTCCCGTGCGGACCTCCTTGAACGCGACTCGCCCGAGGTCCCGCAGCCGGACGTCGCCGATCGCGAGGGCCCGTGTCACCGTCGTGGCGGCCTGCGAGCCGGTGTTGCCCCCGATCCCGATGAGGAGCGGCACGAAGAGCGCGAGGGTGACCTGACTGGCGAGCGTGGCCTCGAACACCTCGAGCACCTGCACGGTCAGAACCGCGGACACCGCGAGCACGAGCAGCCACACGATCCTCGCCCGGGTCACGGTGCGGACCGGGTTGAGCAGGTAGGGCAGCCGTAGCGGCTCGCTCGCCCCGGCGCGCGCGTGGTCCTCCGCGACGGCCAGGCGGTCGATGCGCGCGGCGTCGGCGATGGGCAGCACCCCGACGAGCCGACGTTCGCGGTCGACGACGGGCAGCAGGAGCTCGCCGTCGTCGAGCACGTGCCGGGCGACCTGCTCGGCGTCGTCCTCGGTGTGGACGAAGACGGGCTTCGGGTCCATGACGGCACCGACCGGGGTGTCGGGCGCGTGGCGCAGCAGCGCGAGGGTGTCGACCATGCCCACCAGGGTGCGATCTGCGGCGAGCACCGGCAGGTGGGTGAGCGTCGCGGTGTCTCCGCTGCTCGCGCGCACCCTTGCGAGCAGCTCGGCGACGGTCTCCGCCGAGGTGGTCCGCAGCACCTGTGGGGCCATCCGGCGACCGATCGAGCCGTGGGGGTAGCCGAGCAGCACCATCGCAGCGTCGAGCTCCTCTGCGGGGAGGGAGCTCAGCAGCCGCTTGGCGACCTTCGCGGGCACCTCGTCGAGGAGCCACGCCTGCTCCTCGGGATCGAGGGCCGCGAACACGTCCGCGATCTCGGTGTGTCCGAGCCTGGCCACGAGCTCCGCCTGGGCCGCAGGACCGAGCCAGTCGAACACGGTGACGGACTCGTCCTTGCCGAGGAGTCGGAACGCGATCGCGGCATCCCGGCTCGGCAGGGCCCGCACCGTCGCCACCGCTTCCTTCGGCGACAGCGAGCGCATGAGCGTGGCGAGCTCGGCGAGCTCGCCCGTGGTGACGAGCGAGCGGACCCGCTCGGCGGGGACCGACTGGTGCATGATGGCCTCCGGGCAGCACGGAGCGAGGGCCCAGCCACGCTAGCAGCGAGCGGTGTGACCTGCGCCGGAGTACGGTCGAGGCATGGCTGGCGACGGCATCTCGGCACAGGAGTTCGGTGACGACGAAGGCACCGGCGACTGGCGCGCCGTCGGCCCTGGTGCGGTCGCCCTGTTCCGGACCGACTCGTTCGCGGCCGGGGTCGAGCTCATCGAGGCGATCGCCGAGCTCGCCGAGGCGGCCAACCACCATCCCGACGTCGACCTTCGGTACGCCACGGTCACCGTGCGGCTCGTGTCGCACGACATCGAAGGACTCTCGCGGCGCGACCTCGCGCTCGCACGTCAGATCTCCGCGGCCGCGCGAGAGCTCGACCTCCGGGCGGACCCGGCGGCGCTCTGATGGACGTCGTCAAGCACGGCCACGCCTGCCTGAGCCTCGTCAAGGACGGACGCACGCTCGTCATCGACCCGGGGGTGTGGACGGAACCCGGGGTGCTGGCAGGGGCCGACGCCGTGCTCGTCACCCACGCGCACCCGGACCACGTCGATCAGGTCGGGCTCCGTGCGGCCCTCGCGGCGAACCCCGACCTGCAGGTGTGGACCAACCCCGCGTTCGAGGACGCCTTCGAGGCGCCGTACGGGCGGATGCACGCGGTCGAGGATCCCGAGGAGCTCGAGGCTGCGGGATTCACCGTGCGGGCCGTGGGGGAGTGGCACGCCGAGATCCACCCCGACGTCCCCCGTATCCGCAACGTCGGCTTCCTCGTCGACGGCGCCGTCTTCCACCCCGGGGACGCGCTGACGATGCCGGGCGTGCCCGTCGAGCTGCTGTGCGTCCCGCTGCACGGACCGTGGCTCAAGGTCGCTGAGCTCATCGACTGGATCCGCGCCGTCGCACCACGGCGGACGCTCGCGATCCACGACGCGCTGCTCAGCGAACGCGGGCTCGGGTTGATGGACCGGCTGCTCGGTCCCGAGGGCCCGGGTACCGGGACGAGCTATGTGCGGCTCGCCGCCGGGGAGTCGCTCGAGGCCGGCTGAGTCCTTCGTGCGAGCTCCACGGCGAGCTCCGAGCCCCACGTGAGCGCCCGGTCCTCCTCGCCGTCCGCGAGCGGTCCCGTCGTGGCGAGCACCTGGAACGCCTGCGCGGGCGTAAGGAGCTCCGCCCCGAGCGCCACGATGCGTCGTGCGATCGCCCGGGCCGCCCCGGTCGGTACGGGCTTCGTGGCGCGCGTGTCATAGACGCCGACCGCCTGACCCGGAGCGATGTCGAGCGTGCGCAGGTAGTCCCGGACCCCCGGCCCCGTGTCCGCATCCGGCTCCGCGGCCACCCGCTCCCGGTCCGACGCCGTCGAGACGTGCGAGGGTCGGGAGGCCCGTGTCGCGCGGCGGCTCATCCCGAGCGCGTGGGTGGGTCCGCCGACCACGAGGAGGTCGACCTCGGGGCGCGCGGGAGCGTCGAGCACGCGGGCGAGCTCGACCTCGCAGCCGCCCTGGCGAAGCCCTTCGGCGACCTGCACCGCGACGCGATGGCCGTTGCCGAACATGGACTCGTAGACGACGAGGGCGTGGGGCATGGTGGTCCTTCCTCCGACGAAGACACCCCTACGCTACGAAGAGCTTGCGGGCCATAGCCTGGTACTTGGTCCCAGGACACTCGCGTTCGAACATGCCATGGAGGACGATGATGACGACGACGAACACCCTGCCCGCCGACTGGCACCGGCCCGTCGGCACCACGGGACTCACGATCACCGCCGTGACCGTGGGCGGCAGCCCGTTCGGTCACGTCGAGCCTGCCACCGAGGGCGTCGCCACGGCCCAGGCGGCGCTGGCGAGCCCGATCAGGGCGCTCGACACGTCCAACGGCTACGGCGACGGTGAGAGCGAGCGCCGCATCGGTCGTGCCCTAGCCGCGGCGGGCGGGCTACCGGAGGACTTCCTCGTCCTGACCAAGGTCGACCCACGCGGCTCCGACTACTCGGGTGCCAGGGTGCACGCCTCGATCGCCGAGAGCCGGGAGCGGCTCGGTCTCGACGAGCTCCCGCTCGTGCACCTGCACGACCCCGAGTTCCACCCCTTCGAGGAGATCACCGCTCCCGGGGGCGCCGTCGACACGCTCGTCGCGCTGCGGGAGGCGGGCGAGATCGGTTCGATCGGCCTGGCCGGCGGGGACTCGCGGGTCATGGCGCAGTACCTCGACCTCGGCGTCTTCGACGTCCTGCTCACCCACTCGCGGTGGTCCTTGCTCGACCGCAGCGCCGGCGGCATCATCGACCAGGCCCTCGGTCAGGGCATGGCCGTGTTCAACGCCGCCGTCTACGGGGCGGGCATCCTCGCCAAGCCCGGTAGCTCGAGCTACGGCTACCGGCAGGCGCCACCGGAGCTCGTCGAGGCCGCCCGTGCCATGAGCGCGGTGTGCGAAGCGCACGGCACGGACCTGCGCACCGCGGCGCTGCAGTTCTCGACGCGGGACCCGCGCTTCGCGACCACGATCGTGGGGATGAGCCACCCGGACCGCGTCGCCGCGACGGTGGAGTCGGCAAGTGCCGTCCTGCCCGAGGAGATCTGGGCGGAGCTCGAGGCACTCCTGCCGCCGCGGCGCGTCTGGCTCGACGGCTGACTACCCCACGCGCACGGTTCTCTTCGCGAGCTGGAACCGGTCGTAGGTCACGGTGACCGTGTAGGTGCCCTTGCGAGGGCTCTTCACCTTGATCCGGTTCTTGGTGACCTTGACGGTACGCGTGACCGTCTTGCCCTTGGTCGCCTTGCTCGGCTTCCACTTCACGGTGAGCTTCTGTCCCTTGGCGATGCCCACGGTCTTGATCGTGAGAGCCTTGCCCGGCTTGACCTTGGAGGAGAACTTCTTGGTCTTGGCAATGAGGGCCGGGAGCTTGCCGTCCAGCGCGCGGGCGTAGACCTGGCCCCAGGACCCCGTCGTCTGCTTGGCGATGTTGCTGCCGTGCGACTCGAAGACGACGTGCTGACCGTTGGCGTTGATCGAGCCGGTGTAGGAGTCGACCGTGATCTGCTTGCCGTTGCTGCGCACGCTGACGCGGATCGTCTTTCCGGTGCGCAGGTCGTGGCGGAAGACGTCGGAGGACTTGTTGGTGTCCTTCGCGACGAGGTTGTTCGCGTAGGACTGGAAGACCACGTGGCGACCGTTCGCGCTGATCGTCGGGTCGACGCTCCGGCCGTTGCCGACGTGCCCGGCAGAGGACTTGCTCGCCAGGGTGTGCCTGCCCGTGGTGCGGTCGAGCACGTAGACGTCCTCGGCCCCGTTGGTGTCCTTCGGGTCGAGCGGGGCGTTGGTCCGGAAGGCGATGTACCGGCCGTCGGAGCTCACCGACGGGCTGTAGACCCGGTGCCGGTCGTCCGGCATGTACGTCGTCGTCGTCCGTGCCTTGCGGTCGCGCACGTACATCAGCGGGTTCGAGTTGCGGTGCAGGGAGACGAACGCCACGACGTTGCCGTCCGCGCTCACGGACGTGAAGTCCATCGCGTGCATCGGGACGCCGTCGACGCCGATGCTCGCGAGCTCGGTACTCTTCTTGACCCGGTCGTAGACGTAGACCTGCCTGCCCGTGCTGTCGCCCGGTGCGAGGCCGGCCGCGTCGGAACCGTAGGCGATGTACCTGCCGTTGGCGCTCAGCGAGGGGGCCGAGCTGCCGTAGGTGCCCTTGACCTGCTTGCCGGCGCTGCTGACGCTCACGCGCGTCGTCTTGCCCGTCTTCGTGTCGTGCAGGAACACGTCACGCACCCCGTTGGTGTCGCGGGGGACGAGGTTCGTCGCCGTGGAGTCGAAGGTCACCCAGCGGCCGTTGGCGGAGATCTGCGGGTTCTGGCTCGAGGCGTTCGCCTTCTTGCCCTTCGAGCTCTTCGAGACGAGCGTCGTGGTGCCGAGCTTACGGTCGCGCAGGACGATCTGGTTCTCGAGCTGCTTCTGGCCCTTGACGAGGGGGGAGTACCCCTCGAAGACCACGAATCGCCCGTTCGCGCTGACCGTGCGGCGCTCCCCGGCGCGCTGCCGGTGGTTCGAGCCGTGACCCGGGTGGAAGCCGCCGGTCGTCACCGAGACGCGCGTGGTGTGCGGCTTGGGGGACTTGGCGATCGCACCGGGCTGGTGGCCGAACGCGAGGACGAGAGCACCGACGCACAGCACGATCAGCGCGGCGGGTCGTTGCCAGAGTCTCGGCATCGGGACAGGGCTGGACTGCATCAACATGCTCCTCAAGGTTGGGTCCGGGCCGGTGGGGCGCCGGAGCACGAGTCACCTTCCGAGCACGCTAGGAGGCAGTCTTAACGGAATCTGTCAGGGAGGCTCCGGGCGGGGGCGTCCCACGGGTAGAGGTCGCCGCGCTCGGCGAGTCGGGCCATGACCTCGGGGTAGCCGAGCTGGCTCAGTCCGGGGTCGTCGAGCTCGTCCCACGTGCGCGGGGCTGCGACGTTCGGTCCTTCGCGCGCGCGCAAGGAGTAGGGGCTGATCGTCGTCTTCGCGGGATGGTTCTGCGACCAGTCGATGAACACGCGGCCCGCGCGCTGCTCGCGGCTCGACTGGGACAAGATCAGCTCAGGGTGCTCGGCCGCGAGCGACCGCGCGAGGTCCCGGCCGTAGGCGTGGACGGCCATCACGTCCGCGCGTCCGTCGAGCGGTGCGTAGAGCTGCAGCCCCTTGCTGCCCGACGTCACGGGCACCGGTTCGAGCCCGTCGGCGCGGAGCCGCTCGGCGACGAGCCGCGCGACCTCGGCACACTCTACGAGACCCGCGGGCGGTCCCGGGTCGAGGTCGACCACGAACCGGTCCGGTCGTCGCACGCCCCCGCGCGGCCCCACCCGCCACTGGGGCGTGTGGAGCTCGAGGGCTCCGAGGTTGAGCGCCCAGACGAGCCCGTCGAGGTCGTCGAGGAAGGGCAGGTCGACCTCCTTGCCCTCGTCCGGCCCGCCGGGTGCCGCGTGGAGACGTTGGTGGCGCAGCCAGTCCGGGGCGCCACGAGGGACGTTCTTCTCGAAGAAGCGCTCACCGTCCACACCGTCGGGCAGCCGCACCCGCGTGACGGGGCGGTCGTGCAGCTGGGCGAGCAGCGCCGGCCCGACGGCGGTGAGGTACGCGACGAGCTCGCCCTTCGTGGTCCCGGTCGACGGGTACATGACCTTCTCCGGGTGGCGCATCGTCACCCGTCCCACCTCGAGAGCGCTCATCCCGCCGCCGGTTTCTCGCTCGCGCCCTCCGGCGCACGGTCGCCCGTGAAGAAGCTGAGCTGACCGTTGGCCTCGAGCACCGCCAGACGGATGTCGCCGATGTTCTCGATGCTCTCGGTACGTGCCGCGGCGAGCAGGTCGTCCAGGGACAGGCGCTCGGTGCGCATCGTGCCCACGAGCGGCTGGCCGTCGAGGACGACGACGACGGGCTCGCCGTGCGTGATCGGCCGCAACGCGCGCACCCGTGCGTTGATCCACGACACGACGATCGTGAGCAGGGTGAACGTTCCCACCGCGAGCACGGCCGACGTCACCGTGAAGTCCTGCTGCGTGACCGCCTGCTGGACGAGGTCGCCCATCGTGATGAACAGGACGAGCTCGAAGGTGCTCAGCTCCCCGAGCGTGGCGCGGCCGACGATCCGTGTCACGATCCACAGGAAGACGAACACGACGAGGGCGCGGACGACGACTTCCATGGTGGGGCCTCTCAGGGCATGAGGGCGGTGCGGAAGTGCACGGCCAGGGGTGGTCGGGACTCGTCGACGACGGCGACGGCGCCGCGTCGTCCGCCCGTGAACCGCGGCTGGACGTACGCGTCGTAGCTGACCACGAGCGACGTCGCGCCGGTCGTGTCGAAGGTGAGTTGCCAGGTGTCGCCGTCGCGCGCCTCCTGCGCGGGTTCGGGGAAGAAGCGCTGGCTCTCGAAGATCTCGAAGTACGTCGGGTCGACGGCGAGCACCACCTGGTCCGGCAGCCCGCGCGGGTCCTCGAGCTCGACCCGCCACGGGACGTCGAGCCCCCCGCGCGCCACGGGGGCGAAGGTCACGGCGAGCGAGCGGCCTTCGGCGTCGACGGCCCTGACCACGGCGGTGCGCTCACCGAAGAGGCCGGTGGCCCCCGCCAGGACGAAGGTGGCGAGCGCGGCCGTCGCGATGCCCCGCGTGAGGACCGAGCGGCGGCGCGGAGCCAGCGGGACCCCCGCCGTCGTCGACCCCTCAGCTCTTGAGGGAGCCACCGGCCGACTCCAGGTGGGCGCGGATGAACCAGTGGAAGAGCTCGAGCTCGTGGAGGTGGCCGATGAGCAGGTCGTTCGTGACGTCGTCGAGGTCCGCCACGGCGTCCGCGGCCTCGCGGTGGGACGTGATGACACCGACGTAGACCTTGTCGAGCTCGGCGAGGTGATCGGTCGTCGAGGCCCGTCCGAGCGGGTAGTCCTCCCACGTGCGGGCAGCGACGAGCGCGCCTGGGGTGCCCACGGGGGCCACGCCGAGGGTCGCGATGCGTTCGGCGATCGCGTCGACCATCGACCGCACGGCGAGCACCTGGGGGTCGATCATCTCGTGGACCGCGATGAAGTGCGGGCCGACGACGTTCCAGTGCACGTGCTTGAGCGTGAGCGCGAGGTCGTTGAGGGAGTTGAGCCTGCCCTGGAGCACCTCGGCGACCTTGGCACCCTCGGTGGGCGTGAGCGACGGGACGGTGTACTTCGGCAGCCGCTTGCTGGCCATGGTGGCGGGTCCTCTCACGATGGTGGCCGCGCAGTTCACGGCCTCGTTCCACCGTGGCACTCCCGGGGGCGTTCCGCACCCGGAGGGTGCTCCGACGTAGCATGGGCGGCGTACGCCCGACGAGTGGGGAGGAAGTGCCTGGTGACCGTCCGGCAGCGGCAGACCCGCCAGCGCGTCGAGATCCTCGACCTGCTCTCCGGTCTCGACGAGTTCCGCAGCGCCCAGCAGCTGCACGACCTGCTGCGCTCGCAAGGCTCGACGGTGGGACTGGCGACCGTCTACCGCGCGGTCCAGGCGCTCAGCGACGCGGGCGAGGTCGACATGCTGCTCGCGGCCGACGGCGAGGCGCTCTACCGGCTGTGCGAGCGCAAGGCGCACCACCACCATCTCGTGTGCCGGAGCTGCGGTACGGCGGTCGAGATCGACGGCCCGAGCGTGGAGCGTTGGGCGGACGCGATGGCCGCCGAGCACGGCTTCTCAGACATCTCTCACACCCTCGAGCTGTTCGGTCTGTGCCGCACGTGCCGCGAGGCTTCTTGATCTCACGGTGCGACACGCGCCCAGATCGGTGCAATGACGCGGCTCTCGGACCCTTATAGTTCCGTGGGCGGTCGAAAGTCGACCGCACGATCCGAAGGAGCTTTTCCATGGCACTGAACCGCAGCGACGTCGTGGCCGCGATCGCCGAGAAGGCTGGCCTGAACAAGACGCAGGCTGACGCCGCCGTGACCGCACTGCAGGAGATCCTCGTGTCCTCGCTCGCCGAGGGCGAGGCCGTCAAGCTGACGGGTCTGCTCAGTGTCGAGCGCGTCGAGCGCGCCGCGCGCACGGGCCGCAACCCCCGTACGGGCGAGTCGATCGAGATCCCTGCCGGCTTCGGCGTCAAGATCTCCGCTGGCTCCGTCCTGAAGAACGCCGTCAGCAAGTAGCGACCTACGGAGCGGCGGGCGGGGATCCTTCCCCGCCCGCCGTTTCGTCGTCTCCGGGATCTTCTCCCTCGTGGGGGCGTTGCGGGGGAGCGGGGCGGAAACGTACTGTGCAGTAGATCCGTACCGTGCAGTAACACTCGCCCCACCCCGTTCCCCGAAGGAGGCAGCAATGGCGCTGTTCGGAACCGTCCACCTCGCAGGGCTGCCCCACGGGCCGGCGCTCCCGGGCGCCGCGGCACTCGCGGCGGAGCTCACGACGCACGGCTTCCAGATCGTGTCGGATCCCGCGGCGGCCGATGTCGTCGTCGTCGGCCCGGAGGCTGGATCGGTACCGCTCGGCAGGGGCGCGGGAGCCGTCGTGCTCCTCGACGGTGCGGGTGTGGGGGAGGGCGCCGCGGCGCTCCTCGCGAACGCGGGGATCGCCTCAGCGGGACCCGTCGCGGGTCGCCACCCGATCGTGGCGGCGGACGTCGTGGGGCCCGATCTCCTCGCGTGGGCCGGCACACCCCAGCTCAGCGTGCGGGCCGCGCTCGACGTGACGCCCCCTGCGGCGGCCTGGTTGCGCATCGACGGACCCCCGGGCGCACCCGGCCCGGTCGCTGCCGCGCTCGCTGAGGGCACGGTGGGCGGCGCGGGTCGGATCGCCGTCCTCGGAATCGACGTGCTCGCGAGCGCGGAGCCCCTCGCCCGCGTCGTCGCCCGCAACGCCATCGTCTGGGCGACCCGCCACGAGCCCGCAGCGGCAGGTGACACGCAGCGCGGGGCGGAGCTCGTCTCCTCGGCGGCGTGGCTCGACCTCAAGGCGGCGGTCGGTGAGCTGCAGGAGCTCCAGGGGTCCGACGGCGCGATCACGGGCGAGCACGACAGGGCTGCGGCTCTCGTGGAGCAGATCGCCGGTCACGTCGCGACGCTCGCGCCGCGGTTCCCCCACGACGACGAGTACCTCCTCGCGCTCGGCAAGGACCTGCAGCGCTGGCGCGAGCAGGGGCTCGGCGTCCCCGACTTCTACGACTCGCTCGTCGCGTTCCGGCCCGAGCTGGCCCGTGAGGACGGCCTGCGCCACCTCGTGGTGTTCCCGATGTACACCCAGAACGGCCGCACGGACCGCAAGGTCGAGGCCGTGCTCGTCGAGGTGATCTGGCCGCAGTTCGTCGCTGACCTCGAGGCGGGCGCGTACTCGAACAAGCTCTTCGTGCCGATCCGCTTCCTCGACTTCACCGCGGGCTACGACAGCAACTCCGCCGTGCTCTTCCCCGAGACCGTCGCGATGCGCCAGGTACCGACGTTCACGTGGGGCGCGATCTTCGCCGACCGCGAGGCCGCCCGGTTCCGCACGGTCGTGAGCGCCGCTGCGGCGACGGTACGGCTGCCGCTCCCGCCGGACGCCGAGCGCATGCTCGCCGACCAGCACCTCGCCGAGCACACGTTCGTGATGTGGGACATCATCCACGACCGCACGCACATGCGGGGGGACCTGCCGTTCGACCCGTTCATGATCAAGCAGCGCATGCCGTTCTTCCTCTACGCGCTCGAAGAGCTGCGCTGCGACCTGACCGCGTTCCGCGAGTCGGTGGCGCTCGAGGCGCAGGGCGTCGCCCACGCGCGGCTCGTGCAGTACGCGGTGTTCTTCGACCGGGTGTTCCGGTTCGCCGTGACGGGTTCGCGGGTGCGCAACTATGACGGGCTGGGCGGCCAGCTCCTCTTCGCGTGGTTGCACCAGCGCGGCGTCGTGCACTGGACCGACAACCGCCTCACGGTCGACTGGCCGCGGCTGCCGGAGGCCGTCCTGGCGCTCGGGACCGAGATCGAGGAGCTGTACTGGCGCTCGATCGACCGACCCAAGATCGCGCACTGGCTCGCCGCGTACGAGCTCGTCTCGGGCACCGTCACGCCGCATCCGGCCTCGCAGTGGGCGAAGGGTCCCGACGCGTTGCCCGTCTCGGGTCCGCTCAAGGAGATGACCGACGCCGTGCTGCCCGACGAGTTCCCGCTCTCGATGTTCCACGAGGCGCTCGCCCGGAAGATCTCGGGCGTGGTCGCCTCGACGTCGGGCATCACGGGGTGACGGCGCGCCACGCGCCCACGGCCTGGCCTTCCGGGGCCGGTGCGTGCGGGAGACTGTGCGGGTGACCACACTGCACGATCCCAGCACGCGCGGCTTCGCGTCGGACAACTACGCGGGGGTCCACCCCGAGGTGCTCGAGGCGCTCGTCGCCGCCAACGGCGGCCATCAGGGCTCCTACGGCGCCGACGACTACACGGCCGCGCTCCAGGACGTGATGCGCACGCACTTCGGGGGGAGCGTCCACACGTTCCCCGTGTTCAACGGCACCGGGGCGAACGTGGTGGCGCTCCAGTCGATGCTGCCCCGCTGGGGTGCGGTCATCTGCACGACGACGGCCCACATCCACGTCGACGAGGGCGGTGCACCGGAGCGGGTCGCGGGCATCAAGCTGCTTCCCGTGCCGAGCGAGGACGGCAAGCTCACGCCCGAGCTCGTGGACCGCGAGGCCTGGGGCTTCGGCGACGAGCACCACGTCCAGCCCGGCGTCGTCGCGATCACGCAGTCCACGGAGCTCGGCACGCTCTACTCGCCGGCCGAGATCCGGGCACTCGCCGAGCACGCGCACGGCCTGGGCATGAAGCTCTACGTCGACGGCGCGCGGCTCTCGAACGCTGCGGCGGCCCTCGGCGTCGGGCTCGGTGAGACGACGTTCGCCCTGGGCGCCGACGTGGTCGGCCTCGGTGGCACGAAGAACGGCCTCCTGGGGGCGGAGGCGATCGTCGTCGCGGACCCCGAGCAGGTCCAGACGCTGACCTACCTGCGCAAGCTCGACATGCAGCTCGGCTCCAAGATGCGCTTCCTGTCCGCCCAGCTGCTCGCCCTGTACTCGGGCGACCTGTGGTGGCGCTCGGCACGCCACGCGAACGACATGGCGGCGCGGTTGCGGGCCGGCGTCGAGCCGTTGCCCGGTGTCCGCCTCACGCAGGCGACGCAGGCGAACGCCGTCTTCGCCGTGCTGCCCCCCGGGGTCGCGGACCGGTTGCGCGAGCACTTCCGGTTCTACGACTGGGACGCCGCGAGCGGTGAGGTGCGCTGGATGTGCTCGTTCGACACGACGGCCGACGACGTCGACTCCTTCGTGGCCGCCCTCACCGCGGTGCTGGCGAGCGCATGACCCAGGCGCCGGACCGGATCTGGACGGTGCCGAACGCGATCAGCGTGGCCCGGCTCGTCCTCGTGCCCGTGTTCGCGTGGCTCATCGTCCAGGGATACGACCTCGCGGCGCTCGGCGTCCTCGCCCTCGCTGGCTTCTCCGACTGGCTCGACGGCGTGATCGCCCGCCGCTTCGACCAGGGCTCGCGCCTCGGGGCGATGCTCGACCCCGCCGCGGACCGGCTGTACATCCTCGTCACGCTCGTGCTGCTCGCATGGCGCGACGTCGTGCCGTGGTGGCTCGTCGTCGTCGTCGTGGGGCGTGACGTGCTCCTCGCGCTCCTGCTGCCCGCGCTCGCGCGACGCGGCTACGGACCGCTCCCCGTGCACTTCGTGGGCAAGGCGGGCACCTTCGCCCTGCTCTACGCGTTCCCGCTGCTGCTGCTCGCACAGTGGGACGGTGCCGTGGGCAGCATGGCGCACGCCGCGGGCTGGGCGTTCGCGTGGTGGGGGATCGTCCTGTACTGGATCGCGGCGCTGCTCTACGTGCGCCAGGCGTCGGAGCTGCTCCGGGCCCCGGGAGCCACGGCATGATCGCGGAGAGCCATGCCGGAGCGTGAACCCGGGAGCGAGCCGCAGGCCGCGCCACGGACACGCGCGACACGAGAGACCGCCGGGTACTCGAACGTCTCGATGAGCCTGCTCACGTCCGTCCTCGCTCGACCGCTCGATCCCGGGTACGAGGCGGCCGCCCGACGACGGACCGCGGCGGGCCGCCCGCGACGCACGGCCGGGGGAGTGGTCGTGCTCGTGGTGCTCGCCGTCGCGCTCGGTGCCCTCACGGTGACGGCGGCGACGACGCTGCGCGCTCCCCAGCCGGCCGTCGTCCAGGCCCGCGCCGTGCTCGAGGAGGAGGTCATGCAGCGGAGCCGTGAGGTGAGCGAGAGCGAGGAGCAGCTCGCCGCTCTCGACACCGAGATCCAGCGGCTCCAGCACGCGGCCCTCGAGGCGAGCGACCCCGAGCTGCTCGCCCAGCTCGCGATCGACGAGGGGGCCTCCGGGTCCGTCGCGCTGCAGGGCCCCGGGGTGCGCGTGACGCTCGCGGACGCCCCCAACGCCGAGGAGGGGGACTTCGACCGGCGCGTGCACGACTCCGACCTGCGCGTGGTCGTCAACGGCTTGTGGGCCGCGGGCGCCGAGACGGTGAGCGTCAACGGCATCCGGGTCACGGCACTGACGGCGATCCGCTCGGCGGGCCAGGCCGTGCTCGTCGACCTCGTGCCGCTCGCCGGCCCCTACGTCGTCGAGGCGATCGGCGACCCGGACCGCCTGCCCACGCGCTTCGCCGGCACCGCGGCGCGCGACCACCTCGCGCTGCTGCGGGGCGTGTACGACATCTCTTCGACGGTCGAGGTCGTGCCGAGCCTGCTCGCGCCCGCGGCCGCTGCACCTACGCTGGACCGAGCGGCGCCACTGCCGCCGTCCGACGACGAGGAGGAGGGCACATGATCGCGGTGCTCGGGCTGGTGCTGGGTGTGGTCGCAGGACTTCTCCTCGAGCCGACAGTCCCCGCGGGGGTCCAGCCGTACCTGCCGATCGCCGTCATCGCGGCGCTCGACGCGCTCTTCGGTGGCCTGCGCGCGCAGCTCGACGGGATCTTCGACGAGAAGGTGTTCGTCGTGTCGTTCCTGTCCAACGTGGTGCTCGCCGCGCTCATCGTGTTCCTCGGCGACCAGCTCGGGGTGGGGACCCAGCTGTCGACCGCCGTCGTCGTCGTCCTCGGTATCCGCATCTTCTCCAACGCCGCGGCGATCCGACGCCACCTGTTCAAGGCGTAGCGATGGCCCAGACGCAGCCGCACGAGCGACCGGAACCCACGATGCGTGAGTCCTGGGGCGTCATCCTGCGCAGCCTGCGGCCGCAGGCGAGCGCGAGCCACCTGCTCGCCGGCCTGCTGTGCGCGCTGCTCGGCTTCGCGCTCGTGACCCAGGTGCGTCACACCCAGTCGAGCGGTCTGTCCGCGCTGCGGCAGTCCGACCTCGTGCAGCTGCTCGAGGAGACGACGGACCACTCGCGCGAGCTGCGCACCCGGGTCACGGAGCTCGAGCGCACGCGTGACGAGCTCGCGAGCGGCACGAACCAGCAGCAGGCCGCCCTCGAGGCGGCGACGGCGCGGGCCGGGACGCAAGGGGTGCTGTCGGGTCGGTTGCCCGCCGTCGGCCCTGGCATCACGCTGACCGTCAACGACCTGCACCGCAGCCTCACCGCGTCCACGTACGTGACGATCCTGACGGAGCTGCGCAACGCGGGGGCCGAGGCCGTGCAGGTCGACGGGCAACGCGTCACCGCCGAGACGTTCTTCCTCGACGGACCGGACGGAGTTCTCGTCGACGGCGTCCTCGTGGGCAACCCCGCCGTGTGGCTCGTCATCGGCGACTCCCACACGATCTCGCAGGCTCTCGAGATCCCCGGTGGTGCGCTGTCCCTGGTCCGGAGCCAGAGCGCGGTCGCGTCCGTGGCGACCGCCGAGGAGCTGCAGGTGACCGCCACGCGCGTGCCGCACGAGCTGCGCTTCGCGAGCCCCGTGCCGGACGAGGGATGAGCCCTCAACCGTGGCGCCGTGCGTGCCGATGGTGCGGGTAGACCTACGCAACCCCGCGTGCTGCGCATAGGGTGGAGTGCAGCACGAGTCGAGACGAATGATTGAGGTGCGATGAGCGAGCAGACGCCGACGCCCGAGAACCCCGTGGCACAGCCCCATGTGACGGACACGACGGTGTCCATCGGAGCCGTCCTGCCTGTGGAGGTGGACCCGGGTCTGCGCGGTCTGTCCGTCGAGGACAAGGAGGCGGTCGCCGCGCTGCCGCGCACCTCCGCGCTGCTCATCGTCGAGCGCGGTCCCAGCTCCGGCGCGCGATTCCTGCTCGACGCCGAGCGCACGCTCGCGGGCCGCTCGGAGGAGGCCGACATCTTCCTCGACGACGTGACGGTCTCGCGTCGGCACGTCGAGTTCGTCCGAGAGCTCGACGACTTCGTGGTGCGTGACGTCGGCTCGCTCAACGGCACGTACGTCAACCGGGAGCGCATCGAGTCCGTGCTGCTCCGGGCGGGCGACGAGGTCCAGATCGGCAAGTTCCGCATGACGTTCCACCCGAGTCCCGTGCGGTACCAGCGCGCGTCGGACGACGGCGCGGTCGCGGGCACCGACGCCTGATGGCCCCAGCACCACACCGGGCGCCTCGACCCTCGCCCGCGCTGCCGTCGACACCCGTGGCGCGCCGGCCCGCCGCCGCCGAGCCCTGGCCGCAGGGCATCTCCCGGCACGCGACGATGCGCATCTCCGACGTGCTCGCCGCGCTCGGGACCGAGTTTCCC